>JBMTAN010000001.1:0-285901 GCA_049428765.1 Roseiflexaceae bacterium
TTGATTTATACCAACCCGGCCAACGCATGCATATCGTCACGCAAATGCCCATACATACGGCGATAGATCGCATACACTTGGTTGTATTTGGCGACTGCATCTGCGTGTGGTTGGGTTGTTGCAACGACGCGCACACAGCGATTGACGGCATCATTCACATCGGCAAAATGTCCAGTACCTACGCCGGCCAACAACGCCGCCCCATAGGCTGGCCCCTCTTCGGCTGCTAGGGTTGAGACTGGTGCGTTGTAAATGTCTGCTTGCATCTGACGCCATAAGGCACTTTTGCCGCCGCCACCGGTAGCTCGGACATCGCTGGTTGGCACGCCGAGTTCGCGCATAATCTCGATACCGTCACGCAGTGAGAACGTCACGCCCTCCATCACGGCCCGTGCCATGTGGCCAATCCCGTGTCGCGTGGTCAATCCCACAAATGCGCCTCGGGCCAGCGGATCGAGATGCGGGGTACGCTCACCCGACAGATACGGCAAAAAGATCAACCCCTCGGCTCCGGCTGGCACCTCGGCGGCGGCTTTGGTCAAATCATCGTATGACAAGCTTGCTGCGCCGGTTTGGCGTAACGTGTTGCGCAACCAGCCAAATGCTCCACCTGCTGACAATGTAACCGCCATCATGTGCCAAGCGCCTGGCACACTATGACAGAACGTATGCAGTCTCCCTTGAGGGTCGAGCGCAATCGTGTCGCTATGTGCAAATACGACCCCACTTGTGCCAATACTACTACTGACTGCACCGGCTTTGACAATGCCAGTACCGATGGCCGCTGCCGAATTGTCGCCGCCACCGGCGATGATCGGTAATCCAGCCTTGAGACCGAGTGTGGCCGCAATATCGGCCTTGAGATGACCAGTGACTGCGGGTCCCTCGTAAAGCGTCGGTAGCCACTCGCGTTTGATGTCGAGCTTTTGAAGGATTTCGGCCGAATAATCGCGACTGCGCAAGTCGACGAGTAATGTGCCGGCTCCATCGGCTACATCGGCGGCTGCCACACCACTCATTAACAGGCGGATATAGTCTTTGGGTAGGAGGATGTGCGCTAATCGGGCGTAGTTGGCTGGTTCATGATTGCGCAACCAGATAATTTTGGGGGCCTGGAATCCGGTCAAGGCCGGGTTACCTGCAATCTCGATTAAGCGCGCTGCCCCAACACGCTCGGTGATTTCCACACATTCAGCAGCGGTGCGCTGGTCGTTCCATAAAAGTGCTGGGCGAATCACCTGTTGGTGCGCATCCAAAAAGACCGAACCGTGCATTTGACCGGTCAAGCCGATGCTAGCGATTTGGCTAGCGTCAACTACCTTGGCCACGTCGCGGATGGCTGTTTGGGCGCCATGCCACCAGTCGCTAGGGTTTTGCTCACTCCAGAGTGGCTGTGGACTGTAGATAGGGTATTCGGCGAGCGCAGTAGCGACAATTCGGCCATCGCTGTCGCAGACAATTGCTTTGGCACCTGAAGTGCCGATATCAATACCGAGAAAGAGTGGCATCTGCCTGTTCCTTTCGTGACATGGATTGCACAGCAGGGGATTTCGTACGAAATCCCCTGCTGTTAAGTGCGTTATCGTGCGGCAACACTGGGTACTGGTTTAGCGCACACCCATGATGATTTCGTTGGTCAACTGATCCAGCTGCTCGTATGGTTGCCCGCGACTGCCAATCGCCTTGCGATCGAACGTGTGGGCACTGAGTGCGGCAGCTTTTTCTTTGGTGAATCCACCCTGCCAGGCTGGCAAACCAGGGGCAATGCTGTTGACTTGGCGTACCAATGCTTGAATCTCGCTGTCTTCGTTCCAGCGCTTGGCCTTTTCCTTGAGGATAAGATACGTGCGCATACAGCCACGAGCAAATGCCTTGACACCCTCGTAATCATCGGTGCGGAACGCGTGTGCGTCAAAATGCTTGTTGCCTGCATAACCGACATCCTCGAGGAACTTGACCAGCATGAATGCACCCTTGAGATTGGCTGCACCAAAACGGAAGTCTTGGTCGTAGCGACCAATCACTTGGTCGTTTAGATCAATGTGGAACAGCTTACCCATCTCCCAGGCTTGAGCCACTCCATGCAAGAAGTTCAGTCCGGCCATCGTCTCGTGGGCGACCTCGGGGTTGACCCCGACCATCTCAGCATGATCGAGTGTGCTGATAAATGCAAGTGCATGACCGACTGTTGACAAGAAGATATCGCCACGGGGCTCGTTTGGCTTGGGCTCAAGCGCAAACTGCAAGTCATAACCTTGTGATTTGACGTAATGTGTCAAGAAGTTAATCGCCTCGCGGAAGCGCTTGACGGCCTCGGCGGGGTTCTTGGTGGCGTCGGTCTCAGTGCCTTCACGACCACCCCAGAACACATACACCTTGGCGCCACACTCAACGCCCAAATCAATCGCACGCATCGTCTTCTGCACAGCATAGGCGCGGACCGCGGCATCGTTTGAGGTGAATGCGCCGTCGCGGAATGCTGGGTCGTTGAATAGGTTGGTAGTGGCCATCGGCACAACCAAACCGGTGTCGTTCAGGGCTTTCTTAAAATCGCGCACAATCTGGTTGCGCTCGTCTGGTGTCGCATCAATCGGTACCAAATCGTTGTCATGAAAGTTCACGCCATATGCGCCAACATCGGCGAGGAGATGCACCAATTCAACCGGCGACTTTGTCGCGCGTACCGGCTCACCAAATGGGTCGCGGCCGACGTTGCCGACTGTCCATAACCCGAAAGTGAACTTGTGCTCGGGACGTGGTGTGTAATCCATTTGTGATCCTCCTTGGATCGTATTCAGGTGTCTGAGCGGAACAACGCTATTCTACCATGAGATTATATACACCATGTCAATTCTGATACGTGTATATCACCAAAAATTTTGCATATCGTGCATAGTATTCGCATATGCCTGTGTCCCGCTTACATAAACGTTGTGTCGTTAAGTACGATAAGCACCGACATAATTTGGGGTATAATTACCTGGAATCAACCGAAGACGCAACGGAGCATGTCTATGCCCCAGCCACAAGACCGCGGCGGGCGTGATCGCCTGTCGGCGGTAATTCATTTTTTGGGGGATTTGCTCGGCGACGTGATTCGTTCACAGGCCGGCTTGTCCGCATATGAAAGCGAAGAATTCGTTCGTTCGCTCAGCAAAGAGCTACGTCAGCAGCCTTCACCTGATCGCATCCGTGATTTGCAACGGCACATCGCCAATCTTGATGTGGTTGGGCTCAAAAATATCCTCAAGGCATTTAGTACGTACTTTGCACTGGTGAATCTCTCTGAGCAACTCCAACGCATTTGGGTGCTTGATGAGCGTGATCGGACGGCGCGTCTGAATGGTACATCACGCAGTGAGTCGCTCGGCGAGGCTATCCGCGCTATCGCCAAGACTGGTGTCACTTCTACTGAGCTCACCGCGTGGATGACGCAGGCTTGTATCCGCCCTGTGTTTACGGCACATCCTACCGAAGCTCGGCGTCGCACCATTCTGGATAAATTGCGCCGTCTAGCTACTGCACTTAGCGCTGCTGCCACCGATATGTCACATCTCGATGACCCTGAGGTCGTCAGTCTCGTGCGCGAGGAGATGCTCGGTATGTGGCAAAGCGATGAGATTCGGGTGGTCCGACCAACCGTCATCGATGAGGTAAACAACGGACTCTACTACTTTGAACAGAGCATCGTCAATCTCATCCCCAATCTGTATCGTGAGCTCGAGCGCTCGCTCGCCCGTGAGTACCCAGGTGTCAATTGGCGCGTGCCGGCAATTTTGCGCTTCGGTTCATGGATGGGTGGTGACCGCGACGGCAATCCATTTGTCCGCCCCGAGACAACCGTAACCGCGGTGCGCCTGATGCGTTTGGCTGCACTTGAGTTTTATCGGAATCAGTGTGACATGATTAGTCGGCGTCTGAGTTATTCTGATCGCCAAGTATCAATTACTGCCGAACTGCGTGAATCGCTCGCCCAATATGCCCAACGATTCCCCGAGTATGATGCTGAAATCAATCGACGTTATCCGCACGAGCCGTATCGCCGTAAGTGCCTATTTATTGCGCATCGCCTCCAACACACCATTGATGCTACCGAACGGTTGAAGCCGGTATGGCCGCTTGCACATGACGATCATCACCCGGATAGCTATGACACAGCAGATGAGTTACTCGCCGATTTGCACCTGATGCAGGATTCGCTTGTCGCATATGGTGGGTCCGATGCGGCTAGTCGATCGCTGGGCGATTTAATTCGTCAGATTGAGGTCTTTGGTCTCAGCTTTGCCACTCTCGATGTACGCCAGCATAGTGAGCGCCATGCTACTGCCCTTGCCGAAATTTTGGCGAATGCTGGTGTGCATGCCGATTATATGGCTTGTGACGAGGCAACACGTGCTGCGCTGTTACAACATGAACTTGATACCCATCGTCCGCTCATCCCGGCACGCTTGCCGTATAGCGAGGCAACGAATGAAATCGTCGAAACCTTCCGTGTAATTTCTGCTATCAACGAGCAATTAGCCCCAGGCGTCATCCAGACCGTGATTGTGAGTATGACCAAAGGCGTCTCCGATGTGCTCACGGTGCTACTATTGGCGCGCGAGGCTGGTGTGCTTGAGTTGCCCAATGGTGGCATTGATATCGTGCCCTTGTTTGAGACCGGAGATGACCTCGCCAATGGCGAACATATCATCCGCGCCTGCTGGGATGTGCCAAGTTACCGGGCGCATCTCGCTAAACGTGGTAATCTCCAAGAGGTTATGATCGGCTACTCTGACAGCAACAAGGATGTCGGATTTGTGGCGGCTAACTGGGCCCTCTATGAGGCACAGCGTAAGTTGCGTGATATTGGCCGCGAATATGGCATTAGTATGCGCCTCTTCCACGGTCGTGGCGGCTCAATTGGGCGTGGTGGTGGTCCTACCAACGAGGCGATTTTGGCCCAACCGCCGGGGAGTGTGGCTGGTCAAATCAAAATCACCGAACAAGGAGAGGTCATCTCCGATCGGTATGGACTTGCTGCTATCGCAAAACGCCACCTTGAACAGGTATTACACGCCGTTATCAAGGCTGCGTTTGCCCAGCCAACTGATCCTCCATCTACGTGGACCAATGCACTTGAACAATTGGCGACGACGTCGCGTCAGAGCTATCGTAGCTTGGTGTACGGTCATCCACAGTTTGTCCAATTCTTCCGTGAGGTGACGCCGATTGCCGAAATTAGTCGGCTCAAAATCGGCAGTCGCCCAGCAGCCCGGCGCAACAGTCAGCGTATCGAGGATTTGCGCGCTATTCCGTGGGTTTTTAGTTGGATGCAATCCCGCTTCACCTTACCGGGTTGGTATGGGCTCGGTACGGCCGTCAGCGAATTTGTGGCTGGACATACCGAGGGCCCAGCGCAGGCACAACACCTGTTACAGCAGATGTATCGCGAGTGGCCATTCTTTCGCTCGATGATCGATAACGCCCAGATGATTCTGGCCAAAGCTGACATGTATATCGCCCAGCGCTATGCCGAGTTAGTCAGCGATCAAGTCCTCGCCAGCGAGATGATGACAATTATTGAGCAGGAGTATCATCGGAGTGTATCGGCCGTATGTATGATTAGCGATAGTGACAAATTATTGTCACGTAGTCCGGTCTTGCAACACTCAATTGCCCAACGCAATCCTTACGTTGATCCGATTTCGTATGTGCAAGTTGAGCTCCTCAAACGCCTGCGTGCCAACCCTGACATGGAAGGTCACGAAGAGATTGAAGACGCTATCCTGCTCTCGATTAGCGGCCTTGCCGCTGGTCTCAAAAATACCGGATAATCAGGTGCACAATGCAACACTGCAGTTGTATTGATTTGACATAAAAGGTGTACTATGACGTTGCCACTTGCTAATTTGCGTGTTCTCGACCTGACCCGCGCTCTCACGGGACCCTACTGTACGCAAATGCTGGGTGATATGGGTGCCGATATCATCAAAATTGAACAACCTGGGGTGGGTGATAACTCACGTGCTTGGGGACCACCATTTGAAGGTGGGGAAAGTAGCTACTATCTCAGCGTCAACCGCAATAAGCGCAGTATGGCGCTGAATTTGCGCAACCAGCATAGTACTGCCATCATGCAAAAGTTGGTGGCGCAGAGTGATATTATTATCGAAAACTTTGTGCCGGGCACCATGGAACGCTCTGGCTTTGGCTATGAACAGTGCAAAGCCATCCGACCTGATCTCATCTACTGCTCAATCTCGGGGTTCGGTCAAGTTGGCCCTGACCGTGAGCGCGCGGCCTACGACCAAATCGCTCAAGGGCTTGGCGGCCTGATGAGTGTGACCGGCGAAATCGATGGTACGCCGATGCGCGTAGGTATTGCGATTGCTGACCTCGTGGCTGGTATGCATGCCGCCTATGCGGTGATGGTAGCAGCCTTTCATCGCCAAGCGACGGGTGTTGGCCAGTACATTGATACCTCGCTCTTGTCTGGCCAGCTGGCGATTATGACATACCAAGCAGCGCGCTACTTTGCCACTGGTGAGGCGCCAGCGAGCAGTGGCAATCACCACCCAACGATTTCGCCGTACGGAGTCTATCGCGCCAAAGATACTTGGTTTAATTTGGCGGTCGGTACCGATGATTTGTGGCGCAGATTTTGTGATGCACTTAATCTCGCTGACCTCAAAGCCGATACGCGCTTTGCCACCAATCGTAGTCGTGCCGAGCAACGACCAGCCCTCAATCAACTACTTGATGCTGTATTTGCTAATTACACGGTAACTGAGCTTGAGCGGATTCTCGAGCCAGCTGGGATTCCGATTGGTGCAGTGCGCGACATCAAAGCGGCGTTTGAGGACCCACAAGTCCAGGCACTTGGGTTGGTACACACGATTGCTCACCCCACGGCTGGCGATGTGCGCGTGGTCGGCCCGCCATATAACTTCTCTGAGACCCCTGGCACGATTCGCCGCTATCCGCCACGTTTGGGTGAACATACCGATGAGATTTTGCGTGAGTTAGGCTTTGCCGAGAGTGACATCGCTACCTTTCGCACTGCAGGAGCAATTGGTCAGTGAGTAAAGCTGAACGGATGCGCTTAGATCTGTTGTTGGTGGCGCGTGGCCTCGCTGAGTCACGCGCCAAGGCGCAGGCCTTGATTATGGCCGGCGTGGTGCGTGTCAACGGTCAAGTCTGCCGTAAGGCCGGCGAGAATTTGCTCCTCACGGCCGAACTTGCGGTCGAGGAGAGTTTGCCCTATGTAAGTCGTGGTGGTTACAAACTTGCCCATGCCCTCGATGGATTCGGGATTGACGTGACAGGAATAACTGCCATTGATGTCGGTGCATCAACTGGTGGGTTCACCGATGTGCTGTTGCAACGTGGTGCGGCAGCCATATATGCTGTGGATGTCGGCTACGGCATCCTCGACTACTCGATTCGTAGTAACCCTAAAGTCATTGTGCTCGAACGTACCAACATCCGCTATCTCACCGAGTTGCCTGCTGCCGATCATGCTGTCTTACCACCACAGGCCGCCGTGATTGACGTGGCGTTTATCTCACTCAGGTTGGTACTACCCGCGGTCAAAACGTTGCTTGCCCCCGATGGCTGGATTATCGGTCTCATCAAACCACAGTTCGAGGCTGGAGTCGACCAAGTCGGCAAGGGTGGCGTTGTGCGCGATACCGCCGTACGTGCCCAGACTATCCGAGAGGTATTGCGCTCAGCCGCAGATTTGGGCTATGGTTGTGCTGGGCTAGCCCGATCTCCCATTCAAGGGCCTGCCGGTAATGTCGAGTTTTTGGCGTGGCTCAAGATAGGTGTCACCACTGATACCGAGAAACTCATCGCCTGTGTGGAATTGTAATCCCCAGTAGAAACGTAGCATGCTACGTCTCTACTGGGGATATATAATTGTTTGGCGTGCGCAAATCTATGGTATATTCGATATGTGAAAAAAAGCACAACCTGTGTGTCATTTGATGTGTGCGAAGGGATTATTGTATGCAACCACTGACGAACATCCGTGTGCTCGACATGACCCGCGCCTTGACTGGCCCGTACTGCACTCAGATGTTGGGTGATATGGGCGCCGACATCATCAAAGTAGAGCAACCGAAGATAGGCGATAACTCGCGCGCTTGGGGCCCGCCGTTTGTGAACGGCGAAAGCACGTACTTTCTGAGTGTCAATCGTAATAAGCGCAGTATAACGCTTGATTTGCGCCACCCTGATAGCACCGAGATTATGCGCACACTAGTTGCACAAAGTGACATTGTTATTGAAAACTTTGTGCCTGGCAAAATGGCAAAGTATGGTTTTGATTATGCGGAATGTAAGGCCATTCGTCCGGATATCATCTACTGCTCAATATCAGGTTTTGGCCAAGAGGGCCCTGACCATGGGCGCGCCGCTTACGACCAGGTAATTCAAGGGCTTGGTGGAGTGATGAGTATGACTGGCTATGCTGATGGTGATCCAATGCGTGTTGGTATTGCCTTGTCAGACATTATTAGTGGCATGAATGCCGCATTTGCTATTATGGCCGCCACCATATATCGCATGCAAACAGGTATCGGCCAATATATTGATACCTCACTCTTATCGGGGCAGTTGGCAATGATGTCATATCATGCGGCAGCATATTTGGCGACGGGACATGTGACTAAGCGGACTGGTAATCATAACCCCGAGATTGCGCCGTACGGTGTTTACCAGGCCAAAGACGGCTGGTTTAATCTGGCGGTAGGCACTAATGTGTTGTGGCAACGATTTTGTGATGCACTACATATCACAGAACTCAGTCGTGATCCACGATTTGCTACCAATCACGATCGTTCAGTCAACTATGCGGTCATGAATGCTGAGCTCGACAAGGTATTCAAGCAGTATACCAAGCGTGAGCTCCAAGATATGTTGATTCCGGCGGGTGTGCCAATTGGTGAAATTAATGACATGGCAAGTGTGTTTGCAGATCCACAAGTCAAAGCGCTTGACGAGGTGGTGACGATTGCGCATCCCAAAGCTGGCGATATTCGGGTTGTTGGGGCACCATATCGTTTGACTGAGTCTCCTGCCATAGTGCGGCGTCACCCCCCGATGCTCGGCGAACATACCGATGAGATATTGGCCGAGGTTGGTTTTGATGCGACACAAATTGCTGCATTCCACCAGTCGGGTGTGTTGGGAACTCCGTGAGTGTGTCGTAAGGGTGTCCGATAGGGTGCCCGGTGGAATCGTCGTGGGGTTGTGATATTTCGCCAGGTTGCCGACCGTGCGCCCGGTGGAGTGCATGGTGTTTATGCTTGACAAAAAATATGCTACAATCGAGGAGCTTCAACTATCCACCGAATAGCATTATACTCAGCTCCCGTGGATAGGATCCGTCAGGGTAGTGTCAGCCTGACGGCGCAAAGCGGCAACGAGGCCGGATCCGCGCATTAGATCACATGAGGAACACAATGCAACATTTAACACTGTTCGAACAGTCGGCCGTCTGGGCGGTGCTGGGCATGTCTTTGCTCGGTATCGCCTACGCTTTTATCCTGCGGGCCCAGATTTTGGCCCAGGACAAAGGCACAGAGCGCATGCAAGAGGTATGGGGATTCATTAAGGCTGGGGCAAATGCCTATCTGAGCCGGCAATTCCGTACCATTGCAATTTTGATCGCAGTGCTAACGTTTGTACTGGGTGCAAGCGTGCTCATCATCCCGCCCACTCGTGAAGCGGTAGAGCGCTTCGGTACCGAAGAGGCTGCATTATGGTGGGTGGCAATCGGCCGAGCAGTTGCCTTCTTAATGGGGTCTTTCTTTTCATATGCGGTCGGCTATGTTGGCATGAATGTCGCAGTTGAGGGCAATGTACGTGTTGCTCAAGCGGCTCGCAAAGGCTACAACCCGGCCCTGCAGGTCGCCTATCGCTCCGGTACGGTGACAGGTATGTTGACTGTCGGACTTGGCTTGCTCGGTGGCACGCTGATTTTTATGGTCTACGATATCAGTGCTCCTGATGCCCTGCTCGGCTTCGGCTTCGGTGGGTCGTTGATTGCACTCTTCATGCGTGTCGGTGGCGGTATTTATACCAAAGCGGCAGATGTTGGCGCGGATCTGGTTGGCAAAGTCGAAGCCGGCATCCCCGAGGATGATCCGCGCAATGCGGCCGTTATTGCAGACTTGGTCGGTGATAATGTCGGTGACTGTGCTGGTATGGCCGCCGACGTGTTTGAGAGCTTCGAGGTGACGATTGTCTCGGCCTTGATTCTTGGTATTGTGCTCGGTGACGCCGTGATGGGCGTGATGGGTGATGGTCAATACGATATGCGCTTTGTCATCTTCCCATTGATTTTACGTGGTATCGGCGTGATTGCATCGCTGATTGGCAACACAGTCGTCAAGACCGATGAGACCAAGCGCGATGCCATGGGTGCCATGAATCGCGGCTTTTATTTGGCGGCTGCCGTGTCGGTGGTCGGTTTTGCTGCCGTGACGCAATACTACATGATTGACCCAGCCACAGGGGCTGTAGACTGGAAGCCATTCTTGGCCACTGTGGCGGGTATTTTGCTCGCCATTGCGCTTGATAAACTGACTGAGTATTACACTTCGACCGCGCATAAGCCGGTCAAAGAAGTTAGCGCTGCCTCACAAACTGGTGCCGCAACGAACATTTTGTCGGGTACGGCGTTGGGCATGGAGTCGAGTATGTGGTCAGCCATTGTCATCGGTGTCTCGGTGATGGCCTCGGTCTTCATCTATGCCGGTGAGCCAGCTGCCACCCAGTTCACGGCGATATTGTATGGTGTCTCACTGACTGGTATTGGCATGTTGACACTGACTGGTAATACGATTTCGATGGACTCGTTTGGTCCAATCTCGGATAATGCCAATGGTATTGGTGAGATGTCAAATCTTGAGAAGAATGCTCGCAATGTGATGGACGACCTCGATGCCGTCGGTAATACCACCAAGGCTGTGACCAAGGGTATTGCAATCGGCTCCGCCGTGATTGCTGCGGTAGCATTGTTTGGCTCGTTCTTGACCGATGTCGGCAAGGTGCAAGAGCAAATCGGCGTGGAGAAGTTGATGCAAATCAATGTTGCGGCACCCGATGTGTTCATTGGTTTGCTTGTCGGAGGCGCGATTCCGTTCCTCTTCTCGTCTATCATGATTCGGGCTGTGTCACGTGCAGCCGCTGAGATCGTCAACGAAGTGCGGCGTCAGTTCAAAATTCCTGGTGTAATGGAAGGAACCGTGTTGCCTGATTATGCCCGAGCCGTCAGCATCTCAACAACTGCTGCCCAAAATGAATTGCTCGGCCTTGGCATCCTAGCCGTTGTCGTACCGATGATTGTCGGGTTTATGCTCGGCGTTGAGGCGCTTGGTGGCTTCTTGGCTGGTGTGATTCTTTCTGGACAACTCTTGGCTGTCTATCAGTCAAATGCAGGTGGCGCATGGGATAACGCCAAGAAGTACATCGAAGAAGGTAACTTTGGTGGCAAGCACTCCGAGCCCCACAAAGCTGCTGTTGTCGGTGATACCGTCGGTGATCCACTCAAAGATACTGCTGGCCCCGCCCTTAATCCCATGATTAAGGTAATGAACTTGGTATCGTTGATTATTGCGCCAATCATTGTTACTGCGCGCCCCGAAGGGGAGCCGATGGGCGTGGGTGTGATGATTGTGATGGCTTTGAGTATTGTTGGGTTTGTTTGGGCCATCTGGCGCTCAAAAAAGCCGACAGGCGTCAGCATGTAATTTGGTAGATTAGGTGTGGTATGGGCGTCCGAAAGGGCGCCCTGTATCTAGTAGGGGCGTCGCGTGCGGCGCCCCGTCATTGTGTGTTGATCGCACGCTCAGAAGCAAGGTTGGTAGTAGGGGTTTTGCCTAGTTGTGTGGGGTGTGTGAATGTCGTAAGTACGCCCTACTTACAAATAAAAACCCACCCAAATCGCGCCATTTGGGTGGGAAAAACCTGGTCCGCTTAGGAAAAGAAAAACCGTGAAATTAGTAGCTGCGCTTCTGGCTTTGGAAGCAGTCTTCGCAGTATACTGGCTTGTTGTTGCGTGGTACAAATGGCACAGTGGCCTCTTTGCCGCAACCTGCACATGTTGTCGTGAATTGCTCACGTGGTCCGCTGTTGCCGCGATCGCGGTAACCACCACCCATGCCGTCACGCGAATTCATCTGTGACTTGCGTGTTTGGCGGCATGGACCGCAACGGGTTGGCTCATTGGTGAAGCCCTTCTGGGCGTAAAACTCTTGCTCGCCTGCAGTAAACACAAATGGTGCACCACAGTCTTTGCACGTCAGCGTCTTGTCAGCGTAGCTCATCGCTAGCTCTCCTCTAGTCTCCAAGGTGGGTAAATGCCGTAGGGGGAATCTGGTATGCGCGGACCAGGGGATTTGAGTGCAATCACACGTGCGTAAGGGGGTTTTAACAAAACATACCTAGAACGTATTGAACATCACCCAATATCGTGACTCTATTGTATCACACGTTGTATACGTAATGCAATACTTTTGTATTGAGTATGTCACGATTTATTGCGCAATGATTATGAAATTTGTCACAAAATCATTTACAAGATACTAACACCACGAAATAATTATATGTGTGGAAACGACACTATGCCGTATCAATGCCTAATTAACAATTTTACTTTCGTGGCGGACTACCAACAGAATCCCTGTTGCGATGCTGACACGAGCTGGGGCTTGGGTTATTACATTACTCACGCCGCGTGAATGTGCGAAGTATAACGTGGCATTGACGAGTGGATACTGTAGTCCCGCAGTATTAATACCTGTAACTTCGGGTGTGAGTGGTAAGAGCGAGACAACATGATCTGGTTGACCCTCGATATACACACTGTCGCGCACAATTTGCAAGACCTGGTTATCTGCGTAGATGCACACGTGAATATCTTTGAGAATCGGCATCGTCAGGAGGGCAATGGTCGCAAAGGTGTGATCCCACCGTCCGCCTAGGACACAACATAAATCAATATGGGTTGCGCCGAGTTCGACGGCCGCCATTAATGCGAGTTCAAGGTCAGTCTCATCTTTATCGCGCCGAAATCGGCGGATTTCAGTGCCGATGTCTGCAAGCGTAGCTACGTGTGCTGTCGTGACGGAGTCGAGATCTCCAATCAAAATATGTGGTTGAATCCCGGCGCGTTGTAGTGTGATTGCTCCACCATCTGCGGCAATGACTGAGTGAGATTGAGTTGCAAGTTGGTGCATACGGCGATCGGGTATGACCGGAGCATTTGCCACTATCAAAATACGCATCGAACGTCACTCCAATGTGATAAAGAACAGTTGCATTGTACCATTGCCCCACAGTATGGCTGTATCACACCGTGCATAAATCATTTATTATTAGTATGAAGCATCTCTATAACGAGGCATATATGAATCATACCGCAGGCATGTGGGAGGAGCGCTGGCATCCATTGCGTCAAGAATGGGTGATTGTGGCTGCACACCGTCAAAATCGTCCGTGGATTGGCCAAACAGTCAAAACTATACCACCACCTGATCCTGCCTATGATGCAACCTGTTATTTGTGCCCAGGCAATTCGCGCGTGAGTGGCGCACATAACCCGACCTATCAAGGTGTCTACGTCTTTGATAACGATCATCCATGTGTTGGTCCGAACGCACCGGATCCAGTCACTCTAGGATTCCCGTTTGTCAGTCGACGCGCCGATGGAATAGCTCGAGTGGTCTGTTTTAGCCCGTTCCATAATTTGACACTTGCCGAGATGAATTTGTCTCATATTGCTGACGTTGTTGGTGTCTGGCAACAACAAACATTTGATCTCGGGCAACGTCCAGAGGTCAATCATGTCCTTTGTTTTGAGAACAAAGGCCAAGTGGTTGGTGTCTCAAATCCGCATCCACATGGGCAGATTTATGCAACGAATTTTGTCTTCAAAAGCGTTGAGGTTGAGTTGTCGGCAAGTCAGTCTCATTGGCGTGATCATGGCCGTGGCCTACTGACTGATATTAATCAAGCCGAAATTGCTGATGGTCGGCGGATTTTGTATGAGGATGAATACACTGTTGCCTATGTGCCGTATTTTGCTCGATATGCCTACGAAGTCTATGTGGTGCCAAAACGTCGTGTTGCTCACTTCTATGAGTTGAATGATGCTGAATCATTGTCACTTGCAGCTGCAGTGCAAGCGATTACCATTCGCTTTGATAATCTATGGCAAATGCCGTTCCCCTATGTTATGGCACTGCATCAGGCACCAACCGATGGCAATACGTATGATTTCTATCATGCATTTATCCTTTTTCAACCACCATTACGCCGTCCAGATTTACTCAAATATCTAGCTGGCCCTGAGATTGGTGGTGGGAACTTTTTGAGTGATACGGCGCCCGAGCAAACGGCAGCGCAACTCCGGGCTACATCGCTTTTGCACTATCGAAAAGGGGGGGATGATGCAACCGCATGAATTATTGGCGTTTGTTAAACGCGTACATCAACATATTCGCGATAGTGTGGTGTCGGCTTGTGAGGCAAGTGCGCTCGAACAGTTAGCTGAGGTAACTGGGCATGAGGGTGGAGATACGATTTTTGCCATTGATCGTGTCTCAGAGGTGGTATTACTCGAACAATTTGCTGACTTAGGTGCCAAAGTGCCGTTTCGGTTGGTCGCTGAGGGGCTCGGCGAAAGCGGTATCCACGATTTTCCACATGGGGTATCTCCAGATGCCTTGCAATATGTGATTATTGTAGATCCGATTGATGGCACTCGGGGCTTGATGTATCAAAAGCGCTCAGCCTGGATTTTGACGGGAATCGCCCCGTATCGTGGTGCTGCAACCCGACTACATGACATAACAATATCAGTCATGACTGAGATTCCACTCGTCAAGCAACATCTCAGCGATACACTATGGGCAATCAAAGGTCAGGGTGCGCAGGCCGAGCGCTTTGATCGAGTACGTGGTACCACGGTTGCACTCCCGATTCGCCCATCACAAGCAACGACAATTCGCCAGGGATTCGGCAATATTGCGCGATTCTTCCCAGGTGACCGCGCGCGTCTAGCGGCAGTTGATGATGCACTTGTCGCGCGTATGTTAGGTGAGTTACCACAAGGGCGGGCGTTGTCATTTGAGGATCAGTATATTTCGACCGGTGGGCAGTTCTATGAGTTATTAATGGGGCATGATCGTTGGCTTGCTGATATCCGTCCACTGTTATTGACACCGGCTAATCGTATGGGGAATCAGCCGATGTTGTGTTGTCATCCATATGATGTATGTACGGAGTTGATTGCGCGTGAGGCTGGTGTCATTGTGTGTCAGGCGAACGGAGTACCACTCGATGCGCCACTTGACGTTGATTCTCCGGTATCGTGGGTTGCAGTCGCAAATGCTACACTGGCGCAACAACTCATCCCTGCATTACAACAGACTCTTACTGAACATGGTATGGCGCTGGAGGAGGTACGCAAATGACTATCATCTCGAAAGCCCAGATTGATAAACTGCATGCGCTGGCACAATCAAATATCGATAGCAATCGTCCATGGTTGATTGGGCGAGCGCCTGGCCGACTTGATGTCATGGGCGGGATAGCTGATTATTCAGGATCATTGGTATTGCAACTCCCGCTTGCTGAGGCTGCCTATGCTGCCGTGCAAAAACGTTGTGACGGACAGGTGGTCGTCATTAGCGGTGCAACCAATGATTTGGCAGGCATTCATCTTGTCGAAATGCCCATCGCCGAGATATATCGGCATATTGCTGATATCAAAACACTGCATCAGATATTGACGGTTAATCCTGATACTGCATGGGCCAGTTATTTGTTAGGTGTGGTTGTTATTGTCGCCCAACAAGCAAATATCTTTTTGCATGATGGTCTTACCATTGTGATTGACTCACAGGTGCCGCTCGGCAAAGGCGTGAGTTCTTCGGCTGCGATTGAGGTGGCAACGATGCGTGCGCTGTTAGCGCTGGTCGGATATGAGATTGATGGGCGTACCTTGGCTATGTGGAGTCAAATGGTCGAAAATCATATTGTCGGTGCGCCGTGTGGCATCATGGATCAGATGACATCGGCGTGTGGTGTTGCCAATCAACTGCTTGCGCTTCGCTGTCAACCTGCCGAGTTGCTTGATGCTGTTGCACTACCCGATGATTTGCAGGTGTGGGGTATTGATTCGGGCGTGCGCCATGCAGTTACAGGTGCAGATTACACCACAGTGCGTGTGGCTGCGTTTATGGGATATCGTATCTTAACGAGTCTACTTGGTATGCCAACTCAGATTGTTGATGGTATTGCTCATATTGATGACTCGCGCTGGTATGGCTATCTGGCAAATATGACCCCATCTGAACTTATGCATTATTATGCCCAATTGCCCAATCACCTCGATGGCGGTAGTTTTTTGCGCCACTATCAGGCAACCCATGACACCGTCACACAGATTAATCCGCACCAGGTTTATCCGGTGCGCCAAGCGACAGCACATCCAATTTTTGAACATCAACGCGTGCGATTATTTGCCGCACTTCTACATCATGCAGCGGTGGATCACGAACGTGCGCAGTTACTCGGCGAATTAATGTATCAGGCCCATGAAAGTTATAATGCCTGCGGACTTGGTGCGGATGCTACTGATGCTATTGTGGCACAGGTCCGTGCTCTTGGCCCCGCACACGGGCTCTATGGCGCAAAAATAACCGGCGGTGGGAGTGGTGGTACAGTGGCCGTGCTGGGGCGCCCCGACGCACAGCCATTGGTGCAACATATCGCCTCACAATATGGTACTGGAATGCTCTTTGCAGGGTCATCCGACGGGGCCATGCAGGTTGCAACGGTCATGATTGACGCATAAAGTGTACCGTTTACGCGTATGATGTATCAGATGCATCCACGGCAGTCTCGGGTGTACTTTGGGTGATGTCATCTGATACTTTTTGAAGAAAAGGAGAAAGAGGGTCGCTGACATTCAGTGACCTTCTGGTATTACCGTGCGTCTGTGACATCCAACGGTGTGAATACAAGCGTTGAGTATATAGGTAAGTATAGTGAACGGTGTGTGATTATGGTGCGTAAATCATTGCGATTCATTGTCTCGAGTGTGGCAATTGTCGGTCTCGTGGTTGGTATTTGGGCTTGGGACGAGATTGTTTATAATGTGCAGCTACTGAATGCATACCGACTCGGTCAACAATACTATGAAACCCATCCGGCTATCGCCAAAAATGTCGCTTACGGCAATCAACCCCATCAATTGTTAGATATCTATCAACCTGATGCACCAGGAAATTACCCAGTGATAGTTTATATTCATGGTGGTGGGTGGAACAGTGGTAACAAAGAATTGTACGCACTTGTTGCCCAAAAACTTGTCCCGTATGACGTAGTCGTTGTAGTACCCCGCTATCAGCTCTATCCCGATGCTACATATCCTCAGATGCGTGATGATGTTGCATCGGCACTTGCATGGACGGTCAATAATATTGCAGAGTACAATGGTGACCCTAATCGCATTGTGTTTGGTGGCCAATCGGCTGGAGCGCAGCTGAGTGCAATGACCGTGTTTGATCGCAGTGTGCTGGCTTCGTATCAGTTAAATTCATCTGCTATCTGTGCATATTACGGTATAAGTGGTGTCTACGATATCAATGCACAGTATCAGTTTGAACTGGATAATGGTCGTAGCGCCCCGATTATGACTGCCGTGATGGGTGGTGAATCTGCATTCAGTACAACCTCTCCTGTGACTTATGTTCATGCCGACATCCCACGTACACTGTTAATTCATGGTGATCAAGATGAGACGGTGCCGTTACAGATGTCGCAAGAATTTGCGCGTGCATTAACCGATGTCGGTGCCACAGTATCGTTGCGCGTCTATCCAGGTCGAGGGCACTCGGAACTGTTGTTCTATACTTTGACACAAACGCCAGGCCAGTTGATTACCGATGTAATTGCGCTGGCACAACAGTGTTGAGTTCTGGAGCACCATGTCCGTCTATATGGTGTAATCTGTGACAATGCAATGGCCATGTTACTCACGTCGCATTGCTAGAGATATTGTTCAACGATATGTCTGACTCAAATAAATCGCATAACTCGTCGCTGTCGATTATGCCTGGTGCGTATGCGTGCATACGTTGATGCACTTGCGATAGAGCTCCTAGGTCATTTGTGCGAACAAGTGCTCCCCATGTCGTGTAATGAATACCTATGCGTCGCCAGCGAATGCTGATAATTGGGGCACGTAGCGTATAGATTGCATCAAAGGTGAGTACCGCATACAGATTATTCGCGCGTGGATGTGCTGCTTCATGCGGGAGATATGCCTGCCGTGGTGTAATGGTCATGGCCTTCATATGTGCCACATAGTGAATGCTGTGTGGTTGTATGGTGTGCCACCTAGGCATGTACCATGCTATCCATGGCGATTGCATGATATGCGGGATATAGCGTATTGGTAGGTGATATTGCTGCATGTGTGTTATGCGTTGCCAATCTTGTGGGCGCTTGACAATGGCAATTGTTACACCTGTATACTGCGTGATTTGCTGCACTTCGGTGCTCCTTTATTCAAAGTCGTGATTGCCAGATATGCTGCCAATGTGGCGGTGTATGCAGTTGACACTGCCGCAAAAAATGTGCCACAGCTTTGGCTCCTGCTTTGGCCTCAATCTCGATATCGAATGCATCACCGATGTGTGCATTCAGCTGCCCGACAAAGTGCATGAGCGTCGCCCAATCAAGATAAGCACTGTGCCGCCCATGGATGTGTTTGTGGTGCTCTCCATAGTCACTGGTGTCGGGAGAGCTTAAATGGAGCAATGGTCGCCGTGTTCCCCACGTATGATGACAAGTGACGGCCGCCATCAGAGGGTTATATGGCCATGTTCCTTGAATGTGATAATGAAGCCAATCAAAAATAATCGGAATGCCATAGTTACATATACTATCAACTGGTTGATTAGTGAGCTCAACGGCAAGATACGTCCGTATGGGTGCTGGTAATTCTCTGAGCATGTGCCATGCGTCTGGCGATGGAGATAGCATATGACAGATGATCACGCCATCTACAGCCTCGATTTGTGTCAGGAATTCTGCATAGGTCGACAATTGCGTGTGTAGTAGATGTGGCGGCGCAATTGGCGCATGAATCACGCAACGCAACTGATGTGCCATACGTAATTGCCGTATTGTGGTCGTTGTGGTGGCATCAAGAGGGATAATCGATGTATGTGGGATACGAACAACGCCGTGCCCTGCGTGTGAGGCCGATAGAAATCGTGCTTGAAGACGTAGTCCTTCGGTGGCGTGAGGGCTGGTATCGAAAGTACTGCTGCCGAATCGCATGCTGTTGACTCCTTAACAATCATGTGTCCATGAATTTGCCAAGCAATCGTCGTACGATTGAGCATTACGCAAGGATTATTTGTACGGAAAGTATCGTACATAACACAATATAGAACATTTGTTCTATATTGTCAAGTCGTACTGATGACTATTATTCATCCCATAACGATGATTGGAGACCTCGTTGTTCCGGTCCCCATACCATATGCTGATTACGTGGGAGCGGGGTAATCGCCTGGTAGTATTGCGTTGCGCGATGCATATTGAGGATGCTTTTAACACTTCGCACTGCCAAATCGCTGGTATTTGCCTCATGGGATAAATGGGCGAGCCAGGCAGTACGGCGGCGTTTATTTTGGGCAATCTGTGCCAAAAACAAGCCTGCTTGTACATTGTCAAGATGTCCGCGTGGACTCGCAATGCGTAACTTGAGATGTGGTGCATAACTGCTCAGGTGCAGACGTTCACGTTCGTGGTTTGCTTCAATAATGACCAAATCCGCATCGCTACAGGCTGCAACTAATGCATCGTCCCACATGCCCAAATCAGTCGCAATCACGGTCGTGATGGTCTCATATTGAATTTTGATGGCCATTGGCTCAGCTGCATCGTGTGACACTGGAATTGGTGTAATCTGTGCGCCAGCGATTGCATATGGATGATTGGCGAGTAATGGAATAGTCGCAATCGATGACGGCACGCGCAATGCATTCAGTGTGCCGTGACTCGCAAGAATGGGCACATGATAGCGTTTGGCGATAGCAATGACGCTAGTAATATGATCGCTATGTTCATGCGTGACAACGATGCCATTGAGTTGGGCCGGCGTAGTGCCTAACTGGGTAATGCGTTGTATGATGCTTCGCTGGCTGATACCCGCATCAACCAATAAACCGCCATTTGCTAGTTGTACGAGAGTGGCATTCCCTGAGCTTCCTGATGCCAATGAGGCAACTATCATGATTAGTGCCTGCTTTGATGGAGTCCACTATCAAGATCGTTGATAATATCGTCGACGCTTTCGATGCCCACTGATAAGCGAATCAGCGTATCACTAATCCCTCGTGCTTGCCGCTCATGTACTGATAACCCACGATGTGATGCCATTGCTGGAACGCTTAACATCGTGTAGATATCGCCAAGTGTACTTGCAGGTAGGACAAGTTGGAGTGTATCAACAAAGGAGCGCAAGCCTTTCGGGTTTGCGAGTTCAAACGATACCATTGCCCCATAACGACCGGCTAGTGTATCATTCGCCGTGGCGAAGTCAGGGTGTTGTGGTAATCCTGGATAGTGGACAGTTGATACAGCAGGATGCGTAGCCAGCCATGTTGCCACAGCGAGTGCGTTATCGCATTGACGGATTACGCGTAGTGGCATCGTTTTGATTCCACGCAAAATTTGTAGTGCTTCATATGGGCCCAGTACCATCCCGAGTGTAGCATTGATGTGACGTAATGCGGGCATGAATTCTTGGTTTGCAACAACGACCACTCCGCCAGTGCTGTCACCATGACCACTAAAGTACTTCGTGGCACTATGACATACAAAATCTGCCCCAAACGTTAGTGGTTGCTGGACAATTGGTGTCGCAATCGTGTTATCGACAACGGTTCGCGCACCAATAGCTTTGGCACTCGCACAAATATGTGCAACATCAACCACGCGTAATAATGGATTAGATAATTGTTCAATATAGACAAGATCTGGTTGATGTGTGTGGATTATGGTAGCAACCTCATCTCGATTAGTCATATCACAGGTGATGATGGTGGTGCCATAGGTTGCCACAAAATCACGCAACAAAATAGTTGTTGCACCGTACATGTCGCGTGGTGCAACGACAGTGCGTAATGGGCGTTGGTTAATATGCGCGACCGCAAGTATCGCACTATATATCGCTGACATGCCTGAGGCGGTTGTTAGTGCGCCAACCCCAGCTTCCGCTGTCGCCGCTGCGATTTCGAGCGCAGTGTTCGTCGGATTACCGTTGCGCCCATAGGCATATCCCGTGCCTGCGAGGGCTGCATCGAAATCAGCGAGATTTTGATGGAAATACGTGGTGGAACTGTATAAGGGTGTGCTTGTTGGGGCACCTGGTTGAGGTGGTTGACGTTCGCCGGCAATCATCATACGGGTATGATAATGCCAATTCTGATTGAAACGCGGTGCCATTCACACTCCTTTGTCTTGTAACATGCGCAAGCGTTGCCCAAGTATACCATAGCATTTATTTGATACTGTATATCGATATCGCGCTAAATCACCCTATAATATGAGTAAGGTCTTGTCTAATCAGAATGGTGTGACGGTGAATGAATCAGAACAACAGCAACGTCGTCAGTTTTTGCGGCGCTGTGTCTTATTTGGGGCCGGATTTGTTGTATCAGCGTGTAATCAACGTACACCTGATGCACCGGCTGTCCAACCAACCATCGAGATTTCGGCTGAGGTCATTGCGAGTATGGCCCCCACACCTACTGTAGTAGTTACGCCTACGCTCCAACCAACGAGCGCCACACTCAATTTGCCAGTAGCTCCGTCGCCTGGACCGCTCAATCTTGAGTCAATAGGTGGCATGAATGAGCTAGTAGTGCAAGCTGAGTCCGAGGGTGAGTTGACGATTATAGGTATGCCGCGCGAGTTATTTGGCTATGCCGAAATTATTGATTTATTTAAGGCAAAGTATGCTATTAATGTGCGGGAACTGCTCCCCAACGCTTCATCAAGTGATGTGGTCGAGATTATGCAACAAACCGCAACGCAACCATCCGACCAACTACCTGATGTGGTTGATTTGACGCATCTCCAAGCCATGTATGCACATAATCGTAGATTGTTTCAATCATATCAAGTCCAAAAGTGGTCTGAAATTCCTGATTCAATGAAAGAGCCAAATGGCCATTGGTATTGTGGCTATTATGGCGTTATTGTGATTTTGGTTAATCGTGATTTTGTGCGAATATCACCATCTAGTTGGTTGATGATGAGTAATCCTGAGTATATGGGGTTATTTGCGATGCCTGGTGACCCTCGTATTTCTCATCAAGCGCTCCATGTTGTGTATGCTGCAACAATCGAACGTACGGGTGGGTTGACAGATCTACGTGAGGGGATTCGCTATTTTGCCCAGTTGCGCAATACCGGAGTAATGGTTGATCGAATTGGGACAAAGTCTTTGTTCTTGCTTGGTGAATCTGCTATTGTGCCGATGTGGTCATATTTAGCGATGCAAATAATGACCGAGACAGCAGGTACACCGGCAGTCGATATGATATTACCTAATGCATCTGTGGCCGGATTGAATGTTCAAGCAATTAATGCGTATGCGCGCCATCCATTTGCGGCTCGGTTGTGGCAAGAGCATCTGTTTAGTGACGATGTACAACTTATTTTGGCGCGTGCCAATGCTATCCCAGCCCGTTTTGATGAGATGCAACGTAGCAACATTATCAGCAAAAACCTCCTAGCTCAATTTCCGAATATTACCCAATTGAGTGCAGTGGTTGTGCCCAATGAGCAAGATATGCTCCAAGCCAAAGAGATAATTGATTCCCAATGGCAGAGCGTATTCGAGATCGAATAGAGGAGCGACATGGTGTTGTCACGCCCACCACGATTAGTGATTTTTGATAAAGACGGCACGTTAATTGATTTTCAGCGTATGTGGGGGTATTGGGCAATTGCGTTCGCCGAGCGGATTAGTCAGCAGATCGTCGTCGATGTCCGTCAGGATGTGTTGCAATTATATGGTGTTGATCCACAATCATTGCGCATTGATCCACAAGGGGCCTTGTCTATCTCACCGATGGCAACTATGCAGCAGATGGTAGTCCAACATATCATGCCCTACTGTAGTGACATGACTCAAGCATATCAAATTGTGCAACACGCATGGCAACCACCTGACCCCACAGTGAATGTCTATCCCACTGCTGATTTGTTGCATCTGTTTGGTCAACTGCGTCAACGTGGTGTAATAATTGCGGTGGCGACGGCAGATAATCGCCAACCAACCATAGCAACCCTCGCCCATTTAGGTGTTATGCACTATGTTGCAGCGTTAGCATGCGCCGATGATTCCAATATGCCGCCGAAGCCTGCGCCTGACAAAATCTGGGCTATTTGCCGAGCCGTCGGTCTCCACCCTCATGATGCAATCATGATTGGAGATACGCCAGCAGATATGCAGATGGGGCACAATGCAGGTGTGATGGCACAAATCGGAGTGACATCGGGGGTTTCAACTGCACACGAACTTACTCCGTGGGCGAGTTGGGTAATACCCACCGTGGCAGATATTTGGCAACTGTGGCCTACATAGTCCGTAAGTGTTACGGATTTGGCGTACCAGTGGGGACTAGTGGATCTGGTGTCGGTGTTGCCTCAATCGGTGCTGGAGTAGCAACCGGGGTGATCGTGGCAAATAACGGCATGACTAGCTGCCGTACATTGGTAAACATTGCATTGACACGTGGCTGATCAACGTACCAAATTCCATACCCAATACCAGTCAAAACAAGGATGGCAAAAAATACTTTGAGGAAATTGGCGTACGAAATAATCCGTAAGTTTGCGCGACCATAATCTGTGATGGGGTCATGACGATCGCCGTACTGGAAGCTACGGTACTCTGCGAGTGCTTCATCAGTATTGATGCCTAAATAACGCGCATATTTGGTTATCATATCCTCGGCCATGGTACCACGGGGTAAGTGACTAAATCGGTCCTCCTCCATGGCCTGAAGATACGTCAGGCGTACACCGGTGTTGAGTTCTGCTTGAGTGAGTGGGATACTTCGTCGATTGCGCGAGGCTCGGAACTTAGCGCCCAGTGTCTCGGTGTCCGATGGTTCAGGCATATTAAGTGTGGTACTCGGTAACCCTGCGAGTAATAACTCGTCTTCGTCAGTCAGTGATAATCCTGATGCGTCCCCTTTGATTGCGGGAGGAGGAGGTGGTTTCGGTGTGTCGCCTGGTGAATCATCAGACTTTGCGGCTTTGCCGCGTAACCGGGTTGCTTTCGATGAGCTTTTTTTGTCGGTGTGCGGATCTTTACTTGAGGCTGGTTGTTGTACGCTCTCGACCGGTGTGATATGTGGCGTGAGAACATCAACAAGTTCTCGCACCATAAATGGTTTGGACAAAATTCCTGCACACCCTAAGTGCTGAGCACGCGCCGTGATTTCATCGCTTGGCTCATGAATCGTCACAAACACAGGGATTAGTTTGGCTTTTTCGGATACGACCTGCCAACCTGCGTGATTGTCAATGGTTGGATCTATGACAATGACATCAGGGCTTACCTCTCCGAGCAACAAATTAACTTGTGCCATGTTCCCTGCACGGCGTACGGTGTGTCCTACGTGGCCGAGTTGGAGATCCAAACTCATCGTCAGTACGACATCTTCGTCGATTGCAAGAATAATAGCCATAGCAATGCTCCGATTCCACTCTAAGCATTAGTATAGCTTAAATTAGCGCGGTTTGGTATTGGCAGCTACTGATAAGTGGGTGAGAAATGCTAACACGCGGTGTAAGTACGCCGCAGGAATCATCAATACGATTAACTCGAGTAACCCTGCGCCACTCAAAAGCGCCCAAAATGCACCAGCGATTTGTAGTTGAACTTGATCGGATTGTATGGCAATGCCTGTCGCCCAGATTGTACATGCAGTCGCAATACTTATGGTAAATACAAAAAACCAATGTGTGCGTGCCGGACCGAAAAATGCTGTGATATAGCTGAGATGTGCAGGTAACCACTCACCACTAAAATTATGAACCCCAAAATAAATGTTTAATTTTGCTAATAAGTGTAAAATATAAAATAATACAATCGTGACAAATCCAGTTGGATTACTTGCACCAGGTATGCACCATAATGCAACCCCAAGTAATAACAGTGAAACAAACTCATGATAGATTGTGCTGTTTACGGCATACACAAAGCGTTGACGATCGCTTAACGGAAGTGCCGGTAATTCAATGCGGCGCCCAGTGATAAATCCCGTATAGTAACTTGCGAGATTCCACCCCCATACAACGGTGCCTGCACTAAACGATGCATAGATTGCCCACGTGTCGGTATGGTCACGTAGTAATATCAATGCGACCGCACACGCTGCAGCAATGATACTCATTCCCCCAAACGTTGCATCATATGTCCAACGAGCTTGACGATACAGAATAATGATGATGCCAGTACTGACCCACCATAATATAATTGCATAACTGATAGCAATCAGGTAGTGCATGCAAACCCCTTAGTAGAGGAGTTGATCTGCAGGGATGTCCTGCAATCCACTCCACGGTGAGCGAATTTCACCGTTTGCGAGGCGGCGATCAATGCGTCGGATAACCATATAGCTAACCATGCATACCAAAAATAACCCGGCTACTATATACACACCAACATACCCAAGGACAGTGCTCTGAGTAGTCAGCTGAATGTAGTCGCGGGCGAAACCGCCTCCAATCGTGCCGAATCCCTGTGCAACAGCCTGAACGACACCCCACATCCCCAAGAACAAGCCTGTATGGGCATTGTCCGCAAGCTGCATGACAGTCGCGATACTCCCCACAATAAATAATCCACGCCCCATGCCAATAATTGAGACGCCGAGTTGGAACAACCATGCACCGCCCCAAAACCCACTGATTGACACCACGCCAAACCCAACGATGCCTGCGATGCCACCAGCAATCAGGAGTTTACCACTTGCCTGTCCACGCCATAACCACCAGCCAGCGATAATGATGGCGATAATCATGGAAACGCCCCAGATAGCAGTCAAGAAGGTGGTGGCAGTGACACTCATCCCTAGCACTTCGCCGCCGTATGGCTCAAGTAAGATGTCGTGCGTGCCAAAACCCAGCGTGGCAACAAAAAAGATGAAAAACATGCCACGGAGAGCCGAACTTTGCCATAATGTTTTGATAGATTTGCCGAGTGACTGTCGTGCCTGCCGACTTACCTCGGCGACTAATGTGCCATCAGGGCGCATCTTCTCTTGATTGAATAAGGCCAAAAACGTACAAACTAAAAAGACTACTGCACTGCCTTGCATAACGCGAATAAGGTTCGAGTGCGTGTAGTTTGTGAGCAAAAGCCCCACGACGAGCGAGCCGACAACTGTGCCAATGACCAACATCAACCACAAGACTGCCAGCGTTTTTCCTCGTTCTCCATCGCTCGTAATATCGCTGACCAACGCTAAATAGCTCGTCTCAACAATATTGACACCAATCCCGTATACCAAAAAAATCGTAATACTAAATACGTAGACCATCCATCCTTGAAGATTACTCTCTGGGCTGAATAGGATGAGTGAAAACGGTGCAGTAGCCAAGCCTCCGTAAGTCAACATGGCCCCGAGCACTAAGTACGGCGTCCGCCAACGCCCTTCCATACGTTTTTGATCCGAGATATGCCCAACAACGGTACGAATTGGCGAGACAAAATAGTGAATTGACATTAACACTGCCACAAACCCCGCCGAAATCGCAAGTTCATGGATGAGTACGCGATTGAGCGTGCCGGTAATTGGCGCAAGTGATACACCCATACCGAATTGGAATAATCCGAGACGTAACACACGTAGCCACCATGGCGCATCAGGATGGCGCATAATCCACGCACGCAGTTCCAACCAGCGGACTATGATACTGCGTGGTAGAAAGGTGCGTTCACTAGCCATATTGACTCCTCGATGTGTTGTGCCTCTATTCTTGACTTTGGGGCAATCATAGCACATCGCTTTTTTGAAAATAGATAAATTTGGTGTGATATATATTTTGTGTAATGAATGTACATAAAATGTGTGTACTATTGAAATGCTCATCATGGTGATAGGAAGTCTGAGTAGAATAGATATATGAAGTATAACGATACGATCGTGGCATTAGCCACCGCCATGGGGCAAGCTGCAATTGGAACTATTCGTATTAGTGGCAATGATGCACTGACGATTTTGCAACAGGTGATGCGTCCGCGCAGGCCTGGTGTATGGCGTCCTCGTGTGGTGCGTTATGGCCATATATATGGCGCTGATAATCATGTCATTGATGAGGTACTGGCGTTTTATATGCCTGGACCATCGAGTTATACCGGCGAGGATGTTGTCGAAATCTCATGCCATGGCGGACGCATCGCAATCACACAAGTGTTGCAACGAATTATTGCCTGCGGTGCTCGTAGTGCAGATCCAGGCGAATTTACCATGCGTGCATTCGTGTCAGGTCGTATTGACTTGAGTCAAGCCGAAGCAGTGATGGATGTGATTCAAGCGCAAACGCCCCATGCGCTCCGTCAAGCGCATGCTCAACTCGATGGTTGGTTGCGACAACGTGTCGAGCAGCTACGGCATGCAGTGATGTATGAATTGGCGGCAGTGGTGGCGCGTATTGATTTCCCCGATGAAGTCGATGAGACTGCCGTCGATCGCATTGCCTTACAGCGTGTCATTACTGATATTGAGGGGATGATATCTGAGTCGCGCAGTGGCATGATGCTCCGTGATGGTGCCAAAGTCGTGTTGATTGGTCGACCAAATGTTGGCAAATCAAGCTTGCTTAATGCCTTGTTACGTCATGATCGTGCAATTGTGTCACCAATTGCAGGCACAACCCGTGATACACTCGAAGAGTATGCTGATGTGGGTGGCGTACCTGTGCGGTTTGTCGACACTGCTGGAATTCGATCTGATAGCACCGATGCCATCGAGCAACTCGGCATCGAACGGAGTCGCGCCGTTGCCGCCGAGGCTGATGTAGCTCTAATCTTGATTGATGCATCAGCACCGCTCACTGCGCAAGACTATGCAGTTGTGCAGGCACGTGGGGATCTGCCGGCGATTTTGGTGCTGACCAAGGCTGACCTGCCACCCCACCCCGTGACAACTACACAAGCTGTTGACCTGCGTCCATCGTCATTTGCGGCAGTGGTGCATGTCTCAACGCAAACCCAATCAGGATTGCGCGAGTTACAACAGGCGTTGACCGCATTGCTCCTTGATTATGCACCGCCGAGCGACCAACGCGTCAGTAATGCTCGGCATGTCGATGCCTTGCGTCGCACTGCCCTCGCAGTCCGCGATGCACTTGATGGCTTAGCAGATGGCCAAACGGCTGATTTAGTGGCCGTGGATTTGCAGGCGGCAGTAGCTGCACTAGGTGAAATAACTGGCGAAGATGTCAGCGAATCAGTCCTTGATATTGTGTTTGCGCGATTTTGTATTGGAAAGTAACTCATGCGCATTGCCTCATCATTGCAACGACCACTCTGGATTCTTGTACTAGCGGTACTTGGTATTATTGCCGCTCAAGGTACGGGGCAGATGATTTTTGCCCGGTTCGGTTATCTGCTGATGGCGCTGTTAGGTATAACCGTACTCTGGGCGTTGTATGCAGTGAGTGGGATTCGGATTGAGCGTCACGTACTTACCCCACGTGTGGTTGTAGGTGATACGATTCGTGAACGCATCACCATAATTAATTTGTGGCCAGTCCCGCGGAACATGGTCGAGGTTATCGACGACTCGGCGCTCCCCGAACGCATGGCGGGAGTGGTTCTTGATCTCGGAGTCCGTCAAGAACGCCAACGAGTATGGCGGAGTCGTGCAGTTATTCGTGGGGTGTATTCGCTTGGACCGACGCTTGTTGTGGGGAGTGACCCATTTGGCTTGTTTCGCATTGAACGTCGATTTGTAGCGCAAGATCGTGTGTTGGTACATCCGCGTCCACGTCAAGTACGGTTATCAGCGATCGGCCGTTCGGTGATGACTGGCCAACGTACGAGTGGCCGGCGTATCAGTGACGATGCACCATTGGTTGTATCTGTCCGTGAATATCGACCGGGCGATAGCGTTCAACGGGTGCATTGGCGTTCAACTGCCAAACGTGGGCAGCTTATGATCAAAGAGGGCGTCAATGAGCCAGGCGTGTCAGCTTGGATTGTGATTGATGCCAATGTCGCTGTCCAAGAGTGGCGTGGGCTTAGCTTTATGCCGGGGAGCATGCCAATTCCTGACTCTACCGAGGAGTATGCGGTGGCAGCAGCTGCATCGGTAGCACAGCAGTGGATTGCCCAAGGACATGCAGTTGGGTTGGTGGCACACGGATTGGTGCCGATTGACATGCAACCACAACGCGGATTAACCCAACGCCTTGCGCTTTTTGATGGTCTAGCAGCACTTCGATGTGGTGGCAATACACCACTTACTGAGGTATGTGGATTGCATCGGTTCTCTGCTGGTCATACTGTGTGTGTGATTACGAGTGATACAGATCCGACATGGATCAATGCGGTCGCCATGCTCAAGATTCAAGGCGTTGATGTGTTTGTGATGCTCATCGAGCCGTTACAGTTTGGTGGCCGTCGCGACATGCAGTCAGTGCGTGATGCATTGGCACGCGTCAATATCGATTATAATAGGGCGTCGTTCGTTCAATGAGGAACACGCCATGTATATTTCTTTTGCCACAAAAATAGACCTCACCGCCTGTGAACAAGACTGTCAATTTGCCGCTGACAACCAGATTCCAGCACTAGATATTGTGTTGAATGATATTGACCAACTCTCAACTGCCCATATCAAGTCAATTCGCCTCCTATTGCAGGCCTATGGTTTGCGTTGTGCTTCGGTACATTTGATAGGATTCAATCATCTTATAACTGAGTTAGGACAACGTCAGCGACTCCAATCTCATCGCGCTATTGCCTGTGAGTACGCTGCGATGCTTGGTGCGGCAACACTTGTCACGACGAGCGGCAAACGCTCGCAGGTACTTGATGAGAACGCATATATGTTCGCCCAAGAGCTGCGCCCGACGATTGCCACACTCTATGCCAGTGGTATTCGTTTAGCGGTGCAACCGCATCATGCCGGATTTGTCGATAGTGTCATGGCCTTTGAGCGTATTTGGGCATTGATTGGGCAGGTATATAGCGTATTTGATCCTGTTGCACTGCATCGTGGTGGTGATGATGTGATGGGATTTGTGCGTCAATACGCCGGTCGTATCGCCCATGTACGGGCTAGTGATATGTTGAGTCATGCTGGTCAGTATATTGCCTCACCTCCTGTAGGGATGGGCGATATGCGCTGGGGGCCAATGCTTGCATTGTTGTATGAGGGTGGCTATGCCGGTGCGTTATCAATTGCCCCTGAGGGGATTTTTTGGGGGCGAGTCAATCAGCGACAGCGTATGATTCAGCTGTCACAACACCACTTATACCAATACCTGTTTGATGACGATAATGAGACTATTTTGGCAACCAAGTCGGCGTCGTTCTATGGTAGGATGATGTAGGCGAAGTGCCACTCACACGAGGAGGTCGTGATGGCAAACGAAGTGCGGATTGGTATTATCGGCTGTGGTGGTATGGCACGTCATCATGGTCGTATGTTTGATGCCTTACCGGGCGCGCGCGTCGTAGCGTTGGCCGAACCATCGCAGTCCAATCTTGACCGGTTTATTCTCGAGACGGTCTCCGACAAAACACAACTCCCCAACACCTACGCCGATTACCGCGATATGCTCAAAAAAGAGCAACTCGATGGTGTCGTTATCGTTACGCCACATAATCAACATTTCACCCAAGCAATTGAGGCCATGCAAGTTGGTGCGCATGTGCTTGTCGAAAAGCCAATGGTCATCGATACTGAAGATGCCTTGGCGCTCATCGAAAGAGCCGATCAACTCAACAAAATCGTCTCTGTGGCGTTCCCTGGACCATTTACTTGCGAGTTTCAATATATCCGTGAAAGCGTCGCTCGCGGCGAGTTAGGCCAGCTGTCGCTGGTTACTGGTGTCTGCGCCCAACCGTGGATTCAGCAGCAAAAAGGCACGTGGCGCGCCGATCCTGTCCAATCCGGCGGTGGCAATTTGTATGACAGTGGCGCACATATGTTTAATGCCATGTTGTATCTGACCGGCCAAGCAGTCACCGAGGTTCAGGCTTTTGTGAATAACAAGGGTGAGGCGGTAGATGTTGCCGGCACGGTGATTATGCGCTTTGCAGATGGTACACTCGGGTCAGCAGCAGTCAGTGGCGACTCGACTGTCTTTGAGCAGGGGATTTATATCCAAGGCACTGATGGCAGTGTCAAGACCAGTATTTATGGTGGCACAATGGAGCATTGGCACAACGGAAAGATGGTCAAATACCCGAATGTGCCGGTGACAGAATCGCTTCAAGCCAACTTCCGTGATTGTATTTTGGGGATTGCCGACACGCCAAGCCCAGCCTTGCTTGGGTTGCGTCAAGCACGCCTCATGGATGCAATATATGCCTCAGCTGCAAGTGGCCAACCGGTTGCAGTGGTTGCAGATTAGGGTGACACCTGGCGGTGTGGCGCTCCGTCAAGGGTATGGGAGCCATGTGAATGATTCACAGAAAGGTCTGTCATGAAAGTTGGTATTTTGTCGGTCCCAGTGCGTGACATGCCCATCGAAGAGATGATTGCATGGGCAGCATCAATTGGTGTGCAACAAATTGAGCTGAACGTTGAGCCAGGCGGTAATTTCGATGCAACCACCGTTACTGATGCGGACATCGCAAATCTCAAGGCGTTGTTGGCAAAGCATAACATCAGCTTGTCAGCTGTGGTCTGCTACTGGTTTAGTATGATGACCGGCGTCAGCGACGAGCATCGCGCCAAGTCCAAAGAGGTATTCGCCGCTGCTATCAAGTTGGCTGCCAAGCTCGATGTCAACATGGTTGGCGCCTTGGCCGGCTTCCCAACCCCAGGCAAAGACCGTAACAAGACCATGCGTGAGGACCTCCCCGAGCATATGCGCCCAATGGTTGATTTGGCCAAGCAACATGGCGTGAAGATTATGTTCGAGAATTGGTATGCCACCAATTTGCAGAATCTCGAGAACTTCGCCACCCTGTTCGAAGTCTTCCCCGATGCCCACATGGGCCTCAACTACGACCCATCACACCTCGATTGGCAAGAGATTGACTACATCGACGGTGTTCGAGAATTCAAGGATCGCATTTTCCATGTCCATGCCAAGGATGTTTGGGTCAACCCAACCATCCGCGCGCGCATCGGCACGAATGCCTCGGGCTGGTGGCGTTATGTGTTGCCAGGCTACGGGCGCATTCGCTGGGGTGAGTTCATTACCACTTTGCGCAAAGTTGGTTACGACGGTGTTATCTCAGTCGAACACGAAGACGACGCCTTTGGTGCACAAGAGGGCTTTGTGAAGTCAGTGCGCTACTTGCGCGCATTGACCGACTAAATTCTCGCTAGTTCACAGAATCGATGGCGGGGTGGGTGGTAATCACCTGCCCCGCCGTTGTGCGTATGGCGCTATAATTCAACTATGCATATACCAGATCCAACCGTCGAACAACTTGCCGTTATCGCCCACCCGCTCCGCCAACACGCACGTGTCTTGGCCGTGGCTGGCTCAGGCAAAACCACCACCATTGTGTTGCGTGTTGCGTATCTCATCAAAGAGCTCGGCGTTGATCCTCGTGGTATTCGCGTGTTCGCCTACAATGCCCTCGCTCGCAACGAACTCAAAGAGCGAATTAGTCTGCTGTTGCCTGACAAAGCCGACCAACCGCGCGTCGATACGTTCCATTCATTTGCCTTTCGTTGGATTAAACAAGCAATCAACGAGCAGGTAATTGCCGAACCACTTGAATGGTGGCTCGATGACGAAAGCGACAAATCGCGGCTTTTGATGCACCGCTCAATTCAATCATTGGTGCAAGAGGGTATCATCGAGGATGGTGCTGTCGATGTCGATGCCGTGTCGGCAGCCATTACACTTTGGAAAGCCGCTCTGATTCCGGCAGGCAGCGAACGTGCTGCCCATGCGAGTAGTAGCGATATCCCGCTTGTTTATGCCCGTTACGAGGAAATGCGTCAAGGACTGCAAGCCGTCGGGTTCGATGACTTTGTCGGTATCATGCTCGATTTGGCTGACAATCATCCACAGTTTTGGCGCAAAGTAGTTGGTGGCTTGCGCATCTTGATTGTCGATGAGTATCAAGATGTGAATTTTGGCCAGCAGTTGCTTGTGCAAAAAATCGCCGCTACTAATGTCGATGTGATGGTGGTTGGTGATGATGATCAAACTATTTATGAGTGGCGTGGTGCTCGCCCTGATTATCTCATCCAACGCTTCGGCCAAGGATTAACCCAGCGCAACATGGTTGATTATCCGTTGACCGTTAGCTTTCGGTTTGGGCCACTGCTGGCGCAAGTTGCCCATAATGTTATCGTGCGTAACAGTGTACGTTTTGCCAAAGACTTGGTCTCGGCGAGTTTACAACGAGCTACTGCAGTTCAAGTTATCGAGGATCGTACTAGTCAAGCTGGCATTATCGATCAAGAGGTATGTGAGCAGTTGCAGACGTGGATCAGCGATCATCCGGCCACATCAGTCGTCGTGCTTGGGCGTACATTGGGGCAATTACAAGCATTCGAGATGGCCTGTTTGCTAAATGAGATACCGTATCGTGTGCTGGGACGCGGCCCGTTTTATCAACGCCGCGAGCATATGATTTTGGCTGACTACATGCATTTGGTGACGCATCTTGATGTGCCGCTCGACGAGGCGCTTGGGCAGGTATTTATCCGGATTGCCAACACACCGATGCGTGGGCTGCAACGTGAGTTCCTCAAGCAACAGCTCCGCCAAGCGGTGCATCAAGAACAGACATTACGGCAATTACTGAGTGAGCTTAGTACGAGTGAATCATCGTCTGTACAAGTGCGGGCACGCACTGATGATTTGTTGGCGATGTTCGAGCAGCTGACGCGGATGCTCCGCGATGAGGCAAGTGCCTACGAGGTGTTGACCTGGTTGGCGCAACAATTACGGCTCGATGAACATTTTGTGCGGGCCTTTGGCCGTGGTGAAGCGGCCGCTGAGCGTTCAATTGCAGTGCGCCATCTGATCGCCGTCGTCGAGTATTTGTCGGTGCCAGCGAATCAGTTTGTCACGTGGTTACGCGAGTTCGATCACACTGCCGGCAAAGATGAATCGGAGCAGGTTTTGCTGACGACCGTCTACCGCGCCAAAGGCCTCGAGTACGATCATGTGATTATTCCAGCGGCGCTGGAGGGCCACATGCCGGCATACGGCAATTCTCCTGAGGTCTATGACCGCAGTGACCCCACCGCCGTACCAGCTGGATCAGATGCCATCGAAGAGGAGCGCCGACTCTTTTATGTGGCTATCACCCGTGCCAAAGAGCTGTTGACGATTGGCGTGCCATTGCCCAAGCCTGGTTTAGGTCGTGATGCGTTACCGACTGCCACGCCCTCGCGTTTCGTCAAAGAGATGAAACTTGAGCCGACCGAACAGATTCTCCAGAGTGCGACTGACGATGCCGAGACACTCGCTGAGTCGTTACAAGTGCACGGGGCTAGCCATGGTCTGATTAACCATCTCAAGCGCTATGTGGCTGATGACCCGCAACTGCTCAAGGTGTTGCAATCCTACAAAGGTGAGATTTGGCCAATGCGACCATTGAAATTAAAAAAGTAATCCGCGGGCAGAGACGGAGTGTGTTTCACCCGGTAGAGCCGCAGTCTGCTGCGGCTCTACCGGGTGATTGATTTACCACCCAAATGGCTCAAAGGCAGGGATTTCATCAGGTGGCACGAGCGTACGCCCTTCGGCACAAATTGCTCGAGCTGGACAATGTCGGCAATATGTGTGATCAGGGCGTGCCGGGTAATCGCTTGCGACAATATGTGTTGCAGCGTGTGCAACGTGTTGTTGGGTCTGGCGTAATAACCGTTCATCGTTGGGGATTGGAATTATCGTACCGGTACGTGCATGATAGATGGCAATGGCTGGGATTACGGTCTGCTGTTGTTGCCGCATCCATGCTTGTGCATAGAGACGGAGCTGATCACTATGACGTTCAACGATACCATCCATGCTTTCGTCTGTCTTGTAGTCGATAATCATGCCATTCCACTGACGGTCGATGATTCCCGTCATTTCAACGAGTGCTCCTGGTGTCTCGATGCGCCATCGGATACGCTGTTCGACCTCGTGGAGCTGTGGCGGGTGTTGCCCAAGTGGTGAGGCAAGATATGTTACGAGCATGGTAGTGAGCAACTGCACTGTATCAGGTGTGACTAATTTGCCGTAGCGTTGGATTGCTAACCGACAGAGGCGATGCGCATCTGCATGTGGATGATGTGCATGTAATTCGGTTGCCAAATGGAAGAGGGATCCAATGGCGCGGGCAGATGCGCCGGCTACTTGCGGATCATCTAGCACAGGCACCTCTATTGGCTCTTGGATTAGACCCTGCCAAGCATCAAGGTGCGAGGGTAGGGTGTACTGTCCGGCTGCTGCCTCTGTCCAATAAGGTGTGACTTCTTGCTCGTTAACCTCAAGGAGGGTGTCGAGTCCACTGCGTCGTTGGAACCGGTAGCGCTTAGGACACTGGGTTAGTTCATGCAATGCAGAGGGCGAGAGCGCAATAATATGTTTGCTTGCGAGACGTGATGGTGGCGTATGGTGACTGGTATGCGCTTGGACAACCTGAGATGTATTGACGATATGTGGAGTATCAATCGGGGTGATATCGACACCGTCAATTGGCTCAGCACATAATGAATCATACATCGTGCGGAACAAGCTGTCTTTGTCCTTGCCGGCAGCGCTGACCATCAAGTACCGTTTCGCACGAGTAAGTGCCACATACCACAATGCCACAACCTCGTTGTATTTTTGACGTTCAATTTCATTGAACTCAGCTTTTTGGGTTATATCTGGACTCTCTGGATCAACGAGCATGCCGCGTTGAAACGTAATTTGCTTGCTTGGTCGTACATCAAATGCCTGTGCATCCGGCACAAATACGGCGGTGAATTCGAGTCCTTTGGCTGCATGAACTGTCATTATTTGAACTGCATTTGCATTGGTTTTGAGCTCGGGCGATGCGCTATCAGGCTCATGGCGAATGCGTTCGAGTAACTCGCGAATCAGTTCATGACTGGTACCAGTTTGTATGGCGCGACAGTCATTGATCAGCTTGGTGAGCATGCGTTGGCCATAGACGCCATCTCGTTGCCACAAGCCGAACTGTTCAATGGTCATGGCAAACCATTCCGCGGGTGGTAGTTGCCATTGTGCGTGTTGCACATGAATGAGCGTTGCTACGAAATGTTGAATGTGGGGGAGTACTTCACTGCGATGTTGAAGCAATTGCCATAAGCTTGCATCACGTTCTTGTTGCCGAATCGCACGCAATCCGATTTCGTCACAAGTGCGTGTTGCGGATAAGAGCGCGCGCGTGAGTGATTGCTCGTTTGCAGGATCGTAGCACGCAAGTAGAAGATGAATTGCATCAAGAATCAGCGGGCGATGATAGAATGGGTCGCTTTTGCCACGATCCAAAGGGATGCCTGCCTCATGCATAGCATCAGCATATATATCAAGGTGGGTGCGTTGTCGGAGTAATACTGCCATATCACCGTAGTCGATACCCTGTGTGGTGTGGAGCTCATACATCCGCGCTGCTATTGTCCTGGCCTCAATGATTCGGTCACGGATGGGCCAAAATCGCACGCAATCCGCAGGAGCGGTGGAATCACCAGGCGGTGGGTGGAGTTGAGCATCTGCATCAAATTCGACTGGAATGCTGAACTGATATGTTGCAAGACTGCGATTTGCCACCGCAAGAATGGGGGCAAGTGAGCGGCGATTTTCGGTTAAATTTACTTTGACTTGGCTTTGTTCTTTCATGTGTACGATATTATGCACATTTGCTTGACGCCAGACATAGATGGCTTGGCGTGGGTCGCCGACCACTGTGCGGGCAGCATCACGTTCATGTATGCGTGGTGTAATGCTGTTTAGCAAATGAGCTTGTGCACTACTCGTATCTTGGTATTCATCGACCATGATGTAGCGTATATGTGCTAGCAGTTCGGGGAAGCGAGTTTGGATGACCGGCACGATTTGGATCAAATCGTCGAGGTCGAGTTGGCCGCGTTGGCTCAAATCCTGCGCACGGGCCACAAAGTTCCATGCCAATAATTGACCAAACAATTCGTGCTTATCACTTAGTGCGTGGGTGTGTGTGAGCGCACGCATGAGTTCAGGTGATTGGAGACCAAGTCCTTTGGCGTCGGCAATCATCTGATTGAGTATAGTAAATAGACCTTCGTCATTCCAGTCGATTTGGTCAAGCATAGTATTGAGATGGGCAATTGCCTCTTGCCATCCATGGTCCAGAAAGCGTTCCCAACAGACCTCGCCGATGGTGTCACGTTCACGTTCCTCACAAAACGGTTCGTCAGGATTTAGATTTAATGCGATGCTTCGTTGCAGTGCAAGTCGTGCAGCAAATGCATGGAATGTTGAAATCTGAGCTTCGGCCATGTCAATTCGACTGAACGGCAATTGTTCATTGATGACGGTATACATGATGCGTGCACGCATCTCGGTGGCGGCTTTTTCGGTAAATGTCAATACCACAATATTACGGGGATGGAGCGATGGGTCATGCATAAGGAGCTTGACATAGCGTCGAGCTAGCGTTTCAGTTTTGCCGGTACCTGCGCCGGCGATGATTGCTAATGTGGCATCAGGAGCGGCATTGAGCGCTTGTTGCTGTCCAGTATTGGGAATAAATTGTTGCATGCTCAGTTCCTTGTTGTTATTGCGCATCATCGCAGATATGTGTAAATGGGCAATACATACATTGTCGCGATGGTTTGGCGGGATATGGTGACATACGCATTTGTGCCATAATGTTGATTAAATCGTGTCGAATACTTCCATGTAAATCGCTGGTGGACACATTCAATCCGACATGTGAGTTCCCTGATTTGATGAAACCAGTGGGCTGATCAACGATATAAACGCTACGGAGTTGACTATGTTTGTCGCTCTGTCCCAAATAAAAGAGCGTGAGCATATCAGCCGCTGGGGTGAGTTGCCATTCAGGTTGATTGAGTCCTAGGAGATAAATGGGCACTTGAAAGTTTGAAAGCTCCTTGCCCTCTTTTTTCATAAACCCATTGAGCATGTCAGAGTAGGCTTTAGGCTTGCCGCTCTTGTAATCGATAATTTCATAGCGCACCGATGATTCTGTGTGAATCATGTCAATACGATCAATTCGGCCAACAAGACGCATGTCGTCGATGCGGAAGTCGAGTTGGTGTTCAAGCAGTACCGGGCGACGAAGGGGTGTTTTGCTGTAAAGTGTTTGTTCGTATTCCCACCAGCGCTGGAGCATACCTGAGATTCGTAACCAGTTGCTCCGTTGACGTAGCCCCGTCCCAAAGCGCTGTTGCCACACTTGGCTAGCACGATATGTGCCGCCGCCTGGGAGTGTGGTGGTATGGCCGTGCCACGCCGCATTGAATGCTCTGTTTAGTCGTTGTGGTATTGCCTCAAAGCGGGTACGAAATGTTTCAAGTGATTCACTGCGCAAGTCGACGTTTTGGGTCTCCCCAGTTCCGAGCACGGCACAGAGTACTTCGTGGACAAGTGCCCCCATATCAAGACTACGCTCATCGACTTCGCTTTCGTCATCGTGCCCAAGCTGAATGACCTTTTCGTAGTAGTAGCGCTTTGGGCATCCAAGGTAAGTGCTGATTTGGCTTGCCGAAAATGAATTGTTTGTCAGCAGTTGTATTGATGGAATTGTAGTGTTCATACTCGGTTGTGCGTGTGGGAGCGGGAGTGTTTGTACGCATGCAACTGAGGGGTGATGTACTTGTACCTGGCCATCGCGATCAAATCGTGCACGTCCATCAAGCAGTTGTGCCAAGTACGGTGTGGCGAGTTGTGCTTGACCATTTGCGCTATAGTGTGCAAAGCTGAGTACTACGTGTTGTGCATGACTTGCAATTAAGCTCATAAATCGTCGAAGTTCGCGTTGTTGCCATGCATCTGGTTTTGTCAGCGCTGGTGGCTGTGGTCGATAATCTGACTTAAATACCGTACACAGGTCTGATTCTTCGATCAACTGGAATCCTTGGGTTGACCGTGGTGCGATATGTTCACTCAACCCCATGATGATGACACTGTCAAAAGCGCCATGAGCTCCTGTAGCTGAAATGGTCAGTGGGATTGTGGTGCGATACAGCGCGCGCATTGGTGCTGGTAACGTGTCGACACTGAGTAACAATTGATCGCGTTGATGCACGGTTAAATGGTGTTGCTGTGCGAGTTGGTCGATTTCGTCAATCCGTTCAAGCCAGCTACGGGTGTCGCGGAGCCAACTGTCGCGTACATCCACTCGGTGATTGGCTGACTCCCACGCCCACATAATGGCACCGCTCTGATTGAGCAGTTGTCGGATCTGTGGTGCGAGAGCTGCGGTGGGTTGGATAGTATTGAACCAACTCCGAATTTGTCGTGTCTGTGCATGCGTTGGGTCAGTACTGTATGTGCGAGCAGCACTCGCTGATATGCCCACAAACGGGAGCATCATGGTTGTCTGAATAAGTCGTTGCTGGTCAATCGGATCTGGACTGTCAATCCAGCGTAGGGCAATCCGCGCAAGGTTAATGATTGGATTGACGTAATCAGGTGGAGCTAATGGCGGCAGATCAATGCCTTGTTGAATGAGTGCTGCACGTACGTGTGGAATCAGTGATTCGTCAGCACAGACAATCTGCACAGTATGACCTTTTTGGAGCAAGTTGTGACAATGATGTGCAACAGCATGACACTCGTCAACAATGGTTGCAGCCCCCGCTTGCCATGTCTCTTGATTCGCTGTGCGTGTGCCCACGAGCCCAATCGTGAATGCAGGAGTGGATACCGGTGACGCCATTTGCATCACAAGTTGACTCCCCGTACTCATTGGCGGTTCCCAGTGCATCGGAGTCGCATGCTGTGACAACCATGTGTGTAATACTTGTTGCTCCGGCATGTATTCGCTATCACCTACCCATGCACCAAGCCACATCGAGTAGTGCTGCGCATAGCGCGACAAAACGGCTAATTGGGCAGGTTGTGCGTGATGAAGCTCACAGGCGACGATATACTCGTATTCAAGTGGTGGGAGTTCATGTGTGAGTACATGTAACGCGACATCGTCATATCCGATGACATCATGTTGATCAAGCAGATTGACGTATTGTGCATAAATCGCCCCGACTTCGTGTAGGGTATCAAGTTCGATATCTACGTTGTGCCACGCACTACGATGACTCGAAATCCAGCTCAGTAATTGGCCAATCTCTCGTAGCGCTCCGCGATTGCTGCCGTAGGTATGCCAAAGTGCGCCATTTGCTTGTTGCCACGCTTGTTGTACGAGCATTGCACGGCTTGTGGCATTTAATACTCTGCGCGGACGTTGATGTTGTAGCTGACGAATCAAAAACGCCTGGAGAGTCATGACACTCGTATTTGCATGATGATGCTCTGTTAACATCGTTTTGAGTGCTTGGGTATGTGTTGCGTTTGCACTGATAATGACGGTGCGACGCCCTTGTGCTCGTTCTGTGATGTGACGGATAAAGTCTGGATGAAATAATGCATGGGGCAAATCATATTTACATGTTTCAATCATAACTGGTATACCTCGTCGTTTAATACGTAATATTGAAATATTACCATAAAAAAGCATATATGTGGATTAATGTCGCCAAAATTATCATTTTAGCGACCAGCTCTGTCTCTTCATTCGGTATATATGCCGGATATAGAATTGTGTAATTGGCATATGGATGCTTTTCGTCATTTTTGACGAAAAGTGTTTCGTTGATGAGTGGTATAACCAACATATCAAAGATTGCGTGAATTAAGCTTCGTGGAATTGGCAGTATTTCAATGTGAGAGAGGCCAAGCAATGTTTGTTCCCCCATTACATGTTGCACCATTGAATGGTGATGCGTTCGATTTACCTGCTCAGGTTATTCATAATTTGGTGAGTTCAACTCGCGCGATTGTGAATCGCGGCTGGTATGTTGCACCTACACAGCAGACGGTTGTCTTCAAACCAGCACAAGAGTCGGCTCGACGGCACACGGCAGGTGTATCAAAGTTATCAAAGCCATCATATCGTCGACAATATGATGCGACGAGTATCATGGTGCATAATCATACGACACTCACTGTAGGGCGTGCTTGGCATCAGCGTGGGTACCGCGTGGCTGTGGTGAATCCGACCCCATTGCGGTTATGCCACCCAAGCCTTGTGAGTAGCATTGCCTCACAAAATATTCTATTGCGTTCAGGTGGATTAGCTGAGTGTCTTATTGATAGTGGTTGTTATACAGTAGGGAGCACGAGTGAGCCAATTGTAAGCCCTCAACTCCCTATTTTTCGGACGCATGATGGTGACTTGCTTAATCAACCGTGGGGATGCGATGTGATTACTTTGGCGAGTGATGCGATTGATTCCGTGACTTCGCCGATGCATCATGATTTTGTGTCAGATTGGTTACATGCAGTCGTCCTTGCTGTACGACGGATTGGTGCTAATGTGTTGGTCTTTTCGGTGGGGAGTGACGTTGATGCGCCGTTGGTTGTGCGTTTGTTATATAATGCTTTCATGCAGGTCAAATTGCATGCACTCGCTGCTATCAACATTGTCGTATCCGACCAAAGCTATAATCAGCGCGTTTGGACACCGTTTCAGCAACGCTTCAATGGCGTCATGATTGGTAATAGTTAACGATGTCTGATAATCGTTTCGATGCTCATTGCATGGAGCTCGACGAGTGTCTCTTGGTCAAGTTGATGTCCTGCATACCCCCCCGCGAGACATGCCGCAACGCATAGCGAATGGGCATGTGCCCATTCGCTAACATATTGTTCGCGCGCAGCTACAATCTCGGTGGTAATGCCATCTAATCCGCCTATGTGACAATCCTCGTGAATATCCATTCCTGCATTGTATATAAGCAGATCATTTGGTTTGATATATGATTCAGCATATGAAAGTGCCTGTTGTAGTGTCGATATGTAGGTATCTGCATGTGCCACACTTTGACGTACATGCGGATCACGTGCGACATAACCGTCATAGCTATTAGTGTGAATATCCAGATGTACTAGGCGATCCCACCGCGCACACATGCTCATAGTACCCCCGCCACAATGTGCGTCGACATCCAAGATAACCACAGTCCGCTCAGGATAATGTGCTAGGATTTCGCCTGCGGCAATTACTAACCCATTAAGTGTACAAAATCCAGCACCATATGATTTACGGGCGTGATGAAATCCCGCGCTCAAAGCATACGCACGTCCGTTTTGACAGGCATAATGTGCTGCATCGAGCATGGCACCACTTTGGGCTGCCACCGAACGCCACATCATGTCATCCCAAGTAAATCCTTGTGACTCTGCGTCATCAATGGGGTGTCCCGTCATAATCGCATCAATATAGCTCCCGTCATGATACCGTTCTGCAAGGTGTGGTGTTATTGGTGTGGGCTGCGTGATATGCCAACCGTGCTTGATGAGGTATGCAGCTATATCTGCTCCCTTGCGAGTCGTATCAAATGCGTGTGCTGTCTTAATGGTGTCTGGATGATAAAAAATTGTCATATTTCTCGCTAATTTGAGTAAAAAGACCACAAATGTGGACATAAAAATACGTACAATGATATTGACGTATGACGTACAACGTTTTACACAATTATTGTACCACGAGTGATTGTGGTGAGGGAGCGAGATGCCGAGCAATGTAGCACTTACAGTTGCGCCAATCACCTCCGAAGAATTGATGATCACTGCTGCAGTCGCATCCAAAATTCGCCAGGCCACCCAAACAATCGTAGATCGTGGTGCATATACCAGCCCTGATGGTATTGACATATCGATTGCTGCCTTGCAATCGTATGCACGCGCGCACCAACATACGTATGATGCAATGCAGTCGATAGACGTGCTAGCTGGTCGATACAGACAAACGCAACTCTACGTATATAACCAGACGGCATTAACGATCGCACGTGAGCGGGTACGACAAGGATACCGTGTTGCGATGTTGCATTTTGTAAATCCGCCGTATCAGTACGCATCGAGTGTTGCACGCCCCTCTCAAGAGGATAGTTTGATGTGGGCGTCGAGCCTTGCATATTGTATGCACGATGTGGTTTGGCCGAGCACTGCGCCATTCTATGACGATACAATTGTTGTGACACCACAGGTGCCGATATTTCGTGATCATGGAGGGGATCTGCTTACGGCTCCGTGGCGAGCCAGTATGATTCATGCAATGGCCGTTGATGCACATGCCGTGCGACAGCGCATGCCAGAGCGCGAGGCCGAGATTCCGCACATAATGGTTCATCGGGCGCAGCGCATTTTACAGGCTGGAGCCATGACGCGTGCGAATGTCCTCGTACTAGGGGCATGGGGGTGTGGCCGTGCTGGGCATGATGCGGCAGTAATGGCTGCTACCTGGAATGTTGCTATTGCCCAGTCTAAGGTCCAGACCTACGGAATTATTGATTTTGCAATAGCCGATATACAGCCGAATCGTCCGACGTTTAATCATTTTTATCAACGACTACACACACAACAAATTTCATTGACGTAGTGTGGCTATGGTCTCGCTATCGTGTATAGTATAAGTGTCTTTCATCGTGACCTTATACGTATACAGGCAGTTGTGATGGATAGTCAAAGTGACTTACGAAATGGGGTAGATGCGCTTCTGCATATTTTTCAGCAGGGGTATGAGCCATTTGTGATAACTGCGATTCGCAGTATTCACGGCAATAGTTGGCTCGACGTAATCAAAAATACACCCGATTTGCGTGTGAATACACATCAGCAACCGTTGCGACTTGATGCAACGGCTATTGTGCGTGTTATGCTCCACCACTGGGATAGTACGTTTTCGCGCGTATTAGTGGCCTACGACCGAAATATGCTGTTCGAAGTACGGCAAATGCGCAATAAATGGGCTCACCAAGGGATAATTACCGCTGATGACGTTGATCGACTCGCGGATAATGTGACACGATTGCTGGTGTCAATTAATGCGCCGAATTCAGGTCAGGCCAAGCAATTCCGTGAGGAATGGCGTATGCAACGCTATCGTCCACCGTATGCCATGCCTATCTGGATGATTGGCGTTGTGCTTACGATATTGATGCTTGGTGGTGTTGGATGGTGGGTATGGGGGGGGGCGAATGGAGCTGGCAGCGACAACAAAGCTCAACCAGTGGTAACGACGCGTACACCTATGGCACCAACAACTGACAGTGCGTTTCCTTGCCAGCAAGGTCAGATTAAAGCAAATCCGCGGACTATGATCTATCATCTGCCAGACGGTGTGTACTACGCTGTCACCAAAAACAGCGATGTCCAGTGCTTTGATTCGATTGATGCAGTTGAGGCCGCTGGATATCGCCAAGCAAAACGTTGATTACATTGATATGACAATTAATTAGAGGTGTTTGATGGGGCGGCGCCGTCCCTCATGGCGACCATGCTTCATGTAATGATCAAACCCAGATGCAAAACGCCCCTGACGCACGTATCCTCGCACATCTTGGTTCTCGGCCAAATAGCGTTGCTCATCAAAGTCAGGTGGTGGTTGGAGCCATGCAGACGGCAGTTGGGCCAGAATATCATCATATTGTGTGACAGGGTTGCTTTTATGGGTAGATATGACGCTGAGTACGCGTTTTACTAGTTGTGTGAATTGTGTCAACATAATCTCTCCGAATTGATGCCAAAGGCCTACTATGAATATAGTTGATGTGTTAGTTACAATATACTACGAACTATAGCACATAATGAAACGAATTGCCTATATATTTGACGGTGTCAAAGTTTTTGCGGTACAATGGCAATCTAGTAGGTTTGTAATTATTATGTGGATATATTCGGCATTTATATGCATTTAATTCTATTTCTTTCTGTTGTGATTTGAATTAGGGGCAGTTATGACCGTCAATACCATCGTGTACACGCCAGGTGCCTTGTCACAACAAATATTGGCGCTACACAGTCGACTTGCTGTTCTTGATACACCCCTTGCTGATCAGATTGTGACTGAGATTGAGTCCCATATTAGTTCATCAGATACGGTGCTATCGTTTGACATATTTGATACAATCTTGCTCCGCAATCATCGCGCTGAACTGACGCGTTTTTATGAAATTTCTGCATTGATTGCATCGTGGCTCGTGGCGCACTACCAAGTGTCAATCCAAACTGAAGATGTATTACTGGCGCGGTTAATGGCAAATCGTCTGTCGTATCGCTTATCTCCTGCACGCGAAGGGTGTCGTGAAGGGACGATAACTGATATCTATCGTGTTATTCTCGAACAGTGTGGTATTGCTGCTTCTCCGTCGACGATTGAGGCTTGTATTGAAATCGAGTTAGCGTACGAGGTGACGCAGCTGACGGTCAATCAGCCGTTAATTGAGATGATCCAGCGGCATGCGACGCAAGGTGGTCGTGCCATTTATGTGAGTGATATGTACTTGGGTGCGTTCCACATCAATCAGTTGTTGGCGCGTTTGGGTGTAGATAGTGCATTGTTTCGTGCGACATACTCCAGCGCAGACACGATTGTATCAAAGCGGAGTGGTAAGGTTTGGTCATTCATATGTAATGATCTGAGTATTAATGAATCACAAATCGTACATATTGGTGATTCATTAATTAGTGATTATCAAAGCCCACGAATGTACGGTATCCAATCGGTATATTTGCCGATTCCACTGCAAATGCGACGTGATATCATGTCTGATCATGGTAACATCGTACATCAGCTTGAATCTATGAATCTGCCGATCCAGAGTTGGATGTCTTCGCCACATTGGTAATAAAGTCGAGAACAAACTATGCATAATACATCGCAGCCCGCCTATGAGTTTGGTAAATTCGTTTTAGGCCCAATAATGCACTATTATTTGCATATGCTCGATTATCATATGCGATATCTTGATGATGGTCAGACTAAGTTTTTGTATGTATCACGTGCTGGTGTACGTATCAAAGCCTTAATGGACCTGTATCGTAAAGTAGTACCGAGTGTTCCAGTGCATGACGAGGATTATCTCTGGATGTCCCGGATTCTGACAGTCAAAGCATGTTTTCAACGGTCTCCTGAGCACGCACTTACCGTCATCAAAAAAGAATTCCCTTCGCATCAAGTAAGTCATGCAGTGCGCGCATTGCTAGCAACTGAATCAAATATTGTCGCATTTGATGAGAATGCCGCCCCGTTTAATTTGCCCGCTGACGCGATTGGTGATGCCCTAAATAATCCGCATCCGGTGTTTGCTCAAATTCATCAGCATTTTGCAAGTGTTGCTCATCAGTTTGATTCACAACTTCATGGGTTAGTAGCGGGTAAATCGCGGGTAGTACTAATTGATAGCGGTTGGCAGGGCACTAGCCAAACATTACTCGAGTCTACGTATCCCCAATATTCTTTTGTGGGATTATATGTTGCGACCATGTATGGTGCGGGGCAAACGTTGCCTACGCCACAACAATCACATGGGATGTTGTTCGAATCAAATGAGTACATTCCTGCATTACCAATTACTGCATTGTGGTACAACCGGCATGTGATGGAGTCGTTGTTTGAACCCAAGGCACCTAGTATCGAAACATTATTGACAGACGAATCAGGTAAGGTATATGCACCACAATCTGATGCACTGCTTCAGTATGTAGCGCAACTCGAAGACGATGCACACTATATTGGTGTATGTGACTACATTTCATCATTACCGGCAGATATGCCGATTCATCAGCAATATGCAAACTTTTATCAAGCAAGTCAAGCATTCGCACAAAAAATTCTTTTCCCTGAGATAGACGATATTCCGGTAGTAGCGACCAAAAAGCGTACAGCCGACTTTGGTCGGTCGTTGGTCGTGCCTGTGGTATACGATGCGGTAGATCGTCATGAATACGACTCGCCTGAGCAACGCATCCGTGAGGCGATTTGGATTCAAGGGCAAATCGCCGTGGAAATTCCTGCATACGATGTTGTATCGCGACAACGTAGTTTGCTTAATGGAGTGCAAGCGCAATCGTTTTTTCATGATCCAAATGAACAATCACAGATGATACAGACGCAGTGGCGAATTGTGCAAGATGTACAACCACGGGTATTAATTGTGATGCGCACAAAAAACCGCCCAGTGTTATTGCGGCGTGCACTAAAAAGCGTATTTCACCAAACGTATACGAACTACTTTCTTGTGATTGTGAATGATGGTGGGCAGTACGATTTGGTGACACATGAGTTAGCTAACATTCCGATAGATCTTACACGAGTGCAGATTGTGAGTAATCAGCATAGTGTAGGGATGGAGGCAGCTTCAAACTTAGGTATTCGTTCTGCACCTTCTGATTACGTCGTTGTGCACGACGATGATGACGCATGGCATCCACAATTTTTGCAGAAAATGGTCGAATACCTTGAAAGTGGTACTGGTAGCAAATTTGGTGGTGCGGTATCGCGTTGTGAGCAAATAGTAGAACGCGTTCGTGGCGATCATGTTACGATTATTTCTCGTGAACCGTATATAAGGAACTTTTCACAAGTATATTTGTTGGAGATGGCGCGGCAGAATTTTTTTGCGCCTATTTCGTTTATTTATCGCCGCTCTGTCTATGACAAAATTGGTGGGTACGATGAATCACTCCCTGTTTTAGGTGATTGGGATTTTAATTTACGGTTTTTGCTAGAGGCTGATATCGGTGTACTTGATGAAGTGCTGTCTTACTATCATCATCGTGAAGCAGCCTCAGGGAGTTATGCGAATTCTATTACCGGTGGTATCAGCAAACATGTTGAATATGATGCCATTGTGCGTAATCGGATTATGCGACAGTTGACGACAAGTGACAGTCGACTGATGAATTTATTGGCTATAACTCGCGCTACTGATGGCCTGTTTTATCGATTACAAGTAAATGACACAACAAATAAATCAAGTAATAATGCTGATCAGCTCGCACGATATATACATCTTGCTGATGAGCGCTGGGCGGTAATTCAGATGTTGCAAAACCAGATTTCACAAAATCGTAAATAGCATAAAATATCACACGATTGTGGATAGAATCGCAGATTGTTGTCAGTATTAAGCAAAGCAACTGTGATATAATTCCCTAGTCAAGATGGTGTGATTGGGATGCATATTCGTGAAGAAATATGGAAGTTTCAATCAACCGCTAAAGGTTCACTCAACACATGAATATGATGCGTCTGTCCAAAACGTATGGACTATATCTTGTTATCACTATAATTGCAGTTTTTGTTGCGTTTGCGATTGTATTACCACGACAGCTAACTCGCCCTATATTTTTTGAAAGCACTGCACAAGTAACTATTAATCAGTCTCGCTATGCAGAGTTGTTTGATGCAGAGGGTAAGCCTGATCAAGATATGGAAAGCATTGTCTATCAGACGCGTACGCTTTTGCAGAAACGTTACAAACAATTCGCTACCCTTGAATTACAGGATTCGATTGAGTGGAATGGTAATGTTGCCACAATTCTGCTCAAAGGCACGAGTTCAGTTGATGCAGTTCGTTTGAGTGACGAATATGCGAATGAGCTGGTGCGCAACATTCAAGCAGCAGGTGGCCGTGAAATTTTGCGTAATATTCTAGGGTGGGAGACAGTTCAATCGCTTCAAGGTGAAGTTGCTAGCGATGAACTCACAGCGATTATTCGCGATATGGTTCGACTCAATGTATTTACGTTTAATCGCCCCATTGAGCCTATTGCGAAGTATGTCAATATTGCTGATTTGGGGGCTAGCGATCAGAGTGATTTATTGAGAGCAGTTGAAGTTCAACGTGCTCAATTGCAATTTGAGGCCATAGATGAGCTTGATGTGAATGAACAAGATTATCTACAACAGAAAATCATCTTATTACAACGCTTTGAAAATATCCTTGTCAGTGCTAACCCAACCATGCGATTTGATTCAACCAGCAATCCTGAGATATATCGGAGTGCAGATGCATCTGCCTCGCAGGAGGTTTCCCAGATTGCGCTTGTATGGTACATCTTTGCATCAATGGGTGGTGGAGTCGTGTTTGGCTTGCTATTCATGATGTTTGACCGTAGCGTCGGCATTATTGAGCGTGTCCGTGAAATTTGGGCATACCGTATATTGATTATGCTGCTCGTGCGCCGTACGCTTCAACTGCGATATCGTGGTCAGTTGGTCGGATTTGCTTGGACGCAGATTGCCCCTATTTTGCAACTCATGGTGTACTGGATCGTATATGGCTTTATTCTTCGCTATAACGCTCTTCCGTATTATCCAGTCTTTATGGCAGTTGCGCTATTGCCGTGGCACTATACAACTGAGTCAATGACGAGCGGTATGAATAGTATTATGAGTAATTTTCAGTTGATTCGTAAGGCTTATTTCCCCCGTGAAGTGTTGCCGATAGCCGCAGTGATGACGAGTCTAGTTAATTATCTTCTTTCGTTACCAGTAATGTTTTTGTTTATATTTGTGGTGAAGTATACCTACACCGGAGTATGGTCATGGCCGATTCCTGGATCCGCACTCTACTTCCCGATAATTTTGTTGATTCATACTATTTTTGTGCTAGGTGTAACGCTCTTCTTGGCAGGAATGACTATTGTCACACTTGATACGATTCATTTGACTGGCATCTTCTTGCATATATGGTTTTTCTTGACGCCGATTGTTTATTCGTTGACGGTACTTGATAATTCTATTTCGCGCATTTTTCGCTGGTTAAATCCGATGGCGTCATTCATTGAGTATTACCGTGAGATATTCTATGGACAGGTGTCTGTGCTGGGTGTTAACCCAACGCCGAATATTCCTGCCACGGATTCGCTGTTGCGCTCGTTTGTTACGTCGGTTATTGTTTTTGTCATCGGGTATTGGGTTTTCCGGCGACTCCAATACAGAATCATCGAGAGGATGTAAATGGAACCGGTTATTGAATTGCGTAATATTACGAAACGCTTTGATATGCGTCAAGAAAGTAGTTCTCTATGGCGCTTTTTGACGCGACGGCCATCTCTTGAGGATTCAAATCGTGAATCATATAAAGTGGTCCTCGATGATATTTCTTTGAAAATCAATCAAGGAGAACGGTTAGCAATCATTGGGCGCAATGGTGCAGGCAAAAGTACATTACTCAAAATTATGAGTCGCATTCTGATGCCAGATAGTGGGACAATTACGGTCCGTGGCACGCTGTCCTCACTACTTGAGCTCGGTGTAGGGTTTCATCCTGAATTAACGGGATCGGATAATATATATTTCTATGGCGCATTAATGGGCAAAAATCGTGCACAGGTGCGTGAGGTATACGACGAAATTTGTGATTTTGCGGATATCGGCAATTACATTGAGCAACCAGTTAAGACGTATTCGTCGGGTATGTATCAACGCTTGGCATTTTCGTGCGCATTTGCGATGCAACCGAACATTTTGATAGCGGATGAGGGTCTCTCGGTTGGTGATTTTATGTTTCAACAGAAATGTTTTGATCGTATTGATAAAATCGTCGCTGAGGGTACAACGTTTTTGATGGTGGCGCATAATGCTCGTCAGATACAACGTATTGCCACACGTGGAATTTGGCTTGAGAATGGGCGTATTGAGATGGATAGCGATATTAATACGGTCCAAGATGCTTATACGAAGTTTTTGCTGTACGAAAAGAGTCTATTGCAATCTGAAAGTGAAAAAAACGGCACTGTAGTTGTACCAGGAGTGGAACTGACCCAGAGCAGTGGTGATAATAATGCTCCTACCTCGAGCCAATCAATGATCAAAATCACCAAAGTTCATCCATTGTCGCAAATCGATCCTTGGCGTGCTGCTGGAATTACGAAAATCGAATACCATGTTTCTGTGAATATTCCCAAAACCACGCTACGTACCCGGGTGTTGATTACTGATATAGCAGATGATCTACCGTTAGTAGAGAACTTATTTTTATTGAATGAACCACTTACCTTAATGCAAGGTGACCATATTTTGCATGTCACTATTCCACCATTACACTTTAAAAATGGCTCATATAAGTGTACGTTTGATTTATACGACGACGAGAGTGAAACACTTCTTGCGAGTGCAGAGCCTCTCATGTTGTTCTCGGAGCGTGTAATGCGTCATAAAGAAAGTGCGTATGTACGACATAAAAATTTGGTTGTCACAGTGCAAGCCGAATCTGCCGTGCAACCCGAGTCTGCCGTGCAATCAGAATGAGATAGCACTCATATCTCATTCTGAAGTTTTTGAATAATCTGCGCTACATCGTATACACACCCACCCCACGTACCACCACTGGCTTGTTGCAACGCCGCCCATAACCTCGTGTCATCGGGAAGGAGTGGGTGGCTAGCCAGATCTTTGCGGAGCTCTCTTTGTGCCAAAATGGCACTTCCGTGTGTTGCATCATGTATCTCGCCATTGGCGCCAACAAGATTAACGCTCCCCACTAGGTTAACTCGATCGATGATAATCTCAATCATGTCGCCGTCCTGTACTTTGCCTATTGGTCCGCCAGCAAGTGCTTCTGGCCCGACATGACCGATACACGCACCAGTACTTACTCCTGAGAATCGGGCATCGGTAATCACGGCCACCTCGCGCCCCCAGCGGATATGCTTGAGTGCCGATGTAACTTGATACGTTTCTTCCATCCCTGTCCCGAGTGGTCCGCCGCAAATTAAAACAATGATGTCGCCAGGTTGGACGATTTTGTCACCTTGGCCCTTGATTGCGCGCACAGCGTCGCGTTCGCGGATAAAGACCTTAGCCGGGCCGATTTTGCGATAGACACCATCTGCATCAACAACCGTAGGGTCGATGGCTGTGCTTTTGATAACGGACCCTTCTGGTGCCAAGTTGCCTTGTGGGAAGGTAACTGTGGCGGTCAGCCCACGTGCTTTGGCTTGTGCTGGTGCCATAATTACATTATCAGCATCGATGCCATCACGCTCACTGAGCATGCGGCGCACAATCTGGCGGCGCTCAGATTGTGCCCACCAATCAAGCACGGTGTCGAGTGTCTCGCCGGTCACCGTGCGTACGCTTGTATCGAGGAGTCCCAAATCACGCAAATGGAGCATGACCTCAGGTACGCCACCGGCCATGTAGGCTTGGACAGTGACATGGTTGTGTGGGCCATTTGGCAGGACATCGACGAGGCGTGGTACTTGACGATTGATGCGTTCCCAATCCTGGACAGTAGGGCGTGCAAGTTTGGCGGCATGGGCGATTGCCGGGATGTGTAATAGCAAGTTGGTTGATCCCCCAAATGCTGCATGGACGACCATGGCATTGTGGATAGCGCCAGGAGTGATGATATCTTTGGTGGTGATTTTTTGTTGACGTAATGAGAGGACGGCACGTGCAGATGCATTGGCTAACTCTAGCCAAATAGGTTGGCCGGAGGGTGCTAGGGCTGAATGTGGTAGCGCGATGCCTAATGCCTCGGCAACGACTTGTGAGGTGGCTGCTGTGCCCAAAAACTGACATCCGCCGCCAGGAGAACCACACGCACGGCAACCAAGAGCAGCCGCCTCGCTGAGACTGAGCTCGCCCTGTGCAAAGCGGGCTCCAATGGTTTGGACTTTGCCGGCATCCTCGCCATCGGTTGGTGGCAAGGTTACGCCGCCTGGTACAAGGATTGTGGCGAGATTGGGTGTACCTGCCAATGCAATTAACATGGCAGGGAGCCCTTTGTCACAGGTGGCCACACCGATGACAGCTTGACGTGTAGGTAGTGAACGAATTAAGCGACGGAATACGATCGCTGCATCGTTGCGATACGGTAGGCTGTCAAACATGCCTTCAGTACCTTGGCTACGCCCGTCGCAAGGGTCGGTGACATACCCGGCAAACGGCATGGCGTTGTTGGCGCGGAGCGTCTCAGCTGCTGCACGCATCTGTAAGCCGACCTCCCAGTGCCCTGTGTGGTACCCAAGTGCAACGGCTTTGCCGTCGTTCTCACGGATACCACCCTGAGTGCTGAGAATGAGTACTTGGGTACGAGTAAGTTCATCGGGATCCCAGCCCATACCCACGTTTTGTGTCCAACCAAACAAATCACCACTCGGGCTATTGAGGAGCAGGTCTTCAGTCAACGGTAATTCACCTTGTGGGCCAGGTGCTTTGGAGATAATATCGAAAAGCTCAGGGGTTCCCCCCACTAAATTGTCGAGTGTCGGTCGTTGCATCTAACTGCTCCTTTGCAGAGGTGAGATATGCCTATCTTACTCGAGAAAGTGATATCCTGCTGCAACCTACTAGTTCTCGTCGCCTAACTTCACTGCATCAGCAACGCGTAAGCGTTGAATGCTACGGAACGCAATAACGGCGGTAAGTACAAGTGCAACACCATAGACAAGCACCATTAGTACTACTGTTGTCCACGCGGTGATTGGTTGTGTGGGTGGGACTGTAGGATACGGCTGTATCCCAGCTTGTATATACGGCAACATGGTTTGCGTTGCGATAAGTGCGGCATTTAATCCAAGCGCAATGCCCAAAAATGACATTATCCCTTGTTCGATCATAATGGCTCGCCGCGCTACAAATGCTGGCATCCCGAGGGCTTGGAGCATGCCTAGTTCGATACTACGTTGGCGCAAAATTGCCAGTGCACTGACGAAAATAGCCATCACGCTCAACCCTGTGGCAGCGATAAATCCGATGCTGAGCATGCCAAAAAATCCTTGTCGCTCAGGGCGGGTAAACTCGCGTTGCGCGATATCGGTGTAATCTTTGATGTCGAGCAAGGGAATTGCAAGGGCCCGCGCTTGGGCTACGACATCATCGAGTGCCACTTTCGTGTCACGAGTGATCCAGACGTCAGTGGGTGGTACAAAGCCGATTTCGTCGCGGATAAAGCCGAGATTTGTGACCACGAAAGGTTTGTCAACGGCGATTTGGCCAGGCCACCCTGATACAATCCCCACAATTCGTACGCGTGTAGCCACATCCACGCCATCAATGGTAAGCGTAATGGCCACACGATCGCCGATAGTACTACTTCCAGCGAGGTTGGTACTGATAATTGCCCCGTCACGGGTTTGTGCAAGCTGATTCATCAGCCCGCCCATGGTTTGATTGTTGCCTAACCACTCATCGCGGAAGTACGGAATGACGTCGAGGAACCGTGTGCGGTCTACCGCAACTAAGTTACTTTCAACCAGCTTCGTACCAACGGCGATTTGCGCAATGTAATTGCCAACTGCTGCATACGCTGTGATGCCCGGTAGATCGCGATGAATGCCAATCGGGGTGAGTAAATATTTGTCGCCTTTGATTTCTTCGCCGTTTTGTGGGCGTTGCGTGGCTGCTGTCTCAATGAGGTGTGTATCGCCGCCCATACGATAGTCGATACCAGCAGTAGTTGCGGCATCAACTGTGGCTGCCATTGATGCCACATATCCGCCAACACCGAGCGTTAATGTGAGGAGCAGAATGGTTGTTTGGAGGCGTTCTGGGCGACGGGCAATTGTTTGGAGTGCCAGAATAAGTCCGATGCGATCGCTCCGGCGCGCGAGCGTTTCTGCCATAGCAAAAAAGAACGGCAGAATACGATTCGCAATAAGTGCTAACGCCAAACTCAGTAAGACGGGCAATGCAAGCGTTAATGGTGTCGCAAAGACGTCGTTGTTTGTTGTATTGCTTTGTGTCAGTTGATAGTAACCGTAGCCAACGGCGACGAGGATGAGCACTTCGAATAAAATGCGTAGGAATCCGACTAACTGGTCACGACGTCGGCTTTTGCCACTGTCCATCAAAGTTCGTCGACTCGACAATATCAAAGGACGGAGACCAAGCATAATAATGACAAACCCGATGGCGACTATGCCGACGATGGCATTTACAGGTAATCCGGGTATCGGAACGGATGTAGCTGAAATCCGCAAAAATGACTCACTCCGTAGCATGTACGTGCTTGCTAGTAAGGCGAGTGGTACTGCTGGGATACAAGCAGTGAGCACGTAGCTCAACCACTCGACTGCCCCAATCACAAGAATGCGGAATAAACTCATTCCACGACTACGGAGCAGGGCAATCTCGTCGCGCCGGCGGTCATAGTTGATGGTTGCAAGTTGTAGTACAAAGAATAGAGCGAGCAATGCAATTGGTGCGGCAATAATTCCGGTGCGCACGGTCAACTCGTCAATCGTCTGTTTGGCTTGGGCAAAGCTATTGAGTGGGCTCCGTTCAAGTTTGGCAGGCACTTTCTCGAGCTCTTGAGCTAAAGTGCGGATCCGTTGCTCAAGTGTGCTGATATCGCCAGGCCCTAGTGCAGTTATCTCGGGCTGTAAATACCATGCTGCTTGGGCAACACTGTCAATGAAGGTTTCAGCGATTTGACTGGTCATTGTGTCGTGATGGACCATCACGAGTTCATAAAGGGTAGTTGGGTCGTATAACCAGGCAGGATCATCTTCATTGTATGCCTGCCAAATCCCGACAATCATGACGCGTATGCTGGCAGATCCGTTGCTATTGGTGATGACGATTTGATCGTCAATATTAAGTCCAAATGCATTTGCCGTCTGGCGCGAGATCATAATCTCGACAGTCGTTGGGCTCGGTTTTGGCATGCGGCCATCAAGAACTTGAATGAGTGACTCGACTCCACTCAATGATCCAATCGCTGCACTCCCGAGCAGTGTGCCATCTGCTTGGCCTTGTACCGATAAAAGGCGCATCTGAGTGGTGCGAATATGTCGTGTTTGATTTGCTAGGGGCAAACCCAAAAACGCACTCGCATTATTGACCATCAGGGTGTCGGCTGCAGTAATTGTGCGCCACGGCACTGCCTTACCACTTCGGACATGACGAAAGAGAAGTGCGAGTGCAGGTCGTTGTGTTTGGCGCGTTTGGCGGGCCAACTCGTCGTTGAGGATTCGCAATCCAGCCGCATCTGCATACGTCGGGACGGTGATACTCAAGGCTAATGGAATTGTCAGTGCAACCAACAGGGCAATATTGGCCGCTGGAGCCACGACACTGCGTCGCCATGCTGCGAGTAGGAGCAAGCGGATTGCATGCCACGGTGCGCTCATCGATTTATTGACCAACCACGACATCGCCTGCTTGTACTCCACTTAGAACCTCGACCCGTTGTATACCTTTGATACCGAGAATGACCGTTTCGCGGCGTTCACGATCGCCATCACGAATGACGACGAAGTTTCGCTCGCCGAAGGTGCGAATGGCTTCGGGTGGTAACCAGAGCGTATCCTCGCGTTGTTCAATGACGATACGCAGCTTGCCGACGGTTTCTCCGGCGACCAAGTTAAACCCGGCTGCGTCAATCACACTAAATCGCGTTGATGTGTCCGTCGTGTTATTTATAGATCCGCCACCGCTCCCATACGGTGCGGGTAAGCGTCGGATGACGGCGCTCAGTAAAAGGTCTGGACGTGTGACAGGGCGGATTTCGACAGGTTGCCCTTCGCTTAGGAGTTGCATGACATCGTTACTGAGTTGACCAGCGAATTCGACTTGACCTGGGTCGGCGATTTCGATGACTGGTCGGAACGCACTTACGCTATCTCCTGGGTAGATCGCAACAGAGGCCACAACACCGGCCGATGTGGCGACGATGCGCCCACCTGCTACTTCGGCCACGGCTTTGTCATAGGCGCGTTGGGCTGCATCGAGTGCGGCTTTTTCGCTGTCGAGCATATTACTTTCGGCTTGAGCTAGTTCAGCTTCGGCTGTTTCAAGCTCAAGTTTGGCTTGTTTGATATCGTCATTGTCTTGACCTGCCAAAAGTAAATCACGCGCTTGTTGTGCTTTGTAGACAGCCTCATCAGCATCACTTATTTCGGTTGCCGTGCTTTCTTTGGTGCGTTCGACTGTGCGCAGCGCAGCAGTGACAGCACGTTCGGCTGACCGCAAGCTATCGGTTGCGCCAATGAAGGCCTTTTCATATGCACGTTTCTCTTCATCATCTAGGTAATTGCGTTGGGGCTTGCCATCAACATAAATCACTGGTTCGATTGGGTCGGTACCATAGCGTTTGACCCAATCCCAGTGCCAATAGGCTTTGCTATAGGCAAATTGGGTGTCAATCAGAGCCTGAGTTGCGATATTGATAGCATACTCGGTATCTTCGACCGTGACCGTGGCATCTTCTTTGATGACGCGTGCTTGCCGCAACTTGGTGGCGAGGTCTTTTTCGGCTGCAGCGAGTGCGTCTTTGTCTCCCCCTGGGAGTAGATCAATGAGTGCCTCGCGGGCACTATCGACGGCTTTACGTCTTGTTTGGATGAGACGTTCGTTAATGGCAATTGCATTGGTATAGGCTACTTTGGCTGCATCGAGGGCATCACTCGCTTCGATGAGCGTTTTGTTGGCGTCATCTTGCTTCATTTCTGCTAAGACATCATCGACTTCAACGCGTTGTCCAGTTGTGACATTAATAGTGCTGACGATGCCATCACGACCGAACCCGTACGTTTGCGAATTGATTGGTACGACGCGTACAGTCTCTTCGACGATGCGTTCGACCAATCCACGTTGTACGGTGAATGTAGGTTCGTCAAGCATTGGATCAGCTGGGAGTGGCGTGGGTGTTGGTTGATTGGTTATCTCGGGTGTGGTACTGGTACAACTTACAATGAGCAAACCGAGCACAATCAAAGTGAGCAGTTGTGTGTTCCGCATCGTTCGTATCCTCAAGAGTGAGGCGAACAATACTGTTCGCCTCACGGATGTCCGTGTTTAGGGTAGTGGCATCGGGCGTGCTATTGGTTCATCCGTCATGTATCCCTTGTAGTTCGGATCAGCTTCTTTGGCGCACTGAGCATTTGTTTTGTTGGTCGTCGCCATCGTTGCCACACAAGCTTGATAGGTATTCGTCAACTTTTCGGCTGTGGTCAGCTCTGCCGTGACGTCAGCGTTTTTGTTGAGAATATTATCGAGTGCTTGGAACAACCAGTATGACTCAAAGTTGTAGTGAGCATACGGATCGCCAGAGAAATTGGCCGGTTGTTGAAGCATCTCTTGCATGGCGTCGCGCAGAGGTACAACAAAGGCATTTTGTTGCGCAAATACCGGTGAATTAGCATCACTGGTACGTGCAGGAATACTACCATACGAGAACGAGCTACTGCGCTTGCTCAAGTAATCAATGACGCGTATACAGGCTTGCGGTTGCTCGCTCTGTGCTGAGATGTAGTAGGCCGACATATAAATATCACTGGTGATTCCTTTTGCACCAACTGGCAACGGTGCCATGGCAGCGGTAAGAGTGTTATTCGGTTGATTTGGATCACGTGGATTGTTCGGATCAAATTGTCCAAGTGAGGTGTCCATCCACATACCGATCTTGCCTAGCATCATCAAGTCATAGCTGTTGTCTGCAGTTTGGTTGTTCTGATCAGTACGATAGTAGAATACAGGCTTAGGCATTACATTATGCTCGGTATGTAGCCGCATAAACCAGTCAATTGCTTTGATTGTATTGGGGTTGGTGAATGTGACGCGTAAATCAGTGCCACTGCCAGTAATCAATGTGCCCCCAAATTGCCCAATCCAAAAGTTTATGTCACCGAGATAATTCCCTAGACTTGAGTAGCCGTAGATGCCGTTTGCGGTAATTGCTTTGGCTGCTTTGAGGAAATCATCCGCAGTCCAAGATACGCGAGGTGTGTCAACTCCGGCTGCACTTAACAGTGCTGGTTGATAGATGAGTGCTCGCCCTGTGTATGCATTAGGGAATCCAATCAACCGCCCGTCGCGCGTCAAAATGTCAAACAACGCAGGTGGAATCTCGGCGGTATCAATGGTGCCATCGGCATCAATGATTGCCTGCATGTCGGCGACTGACGCAACGTCAGTTGGGCTACTCGGTGTATTCGCCCCCCACCAGAAGCAATCTGTGCGTCTGGCCAAATCTGCAAATGTCAAGTTCTCATTGAGGTTATCGGTTTGGACGATATTGACGAAAATATTCGGCTCGTTATCACTAAATGTGCGCAGAATGCGTCGTGTCTCGCTCAGTGACATGCCGTATGCAGCAAAGTTGATGATTGTCTGACCTGGTTTGGCCTCTTGGATGACCGGTGTTGCCATGATGACCGGGCGTACATCAGGTGTGGGGCTCGGTGTCGTTTGGGCATACGCCATTTGGTCACGAAGATTGATTAATACTTGATTAAGCGCTTGATCGGGCGTTTTGCTCGGCTGTTCGAACAAGGTGCTGATTCCACCTAGGACGTTGTAGTAAACCACATACTCTTGGTTTGGGTAATACTTCATCGGTGGCAGATTCTCGATGCTGTATTTGTACGTTTCAAGGCGTTCTAAAGCATCAGGGTCGTTGCTTGTGAGCTGATTTGACAGCGATTGTCGTGCATACACTAACCCTGGATAGTTATCCGGCATATAGGCAGATGGAATCTCTTGGCGCGTCATCCATTCGGCGAATGTCCAGGCCGCTTGTGGGTGCGTGGTGCCGCCACTAATCATGTAGCCTTCGGAGTATGTCATCATATCGACGTGCGGTCCTACTGGTAGCGCTACACTTCCAACCGTAAATGGGATTGGTGGAGCACTAGGGTCACCTGTGAAGAGTGCACTATCACTCCAGATGCCAATCGTGCCGTCACGGATACGCTGTACGGGATCTTGGACATCCACTGGCATGGTCGAGGTACTCTCTTCGCTAGCGATTGGCATGATTGAATACGGATTTGGAGGCATGATGACCCCGCGATCAACAAGGTCTTTGTATTGGCGATAGACATCGATGATGCGTTGATCGCCTGATTTGAGATCTGCAGGAGTCATTGCCAAGATGTCAATGCCGGCTTTGGCCATCAGGTTGAGCATGACGATACTGCCCCCGCTTGAATCGAACCAGCCGTAACGTACTACTCTGCCGTTTTCGACTTTGGCGAGACGCTCTGCGGTTGCCAGCAAATCATCGAAGCTCCAGCTGTTCTGTGGTAGCGGAATGCTTTCATCCTCAAATAGTGATTTATTGTAAGACAATGCCTGTAAATTGACGGTACGTGGCAACGAATAGATGCCACCATCGATGGTGAATCGTTCAAGCACACCTGGGTAGTAGTCGTTGCGATCAAATCCTGTGTCAGCATCGAGATATGGCTTTATATCAAGTAATAATGGTGAACCCATTGCATCTTTGGTAATCCACCATGATGGTGCAACGTCGGCCATGCTAACGACTTTGCGCAACATGCTCATTGCTGACTCCTGTTGGTAGTTACCGTTGTCGTCAGGTTGTGATTGCATGGCCTCATCAAGTGAGATAATGACAACTTTGATGGTGGGGTGTTCTTGCATGAATCGTTCGGCGAGTGTTGCGTAGGTATCACGATCATAGTCGTATGCGCCGTAGGTGATGATAATTTGTTGACCGTTACCACCTGACTGTCCACCCTCGTTTTGGTTCCCACCGTCACCTGCTGGAATAGTCGGCAAGGCAGTAGAGTTTGACCCACACGCAGTGAGGATGAGCATCAGGCTCAGCATGATGGTAAGCAATCGTGTATACACTGATAACTGACTTTCTATTTGTCTATACATACTAGGCATGACGTTGAACGATTGAGAGATGTTCCGCCGAATTATGCTTCATCGGCTGTTAGACCCCATTGTCGTCGCTGACTTGCAAGTTCCTGCGCACTACTGACTTTTTTGAATCGAGCTCCCGATACGCCATGTACGACCTGTTTACACTCATCCCAGGTGGCATGCTGTCGGAACTCCGAGCCCACCAGGCTAATATAGCGAGGAAACGCGCCTATATTGACTGGAGTCTGTGCCAGGGTACTCTGAGTGTGAGTCACTGAACTTCCGAGTGATTTAGCCTGTTGTTGGGCCAGTGTGTTCGCACGTTCATTCATCACGTGGCCGTTATGGCCTTTGACATAATGCCAGTGGACGTTTTTGTGGGTTAATCCAATCAACACTCGCCAAAGCTCTTGATTCTCAACAGATTTACCATCTTTGGTGCGCCAGCCGTTTTTTTGCCAACCGAATATCCACTTGGTGATGCCATTAATCACATATTGGCTGTCGGTGTGAATGTGAACCACAGTTTGTGCATCGACTTTTTGGAGACCTACAATAATCGCCTGTAGTTCCATTTGATTGTTGGTCGTTTGCGCGGCGCTTCCACTGAATTCATTGACTACACCGTCTGGTGTGACGATAATTGTCGCCCAGCCACCAGGACCGGGGTTGCCTGAACAGGCTCCGTCAGTGATAATATCAACAGTGGCCATGATTGTCCTTATTAGATGAAGAATGCCAATGCAACGATTACTTGTTATTATCCTAGCATGCTTTTGGTTAGCCTCATGTGCGCTCACCGAGGCTGACATCACGGTCCCCGATCCGGTGGATTCAATTGCTTATCAAGTGCTCAACAGCTCGAGCTTACCGGCGGTCATGCAAGCCTATGATAACAGCATGCATACCATGCTACGGGCGCGTGGGTATCGTGTTACCCAAGAGACATCATATGTGCGCGTGATGCGCCCCATCGATGAGGTGGCCCAGAGTTATGATCAAGCAGCCATCAGCAAAGGCTGGGAGATTGTCGATGCGGCTACCCCCCGTGAACAGCGAATTTTGCGCACCTACCGACTTGGGACTCAGGTTTTGCTTGTGACAATCTTTGCCGAGGCGAGTAGTCGTGACGGTGTGGTAGTGATGCGCATTAATGCAGATCGCTAAGTAGGTGTGGTTGATGATACGTTTGTTGAGTTGGTCGGCTATAATAACACATAGGGTTTTCTGATGAGAGGATTGTTATGAAGTCATTGTGGCGTATGTGGTTGTTAATTGGCGCTGTGGTTATCTTGAGTGCCTGTGGCAGTGCCCCAGCTGAGTTACCACAAGCGCTCGAAAAGATTGAATCGCCTGCGGCGCTATCGGCCGAGGCTAACACGATTATTGAAGGCTGGAAGCGCGAAGCGCGCGCCGGTATGCTCGAGGGGCTCGTCAAAGAAGAGAGCATCGAAGAGATTGCCTATCAAAGCACGTCAAGTATGAACGCAGTTGTCGAGTACTACAATCGGCTCTTGGGTGCTGATGATTGGGTCTACCTTACCCGTACTCCAGGTGAACAACAAGGCTTTTACTTGGCTGGCTATAGCCATTCAAATGCCTCAATCGTATTTGGAGTACTCGACTTGACCAAGTTTGGCCAATCTGGGAGCTACGTCTACTTGTTGCGCGGAACCAAGTAATCGTTGAGGTTGAGCCCGCAGGTGGTGCTTCCACCTGCGGGCTTTTTGTGTACATACATGGCCACCTATGTATCAATGACTGTGATGCTGTGGGAACGATCTCTCCCGTGTGTTGCCAAAACATCCATGCGATTGTATGGCATGACTACCAAGGAGCAGGGCTAATGTCCGTGAGGAGTAATTATCGTCTGCGGGCTTTTTGTGTACATAAACGGCCACCTATGTATCAATGACTGTGATGCATTGAGGGTGTGATTGATCATATGGGGCCAAAACGGCCACGTGGTGTGTTGATCTTATGTGTGTATTCTTACTTCGTGCTATTTTTATCACAAAAAATCAGGGGTGCGGTATTCACCGCACCCCTGACCAGCTCAAACTACTAGCTTCCTGCAACTGCCAATGAATTCAATGTCCACGGCATGATGCCGACGACGATGATGGCAGCACTGACAACCACCAAACCGATGCGAGTCAAACCACTAGTGGTGACTGCCGGTGCATCGCTGGCATTGCTGAACAACTGGACCACACAACGCAAGTAGAAGTAGGCGCTGATTGCTGAAGCGACGGCAACAGCAATTGCCATCCACATCCATCCAGCTTGCCAAACGCTGGTGAGCACCATGAACTTGGCCAAGAATCCGGCCGTCGGTGGTGCGCCCGCTAGTGACAACAAGGCCAACGTCATGACTGCAGTCAACCATGGGTTGCGCTGCCAGAGACCGGCCAAGTCGGCGACAGTCAAATCACGATCCTTGTTCTCCTCGAGCGCCATGATGACGCCGAAAGCGGCCAAGTTTGTAATTGTGTAGGCAGCCAAATAAAAGATTGGTGCTCGTGCGCCGGTGTTATAGGCACTGCTCAAAATCGCCAACATGATGAAGCCGGCGTGGCCAATGCTTGAGTACGCCAACATGCGCTTGAGGCTTGTTTGCTTAATGGCAATGAGACTACCGACAATCATGGTCAAGACGGCGATGCCCTGCAACAACGGTAACAAGCTGTCAGTCAATCCACCGATCATCTGGATGATTGCCATGATGGCTACGAATCCAGCCACTTTGCTGCCAACCGACATGTAGGCGGTGACCGCAGTTGGTGCCCCTTGGTAGACATCAGGGGTCCACATGTGGAATGGCACGAGTGATACTTTGTAGCCAAAGCCGACCAGCAACATCATGATACCTATGCTGAAGTAGGCCAAGTTGATACCCTCAGTGGGGACGCGCAAAGCGATTTCGCTGAGCATCAAACTCCCAGTAGCGCCGAACGTCAACGCAATACCGAACACCAAGAACCCAGCACCGAAGGCACCGATAGTCAAATACTTGAATCCAGCCTCCTCAGATGACTGCTGAGGATAGGCAATGGCAGTCAAGACGTACAAGGCGATTGACAACAACTCGAGACCCATGAACAGGGTAATCAAGCTGGCACCCTGACTAAGCAACAACATGCCACTTGTTGCCAGCAGAATCAAAACATATGCTTCGCCACGGACAATGCCCTGTTTGGCAAATGAGTCGTTGGCAAACAAAATGCTGATTGCAGTGGCAATCAAAATGATGCTGTTGATGATGAGCGTTGACTGCCCAAACCCAATTGTTCCCGATAGGGTAAGCCCTTGAGTACTCATGGGGCCGACCACAAGGGCGGCAATGGTTGCAGCGAACGCCAATAGCGCGGTGATGCGCTTTTGATTGGCGGGAATCCAGAGGTCGATAAGCAGTATAGCTGTGGCGGATCCAAGCAGCACAACGAGCTGCAGGATTACCATCAGGTCAACGCTTGGCAACGCAATTGCTGGCATAGTCTTCTACTCCATACACGGACGGCACTGCGTCTTAGGGCTGTACACTATTGACGAGCTCGCTGATGCTTGGTTGCATCGGGGCGAGGATGAGTTGTGGATACAACCCGATTACCAACATCACCACTGCCAATGCGGCCAGCACCACCATGTCTGCTCGGTGTGGCTCCACAATACTCCCCTTTTCAGGAGCAGCACCCATGAATACCCCACGGTACATGCGCAATAAGTACGCTGCCGAAATAATTACACCGATGACAGCAATTGCAGCAAAGTAGTAGCCAAGCTGCCATGATAGCCATGTGCCTTGGAGCGCCAAAAACTCCCCAATAAATCCGTTGAGTCCAGGCACACCAATTGACGCAAGCACCACAAATAATGCAACCGTACCAAAGCGTGGTGCACTCGCCCACACGCCACTGAACGACTCACGATTGCGCGTGCCTGCTTGCTTAGCTAAGATACCGACAATCATGAACAAGGCGCCTGTAGTGATACCGCTGTTGATCATGGTCACCAGCGCACCGCTGATACCCTCGACATTTTGCGAGAAGATGCCTAACATCACAAACCCTAAGTGGCTAATCGTCGCATACGACAACACCAACTTGAGATCGTGTTGCCCAAAGGCAATGATGCCACTGTAAATGATGCCGATAATCGCTAACAGACCAATCGCTGGGGCGGCCCAATCAGCTGCATTGGGGAAAAACGGAATTGCAAAGCGCAAGAATCCGTATGCACCAATCTTGAGTAAGATGCCGGCGATATCAACTGACCCATCATCTGGCGTCGCAGCTTGAGCCTGTGGCATCCAAGTGTGGAACGGCCAAATTGGTGTCTTGATGGCAAATGCCAAGAAGAACCCGGCGAACAACAGCCGCTCTAACATTGCGCCCATCTCGAGCGTTCCGTTCGCAACAGCACCAGCGATAATTACACTGTCGAATGTCATCAGACCGGTGGCCTGCCAGTGGGCTACTACCAACCCGGCAATACCCGCCAACATGAATACCGATCCAATGAACGGATAGACAAAGTACTTCAGCGCTGCCGCCTTGTGCTCCCCACTACCGTATATTGCAATCAAAAGTGCAGTTGGTACTAACGTCAACTCAAAGAAGACATAGAAGAGCAACAAATCGGTGGCAACAAATGCACCAATCAAGGTGCCTGCGAGCATCAAAATCAGCGCATAAAACGCCCGCTGATTTTCACCCTCGCGGTGTCGTGCGACCCACAATGCGAGTGGGGTGAGCACAGTTGCCAACACTACCATCCAAATGTTGATGCCATCGACGCCCACGGCATACTTGAGGCCCATATCGGGCAACCAATCAATCTGGTCGACCAGCTGATACCCGCCGGTGGGCTTCAGATTGATGTAGGCAAACACCGCCAACCCGAAGTTGATGGCGCTGACCAACCATGCGATCAGGCGCTGAAGTGTGACTGCGCCACGTGGCGTCAGAAACACTACCAGTGCGCCGATCAGCGGTGTTGCAATCAATAATGATAGCAATGGAATACCTAAGTGATTCACAAACACCCCACAACCGGAGACGGCTCTTGGCCATCGCCCGACTACGCGCCGATTACGACGTACCCGATCACAATTACCACACCAATCAAGAATACCAAGGCGTAGGTGCGCACATTGCCGTTCTGACCCTGTGCACCGGCACCTGCTAATTTGCCCATTAAACGAGCACTGCCTTCAACCAAAATACCATCAATCGCCTGACGATCAACGACATTGTGCATGAACTCCGCCAAGTGGCGATATGGCTTGACAATCAAGCGATTGTAGGCATAATCGATGCCCCAGCCAAGCTCCATACCCTTCCAGATGTCACCAAGGTAATAGTGGGCAGGATCTTCTTCACCGGCTTTGATTTGTTCGGGCAAGACCCGGCTATACAACCAGTATCCGAGATAACCGCTCCCTGCCGCCATCAACGTGGTAATTGCCGCAAAAATACCCATCTGCCAGGTGAACAGCTCGACCTCTTCGTGGAGCACCGGATGCAACCAGTCATGCAACCAGTGAATGCCTGGGATGTTGAGTAGTCCACCGAGTACAGCTCCGCCTGCCAACAGGTATAGCGGCCACTTCATGCTACCCAAATGTTCATGAGCATGTAGATCTGGATCACGTGGTGTGCCCTCAAACGTCAAGGCTATCTGCCGTCCCATGTAAAACGCCGTCAAGAGCGAGCTGAAGATTAAGATAATTGCCGTGGTGTGATTTTGATTGAAGAACCAGGCATACGCTACAATCTCGTCTTTGCTCCAGAATCCGGCAAACGGGAAGATGCCCGATAGCGCCAAGGCACCAATCACGTACACCATATAGACAATTGGCATGCTCTTGCGCAAACCGCCCATCCGGCGCATGTCCTGCACATCGTGCAAGCCGTGGATAATCGCACCACTCCCCAAGAACAACAACGCCTTGAACAAGCCGTGTGTCAACAAATGGAAGATGGCTGCGGTGTAGGCTCCCAATCCAGCAGCTGCAATCATGAAGCCAAGCTGTGACACGGTGGAGTATGCTAACACACGCTTGATATCGAACTGTGTCACCGCTGCGGTGGCACCGATCAATGCAGTCAACGAACCAATCGTCACAACCCACCATGTGGCATCTGGTGCTAAATCAAAGATGCCGTGGTTGCGCACGATTAAGTATACACCGGCGGTGACCATGGTGGCAGCGTGAATCAAAGCTGAGACTGGCGTCGGGCCCGCCATTGCATCTGGCAACCAGACGAACAATGGAAACTGAGCTGACTTTCCAACCACACCTAACAGCATCAACATGGCAACAGCACTAATTACTGCAACCGATCCAAAGATTCCCATGTTGACATAAGTGAATGAGCCTTGGGCGATTTGGCTTAAATAACCCGAGACACCATCGGCACCGAAGAACGATAATGTGCCGTAGCGCGATACCAACAACAGCATGGCTAGTAACAAGCCGGCGTCGCCGATGCGGTTCACCACGAATGCCTTGGTCGCTGCTTCGCTCGGGACAATGCCCGGGGCGACATTCTTACGCTCAAACCAGTGGCCAATCAATAAGAACGAACACAGACCGACACCCTCCCAGCCGAGGAAGAGCAAGAGTAAGTTGTCGGCCATCACTAACATCAGCATCGAGAAGACGAAGAGGTTGAGATAGGCGAAGTATCGAGCCGGGCGTGTGTCGTGGTGCATATAGCTCATCGAGAAGATGTGGATAAGCGCACCGACGCCGGTGACCAATAAGGTCATGACAGCCGTCAGCGGATCAAACAGCAGGCCGATAGTGACATTCAGCTTGCCGACCGCCAACCATTCCCACAATGTGACGCTAATGCGTCGAGCATCTTCTTCGAGCATGGCCAAATTGGCCACTGCTGCCACCGTTACTGCGAAGGCAGCCAGCACACTGGCGCTGGCGATTAAGCCGTTAGCTCGCTCGTTGCGCACCAAGAATGCGTTCACCAAGAATCCGACGAGTGGGAGCGCCGGGATGAGGGCAATTAGCCAAGAGATTTGCGACATGAGCTACTCTGCATTCGTTAGCCGTGCCTTTGCACGGTTGACGGATCCTAACCCTTCAATGTGGTCATTGCATCGATATTCGTACTCTGACGGCGACGGAAAATCATCACCAACAGGGCCAAACCAACCGCTACTTCGGCAGCGGCAATGGTAATCACAAAAAAGACCATAATTTGGGCATCAATTGATTGCCACTCATTGGCAAACGTGACGAGGGCCAAGTTCGCTGAATTGAGCATCAATTCAATCGACATAAATACCATCAACGCACTCCGGCGCAACAGTACTCCAAGTACTCCGATGGTGAAGAGCAGGGCACTTAGCCCAATGTAAAGAAACGTTGGTACCATGGTGCCTCCACTAACTCTTTCGCTGGTGTAGCACAACTACCCCGATCAAGGCAGCCAGCAACACGAATGCGGCAATCTCAAACGGAAGCAGATGTGTGGTAAACAAGGATTGGGCAATTTGTGCTGGCGAACCAAATCCTTCCTGAATGTTGGTGTTGACGTTATCAATAAGCGCAGTTGGTTGTGTAACGAACACATACACAATCTCGCCAATCAACAATAGTGCCATCACTAAGGCAGTCGGTACTTGCCACCGCACCGGATCAGCACCCTGCTCGTCCCGTTCGGCACCGAGCAACATCACCACAAACAAGAAGAGCACAATAATCGCGCCAGCGTACACAATTAACTGTACTGCAAACAAGAATGGCGCTTGCAGCAGCAAATACAGGACTGAGATTGCACCCAAGTTCAACAACAAAAACAGTGCGCTATGCACCGCATTGCGGCTGACCAACATGGCTACCGCGCCAATGATGGCAATGATCGCAGTAATCGAAAAAATCACCAAATCCATGCACGCCCCCTACTACAGGTCGATTTGCGCCGGCGGGCTTGGGCGCCGGTCTAATTGCTGCAACACCGGAGGAATCTCGCCATGCCCCTTGTCGACCGGCACTAACAACATTGACTTGTCATAAATTGATGACTTGCGATCATAGAACGACAACTCATATTGATGCTCCAATACAATCGCATTGGTAGGGCAGGCATCTTCGCAGTACCCACAATAGATACAGCGCAACATGTTGATCTCATAACGCGCTGCATATCGCTCGCCAGGTGAATTCGGCTGCGCAGGATTATTCTCAGCTGGAACCACCAAGATGGCATCGGCTGGACAAGCAGCAGCACACAACGAACATCCGATACAACGCTCCATGCCGTTTTCGAACCGTTGTAACTGGTGTCGTCCACGGAATCGCTCGTGAACCGGGCGTTTGACCTCGGGATACTCAACCGTGACTGGCTTCTTGAAAAGATACTTGAACGTGGTGCCCAAGCCCTTGAAAAATGCACTAAGCATGTGGACCTCTTCTAGTTGCTCGCATTGTTGCTGACCATTGTGATACTGCGCTTGGCACGCTTTGGCGCAGCAAATACACTGGTCAACCCGATTACTACGGCCCCAATGACGAACATGGCAATATGCACCATCAATCCACCCTCGGGGAAGATGACGCCGATTACGGCGGTCAAGACGACATTAAAGAGTGCCATTGGCATCAAAATCTTCCAGCCCAAGTTCATCAGCTGGTCGTAACGCACACGAGGTACTGATGCACGCACCCATACCGATAAGAACGACAAGACCGTTGTCTTGAGCAAGAACGCACCCAGTGTTAACAAGCCTTGTACGGCGTAGGCAATCGTGTCACCACTACTGGTGCGGATGGCTGCTACTAAAGTATCAATACCTGGGAAGTTGCCGCCGCCCAAGAACAACGCCACAGCAATGGCGTTCATTGCAACCAACTTAATATACTCAGACATGAAGAACAGTGCAAACTTCATTGAGCCGTATTCGGTGTTGTAACCACCAACCAACTCTTGCTCAGCTTCGACCAAGTCGAACGGCGAACGCACTACCTCAGCCGTGCTTGCTACTAAGAAGATGACAAAGGCCAAGAACTGCGGCACGATGTTCCAGATGACATTCTGACCAATTACAATTTCTTCGGTGCGGAACGTGCCGTTTTGCATTACGACGGCCAGGATACTCAACCCCAAAGCTAACTCATACGAGATAACCTGTGCCGAAGCGCGCACGCCACCGATCATCGAGTACTTGTTGTTTGAGGCCCAACCTGCAATCGCAATACCGTACACGCCTACCGAGGTGACGGCTAGCAAGTACAAAATACCGACATCTACTGGTGCATAGTGCAACCAGTTGCCGCCTTGACCATCAGGCCAATTACCCAGTGGGATACCGACCCAGATAATCAACGCTGGGATGACGGCAAAACCGGGTGCGATTAAGTAGACCCACTTGTCGGCCTTCTCGGGGATAACATCTTCTTTGAAGAAGAGTTTGACAGCGTCAGCAGCTGGTTGTAAGAACCCGCCGAAGAACTTCTTGCCGCCAGGCAAGGGGATATGCCCTGCCCGGTTTGGTCCGATGCGGTTTTGGAAGCGTCCCAGCAAGCGACGCTCAAACAGCGTGAAGTAGGCGAATAGCGTCGTGGCGGCGAGAGCCAGTACCAAACAACGCACCAGTAGGATTAACAGGTCAATCCAGAATTCCATCAAATCCTCCTATGCGTCCGGCTATTCGGCACGCCGCACAGATACGCGAGTATACGCCCCGAGTGCCAAGTGCGTTGGTGCACCTGCCACATCTGGCAATAGCACCTGCCCTTCGGCCAAGCCCTGGTCAATTTGTGCACGAATCAAGGCACTGCCAACCGGCGATGACAACATCACCTCGTCACCGATACCGATGCCCCACCGTGATGCATCAGCCATCGAGATGATGACGTGCGCTGGTACCTGACGTGATGCTAACTTTGAGTCGATACTCCAAGTGCCACCATCGTAGGCACGGGTTGGTACCTGCATTAACATGGTGAACTCACCCTTGGCTTCGAACGAAACCGGTGCCACGACTCCCACATTAAGAGGTGCACTGGCATCGTCGGCGACGGTGGCAATCTGGACTCCGTTGCCCTCGGTGTTGGTGTATGAAGTGCCGTCGTAGTACACCGACTCGTTGGCCTGACGACCCCATGAATTCATGGTCAGATCCAAGCTGGTGTAGGTGATATTGGCGAACTGCTTGTGGCTCTTAGCGATATCGTCGGTGACGTCACTGGTGACCATGTAGTCCCAGCCACTCAACACGGCTGTGCGACCGTTGCCACCAGCATTGACACCTGCGAGCTCCGCTACTGATGCAAACACCTTCCATGGTGCATGCATCTCGCTGGCGTTGTCCATCGCAGTGCGGAATCGTTGGACACGGCGCTCAGCGTTGGTAACTGTCCCATCGCGCTCAGCCATCGTCATCAACGGCAAAATTACGTCGGCGCGCTTGGTCGTCTCGTTATGGAACATCGCCTGGACGGCCAAGAACCCGTTTTTGCTAACTGACTCAAGTGCTTGGGCCACGCGCTCACTCTGACTGGCCGGATCAAGACCGACAATCAACATAGCGCGTAGTTTGTTTTGCTCGGCCAAATCCCACATCTCGCTGGCACTGGCACCACCCTTACCTGGACGAATACCCAAGGCCGTTGCGCCGATGGTGTTGGCGTTGCTCAAGGCAATCACGCCGTTGTTGGCCTTGCCACACTTGGCGGTGACCATGGCGGCGCTGGCCAAGTTCTGGCTGACACTAGCACCGATTTGGCGGGCTGCGCGGCCATAAACGATGATGCTGTTGCTCGCACCCATATAGGCCTCTACGACCTTCTTGAGCTGCTCTGCGCTGATGCCAGCATCAGCCAACAGGGTCTCGAGCGAATACTTGTTGATCTGGTTGCGCAACTCGTCGAACCCGCGCAAGCGCCGATCAAAGCCGTTGGCGTTTTGGGCATCAACGACCTGCTTGAGGAACGCCACTGCAAAGGAACTTTCGCCACCTTGCTTGATGCGGATATCGAGATTGGCACCGCGGCCCAACTTGGTTGCAAATGAGTTGACTACGGTGACACTACCGCCGCGGTTTTGAATGCCGCGTAGACGCAATACGTAGACCGGAGCCTCTTCTTCAACATCGGCACCGACTACCAAGACATTGGTGCCTTTGCCGAGTGTTGTTAGGTTGGTATCAACGCCGACGCCGGCCACCAGAGGGGCTTCGTCGATAGCGGCATCACTGGGCAACCCAGCACGGTGATCGAGATTGGCACTGCCGAAGGTCTCACTGATAAGCTTGCGGAAGGCAAACAAATCTTCGTTGGGCAAATCGTCGCCAATCAACCCGGCGACAGCCGTGCTGCCTGAGCGCTCGGCGACACTTGCCATGTTAGTGGCAATGCGATTGAGGGCATCATCCCAGCTTGACTCGACCAACTTGCCGTTGTGCCGTACAAGTGGAGTGGTGATGCGAGTTGGACTCTCCATGAAGCGCATGCCCATGCGACCCTTGTCACACAACCAAATTTCGTTGACGTTGTCGTTCTCACGTGGCATGACACGCATCAACTTGTTGTGACGGGCGTCAATGCTGATATTGCAACCGACCGAACAATGCGTACAGACGCCCGGTGTGCTCCGCACCTCCCAGACACGTGAACGGAAGCGGAAGTCGGCGCTGGTCAAGGCTCCGACCGGACAAATGTCGGTCGTGTTGCCCGAGAACTTCGAATCGAAGCCTGGATCTGACTTCGAGATAATCTCCCACGAACGACCACGATTGTCGAAGCCGAGTACTGGGTCGCCGGCGACGTCATCTTGGAATCGCACGCAGCGTGAGCACAAAATACAGCGTTCGCGGTCGAGATAAATCACGTCGCTGAGCTTGATTGGCTTTTCGAAGTGAACCTTGTCGCTGTAGTCGAAGCGCGATACTTCGGGCCCCCATTGCATCGTCAAGTTCTGCAATGGACACTCACCACCCTTATCACAGACTGGGCAGTCGAGTGGGTGTGAGGTCAACAAAAACTCAAGTACGCCGCGTTGGGCGAACTTGACTTTGTCAGTGGTGGTTTTGACAACCATGCCATCGCTGACCGGTGTCACACAGGCTGGTTGCAGCTTGTTCATCATCAAGGCCAGCTGAGGTTGCCCATCTGGGCCGAGTACGACCTGGCGCGTGGCTGGGTCGATGCGTGGGGTGTACACCTCAACCAAACACATGCGGCACATGCCGACGGGTTTGAGCTTGGGGTGATAACAGAACACGGGGATGGAGACATCAACAGCGCGCGCCGCCTCGACCAAATTGGTTCCGGCGGGGACGCTTACTGCATGTCCATCAATTATCAGATTGACGTCTGGCATCGTTCTCTACTCCCGGCTGGCCGTACGTCGGCTCAGCACTAGTGCGCCATCGTTAAAGGAATCGTGTAGCGAGCTGGTGACTTGCTCAATGCCTCTTCGAATTCATGTGGGAAGAGTTTGAGCGCCGTGCGGATTGGCACCACGGCACTTTCGCCCAACAAACAGAAGCAGTTACCGGCCATCTGATTGTAGACGTCATGCAACTTGGCTATATCGCGTTGCTCAGCACCACCGTACGTGAACCGATGCAACGTCTTGACCAAGTAATGCGTGCCCTCGCGACATGGCGTACATTTGCCACATGACTCGTGCTTAAAGAACTCGTCCATCTTGAAAGCCAACTCTACGGCGCTCACAGTTTCGTCAAGAATAATGACTCCACCCGATCCGAGCATGGTGCCGGCAGCGGCCAGCGACTCGTAATCCATGGCTACATCAAGATTGGCCTCGGTTAGCCAGGCAGCTGATGCACCCCCAGGAACGATGATTTTGACCTTACGATCCTCGCGCATGCCACCGGCATAGTCATAAATCAGCTCGCGCATCGTGGTACCGAACGGTACTTCGTAGTTGCCGGGCTTGCGTACATGACCTGAGACGGAGAATACCTTGGTGCCAGGGCTCTTCTCGGTGCCGTTTTTGCGGTACCACTCAGGGCCTTTGAGGACAATCCGTGGCACGTTGGTCAATGTCTCGACGTTGTTGATAATGGTGGGCTTGCCGTACAAACCAGCGATGGCGGGGAATGGTGGCTTGAGGCGCGGCTGGCCGATTTTGCCCTCGAGTGACTCCATCAAGGCCGTCTCTTCACCACAAATATAGGCGCCAGCACCGCGGCTAACGACAATATCAATTGTGACATCGGTGCCGAATACATTCTTACCCAAGAAGCCACGAGCAGTTGCATCAGCAATGGCTTTCTCAAGGCGACGTGCTCCAGCAGCAAACTCACCACGAATGTAAATAAATGCCTTTTGACACTCAATGGCGTAGGCAGCAAGTGCTACACCCTCGATGAGCTGATGGGGGTTCTTGTCGATAATCTGGTGGTTATTAAAGGTACCTGGCTCACTCTCGTCTGCGTTACAGCACAAGTAGCGTGGATAGACATCCTTGGGCAAAAAGCCCCACTTTACTCCCGTTGGGAAACCCGCACCACCACGACCGCGTAAGCCTGCCTCCTTAACGACATTGATGACGTCGGCGGGAGTCTTCTCTTTGACGGCCATGCGCAGCGCCTCGTACCCCTCGTTTTGCAGATACACATCAAGATCTGCAATGTTGGGGACGTCAAGGTCGCGCAAGACGACATGTTCAGTAATTGGCGGCATAGTTATCCTGCTAGCTTTCCAATTCGCCTATTGAGCGTATATGCCGATTAACGCGGATTATCCTATCACCTAGGGGCATTTGTGTCAAACTGAACAAACCACCACGGTGCTTTGATTGGCTCGTAAAATACCTGTTTCTGCGTCTGAGGTACCTAGAACATCGTGCAAGAGTGAGTCGTTCAGCACTAGGTGTCAGATGTCTGGATCGCGTTAGGCACATGGTGGATGGTTTAACGCACAATCGCGCCAAATTCGGTGAAATAGTCGGGGAAGGTTTTGCCAACACACTCAGGGTTATTGATTTGTATGGTATGTGCGCCAAAAGCTGCAAGTGAAAAGCACATTGCCATGCGGTGGTCATCATAGGTATCAATGCCCTCCTGTGCAATTTGCCACGGCTGAGGTGCCGTCACACTGATATAGTCATCGCCACTCGTGACCGTAGCGCCGACTTTACGTAACTCAGTTGCCATGGCATGAATACGATCGGTCTCTTTGACGCGCCAACTTGCAATCCCGGTCAAAGTTGTTGTCCCTACGGCAAACAATCCGGCAATTGCCAACGTCATGGCTGCATCGGGAATTGCTAAGCAGTCGATAGTAATGCCGTGTAGTGGCCCGTTTTGACGTACCTCAATCCAGTCATCGCCGTATGACACCTCGGCACCCATTTGGGCCAGTGCCTCGACAAAAGCTACGTCACCTTGGATACTGTTGCGTCCGACGCCGGTGACGCGCACAGGCCCACCTGCAATTGCTCCAGCTGCCAAAAAGTACGATGCTGATGAGGCATCACCCTCGATCCATACATCTCCGGGGGAACGATAGGCGTGACCATCATTGGCTGGAATCACGAATGAACGCCAGTCGTGATTGGTTACGCTGACACCATAGCGGTGCATCAGGTTGAGTGTTATCGCCACATACGGCTTTGAGATGAGCTCACCCACTACCTCAATCGTGATTGGTTGACGTGCAACTAGTGGTAGGGCGAGCAGGAGTGCCGTCAAAAACTGACTCGATACATCACCACGGACCTGGATGGGCCGAGCGACATCGAGGGCACTCGGCATAATCTGTAGTGGCGGATAACCTGGTGTGCCAGTGTATATAATCTGAGCACCAATCATTGCCAATCCGTCTACCAAATCGCCAATTGGTCGTTCGTGCATCCGTGGTACGCCGTGAAGTGTATACGAGCCTCCCATCAATGCGAGAGCTGCAGTTAATGGCCGAATAGCGGTACCTGCGTTGCCCATAAATAAATCAGCATTTTTGACTATGAATTTTCCGCCGCTCCCATGCATCGTCACTTGGTCGTCATGTTGATCCATGGTGATGCCGAGGCTGCGTAGCGCATTGAGCATCACGTGCGTGTCGTCTGCAGATAGCAACCCGCGGACGTGGGTTATGCCATGTGCGAGTGCTGACAGTAGCAAGACACGATTTGAGATACTCTTCGAACCAGGTAAGGTAACAGTACCGCTAGCGTGGGTGTATGGGCCAATTGTCAGTGTGTGCATAATTTATATACTCATGTGATAGAAAAAACGGGAGTATCTGACTACTCCCGTTACGAGACAATGCGCTGTGGCACGCTGTGCTAGACTTCGCTGAGCGCGCTTTTGACGGCTTCTTCGGCGGCTTGTGGACTAGCCTGTCCGCGTGAGGCTTTCATGATTTGGCCAACCAAGAACTTGATGGCCACGTCTTTGCCACTCTTGAAATCTGCAACAGCCTTTGGATTATTGGCTACTGCTTCACGCGCCATCGTCAACAAGGCATCACTGTCGCCAATCACGGCTAAGCCACGGCTAGCTACGATAGCCTCGGGAGCTGTACCATGGATGAAGCTTTCCTCAAAAACCTCTTTTGCTGAGGCGCGGGTAATGGTGCCTTTGTTGAGCAAGGCAATCACACCGGCGACATGGGTTGGAGTCATGCGTTGACTGACATCTGCCAAGCGCTCACCCCGGTCGTTGAGTAAACGAAAGAACTCACCAATCATCCACACCGCTGCATCACGTGCTGTGCCAGCTTGGGCTACGGTAGCGGTCACTGTTGCCTCGTAGTAATCTGCGATGTCTCGGGTGACAGTCAACGAATCGGCATCATTGAGGCTCAAGCCGTACTGGTCAATAAAGCGCTGACGTCGCGCCACAGGTAGCTCGGGTAGTGACTGCTTGAGTGGCTCGGTGACGTCGCCTGTCATGTGCAAAGGTGGAATGTCTGGATCCGGGAAGTAACGATAGTCGTGGGCAAACTCTTTGGTGCGTTGCTCAATTGTTTTACCTAAGCCTTCGTTCCAACCACGGGTTGACTGAATAATCTTGCCACCATTCTCAATGACGCTAATTTGGCGTTCAATCTCGTAGTTGATGGCGCGCTCAACATTACGGAACGAGTTGACATTTTTGATCTCGACCTTGGTGCCAAACTCTTGTTGTCCTTCGGGGCGCACCGACACATTCGCATCACAGCGTAATGCGCCCTCCTCGAGATTACCACTATTGACGCCAATCCAGACCAACAGTTGGTGGAGGGTTTGGAAGTAGAGACGGGCCTCTTCAGCACTGGCGATGACTGGTTCAGAGACAATCTCCATCAATGGTACGCCGGCACGGTTGTAGTCGATAAGTGAGCTACCATCAGGCATGTGGTTAAGCTTGCCGGTGTCTTCTTCGATATGGATGCGCGTCAATTCGATACGTTTGATCTGACCGTCGACAGTGATATCAACGTGTCCGCCCACACACAATGGGTCTTCGTATTGACTACGCTGATAGGCTGATGGTAAGTCTGGATAGAAGTAGTTTTTGCGGCTAATTACGCTGTCAGTGGTTATTGACGAATGGAGCGCCAATCCAGTCATAATTGCCTGCTCAATCGCCTGTTTGTTGGGGACTGGCAATGCGCCAGGTAATCCCAAACAGACTGGACAGACATTGGTATTGGGCTCGGCATGGGCGGCATCGGTGCGACAGCCACAAAACATCTTTGATTTGGTCTGAATTTGTGCATGCACCTCGAGACCAATAGTCGCAATATACTTCATAGATAACGCCTTAATCAGCAACGAAACAACAGTTATACTATTGATATTATACCGTACTTATGATGATAAGTGCGCTTTGTGCATCTATGAAATAACAGATGAACTCTGCTATAGTTAAACAGGTAATGTATATTGGTTGATGGCATCGTGTAAAATGCTCCTATCGACTGAGTAGCCAAATCGAACTATGTATAAGTGTATTGGGCGCAGGCTCTTCTGAGATATAGAGGTGTGTTGTATGCCACGGGTGCTAATAACCGGAGCCACGGGGCCAGTGGGCAGTAGCTTAGCTGAATATTTGGTACAGCAACCAAATCTTGAACTGTCGATTTTCAAGCGATGGCGGAGTGATGCTCGGGTGTTGGCGGCAGTGCAAGAACGCATCCGCATCTACGAGGGCGACATCGAGGATGCATATGCGGTCGCAGATGCCATTCAGCAAGCCCAACCTGATTACATCTTTCATCTTGCGGCCCAGAGTTATCCTGCCGCGTCATGGGGTGCCCCAGTCGTTACGATGCGTGCGAATGTTGAGGGTACTATTCATGTACTTGAGGCGGTGCGACGTTATGCGCCACAGGCCAAAGTGCATATTGCTGGTTCGAGTGCGCAATATGGTGTGGTTCCGCCCGAGGCTATCCCAATTACTGAGCTGCAACCAATGCGTCCGGCATCGCCGTATGGGGTCAGCAAAGTTGGCCAAGAGTTGCTCGGTTTGCAGTACTTTGATAGCTACGGTGTCCACACGGTCGTTACTCGTTCATTTAATCATGTGGGACCACGCCAAGGTGACCGGACTGCCATTCAGACGTTTTGTCGACAGATGGCACTGATTGAGGCTGGGCGTCAAGAGCCTGTTATTCAGGTGGGTAACCTTGAACCACGGCGTGACTATACACATGTGGATGATGTAGCACGGGCATTATGGGCACTTATACAAGTGGCTCCAGGTGGTACTGTATACAACATGTGCTCAGGACAGGCCATTCGCATTGGTGATATTGTAGAGATGGTTGTCGCGCGAGGATTAGTGCCAGCAACAGTCTATGTTGATCCAACACGGTTGCGCCCAGTGGATGAGCCTGTGTTACGCGGTGATAATAGCCGTTTGCGGGCACTCACAGGGTGGCAACCCGAGATTGCGATGGAGCAAATTGTCGAACAATTGCTGTCATATTGGCGTCGACGTATCTTAGACGAGTAAGTCACCACGGTGTGTGGGATTGTGCAGCAGAAGGAGTGAACCAGATGTCTCAACAACAAGGTCCACAATGGCACGAACAACAAGAGCAATCATACGATTATCCTCCCATTCAGGAGGATCATCGTCGGACGACGCAACGTGCCACCTACAGTCGTACCAGCACGTGGCGTGAGATTTTTATGATGGGTGGTTGGCGGCTAATCCTCGCACTCGTATTGTTAGTATTTATTTTTGTGGTGTGGGCACTCTTGAGTGATCAACCTTCGAATGATGTTGTCGATACCGTGCCTGTGGATACTCCAGCAATTGATGTGACCCCACTCCCAACATTGACGTTGACTGCTGACACACAACTCCCTCAGGTACGTGTATCAGGGACTGGCACGTCAGGATTGTTTATGCGCTCAGCGGCAAGTCGTAGTGCACAAGCAATCAAAACGCTCCCCGAAGGAGCTACACTTGAGATTATCGGCGAAAACACGATTGATGGCACGACCACGTGGCTCCATGTTCGCGATAACACTGGTGATGAGGGTTGGGTTGCGCAATCATTTACTGTTCCAATTGAGTAAATAGGACATCATGTCATTACGACTGCGCTTGACACTGGCATATGTGGGATTGTTCGCAGTGGCCTTGCTTGCACTCGATATCGGTTTGTACTTTGTGGTTAATCGCGCATTGATTAACAGTATTGACAACGAACTTGATTTGGGTGCCCAGGTGCTTCAGCAAAACTTTACGGAAGCATCGGCAAATCCAAGTTTGCGCGTCGGTGGCTCTGATTTACCTGCGTTTTTAAATGAATCTGATGCACTCAGTAGCTTTACAGCTACCAACTTATTAGTCGTTGTCTATGATGGCAATGGCCGAAGTATCGATTATTCCCCCAATGTTAAGCGGACGCCGCGTCTGGCAACTCAGTTGAATCTCGGCCGAGAGATTGTCTACGAAAGCATTGATGGTCGCATCCAACGCTTTACGACCGATATCGGTGTGGCACGATTACGTGTTTTAATGGTGCCGTTGCGCTATAGCAATGGGATTACCGAAAGTGAACAAACTGCCGGCGTGATTCAACTCGCTCGCCCGATTGATGAGACTGAACGGGCGTTAACGGTATTTTTGTATGCCCTCGCATTTGGTGGAATCGTGGTACTCGTAGTCGCCTCACAAGGTGGCGCATGGTTGACTCGTGCGGCTTTTAGGCCAATTGATGTCATGGCTCGTACTGTCCAAGGTATCGTGAGTGCCTCTGACCTCAAACAGCGCGTGCCTGTCCCCGAGGTCCAAGATGAGTTACAACGCCTGACAATGACGGTCAATGATCTTCTGGATCGCATTGAGCAATTGTTTGAGACACAACGGCGATTCTTGGCTGATGCCTCGCATGAACTCCGTACACCTCTTGCGGCCATGCAAGGCAACATCGAGATTCTCAATCGAGGTGCAGCTCGTGACCCCGAGCTCCTCAAAGAATCTCTTGCTGATATGCAACGTGAGTCGGCACGCTTGATTCGACTTGTCAATGATTTGTTGATGTTGGCTCGCAACGAAGCCGCCGCTGAGATGCGGTTCGTTCTGGTCGACTTAACCGAACTGATGATGGAGGTCGTGCGCGAACTCAAACCAATTGCAGGGCAGGTCGATCTCGAACTTGAGATCAAAAGCATTGCTATCGTTGAAGGTGATCGTGATCGCCTCAAACAAGCGCTTCTTAATGTCTGTATGAATGCCATACAACATACCCCTGCCGGTGGACGCGTAACGTGTACACTGATGAACTACGGCGAGCGTGCTGTTATAACCGTGGCCGATACTGGGTCTGGTATTGCGCCTGATGATTTACCATTCATCTTTGACCGGTTTTATCGCGCTGATCGCTCACGCACACGTGATCAAACCGGCAATAGCTCAGGCTCCGGTCTAGGACTGGCAATTGTCAAATATATTATCGAAGCGCATCAAGGCAATGTGACTGTCGCCTCAACTGTGAACGAAGGGACAACATTTGGTCTGAGTTTGCCTCGTATCACTGACACATTCGAGGATTAAGCTCGTACAGTTGCATGTCACTATTGAGTTTTGACAGATTGCAGTGTATGCTGTGGCATATATCTTTAAAAACCACTCTTTAGCAGTTCATACGTAGCACACCACACTGCGATATTGTGACGGAGCATTCATGCGCGTACTCACGCTCAGTGACGAGATTGTACCTCTCGTATATAGTCTGCAAATCAAAGATCGATTTGCCGATGTCAATGCAATTTTTGGATGCGGTGATTTGCCGTATTACTACCTCGAATATGTCGTGAGTATGCTTAATAAACCGTGTTACTACGTGGCAGGAAATCATGATCACGATGAATGGACCGCTGCCGGCGAGCTAGTCACAGAACCACGTGGCTGCCTGAGCGTCGAAAACAGCATCATGATGACCCCCGGCTTTATGATTGCAGGTCTCGGTGGTTGCCTTCGCTATAACAATGAGGATGGACATCAATATACTGAATATCAGATGAGCATTCGAATGCTCAAATTAGCGACCAAGTTATGGTGGTATCGGGCTTTCCATAAACGCAATTTGGATGTCATGTTGTCACATGCCCCAATTGCCGGTATCCATGATGCCGATGACCGACCGCATCGCGGTGTACAAGCATTTCTGACGTTGCAACGCTGGTTTACGCCACGCTACTGGATTCATGGGCATGTCCATCGCTCATATGCGTATGGGGTCGCGTTTGAGACGTATTTTAATCGCACAATGATTTATAATACGGCTGGATATCGCCATATGACGCTTGATTTGATTTGTCAACATCCCAAGGATGATCATGCCTGACCAAAATTACTGGCACACGGTGTCACGCTTGCATTTTGATGATGCACGCCGTCGCGAATGGATATCGGCACTCGTCGATGCGTTCCGCCATGCACCACATGACCTGCTTGACTTTGAGGAGGTACGACAACGCCTCCAGATTCGTAGTCAACGCGATTTGGGTATATGTACCGTGCCAATCGACTACATCGTTGGTAGTGAGGGTCGCTATACTGACTTTGATCGTCACTTCTTGCCGCGGAGTGAGCACATCCGTGAACGTTGGATGAATGTTGATCGTGCAGCCGAGCAGTATATCGAGCTCCCACCCGTTGATCTCTACAAAATCGGTGATGTATATTTTGTCCGTGATGGCAACCACCGTATCTCGGTCGCTCGGCGTAATCACCAACAATACATCGATGCACATGTTGTTGAACTGCTCGTCGATGTTCCATTGACCGCTGATGTGACTGGCGAAGATTTGCCTATCAAAGAGGAATACAATGATTTTTTGGAGTGGACCCAGCTCCACACATTACGCCCCCAACAACACATTGTGTTCAGCGAGTATGGTGGATATCTCGAGCTGATTCGCCATATTAATGCACATCGCTACTTCATGGGAATTGATCTCAAACGTGACATCTCGACGCCTGAGTCCGTTATTGACTGGTACGACAATGTCTATATGCCAGTAATCGAGGTGATTCGCAATCAACATGCGCTGAAACACTTCCCTGGGCGCACTGAAGGCGACTTGTATCGTTGGATTATGGACCATCGTTGGGGTATGCTTGAGGAGTCTGGTGGCACAGACCCTGGTCCTGAGGCCGCCACACTTGGATACGTTGCCACTTTTGGTGCGAAACCGTGGTACACACGTCTCACTAAGCGCCTGTTGGATGTGTTGTAACGAGGGTATACAGATGGAGGTATAGCTGTGCCCCCATCTGTATACACTAACACCCTGTCTTTATATACCTCTTACACCGTCATTCCGGTCCGAATGTCAAGCGACGGGAATTCCTCTTCGGTGCGTTCGGCACCAATTACCACGTTACGACCAATTTTGCATGCTGCTGGGATATGTGCACCCTTGCCAATCACGCTGATACCCGTATTAACCTTGTCGGGCTGCTTCTCATTAGGGGTGGTCATGTCGTCGCCGTACCCAACCACCGCACCAGCACCAATCACCACTTGCTTGTCGACAATCACCTTGTCGAGCACGGCGCCTGGTCCAATCCAGGTGTCGGTCATTATCACGCTGTCGCGCACAATTGCACCTGGCGATACATAGACACCCGGCGATAGCACTGAGCGCTCGACTGTGCCACGAATGGTACAGCCGTTGCAGACCATGCTCTGGCTGATCATTGCTTGTGGCCCAATTTTGGCAGGTGCGCGCTCCTCACTACGCGTATGAATCACCCAGCTAGGATCGTACAAATTTAGCGTATGTGCAGGGTCAATCATCTCCATGCTGGTACGCCAGTAGGAGTCAATCGTGCCTACATCAACCCAATATCCCTCGAATGGATAAGCAACTACGTTGTCGTTAGCCACCATCGATGGGATGACATGCTTGCCGAAGTCTGTCCGCGCTACGCCGTTATCGAGTGTCGTCAACCCTTTGATTAACGCATCAGCGCTGAACACATAAATACCCATGCTCGCTAAGGTGCCTTTGTCGCGCTTCTTCGGTTTTTCGGTGAACTCTACCACCTTCATCTGCTCGTTGACCGTCATGATGCCGAAGCGGTCGGTCTCGTCGAGTGGCACATTCATGACCCCTACCGTCAGATCGGCTTTTTGTTGTTGGTGGAAGGCAATCATCGGCGCATAGTCCATTTTATAGATATGATCGCCTGACAAAATAACTACCAAATCAGCTCGACGCTCACGAATGTAATTCAAATTTTGTAGCACGGCATCAGATGTCCCCTGATACCAACCCTCCTCGTTGCGCCCTTGGTACGGCTGGAGCAACTGCACGCCACCGTTGCCACGGTCAAGGTCCCATGGCCGACCATTACCGATATGACCATTGAGCGAATGCGGTTGATATTGCGTCAGCACGGCCACATCAAAAATGCCGGAGTTGACACAATTCGAAAGCGGAAAGTCGATGATGCGGAACTTGCCAGCAAATGGTACTGACGGCTTAGCCCGCTTCTCCGAAAGGACACTCAGGCGAGCCCCTTCGCCACCTGCCATGATGAGTGCGACAACACGCATGGTTCTTTCCCTTTCTGATCCAAATTAGCCGTTGATATGCTGCATCACTTGTGCAAATAAGTGCCCGTTAGTGCTAAACGCATTGCCACCATAAATCGTGCTATTACCTTGCCAATCGGTAAACGTAGCGCCAGCCTCTTGTAACACTGGTACGAGTGCTGCGCAGTCCCACGGGCTCATCAATGCATCAAGCATTACATCAATGCGCCCTGTGGCTACCAACACATGCCCGTAGGCATCTCCCCACCCACGCACCATCCGACTATGCTGGCAAATTCGATCAAAGGCCTCGCCTTTGCCAGTACGATACATATCCTGAAAGTCAGTCGTTGAGATGACAGCTTGTGATAGATCTCGCGTATTGCTAGCTCGTGCAACTCGCCCGTTCCACAAACATCCCTGTCCCGTGGCTGCAGTCAACATCTCGCCACTCGGTGGGATTGCCACGGCTCCGACCACCGGCACGCCCTCGCGCTCGAGCCCTACCAGCACAGCGTACATCGGTACTCCGGCCACAAATGACTTGGTGCCGTCAATCGGATCGAGAATCCAACGAAAGCTCGCCCCAGGTCGGCTCTCGCCCTCCTCCTCGCCCAAAATACTATGGTGTGGAAAGCGTTCCTCAATCAGCTCGCGCATCAAGCGCTCAGACTGGCGATCGGCAATCGTCACCGGCGAGTCATCTGACTTGAGGTCGGCAGTCACGCCTGTTTGAAAGTAACGCATCGTCACGCGCCCTGCTTGCCACGCCAATTCGGTGGCAAATTCGCGCAAACTGTGTAAATCTTCGTGGCTCATGTATTACCCCTGTGCCTGTATGGTCTGTGTCAACACCTCGAGCAGGCGCTGATGTTGTTGCGGCGTACCAATACTAATCCGAATACAATCCGACAGTCGTGGTTTGTTGAAGTAGCGTATCAAAATGCCCGATTGACGCAGTGCATCACGTACCATAGTCGCTGCGATTGGTGTACGTACTAGCAAAAAATTGGCCGCACTCGGATAGACATAAAAACCTAATTGCGTTAATTCTCGAGCCAGTGCGTCGCGATCCGACACAATTTGTTGAATCACCGGTTGCATGCTGACAAAATCGTTGACTGCGGTCGTGGCCGCTAACTCGGCTGCCACATTGACCGTATACGGCTGTTTGATTTTGCGCAATTCGTGCGCCAACGACTCGTGCATGACGCCGTAGCCGACACGCAATCCTGCGAGCCCGGCCCACTTACTAAATGTGCGCAACACCACCAAATTAGAGTGCTGGTCGATCAAGTCGAGATAAGTGGTGCCACTAAATTCGGCATATGCCTCGTCTGCAACCACAATCAACGGCAAGTCAAGTAGTGCCTCGAGGTCGGCTCGTGCCAACGGATTGCCAGTTGGGTTGTTAGGGGAAGCCAATACCAAGATAACCGCCTTGTGATCGATAATCGCTTGGCGCAGTGCTGGCACGTCCACATCAAACTTATCATCGCGCGGTACCTCAATATACCGCCCTTGATACTGATTGACGCCGAACGCATACATGCCAAAAGTCGGTGTCGCATCAACCACCGCTGCTCCCGGCGTAATCGTCGCCCTGAACAGCAGGTCAATCAGCTCGTCCGAGCCATTCCCACAGATAATCCGCTCAGCTGGTTGGTCAAGATGGCGTGAGATAGCGTTGCGTAGTGCCGTGTTGTCCGGGTCAGGATAGATGGCTGTCAAGGTGCGTCCACCCATAGTAGTGCCGAGCTGGGCGAGGACCGCATTGGTAGCCTCGGTCGGTCCGTACGGGTTCTCGTTGGCATCGAGTTTGACCAATGCAGATTGTGGTAGGCCAAGTTGGGCTGCTAGCACATCAAGTGGCACAATCGGTGCATATGGGGCAAAATCAGCAATATCACTGCGCAAAAGCTGTTGAATTGGTGTGTACATATGAGGCTCTCGTGTGGTTAATATCGCCATGATACCATATGAAACGGCGCTATGATGAATAAAACATTTGTGCTATTATGAGCATGACTGACAGTATGATGCAAAGGAGCACGCCATGTCATGTGCCGTCCAAATCTCGCTTGATTTACACGATATTGATGATGCTCTCCATGTCGCTGATATCGCCGTGGCTGCTGGTATCGATTGGCTTGAGGCTGGCACAGGCCTAATGGTCGAGCAGGGCATGGGCGTGGTGCGCGCATTACGACAGCGATTTCCGACACATCCCATTGTTTGCGACTTTAAGGTATGTGATGGCGGGGCGTACTTTGCTAATCTCGCGGTAGCGGCTGGAGCCACGCACTTTGATGTGATGGCCGCTGCTCATGATGCAACCCTCGAACGGGCTGCGTCGGTTGCACGTGAGCACGGACTCGTGGCGATTGCCGATATCATGTTTTGTGATGATCCGGTAGCAGCTGCCGTGCGCGCTGAGCGCCTCGGTGTGCAGATGATTGGCTGGCACTTGGGGCTCGACCACCGCAATCAGCATCGGCAGTTGCGAGCTATTGATGGCCTCGCTGATGTGCTCAAGGCAGTGGCAATTCCTGTGCAGGTGGTTGGTGGTCTCTCAGTTGACGATGCGATTACGGCTGCGCGGATGGGCGCAGCCTCAGTTGTAATCGGTGGACCACTTGTACCGGCTGATCGCGGAGTACAGCTCAGTGCGACGCTGCGAGCAGTTGTTGAAGGTGTCAAACAGGTATAGGATGCATGCCTATGATTAGGTGTGTCAAATGACTGGGCAAACAAAGAGGAATGCGATGGCAAATTCACAAGGTGATTTATTTGCGGCAACGAGCGCCAAAGAGTTGGAGCGTCAGGCGCCATTAGCTGCGCGTATGCGCCCACGCACCCTCGACGAGATGCAAGGACAACATAACATCATCGGCGACGGCCGCATCTTGCGGCGTGCCATCGAGCGTGATGCGCTGTTCTCGATGATTCTATGGGGGCCGCCAGGCTGTGGCAAAACCACCCTCGCCCGTGTTATCGCCGAACACACCAAGGCCCATTTTGAGCCACTCTCAGCGGTCACTGCAGGTGTCGCCGACTTGCGTCGTGTTGTATCGGAAGCGCGTGACCGCTTGGGGATGTATCGCCAGCGTACGGTATTGTTTATTGACGAGATTCATCGCTTCAACAAATCGCAGCAAGATGCTGTCTTACCCCACGTTGAGGATGGCACGGTCATTTTGATTGGAGCTACTACCGAGAATCCCTCGTTTGAGGTCAATCCGGCGCTACGCTCACGCGCTCGCGTATTCGTACTCGAGTCGCTGACCGAGGATCAACTCGGCAATCTCATTGATCGTGCGGTCAGTGATAACGAGCGTGGCCTCGGCGAGTTGCAACCACTCCTCGCCAGCGACGCCCGTGGCTACCTGATTGATATGGCCAACGGTGATGCGCGTGTGGCGCTTAATTCGCTCGAAGCGGCTGTCATTTCAAAGGCGCCCGGTGTCGGCGGCAAGCGCCTGATAACGGTTGATGACATGCGCGAGGCCCTACAGAGTCGGGCGACGCGCTACGATAAAAACGGCGAGTTGCACTACGACGCTATCTCGGCGTTGCACAAGTCGATTCGCAGTAGCGACCCCGATGCCTCACTCTACTGGCTTGGTCGTATGCTCGAGGGCGGCGAGGATCCGCTCTACATTGCACGTCGCATGATGCGCATCGCCGTCGAGGATATCGGTCTCGCTGATCCACAGGCAATTGTGGTGGCGACAGCAATCCAACAGACTGTGCACTTCCTGGGGCAACCCGAGGGCGATTTGGCCTTGGCCAATGTAGTAGTCTACTTGGCCCAAGCACCCAAGAGTAATGCGGTGTATGCCGCCTACAAACAGGCGTTGCTTGATGTCGCTGAGACGCGTAATGACCCAGTACCGCTCCATTTGCGCAATGCGCCGACCGGTATGATGCGTGGTATGGGTTTTGGCAAGGGGTATCAGTATGCGCATGATGCGCCAGATGCGCAAGTTGATCAACTGCACTTTCCCGATAATTTGCGCGGGCGGCGTTACTACCACCCCAGTGATCGCGGTTTTGAAGTACGTGTAGCTGAGCGCTTAGCCTGGCGTGAGTCGTTGCGCAGTGTCCAATCTGATGAGGCGGGTGTGCCGCCTGCCCCACGTACGCCTAAGACAGTGGCGCCCGTGGTTGACCCACAAGCCCATGCCGGCGAGGAGCCCCAACTCCCCCCTGATGAGACAATTGCGCCACCTGCAAGTGGCCCACGCGGGCGGCGCCGCACATAATCGACATACTGGTTCGGCCGTATAATGGCGGCAACGCAATCTTACTAGTAATCCCAAAGGAGTCGATGCCGATGTCTGCCATCGATATGCGCAATGCGTTTGATTTTAGTGGTCAACACGTCTTGATGAGTGGTGGCAGTGGCGTGCTTGGACGCACCATGGTCACCGCTTTGTTGCATCATGGGGCGCGCGTTACCTTGTTGTCGCGTCAGCCCGATCTGGCCCAGAATTACTTTGTTGAGAACCCAAATGCCGATCAGCTGCACTGTATTGGCGCCGACTTGAGTCAGCTCGATCAGATTCCAGTGGCTGTTGCCAAAGCACAGGCACTTGCTCCTATTACCATCTTGGTGAACGGCGCTGGTGGTAATCGGCCACAAGCGACGACCGGTGCGCAGCGCTTTGCGGATATTCCGGCCTCGGCGATGCACGAGGTGGTCGATGTCAATTTGTTTAGCGCTATTCAGCTGTCACAGCAGGTTATCCCGCATTTTGCGGCGCAAGGGTCAGGCGTGATTCTTAACATCTCGTCGATTAGCACGCTGCGTCCTTTGACGCGCGTCTTGACCTATTCGGCGGCCAAGGCTGGGCTCGATGCCTTTACGCGCTGGTTGGCAACGCATGCGGCCCTCGAGTATTCGCCGCTGATTCGTGTCAATGCACTTGCGCCCGGGTTCTTTTTGACAGAGCAAAATCGCTTTTTGTTGATGGAGCAAGACGGCCAGACGCTGACCACGCGTGGGCAACAGATTTTGGCACATACACCAATGCAACGCTTCGGCACACCTGAGGATTTGGTGGGATCCATGTTATGGCTCTTGTCACCAGCTGCGGCCTTTGTGACTGGGCAGGTGATTGCCGTCGACGGCGGCTTTTCGGCGTATAGTGGCGTATAAGTATAAAGGAGCAGCCCTGATGACAACTCCACTTCTTGATGACGCCCAACTTCTAACTCAGATTAGTGCCGGCTTGGCGACGCGTGCTTGGCGCAATCAGCGCGTCTTAGTCCTGATCCCCGATGGCACGCGCACCATGCCCATGCCGCGATTTTATGCCGTACTCTCGCATTTGTTGCGACAAGCCGGCGCTCGCCAGCAGACTTGGATGGTGGCGCTCGGTACACACCCAGCCATGGATGATGCGGCGCTGACCCAGTTGTTGGGCGTTGATATGGCGCAACTCCCTGCCGATGTGCGCGTGGTCAATCACGCCTGGCAAGACGCCGAGACGCTGGTCAGCGTGGGGCGGATTGATGCCGCCGAGATGCGCCAGTTGAGTGGCGGGCTCAGTACCGAGGCAGTCGACGTGCGCATCAACCGGGCCGTGCTCGAGCACGATCAGATTCTGATTTGTGGTCCGGTATTCCCCCACGAGGTCGTCGGATTCTCAGGGGGCAACAAATACCTGTTCCCTGGTATTTCGGGCCCCGATGTTATCAACGCCACGCACTGGTTAGGGGCTTTGCTGACGTCGTATGCGATTATCGGCACGCCACATACCGCGGTGCGATCCGTGATTGATCGAGCCGCACAGTTGATTCCGACGCCACGGTTTGCAGTGTGTGCTGTGGTCACAACCGCCGGCGTGCATGGCGTGTTTATCGACTCACCCGAGCAGGCTTGGGCGGCCGCGGCGAAGCTTTCGTCGCACATCCATATGCGCTGGCTCGACAAACCAGTCCAACGTGTGATTGCCGTGTTGCCAACTATGTATGACGAGTTATGGGTTGGCTCCAAGGGTATGTACAAAAGCGAGCCAGTAGTTGCCGATGGCGGCGAGGTAGTGATTTATGCGCCTCACCTGCGCGAGGTCAGCGTGGTGCACGGCAAGATAATCCGCCAAATCGGCTACCACGTGCGCGATTACTTTTTGGCACAATGGGAGAAGTTTGGCCACCTGCCCAAAGGCGTGATTGCTCATTCGACACACCTTCGTGGTGTCGGCACCTACGAGAACGGCATTGAGCGCCCGCGTATAACCGTGACATTGGCCACTGGTTTGAGCCAGGCCGAGTGTGCGGCGATTAACCTGAACTACGCCGATTATCGTACCATCGCCCCGGATGCCCTAGCCGCTGCCGATGACCCCGAGTGCTTGGTTATTCCGCGGGCGGGTGAGTTTTTGTATCGCCTGCGCTCATAACAGGGCAGGCGATACACCCTTGACACCCGGTAACGGCGATGCGGTCATGCACATGCTGGATGGCCACCGCCGCATCCCAAAAAATGTTACTATCGCCGACCAAACTGACGATGTGCAATCGCTCGAGCATCGAACGTACCGCCGGTTGCAGCCCGGCAAGTAACACCTGTCCGTTGCGGCTTTGGAACTCGTGAATCAGCTGACGTAACACCTCGCCTCCCATCACGTCAATCATGGGCACTCCGCGCATGCTCAAAATCAACGTATGACAGTCGCGCTCTTGATGTAACGCCGTTCGCATGGCTGCCGCATTGCCAAAGAACAATGCGCCGCTGATATAGGCCACTCGTACTCCTGGACAAGCGTCGGTAAATTGCGCACTTGGGATACGACTTGGATCGACCGGTACCACACTCACCGTAGCGGCTTCGGCCTCGAGGCGTAGGTGGATGATGGCTGAGACCGCGAGTCCAATCAAAATTGCCTCGGTTAAATCAAGTGCCGCTGTGGCCATCGTCGTCACCACTACGCCAATCAAGGCGTGTTTGATGCGCATGTGGGTATAGCGCCCAATCGTCGCCCAATCGATCATGTGCCAAGCGGTCCACAACAATACGCCTGCGAGGCTGGCTAGTGGCACGTATGCAATCAGTTGACTCAAAAAGAAGACACACACCAAAAGCACGAGCGAATGCACGATACTCGTGATGCGCGTACGCCCGCCACTGCGGATTGCTACGGCTGTGCGCGAGATAGCCGCGCTCGAGGGTACACCGCCGAACCACGGCACAATCATGTTGGCGCTGCCTTGGGCAATTAACTCTTGATCGGCATCAAATAGACGTCCGCTCATGGCTGCACCGGCTGTACCGGTCATCAGACTCTCAATGGCTGCCAGCGCCGCAATCGAGACGCCGGCGCTGATGATGTCGCTCATCTGTGCCCAAGGAATGCCGTTGATGGTCAAATGTTCGGCCAACAAAATCGTGGCAGGAAGCTCCCCAATTGTGTTGACCGGCCAACCTAATCCCCAGCTGATTCCAGTCATGATCAGCATCGCTATCAATGCGTTGGGAATCTTGGGAATCCAGCGTTGTATCACCCAAATGATGCTAATGGTTGCCCCTGTGATGATTAGTGCATAGAAATTAGGGTTTGGCTTATTGACAAGGTATTCGCTGATCTTGAGCAGACTTGTATCAGCAGGTGGTGTCAAAATACCTAATGCTGGGTCGATTTGGCCGACTGCAATAATCACCGCAATCCCTGCGGTAAATCCGGTAATCACGGGCGTCGGAATGAATACCACATACCTGCCGAATCGCAATAGCCCCATCAGAATTAGGAGTGCGCCACCAATCAGCGTGGCCGTCCATACACCAGCTAATCCAGTCCGATGCAAGATGACGAGGAGTACTGCCGACATGGCACCGGTAGGACCGCTCATCTGGTACGAAGTGCCACCGATGAGTCCAGTAATGATGCCGGCAAGTATGGCAGTGACAAGTCCTGATGCTGGGGTCATGCCACTGGCGATGCCGTAGGCCAAGGCTAATGGTAGACTGACCGCAGCGACTGTCAACCCCGAGAGCAGATCGTGGCGCACATCTTGTTCGCTATAGCCCATGAATTCTTTTTTAATCAGTTGCCCAAATTGCCCGAATCGCCCCATGATGACCTCGAGTTTCTTTTTAATGGGCTGATTATACTCTTTTTGGGTAGACTGTCGAGTGTTATGTGGGCGCAACATTCTTTATAATGAGCATCAGCAGATGTGTAAACCAAAGGACGATACATGCGGACGCAGGCATCGGTGGTAATTATTGGTGCAGGAGTGATGGGCGCATCGGTGGCATGCCATTTGGCCATGCGTGGGTGTACCGATGTGGTGATTCTCGAACAGTTCGAGACGGAGATTCAAGGCAGTACGGCGCGATCAGCTGCTGGTGTGCGACATCAGTTTTCGCACGAGTTGAATGTACGCATGTCGCAGTATGGCATCGAGCGCTTCAAACACTTCCGCGAGGAGATTGGCGGCGAAAGCGGTTTACACCAGGTCGGCTATCTCTTTTTGATTAATGATCAAGAGAACTGGCAAGGCTATTGCGAGGCCACCGCCATGCAAAACCGTCTCGGTGTGCGCACGCAACTCCTCAAGCCAGCCGATGTACACGCAATCGTCCCCGATGTACGCATCGATGACTTGATCGGCGCCACGTTTGGGCCTGATGACGGCTACTGCGACCCCCACGGCGTGGCGCTCGGGTATCTGACGCGCGCACGTAGTTTGGGCGTCGAGTTGCTCAGGGCCACCCCTGCCACCGGTATCGAGGTTCAGAGTGGCCGCGTGGTCGCAGTGCAGACACCACACGGACGTATCGCTTGCGAGACCATCATCAACTGTGCAGGGTCATGGGCCGGGCAGGCGGCGGCACTCGCTGGACTCACTGTGCCGATTCAGCCGTTCCGACGCAATATCTATGTGACGCAACCAACGGCGATTATCCCCAATCAGATGCCGTTGACGGTCGATGTGACGAGTGGGTTTTGGATGCGCAAAGAGCAGGATAACCTGATTTTTGGTCTCTCAAAAGCCGATGAACCAGCTGGCTATAACACGAACGTCGACTGGGACTGGCTCGATACCGTGCTCGATGCCGGTTTTGATCGGTTCCCCCGGCTCGGCGAGGTACAATTGGCTGACAAGCAGTGTTGGGCCGGCGCCTACGAGATTACACCCGATCACATGCCGATTCTCGGGCGTCATCCTGACATGCCATCGTTCATCAATGCAGCTGGGTTTAGTGGTCACGGCATCATGCACTCGCCAGCCACCGGCGTTATCATCGCCGAGGAGGTGCTCGATGGACGGTCGCATACGTTTGACATTGATCCGTTGCGTATTGAGCGCTATGCCACCGGCAGCGCATTCGAACGTAATATCATCTAAGGTTAGCGCCCGACAACGATGATGTCCGACGCCTGCAGACTAATGCGGGCGTCGTTGATTTGGTAGCGGTAACTCCTGCGTGGTGTGTTGATTGCTAGTTGGGCAGTGTTCACCCATACCAGCTGTACCACTTGCATGTCGCCGATTCCGACACTGATAAGCTGCGTGCCATCATGTTGCGTAATTTGCAAACGCTGATGAACAATCGATGCTACCATTTGTCCATCCGGTGACCAACGTGGCATTTGACCGACCGTCAGACATGCATTCTCAAGGGTGCGGGTGGTTGGATTGAATTGACATAATTTTGATTCAATATTTCCAATCACCTGCATCCAATAGGCTTGTGTCGGCGGGTGTTTCGTCAATTCTGCCCAGTAAACGTCACCAGTGGCAGCTAGACTAAGTTGATCGATTTGACTTATGCCATCGATGGTGTACACATGCCCAAAGCGCATACACCACAGTGTTGTCGTATCACCTGCCCACGTCATGCTATCACAGGCATCAAACGGCCCGATTGATTGAGCAGTAGTGATGTCAAGGATCATCGTGGTGTCATCCATTGTACGAATTGCCAGCTTGGTATGGTCTTGGTTGGCTACCACCTGCTGGGCTGATATGGTCTGGCTGACGAATGTCATGGCACCATCGGTGACTCGCTCGAGGAATTGAGTGCTAGGGTGATACTGATAAGTAGTGTTTGGTGTGTTGAACACGACCTCGTTAGTTGGTTGAATGATTGGTCTGGTATGAGTAACTGTCGCATTCGGCTGCACGATCTGCGCTGTCGGTGCTCCATCGGGTATCGTTGAGGTACTACAGGCCGCGAGGATGAGTCCAATCAATATCCAGCTACGCATCGTGGCGGTCCTTATTTGTAAAAAAATGACGAGTGGCGTGAAGTGCAAGACTCACAACAGAGAACCGGCTCGATGGCATTCCACCCGCGATGACACATTCGTTACATGCCCTGCTATTCTACCATCTTAGGCACTGTTAGTGGGTCGGTAGCGTTCTTTGATTTGCTGGAGTCCACGGCGTTTAAGTTGTTTGACTGCACCCTCACTTCGGTCGAGGGCTGTGGCAATCTCGGCAAAGGTTAAATCATCGCGATAGCGCATCAACAGGACTCGGCGTTGATCATCGTTGAGATTTTCTAGCATGGTGCGGAACATTTCGTCGCTCTCAACATGATGCACGGTCGGTGCACATATTTCAATGTTGCTGAGTGGCGTACTCGGATGTCGGTTCTGCCAGCGATAGGTGTCGATGATACGGTCACGTGCAATGCGATACATCCAAGCCTCAATCGGCAGGCCACGCTCTTGGTACGTATCGAGACTTTCAAGCATGCGCACAAAGACTTCGTTGCACAAATCCTCGGCTAACCCAAAGTCGCCGACGCGGCGGAAGATGTATCGTCGCAGTGTTTCGGCATGCGTGTCATATAATTCGGCAATTCTGTTGGCATGTGTCATGTCACCCTCCTCTTTATCTACCACGGTGCTTGCGCCAAGTATGACAGGGGGGCATGTCTCTCGCATTACCAAAATCACCGACCTCTATCTGGTATAATGACCATCAGTATTACATTGGAGATGTGTGCATGGATGATCGTGTGATTATGATGGGGAGTGGCCACGACGACCTCATCGAGTTAACCAAAGCGTGGGCAGGCACAAGTCTCGCCTTTGCCATTATGCAGACGGGTGCCGCTAATCTTGCGTCAATTCGTTTCATTGAGAACTTGCTTATTGCAGCCATCGTCTGTGGTCTCGGTTTTGTGGTGCACGAACTGGCACACCAAAAAGTCGCTCAGCGCTTCGGCGCCAAGGCGCATTTTGCAGCCGATAATCGCTGGCTGTTGATCTCGATCGCCTTGGCCTTTACCGGATTCTTCATTGCGGCACCGGGTGCGGTGTGGCATACCGGCGTCAACGACACCAAGCGTATCGGTCAGATTGCTGTGGCTGGTCCGTTGTCAAACTACATTTTGGCGCTGATCTTCTTGTTGATATATCCGCTCATCTACGTGGTCGGTCTCGATTTCGACCTATTTTTGACCATTTGTATGGTCGGATTCTCGTTCAACGCCTGGATTGGTTTATTTAACATGATTCCGCTCGGGCCATTTGATGGCACCAAGGTGTTGGCCTGGTCACGTCTCATCTATGGAGTGATGGTAGCTGTTGGTGTCTTGATGGCGTTTGTACTGAATCGCCAGGAGTTTTTCATTTCGGTGTGGGGTTGGATGGTTGGATTGTTTTTGGGCTAAGTCATGAGTTGTGCATCTGCACATATGAGATACAGGACAAAGGAATCTATGCGTACGACATTAATTGCCGGTAATTGGAAGATGCACAAGACGATTGCTGAGGCAGTTGCCCTCACCGATGAGCTGGCTATTGGGTTGACTAATTTGCCGGCTGACCGCAACGTAGTTATTTGCCCAACCTTTACAGCATTGGCAAGTGTCGCTGCCCGCCCACGTGCTGGCATCGCCATCGGCGCCCAGAACGTTTACCCAGAGACGCAAGGGGCATTTACTGGCGAAATTGCCCCAGGTATGCTCAAAGAAATCGGCTGCCAGTATGTGATTATTGGCCACAGTGAGCGTCGCCAACTTTTTGGTGAGACCGATGCCATGGTGGCCCGCAAAACCGCTGCCGTGCTCGACGCCGGGATGACCCCTATCGTCTGTGTCGGCGAGACCCGTAGCGAACGTGAGTCCGGCCAAGCCGAACAAATTGTGCTCGGTCAGGTCAATGCTGGTCTATCAGCTTTGAGCAATCGCTTGGCTGAGATCGTGATTGCCTACGAGCCAGTCTGGGCCATCGGTACCGGTCTGACAGCTACAGCTGCCGATGCCCAAGCAATGCATGCTGCCATTCGTGGCGAGTTGCGCCGCATGGGTGGCAATCAGGCTGACAAGGTCATCATCCAATACGGCGGTAGCGTCAAACCAGACAACGTCGATGAGCTCATGTCACAGCCAGATATCGACGGTGCCTTGGTTGGTGGTGCCGCATTGGTAGCGGATAGCTTTATTCGCATTGCCAAGTTCGTCAAGTAAGTCAAGATGTAGGGAGTCGGGGGTGTGTGCGCCCCCGCAGAAATAGGTGATACACAATGACCGAAGCAGAGACGTCCCCAAATCCGGGTCCTAGCGCATTTCCGCTGGTCGTTCTCGGCGAAATGGTCATTATGCCGCAAATGACCGTTCCGCTTCAGATTGGCCAAGGCAAATCGTTTCGGGCACTCGAGGTAGCCTGGGACTCCCAGCAACCCGTGTTGCTGATTTATGTGCCCGAACACGAAATCGAACTATATAAAAGTGGTACGCCGCCCGTCATGCCTAATGTTGGCGTGATTGCCCGCCTCGAAGAGTTCATCAAATTGCCTGACGGCACAGCCCGCATCATTCTTGAGGGGCTCCAACGCGCCGTAATTGACGAGCTCGTGCAAAAAGATCCGTTTTATGTGGTGGCAGCCCATGGTGTCGAGGACCAAGTTGTAACCAACATGGACATCGAAGCCTTGATGGAGACTGTCAAACAACAGGTTGATGAGTTCGTTGATCATCTTGGTGAGGTGCCACCCGAGGCCGTTGCGTTTGTGCGACGCATTGATACCCCCGGCCATTTGGCCGATATCGTGACCTATGCGCCAGCATTTGATTTCAACGAGCGTATGACTATTTTGACCGAACTTGATCCAGTCGAACGCCTGCGTCATACGCAACGCATGCTGGCCCGCCATCTCGAGTTGATGAAGTTGCGCCAGAAAATCCAACAAGAGACCAAAGAGATCCTCGATCAAGGCCAAAAAGAATACTTCTTGCGCGAGCAAATTCGAGTCATTCGCCGTGAACTCGGCGAAGATGATGAACTTGATGACCCTGTCGATGACCTCAAGAAGAAGATTCAGAGTATGGATGCGCCCGAGAATGTGCGTGACCAAGCGCTTAACGAATATCGTCGACTCAACCAACAAGGCCCTGGGAGTCCTGAGGCTAGCGTCATCCGCAATTACATCGATTGGTTGCTCAACCTACCGTGGCAGCTAGAAAATCTCGCCACCATCGAGATTCAACACGCGCAACAAGTACTTGATGAAGATCACTTCGGCCTCGTAAAGGTCAAAGAGCGTATTCTTGAGTACATCGCCGTGCGCAAGCTGGTGGGCGCCAATATGCGCTCGCCTATCTTGTGTTTGGTGGGGCCGCCGGGTGTTGGCAAAACCTCACTCGGACGCTCAATTGCTCGTGCACTCGACCGTAAGTTTGTGCGCATGAGCCTCGGTGGTGTGCGCGATGAGGCCGAGATTCGTGGTCATCGGCGTACCTACATTGGTGCCATGCCTGGACGAATTATTCAAGGAATGAAGACGGCCAAGTCACGTGCACCGGTCTTTGTGCTTGATGAGATCGATAAGGTCGGCCAGGATTTTCGCGGTGACCCTACATCGGCGCTACTCGAGGTGCTTGATCCTGAGCAGAACTCGACGTTCGCCGATCACTATCTCGAGGTGCCGTTCGATTTGTCGCAAGTGGTGTTTGTTGCTACGGCCAATCAACTCGATACGATTCCGGCACCGTTGCGCGACCGCATGGAGGTTATCGAAGTCAATGGGTATACCGAGGAGGAGAAGTTGGGCATCGCCACCCGTTTCCTCTTACCAAAGCAGTTAACGGCCCACGGTTTGACCAACGATACGCTGACAATCAGTGCCGCCGCCATGTTACGCATCATCCGTACCTACACGCGCGAGTCAGGTGTACGTTCACTCGAACGCGAGGTCGCCGCCATTTGTCGCAAAGTGGCCCGGCGTGTGGCTGAGACCGGCAATACAACCTTGACGCATGTCGATGCCGATCAAGTGCCCGACTACTTGGGCGTCGAGCGCTTTAGCTTTGGCTTGGCCGAGGTGTCTGATGAGGTGGGTGTGGCTACGGGTGTGGCCTGGACCTCGGTTGGAGGCGAGACACTCTCTATTGAGGTGTTGCCCATCAAAGGCAAGGGAGCGCTCCAATTGACTGGTCAGCTTGGTGATGTGATGAAGGAGTCTGCTCAAACCGCCATGTCGTATGCCCGCTCCCGTGCATCAGAATGGGGTATCGAGAGTGGCTATTTTGATGAGCATATCATTCACGTGCATATCCCCGAGGGAGCCGTACCCAAAGACGGACCGTCGGCAGGTATTACTCTCACCACGGCGCTGATCTCAGCCATGACCGGCAAAAAGGTTCGTCGCGATGTGGCAATGACAGGCGAAGTCACCTTGCGTGGCAAAGTACTGCCGATTGGTGGACTCAAAGAGAAGACACTTGCAGCTCACCGAGCTGGTATCAAGACCTTTGTGTTGCCTCAAGATAACGCTAAGGATATCCCCGAATTACCACAGCGTATCCGTGACGAGCTTGAACTAATCCCGGTGTCGTCGATGGACGAGGTGCTTAAGATTGCCTTCCGTGCCTAAAAATACCCCGGTGACACTCGATGTGTCACCGGGGTATGGTTGTCGTGATGCGCCGTCTGGCGCGTTACGACTTTTTGCTACCAAACAACAAAATGCCACCCACAATCAGGAGCGCTGGCAAGGCCCACCGCCAAATTGCCGGCCCAAAAATCAGCGTGACTAATAAGTATGCGCCGATTAGCATCAAAATGCCGCCTACCATGGCACGTCGTTGATTGACTTCGCCATTGTCGAACTGGTTAGGGTAAATAATTGTCCCCTCGGGCTCAATGGGCATGATGAACCACAAGACGAAGTAGGCCAGCACGCCGGTACCGAAGCCAATCACCAGAATCAAAAATATCAAGCGCACGAGCCAGACCTCGATGCCGAGGCCGCGGGCAATCCCACTCGCCACGCCGGCTACCATGGCCTCGTTGCGACTGCGAAAAAATCGTGTGTGAATGTTCATAGGTGTAATCTCCCAAGCCACATCAGTCAATTCATAGCGCTTTGCTAGAGCTATGACGCCGTATCGTTCATAGATGTTGCATGTGCCTAACTCAGATTAATCACCATTAACTTGATTTCAGTCATCTCCTCGATTGCGTAGCGTACACCCTCGCGGCCGAATCCCGATTGCTTGACGCCACCATACGGCATTGGGTCAAGCCGCCAGGTAGGCATGTCGTTGATAATCACGCCACCGACCTCGAGCGCCTCGTAGGCTTGATAGACGCGGCCGATATCACGGGTAAACACTGCGGCTTGTAGTCCGAAATCGCTATTGTTGACCATTTCGATGGCCTCGTCGAACGTATCATACGGCGTGACAGTAACGACCGGCGCAAATACCTCACGGCAACTCACATTGAGGGTTGGTGCCGCATTGCTAATTACACTCGGCTCGACGACACCCGCATGAACATTTCCGCCCGTCAGGAACGTTGCACCCGCAGCCCGTGCCTCGGCAAACCAGTCAGCCAAGCGTTGAGCCTCTTGATGGTTTATTAGCGCACTGAGATCGGCCTGCTCATCGAGAGGATGTCCTACATGCAAGCGTTTGACACCGGCTACGAGATGCGCGACAAACTCGTCGTATCGGCTACGTTGCACAAAAATGCGTTGCACGCTGATACAACTCTGACCCGCATAGTTGAACCCACCAGCCACGCACCGCGCTGCAGCATCTGCAATATTGGCATCGTCATGCACAATCACACCAGCGTTGCCACCGAGCTCAAGCGTGACTCGTTTGCGGCCAGCACGTTGCTTGAGCGACCAGCCAACTGCAGGTGAGCCGGTGAAGCTAAGCATGGCAATCCGGTCATCTTCGATTAACGCTACTGCATCACGACTGTTCATCGGTAGCACGCTGATTGCCCCAGCTGGCCAGCCGGCCGCGACGAGTAATTCGCCCAGCATCAAGGCCGCACTTGGAGTCTGACTAGCCGGCTTGAGTACCACTGGGCAACCGGCTGCCAGTGCCGGGGCAACTTTGTGGGCGACTAGGTTCAATGGGAAGTTGAAGGGTGAGATTGCTCCAATAGGACCAATCGGGAACCGACGGGTCATGGCATGGCGTCCTTCGCCACCTAGCGCACGGTCGAGTCGTAAGACCTCGTCGTGGCTCTGACTACATTCATCTGCTGCCGTGGTAAAAGTGGTAATGGCGCGCTGTACCTCGCCACGCGCTTGTTTGATTGGCTTACCGGCCTCAAGGGCAATCACCTGGGCAAAGGCCTCACTCTGTTCGCCGAGCATCTGCGCTACACGTCGCAGGATGGTAGCACGTTGATGGGATGCTAGGTGCTTGGTTTGCCCAAAGGCCTCGTGCGCCGCAGTGATTGCATCTGCAAGATGACTGGCATCTGCTTGATGGATATGACTCACTGGTGTGTGATCGTAGGGGCAATTGATCGTATAAGGCTTGCCGACATGTGGTACCCCGGCAAGCAAGAAAAGACGCTCAGGGATGCTCATTGAGGTTACTCCGTTTCTGTATCTGGTTGTGCTAGAACCCAGCGCTGGTAAATTGGTTGGACATCACAGGCACATGCTTGCTGTACGAGATCACGCAAGACCGTCCCGTCGACAACGCCGTAGGCATAGGTGGCGACGTAGCGCTTTAGTGCCACAAAAAACGCATCATCACCGGCAGTAGTGCGCAAGGCTTCGAGATAGAGTGCCCCTTTGGCATAGGCAATCGCATTGAATGTGTATAAGGTAAACTCCCCCATCGGACGGTCAATTGGTCCATCACGATTGCGTTTGATGAGTTCGTCGTATTGCGTTTGGAGATCGTCAAGTTCATTTTGTTTGGCGATTGGACCGTGGATAAACTCTTGGTAGATGACTTGGGCGTATGTGGCCAAGCTCTCGTCAACCCATGCATGTTGCTGCACGTCGTTTCCGACAACATTATAGAACCACTGATGGGCTACTTCGTGGGCTATGATGCGCTCAAGTAATGGATGATTAGTGAAGATTCGGTTCTGAAGCAAAATAAGTCCTGGATATTCAACGCCATAAAACGATCGCGCATCAACCGCCACGAAGTCGATTTCGTTGTAAGGATATTGGCCAAAACGCTGATTAAATACTGTCAGCGATTGGGTTGCGTAGCGCATGGCTAATTGTGCGTCAACACGTTGGGTGCTGGGGTAGTAGATATTGACGCGTGTGCCTTCCACCACGCTGGTGATGTGTGGTAGTGTCGTCGCCACTAGCATGAAATCGCGCTGGAGTCCACTGACAATTTGATAGGTATGTTCAGCAGCGTTACGTTGATACCGAATAGCATTGCCCGTGGTAACTAGACGATGGCTAAGTGGCAGTGTTACCTCGACGTCATATGTGGCGATTGGTGCATTGACTAAGTCTCCTTTGCTGTCTGGTACTTCGCGGAGCCAGTCACCATTGTGAAACTCGGCAATCAGCGGGTATGCCGATGCCATGCTGATGCTGTTACCATCATCATTGAATGCACCGTACGCCCGTGCCCCGGCGTCAATGGGTGTAGTTGTCAAAAAGTCGAGCGTAAGCTCGACCTCCGCGCCGACGGCAATAGGATCGTCATAGTTGATTCGCGCCATATAGCCATCGAGTTCGTAGGTAATCGTAGCGCGCTGACCATTGACGGTGGGGCGGTAGATGGTCGCTTCACCGTCAAAATCAGGCAAATTTGCATATAAGCGCACATAGATTGTCGTCAATGGCTCAGCGCTCGGGTTTCGCAAGCGCACCTGCATCCAGCCGCGCCAGCGTTGCGACGCAGGCTCAAATAACGTGTCGAGCCGGTAATGTGGTACGGCGTCGATGATGCGTGGGTCATTGCGATGCTTCGAATGCATGGCTAATGATTGGTCTGCATTGAGCAGGCTCGCATGCATCGATACTGGTTGTACACTGACCAATACCAAAGTACTTAGAATAACAAGCAGGATTCGATGCGCACGCACGCCAACCACCTTTTAGCTAATGCGGTTAGTAAATAGCGTTCCGCACAAACGCCACGCTGATGGCGACACTACTCAGCATAATCATACAAGCAAATACAACGCTATACCACGGCATACGATGGCGGAACGCACGTAATGCGCTGATGATATTTACCATAGTCAACCCAATAAATACCCATGTGCCGATGCGAATAATCATGTGCTGATCTGGGATGCCGAAGAAGATTGCATAGTCGTAGGTGAAAGCTAACATACCGATTTGCCACAATAGATACGACACCAATGCCACCCCACTGATAATGACAAGGGTTTGTATGACGCGCTGTTGACGAATACCGACCCGTTCTGTTGATTGCCCCCGTACGAGTCGCCAAAACGTCCGTAAAATACGTCCGAAGAATGCCAAAATCAACAGCACAAATCCACCAATAATTGCCACTAAGTCGATGACCACTTGCTCATCAAGTTGTGCCGAGTTGGCGACAAAATCAGTGGGAATCAGCGTAGCTGGAGTGGCAAATTGTGTGCGTTGCTCGGTCACGCAACTTGTATCAAGCGATTGAGAGGGATTTGCCCAAAACGCCTTGGCGATACCTGCTGCACATTCATTCGAGAGCATTGCCCCATGCGCACCATTGGGAACGATGATATGTGTTGCCTGTGGCACACTGCTGGCAACAATATCACCAAATACTGCGGGCGTGATTGGGTCATAGCGCCCCGAGACGATTAATGTTGGTACATTAGTACGAAACTCAGCATTAAATGAAGCATCGAGTGGGGTGACCTGGCTTCGTTCACACAGCGTTTGACGATAACGCTGGTCGTTTTCGAGCTCACCTTCGACAAGTGGGATAAGGTTGTTGGGTGGTATCACGTAGTCGCTGATGGGGACACTCGCTTCTTCGCTACACTGCGTGCTCATGTACATCATCTCGGCAATACTATCGCTAAAGACATTGAAGCTCATAAAAAACTGGACGGTATCAGTGCGATTATTGGCCAAATCAGTAAGCATCAATGGAATATAGCGTACTAATTGATCGTCATACATCAGATTGAACAGCCATCCTTGTAAGGAATGATGATCGACACGAGCCATGTGCGAAACAGTGTCATCTTCAGGGTCCGTCAACTTCCACATACGTGGGTTCGCCGCATAATCGGCCATCACATCGGCATAGGTTTGACGGAGGTTTGGATATGCCTTAGCACACGTAATGTCGTTTTCGCAGTCGCTGAAGATAGCCTCGAGTGCATTATGACGTGATTCATACACACGTGCGTCAACACTTTCGTTGGGTGGGACAATGCCGTCAATTACCAACGACCGAATGAGTTCTGGCTTGATGCGTGTGACGTGTTGGGCGAGCAGTGATCCATAGGAGACCCCATACAGGTCGATTTGGCTGTACCCGAGTTGTTCGGCGATATAGATTAAGTCGAGTGCGTTTTGTCGGCTATTGAACATACTCAAGTCAATGCCTTTTTGGCGTAGGCGTGTGATGCACTGCTCATATGCGACGAGGTATTTGTCAACACCCTCTGAGTAGCTTACATCCTCTGCGAGTAGGTCAATGCCGAGTTGATGTACTTCGGGGCAGTCGAGTGACGGCCTCGTTGTGGTGGTGCCTCGTTGTTCATAAAAGTAAATATCTCGGTCATCAGGGAGTACGCTATTGTGCTTTCCGATCAAAAATGCAAATGTTTCGATAGTATCGCCACCAGGACCACCCTGAAGTAAGAAGAGCGGTGCATTAGTGTTCTCCACATTGGCGCGCACCACCATCATTGGCAATATGATGCTATTGCGGGTCGGATTATCGTGATCCATCGGCACTATTAATGTGCTACATTCGATGTTGCGATTCATCGTGATTGATTCATCGCACGCTTCAGGCGTCGATATTGATTGTGCTGTGACAAGATGTGCTCCAGATGGCGTTATGAATGTCATCAGCACAAAAATAAATATCCAGAATATTCGCATTATCTACCCTTTCGTGGGAATAGTTATGCTGATTTCAGCTGTCATTTCAAGTGGTTACTACGATACATACACAATCTATGACGCGATAACACATAACAGATGTTGCACATGTATGTGTGTTAATCATTTTTTTGTTTTGTCTTGCTCCGATTTCGTGTACTTTTGGGCGCTATACTTGCGGTTGGTGATGCATCCGCTTTTGTCTCACGCTTCAATGATTTAAGGGGAGTGCGTGTGACACTTTTGCTTGATGAAGATTTTTTGCTTGATGATTTTTTTGTGGATGTGGGAGTACGTGTTGTTTCTGGCACCTCTTCGAGGCTTGCAGATAATGCGTTGTCAAGATCATCAATTATTGGCAACGGTTGCGTAATATACGTTGCTAAAAGCGACTGCTCATATGTAGAGAGCGGTTGCGACTGCGACGAGACGGTGGGGATAGGTTGCGACTGTGATGATACAGTGGGGATAGGTTGTGATTTGGCCGTCGGGATAGGTTGCGATTGCGACGAGACGGTCGGAATGGGTTGCGACTGTGACGAGACGGTGGGGATGGGTTGTGATTTGGCCGTCGGGATAGGTTGCGACTGTGATGGGGTAGTCATGGTTGTCAGTTGTGCTGTTTTGGCACTTTCTCTTCGAAAGACGATTGACTGCCGTTGCATGCGGATTGGTTTGGTAATCGTTACGGTTATTGGATATAAATCGGTACGCAGGGGTGAACGTCGCAATGTCTGATGGGTAATCAAATAATTCAGATCGGTTGGGTTATCATGACTAATTTGCCAATGATAGTAGTTGATATAGACCAGTACAGTCGCGGCATAGACACTATGTGCCCACCAATCAGTCATAAAAAATGGCTGACCTGAAAATACGCCATATGTCACCGCAATTGGATAGAGCGTCAGAAAAAACACATTAAACCAGCGTAATGTGACGAAGTTGGTACGAAACGATGCGGGTAGCTGTACTTGGTGTTGGAGCAAACTATTATGCTTGGTGTCCCAGTAGATTGCTCCTTGTAAAAACAAGAACACCATCACCAAAATGGCATAGATCATCATACGCCATGCGTCGATTTCGAGTTGCGTCACAACAATCGCAAGCATTGCTGGAATTGATATCATATTCCAGATTTCAAGATTACGCAAGTAGCGTATTCGCCTTATGACTCGTTGACGACGCATGTGATACCTTCATGCAACACTTTATTGCTCGATTGTGATACCGTGTATGATGATTGTCCCATTTATGCCATCAGCAACAGGGTCTAATCTGAATTGTACTAGACGTGCCGGTTTGTCTGTCAATGCAGCAAAGTCAACCGTGTATTGATAGCGCCCTGGTTGTAGTTGCCAGCGTAACGATTGCGATTCGTTAAATAAATTAATTATATCACTTACAAACAATTGCGCTGAATAGTCTGCAGTCTCTGTAACATCAATATCAAAGGTCATGCGTTTTGGGAGTGGTATATCCAATATCGGTGACATCATATTCGGGTCAAGTTGAGCGCGAAAGCGCCATGGTAGTTGTGTTTGTTCGATATACATGTTATTCAGTTGCCACCCAAGAAGCGGAGAGCCGTCGCGTTGCCACTGCCCGTTGGAGAGTTGATACGCTGGTGTTGGAATGACGGTATGAGATGGTACATTAGCTGGCATATCGAGAGATTGCATGAGTGGTAGCACATTCTGTAGACACTCACTGACACTTGTATTACGCAAGTCAAAGCGTTGTTGCATGGTTTGCGTAGGCACCAAAAAATCGCTAGCGATGATAATTTGCGCGCCGGCGCGTTGACTGATATCGATACGCTGGTGCAATTCTTGACATGCACGTGACCAATCGCCAGTGGTAGCAATCGCAGCATTCACCGACATAAAATGTTCACGACCATGGTAAAACGGTAGGTAAAGCTCTTGTAAGCCATCAGGAATCAGTAACAAATCACCGGTATTGCTTTGATTGGCCACTGCTCGTGCAATATCGCGTTGGAGATCAAATGTTGCGTCGCCACGTCGTTCAATAGCATCGTAGTTAATTCCAATCGTCAATCCAACCAAAATAAACAACCCTCGTATTGGGAGCCCATGCGCCGGTGTATGGCGCATTGGTGCGAGAACTAAGAGCACAATGAGTGGAGTCACGCCAATCCAAAACTCAATGTTATCTGGCTCCCACCATGTAAAAAATACGGCGTACAGCACGAGCCAACTCCAACTCCATAGATGCCACGGCTGTTGGATGAGAGGATGCTGACGTGCTTGCCACACACTTATCCCTAGGGTGACACTACCAATAAGTGCACCTAATGACCAAGCAATTGTTTGGCTAATACCATCATATACATCGCCGAAGGTGGCCTGTCCTCCCCACCATCCTGTCGTCGCATATTGAAAGAGCCATTGTTGTGCTGTATACCAGTCAGTAAAGCCGCTCACACCAAACATGACATAACCGTATGCGCTGACAACAATACCCACTGCGGTACTGCCTGCAATTAGCCAGCCACGCCAATGCGTGGGATTTGCCCGTCCATCGACAATCATGGCGATAATCAACGGTACTGCGAGGAGTGCATTGGTCTGGTGGAACAACACGGCCCCAGCAATTGCGCCACCTAGTCCGAATGCCCAGCTCCATCTGCTCGGTTGTGGATAATCAATGAACCATATGACGCACAACAAAAAGAGTGCAGCGACCGTATACACCTCGACCTCGATGGCATAGTACCAATATGCGTATGAACCACTCAATGCTAGCCCAGCGAGTATAGCCAAATCGTTGCGACTATAGCGCCGTAACACAATCGCACTGAGTACGCCAGCCCCAAGACCGCCTGCAATTGCATTGGCATGTTGCAACGCATGTTCGGCAGTACCACCGAGGATGGTCGCCATTAGCGACCCAAACGGACCATAGGCGAGGTGATGCGGATGAAACAACTCGTTCCAGGGTTTGCGCATAACATCAAGAATGTACGATAGCGCATCAAACGTATGAACATCAGTACGCGTCAACCAATACATCACGATGACGCCGAATGCCATAAATGTAGGGAGAATGCGAATACGTGTCATGGGCGAATCTCTGCATTGATAAACTGTACCCCGAGTGAGCGCCAATCGTTGCTGTCCGGATCGAGCTCGGCCGCTACCCAAGCAGGTGTTGTGATGCGTACTAAGAGCGTGTCGGTGGCGCTTTGTGGCGGCCGATTGATTATAAATGTATAAGTCTGCAAACTATCGTCGACCGCTACACACCGCGGTTTGCTCCATCTGACCTCGGCTTTGTTCCACGGCAATAACTGCCCAGCCCAGCTCACACATATCTCGGGACGTACGTCATCGGGCCGTGTCCCCGATGCAAGTGTGAGCACCAGCGTGTGTGTAGTATTTGGGCGAGGTAACCGGATCACAGCCTCGCCTGTAGTCCAGGCAAACAAGCGACCTTTAACGAGTTCGTGGGGATAAAACCCGCTCACCTGAGCAGACGTATCGCGAGCATCTATCTGGGCTGGTAACGGTGCTGTTCCCGGTACCAGCTCATAATGCTGGTACGAGATGTTTAGCGTATCAACCAATGCAGGCTTCTGATTGCGCAACTGGGTGAACTCGGGTAGCTTGCTACTCATATCGCCACGCTTGACGAAGTGCATGTCGGGGAACCACAATGCGCCATTGGCTCCCAATAAGAAATGTACTGACCGCCCTTCGTCAATCCAGCGTTTGAATAATACGCTCAAATCACGCCCGTAACGCTCAGGGTATTCACTCCGCAAGCCGAACGCCGCGCGATCATGGACGGCAATGAGTGGTAATGCCAATACATCTGCGGCATCGCGTGCCTGGATGTAATTGGGCGACCCTCCACGAATAAGGGTAATATCTTGTGGCTGTTGCGCCTGAGCAATTCGTGCGACTGCATCGAACGACCCTTGGAGCTCTGGAGTCTGAATGATTGGACGTATCGTAGCCAGCAGAAAGAGCAACGCTCCACTGCCAACTACTAGACTCGCACTCTTGCGCCACCAAGTCTGTCCCCACAATTGTTGCACGGCAAATGCTGCAAAAATTGCAAACCCGGGGTAGATGTTGGGCAAATAGCGCCGCATGATATAAATATATGTCTGACTACTAGTTCCGTAACTCAATTCAATAAAAATCATTGCAGTTGCGAGTGTGACCGATACAAACAGCCAATCATGCCGACCAACGCCTCGCCATAACCAGATTGCAACGCCAGTGAATGACAACATGATACCGAGCGGCGAGATATACCAGCCTACACGGATGAGGTTTGCCATCGAGTTGGCGTACAAATCACGCAGCGGCTTGGCTTCGTAGCGCTCACCGCGCACGAGTGATATCACGTGCCCCATACTTTGACTGACAATGTCAGGGTATGTTGGCGGTACAATCGGCGCCCCTACATAACTCTGGAGCGCCAAACAACTGCCGCTTGGTGTGCGTAATTGCGCCGCACTCAGGCATTGAGGGGCATCACTAAGCACGCGCATACTAAGCATTTGTGGCCGAATGATGTAGGCATAAGTGCCGGCGAGTATGACGGTAATAGCAGCGATTTGACCGGCCCTGCGATACCACGATGCATATGACATAATCCAGTTCATGATTGGGACACGGTAGCGTCGCAACCAAAACAGTGCAATGATGATAAGCATCACCGCCCCAAACTCGGCGATAATCCGGCCAATCTGCCACGGTGCATCTGGGATGCTTTGATCAGGGCAGGGTTGTGCCGTCAACGGTGAGCACGGGCGTATCAAGAAGGTGCGCTGTAAGGCTGGAGTGAGGAACGGAAATATTAACAACGCGCTGATGGCAGTATCTTGGAACAACGCAAAAAACGTATCGATGAAGTACCCACGCGAGATGGTCAATAAATGGGTGATGCCGTGGAATGCCGTTACCGCAAATCCACCCACTAGCCAACGCATTGATTGGTCGATTTCGTCGCGGAACCAGCGCCAAATAAGCCACCCAACCAAAGGTATGACCACAAACACGAAATCGAGTCGCGCCAGCATCATCTGGCCCACGGCTGCACCCGCTATCAGGCTTGTGACCAAGCGATCATCCCGATTGGGCTTACCCCGCATAGCCAAGCCATAGATGGCTGCAAAAAAGAGCCACTGCGCAGTAGTCTCGGACATCGGATAACGACTGAACCACACCTGTACCCCGTTGAATGCAATCAAGGCCATGGCGATGACGCCAACCCACGGCGATTTGAGTGCTCGACCAGCCATGCCGACGCTCCATGCGCCGACAACCCCCGCCAATCCAGTTGCTAGAATGCCCAATTTGACGCCGAAGACTGCACTGAATAAGCCAATCCAAGCCGGGAACAAATGCAAAAATTGCGGAGTGTAGGCACCTTCAGTAGCGGTCTTGTCAAAAATAAATAGCCCAGCTAGGCGCATCCGCGACGCCATAAAGCGCTCTGCTGATTGTACGCCCAGTAAATTACTCCAGCCCTGGGCTGCATCAGCATCAGTCGCTTTGCGTTGTGCCAAATCGGCCACAACTGCGTCGTACTGCACAATGCTCCCGGTGCGCGCAATCATGAATCCAGTGTTGGCATATACTCCTGCATCGCGCGCACCGATGATGACCTCGCTCGGTGTGCCATTAAGCCAGATACTCGCCAACAAAATCACCGCCATGACCAATACAACTGGGCGCTCGTGTGTATCGATGCTGGCAGGGAACCATGGGCGTCTCTGCTTTTGTAATGACCATATTGCCCAAAGTATTGGAATGCTGACGAACAAGATGTGCGTAGCAACATGAAAGACGCCTAGTGCTGCCAGCGCAACTACAACTCCGCCGTGCAATAACATGCCCAGAATTGTTGATTGATAGACTAAGTCAAGTGGTTGCGATACCCCGCGTAAGCGTACGGCAATCGGATAACCACTGAACATAATAATAATGAGTGCAATACATAAAACGACAACTGACACGCCTAACCTCAATACAACGTCATATATTGTTGTGTACGTATCATAGCACGCAACCTACGATAGCTGCAGATGTAATTGGGCCATGTGATGGTATGGATTGGGCATTCTACTGTGTGGAAAATGATACAAATAGCAGTGTATTTGCATTTTGCTACTTGACAATCATTGTCAATACCTCATATATTGACGAAATGGAGTTGCATTGCTGCACTCATTCCCCACTGCCCACTGCATATAGTGTTATTCATGATGAGGAATTTTCATGCCAGATAAATTGGTGATCGTTGAGTCGCCGGCCAAAGCCAAAACAATTGAGAAATATTTGGGAAAAGGCTACCGGGTCTTGGCATCCGTCGGTCATGTACGCGATTTGCCCGAAAAGAGCGAAGGCATCGACATCGACAATAACTTTACGCCGACCTACGAAATCATGGAAGACAAAGAGCATGTAGTCGCCCAACTCCGGAGCAACGCCCGCACTGCCGATGCCGTCTACATGGCGACTGACCCTGACCGTGAGGGTGAGGCGATTGCCTGGCATATTGTACAGGCCATTAATATCCCCAAAAAGACTCCCGTGCATCGTGTGACCTTCAGCGAGATTACGCCCAATGCAGTCAAGCAGGCCATCGCCAACCCACGCACTATTGATATGGCCCTTGTGGATGCACAACAGGCCCGCCGTGTGCTCGATCGTCTTGTCGGTTATCGCTTGTCTCGCGTATTGTGGACTAAGGTGCGTCGTGGCCTATCAGCAGGGCGTGTCCAATCGGTGGCCGTCCGGCTCGTCGTTGAACGCGAACGCGAGATTTTAGCATTCAAAGCCCAAGAGTTCTGGACCATTGAGGCAGATTTGCTCCAGCAAAAAGCGAATACAACTGCCTTCCGAGCTAATTTAATTGAGATCAAAGGGCGCAAGCTCGATAAATTTGACATTGGCAATCAAGAGGCTGCCGATGCAATTGTCGCCGATCTGAATGGTGCGTTGTGGCAGGTTAGCTCTGTCAAGCGCGCCGATCGCCGTCGTAATGCCTCACCGCCGTTTACGACGAGTACAATGCAACAAGAGGCCTCGCGCAAGCTCGGCTTCTCCGCCAAAAAGACCATGATGCTCGCCCAGCAACTCTACGAGGGTATTGCCCTCGGCGGAAGTGAGGGCACCGTTGGTCTTATCACCTACATGCGTACTGACAGCGTGAATGTAGCGCGTGAGGCCCAAGAGGATGCACGGGCATTTATTAGCCAAAAGTACGGCGCCGATGCAGTCCCCGCCAAGCCTAACAGCTATACCACTAAATCGCGTGGCGCTCAAGAGGCTCACGAAGCAGTGCGTCCAACCTCGGCGCGACGCCAGCCGATTGATGTCAAAAGTAAACTATCACACGATCAGTTCCGGCTCTATGATTTGATTTGGAAGCGCTTCATTGCCAGTCAAATGGCCCCAGCGATTTTCGATAGTATGACGGTCGATATTTCAGCGGGTGTTGAGCTGACGACGCCGGCCCCGTACACATTCCGAGCTACAGGACAAGTCCTCAAAGTGCCCGGCTTTTTGGCGGTCTATAATGTCAGCCTCGATGATGGCGAGGAGGACGAGGATGACGAGCGTCGTTTGCCTATGCTCGACGTCAAAGAGTCACTTGATCTGCAAAAACTAACGCCGAATCAGCACTTTACCGAGCCACCACCTCGATTCAGTGATGCTAGCCTCATCAAAGAACTTGAAAAGCGCGGTATCGGTCGCCCATCGACCTACTCGCCGACTATTGCGACTATCGTGGATCGCAAATATGTCGAGCAGGATAACCAACGCTTTAAGCCGACGATGCTTGGCATGACGGTCAACGACCTATTGGTCAAAGACTTCACCAGCATGGTTGAATATGACTTCACCTCGGATATGGAGAAGCGTCTCGATGCTATTGCCGACGGCGATCAACCATGGGTGCCAGTCATCGCCGAGTTTTATGGTGTGCTCAATCAGTTGATTACGCATACGCCACAAGATCGACCTGACACTAATATCGGTATGCCATGCCCCAAGTGTGAGGGTGGCATGTTGCAGGTGCGTTTTGGTCGTACTGGTGAATTCATCGGTTGTAATCGGTATCCAGAGTGTAATTTCACCAGTGATTTTAAACGTGGCGCTACTGGCGAAATTGAGTTACTCGCGCGCGATTCCCAACTTGATACGACACCTGTGCCAGATGTTACATGTGATATCTGTGCTGGGCCGATGATAATGCGCCGTGGCCGCTTCGGCAACTTCTTGGCCTGTATGCGTTACCCTGAGTGTAAAGGTACGCGCAAAATTGGCCGTGACGGCAAGCCAGTTGCACCACCAACCGTGACCGACGTTACCTGTCCGCATTGCAAGCAGGGCAAATTGCTCGAGCGTAAGGGGGCATTTGGCCGACCGTTCTATGGCTGTCAGCGCTATCCTGATTGCACCTATTTGGTCAATGATTTGGCCGAGGTCGCTGCCTATGATCCGGCCACCTATGTAGCCAAACCTGCCAAGGGTCGCGGTGGTAAAGCTGCTGTAGGGAGTGCTAGCAAAAAGCGTGGCACAGCGAGTGCGACTACGACCAAAGCAAAGACGACGCGTACTGCATCTACCGCCACCAAAAAGACCAAGTCTACTAAGGCCAAAGCGTCGACTGCCAAAAAGGCTCCAGCCAAGAAAAAAACGACTGCCAAGGCGAGTGCTAGTGCCAAAACCAAGAGCACCACTACACGCGCCAAAAAGACACCGCCGTCGCTTTAGCGAATTGGTCTTTGTATACCGCCGCTGACACATCAGCGGCGGTTGTTTTTTGTGCTGATGTGTACCTTTTGGATGTGTGTCAACGGTACTCCACACATGTGCGGTGTTGTGTGAGGAGGTAAACATGACCGTTCAGATTCAACGAATTGTCACATGGGTTATCTGGGCTGTGATTGCTTGTGGCGGTTGCTTGATTGCCTGGCAACTTGTTGCTCCAACCACCGCTACCGCCGAGCAGGTGGTATTGGCGGTTACGCCTGGTGCGCAGGTGGCTCGACCCACCCATAGCCCACCAACGGACGATGCGCCACCTGTGCAACAAGTCATGTATATCAGCGGTGCCGTGGTGACACCTGGCGTGTATGCCTTTGAGGGGACCCACGATGTGCGGATTGTTGATTTGGTGATGCGTGCCGGTGGACTTCGCCCTGATGCCGATGCAGCGGCAATTAATCTGGCGGCATCGATTGGCGATGCGGCGCATGTACATATCCCTGAGCGTACGAGCGCCCAGACGAGTGATGTGGCACCAGCATCAACAAGATCTGCGACATCGACTCAGTCGCAGACGGTAAATATCAATAGGGCCTCGGTGGATGAGTTAACGCAGTTACCGGGTGTCGGGCCGGCCTTAGCCCAGCGGATTATTGACTTTCGCGCGCAGCATGGGCCATTCACCACGCTCGATGACCTCGATGCAGTCAGTGGTGTGGGTGAATCGTTGTTGAGCAAAATTGCGGCGTATGTGGTGTTTGGGAACTGATGTGATATTACAAATGCGTTATTATTAAGTGAGAGTCATACGTGGGAGAGGTTATGCCATCAGAACAACGCCGCACGCGGATTGTGGCCACTATTGGGCCAGCCTGCGAATCAGATAGTCAACTCGATGCATTAATGGCCGCCGGTATCAACGTGGCGCGCATAAATTTTTCACATGGAACACATGCTGATCACGCACGGCGCATCGCTGCCATTCGGGCAGCAGCGCAACGCGCTCAGCGTCCAGTGGCGATTTTGCAAGACCTGCAAGGCCCCAAGATTCGCACCGGCTTGCTCAAAGGCGGCCAAGCAGTCATGCTTGAGGCTGGCCAACCTCTACAAATCACGATTAACCCGATTGAGGGTGACGCAACGATTGTCTCAACCACCTATACGCATATTGTGCATGATGTGGTGATAGGCGACCGGATCCTGGTCAGCGACGGTCTGATTGAGTTGCAGGTGCAAGGGGTCACGACCGATACGGTGCACACGCGTGTGATTGCTGGTGGTGAATTGCGCCAGAACCAAGGGATTAACCTGCCCGGTGTGGATGTGAGCATCCCTGCGTTGACCGACAAAGACCGTGAAGATTTATTCTTTGGGCTTGAGCATGGTGTCGACTATGTGGCGCTGTCGTTTGTCCGACGTGCAGCGGACATGCAGCTGATTCGGGATGTGATTGCCACCACATCACATCGGGTTGGTGTCGTCGCCAAAATCGAAAAACCCGAGGCGCTCGAGGATTTGGATGGAATTTTGGCCTTGTGTGATGGCGTGATGGTGGCTCGTGGTGATTTGGGCGTCGAGATGCCGCCTGAGCAGGTACCACTTGCCCAGAAGCGCATCATCGAAGCGGCGAATCATAGGGGTATTCCTGTTATTACTGCCACACAAATGCTTGATTCGATGATTCGCAATCCGCGTCCGACTCGTGCTGAGGCCAGCGATGTGGCCAATGCGATTATTGATGGTAGCGATGCGGTGATGCTCAGTGGCGAGACTGCCACTGGAGCTTGGCCGATTGAGTCAGTGCGAATGATGCACAGGATTGCTATTACTAGTGAGCGCAGTGGCCGTACTGGTGATGTAGGTGCGCCAATTCCGACTGTGCGCGCCCCTGATGACCTCACCGCCATGGCGATGAGTGATGCTGCATGTGCCATTGCCGATGTAATCAATGCTGACGCGATTATTGCTTTTACCATGAGTGGGTTGACTGCGCGGTTGGTGGCGCGACGGCGGCCTCATGTACGAATTATTGCGGTATCACCTGAACAACAGACGGTCAATCAACTGTCGCTGGTGTGGGGTATTCATGCATATCGCGTGCGCGCTGTGAGCCGTCTCGATGATTTGGTTGACATGCTCCGTACAGCCTTGATATCACAAGGTGTGATTCATGCAGGCGCTCATGTTGTCTTAATCGGTGGTCACCCAATTGCGACTGGGGGGACGACGAATTTTGTGAAAGCGACACAATTGTGATGCGTGCTGTACTCGTGCCGGCGATGGTGGCTGTGGTGATGTTTGTCAGCATGATTTTCTATGGTGTTCGTGTGACCGCCCAATCTAACTCATCGGCCACGCCTGTAGCTGCACTGGTGTTTGTCGCCGATGACGCCAGTGTCACCGTACATGTGGATTTGGGCGATGCAGGGGCGATGGTACAACAGTGGGCGGTCATGTCAGCGGTAACCATGCGCACACTCGCTGATTCCCCACTGCCAACGCTTGTTGATGCATTACAGCTGCCCATGCAATCCAAAGATTATTTGTTACTTAACGGCGAACCTACCCCTCAACCTGTGCCAACCTTGACACCATATGCGCTTCGCCAGAGTGTGCCGTTTATGATCACTGAGCGGACTGCCGATACCGCTACAGTGGTCATCCCTGCCGATATCAGTAGTAGTGGGCATCGGTTTGTTGAGTTAACCTGTATGACCTGTACCCCAGGCTGGGAGCAGGTGGTGTTGGCTCAATTACCTGATTTGGCCCCTATTGTAGTTATTGCACCCTCTGTGGCGCAGATTGATGGCGCTTGGCGTGTGAAAGCACAACCAGTACGTATGAGTGGAGAGCTCGCCGATGATGCTGAGGCGCGTGCGACGTTGTTTGTCCGCCAAAAGGACCGCCCAGTGAGTAGTGTGATACTTACGGATATGCGCCAAATCGCTGAGATGCCGTTTGAACAGTTCAATTACGTGGATGGTCGACCACGACTCTTGCGTGTGGTGATTTGTTTGGTGGCGGTGATGTTTATGAGCGTCTCGTCGTTTTATTTGTCAATTGCCGTGATGCGCCGTATGCATGCTGCGGTTGGATACAATCCGAATGAAGGCAAGTGATTCATTGGAATCTGTGCGATTACGGTGTATGATAGTAGAAAGCGTTTATACGTTTAAAGAACACTCACGGCAAAGGACGTATTGGTCATGGCGCGAAGGGTAATCCAAATTATAATTATTGCAGTGCTGACCTTTGCTATTTTGGTTGATTGGCGTATTCCCGCAGCACTGATTACCTCAGTTGAGGCACACTCGTTCTATCACCATACACAACAAGTGGTGAATGTTGTTACACAGGCAATTGTGGCGCCTACAACAGCACCTGCTGTTGTACGTGTTGCCATAGCGACACCATCTGTAACACCGCGCCGTACGCGTACGAAGACTCCCACAAAGACACGTACAACGACACCATCGCGTATGCCATCGTATACTGCAACTCGTACCCCGCTCCCGAGTGCGACGCGCACTCCGCTACCGACTGCCACGCGCAGTGCTGGCGCGCGGGTACCGGCAGGGATGATGGGGCTCGTCGGGCGCGATCCGTTTTATGAGGTCGTTAACGGCAAAGTTAATACACGTGGACAGGCGACCATGGGGCGGATCATGCAGACCTTAGGTGTGCGTTGGGTGCGTATTGATATGCGTATTCCCTTGATGATGGGTGCAAGCCAAAACGATATCGATGCAGCAATTAGTCGGTACGATTATTTCATAAATACCGTAGCGCCGGCTAATAATCTCAAGGTATTGATGCTCTTCAATTTTGATTTAATTATGGGTGTGGATGCTAATCAAATTGCTGTTGGTCCATACAGAACACATCCACAATATGGGCCACGATATAACGCATATATGACTGAATGGATGAGTCGAGCACAACGCGTCATTATACGTTACGGCAAAAATATCCATGCGATTGAGGTACTTAACGAGGCAAATCGTCTGCCACGCTACTCAGAGTCAGGGCCAATCAATAATGGTATACCAGCAGAATCGTGGGCACAGCTTGTAACAACCATCTACCGTAGTTGTAATGGATCACGATTAGGGGATTATTGTCGTGCCACACCAGTGATTCTTGGTGGCTTGCATCCGCGTGGTACAGAGGCGTTTGGTCGTGTACCGGCGCGCACCGATATAGCGTATTTAGCGGATATTTATGCATCCAAAGCGTTTACTTCATCATATGCACAATTAAATCGCTGGCCACTTGATGGTGTCGGCTACCACCCGTATCCGTGGGAGCTCAAACAAATTGGTGTAGCCAATCAAACTGATGCATTTGATCGCCTGCGCCAACAGCTCGTTGCGTTAAATGATCCGCTACGTCCGGTATGGGTGACCGAGATTGGCTATAACGTAGCATATGCGCGCCAAAATGAGGCTGAACAGGCGGCGTTTTTGGCTGATGTCTATCGTACCTTAGCTGTTCGGAAACTGTCGAATGGTAAGCGCGAAGTGCCGGTGGTGTTTTGGTTCAAATACGAGGATTTCCCTCCTGAAAGTGGCATGAATGCGCAGCAGTGGGGGCTTGTCAAAATTCCGTTTGCACCAGGTCCATGTCCGGATGGTATATGCTACCGACGGAGCGGTGAACCAGAACGCTATCGATTGTCGTGGTACATGTACCGTGATTTGACGCTTCGATAGGTTGATGGGCACATCCATAGACAATAAAAGCGGAGTTCACGCATTAGTGAACTCCGCTGTATAGTGCTCAAAAGAATAGGCGGCGCGAGAACGAAACTGGTGCGAAAGGCGCCGCCTATTCTTGCTTACGCATACCCCTGTCGTCTGGATGTGTTGTTATGGGGTCGGTTGCATATTGCTTTGGCGCCATTCTGCCACTGCGTATTTAATCACATTTACATAGCGGGGCACGTCGTTTTCGAATGCTGGTGCATATACCGGCAAAATGCCCTCGACGGTAGCCAATCCGCGCCATTGCACATACTCGACCGCAATCAGGCGATACCAGTCATAAATGCCGGTTCGCCAGTCTGGATAATCACGGAATCTACCAAAGCAGGTACGATACCCAGCACAAATAATATTGCCGACATTATGTGTTGACGTTCCGTCTGGCTTGATCCCAGCCCACGCAGGATTTGTGCCATAGCTTGATTCATGCATAAAAAACGCTAATCCATAGGCAGGGTCAATGCCGTATTGTAATCCTGCCTCGACCCAAATTGCTCCAGTTCCAGCGGCAGGTGAATTATTCGCCGACAAAACAGCATCGATTTGGGCGGCTGTCATTGTGGGGGCCCCTAAAATTGAGCTCTCGCCAGGAGGTATGATTATTGGTTTTGATTCAGGTTCAGGCGCAATTGACTCTGGGAGTTGTATGCCGATAATTTGAGCGACTGCACGTAAACCGGTACTCTGAGAGTAATTGCTTACAACTGATTGACTTGGTGAAGATTGAGCCATGCTGACAACAAGCCAGACGATGATTGCAATCAAAATGACCCAGAATAGATTTGTGCCCGCCGTATAAATCACTGAAGAATGATTGGCAAATCCACCGTAGAGATCTTCTTCTTCGACACTGTAGCGGATAACTTTTCCGGTATTACGCTTGGTGGTGATAGGTCCGGTATTACGCTTGGTGATGATAGGTCCGGTATTGCGCTTGGTAGCGATAGGCCCAGTATTGCGCGTGGTGGTGATAGTGTCGGTAGCTCGCTTGGTAGCGATAGACCCAGTATTGCGCGTGGTGGTGATAGTGTCGGTGGCTCGCTTGGTAGCGATAGACCCAGTATTACGCTTGGTAACAATTGCGTCGGTATGACCTGATGTGGCGATTGTACTGGTGTTACGCTTGGTGGCAATTGCACCGGTGTTCCCTGATGTGGCAATTGCATCGGTATTACGCACAAGGGTAGGTGATGGCCGCGTCGTTGATGTACGTCGCCCAGGAGGTGTGCTTTTTGATTGACGTAATAAGGAATCTAAAAACTCCATATCACTGTTTTTCTCTGTTCTATTGTTGTTTTTATCACTCATACGTAATTAATGGTAATTCATGGTGAAACGAATGTCAAGTAGAGGTCACAGGGCAGAGCAATCACTGCCTGTTGAAATGATTATACACGGTTGTCTTGGTATATTTAGGATGACGATTTAAGGGAATCTCAGCGATTGGCCACGACCAACTAGCCACGGATGGAGTTGCGTTGTGGCAAGCCATGCAATGACGGCTGGAGCTGGGAGCGGACCTCGTTCTGTAATCACGGCTGAGATGAATTCAATTGGTGTACGATCAATTGGTTTGTGTAGGGTATGAGGGATAGAGAGGCTCTCATCAAAAGGAATTGATTGCATTGGTGCGATATAAAAGACATTGGGGAGGAACTTTTCGCTTGTACAGAATGCAAAAAACGGTACATGATGATGATTGGCGAGTTGGGCTAACTGATAGGTTCCATCCGAATTGGCTAATCCATGCATATCGAGTGTATCTGCACCAACGACTACTGCATCATATGATGATATGTGTTGTGGTATTTCGTTGAGTGCAACGGAATTGACGTGTAATCCAATTGCTGCAATCCGCGCGCGCAATGCCTCGTGATTGACGGTATTACCGTCATCGACGCAATCAACAATAACACGTTGACCACTACGTAAGGCATGTTGGAGTGCATATTGGACCGTTGTACTATAGCCATGAGTCACAATCCGTCGGCATGGCGCAAGCACACTCAGGCTATGCGCAGCACTATCAAACACGCGCTGAGTGAGTTGGTGTCGGTATGTATCAATAACGTGATGCGTTGCTGCATGAAGTTCATGTGGTGTTTCGGCTGATTCTAAAGCCCACAGAAGACTATCAAGTAGATTGACGAGTGAACCGACAGCTTGTTGTTCACTAATAAGATTCCACCCGGTACGGAAGATTTCGCGGCGAAAGGTATCAGGTGACGCTGCTTGTCCTGTGCTTGCGCGTTGCACGAGAATATCAGCGGCACGCATGGCTACTTGGGCAGCCCCAAAACGTTGTTCTAGAATCATAGTATCTCGCTGTGACGAAGCATGTGTAAATTAAAGTAAGCAACATGCACGAATGTAATGCTATTTTCGTCTTCGAAATGCAAATTAAGTATAGCAGATGTACAAATTTTGTACTATAGGCAATTAGCTCATACGATGCTCATATTGTGTTCATATACAATTTATTCATATGGTACACAATAACAGCGTTACCATAAATTAATACTCATGCTTGTGTTAGTGTGAGGAGGAGTTACATGGGTCGATTGAATAACTTTGTAGTTATCAGTATTTTGCTCATCACATTGATTGGTGGAGCAGTACTTGGAGCTATTGCGGGTGCTGGAGCTGCCGTGTACATCACACAACGCCAGTTACGCCAAGCCGTTGATACTGCCGTGTCGCAGGCTTTACCTGTTTCAACGGTGTCACAACAACTTCCGCCGGCAACTCAGTTGCCGTTGCCAACATTGCTACCAACTAACCCAGAGAGTAGTGCGCCATCAGCCGTTCCGGTAAACGACGTACCCACGGTAGTGGCTCGAGTTTCGCCAGCTGTAGTTACGGTAATCAATCGGATGGTGTCTGGGGCACGTGGGAGTGAGGCGGCAGGGAGTGGATCCGGTGCAATTATCAGTCCTGACGGATATGTGATTACCAATCATCATGTAATTGACGGATATAGCGAACTTGAGGTTGTGTTGTATGACGGGAGCACACGTCCGGCTACGTTGGTAGGTGATGATCCATTAATGGATTTGGCGTTGCTCAAGATTGAAGGTGCGGTGCCGGGTTATTTGTCGCTTGGTAACTCGGATGCGTTGCGCCAAGGTGAGACGGTGATTGCGATTGGTAGTCCACTGGGTGAGTTCAAGAATAGCGTCACCGTAGGTGTAGTCAGTGCATTACATCGTACGTTGAGTGCTGACGCTCCCGAAGATTTAATCCAGACCGATGCAGCCATAAATAGTGGGAATAGTGGTGGTCCGTTGCTCAATATGCAGGGAGAGATTGTCGGCATTAATACGTTGGTCTATCGCGATCAAGGGATGAGTGCTGTCCGCATCGAGGGTCTGGGGTTTGCGGTACCTTCAAATATTGCACGACGTGTCTCTGAGCAAATTATTGCAACAGGCGAAGTACAGTATCCGTTTTTGGGTATTACGTACGGGATGATTAATGCAGATATTGCGATTGAGAACGACTTACAGGTGCAACAAGGTGCCTATGTGACATCGGTGAGCGATGGTTATCCGGCTGCCAAATCAGGGATCAAAGCAGGGGATGTGATTGTTGCAATCGATGGTATCAAGCTTGGTCAGCAAGCCTCGTTGCGCGGTGTCCTTTTGCAATACAAGCCGAACGACACAGTAAAAGTGACGGTGTTACGCGGCAGCGAAGAGCTAGAGTTTATGGTGACACTTGCACTTCGTCCACGTGAATAGTTGAACTTGTGAGAACAGCGCCTTGAACGATACTCGTTCGAGGCGCTGTTTGTATGTACAATGGTGCTATAACCACGAATAGAACACAGAAATGACCATGAATACACAAGTCGTAGCGTTTGCTGATGCAGTTGCACCACTCATTCTTGCGTTGGATATCGGCACGAGTTCGGTGCGTATACTGTGTTTTGATGCACGAGCACGGCAGGTCAAGCAGATTGAGGCACGACACACGATCGAAGTGGATTCAAGTGCAGCTGGTGCGGCCGAGATAGATGCTGATACATTGTTTGACACGTGTGTGGCGTTGTTTGACCAGATTCAGCTACAAATTGGCTCGCGTCACGCCGATGTCGCTGCTGTGGCAGTTGCGACTATGGCGACAACGATGGTTGGTGTTGCGGCTGATGGGTGTGCTGTTGGCCCAGTACGGACGTACGCTGATACCCAAAGTGACCCTAGTGCTGATGAATTGCGGCGTCTGCATGATGAACGATCCACGCATCAGCGTACAGGATGTTTGATTCGGCCGAATTACTGGCCTGCTCGTTTGCATTGGATTGCCACGCATCGACCTGATGAGTGGCGCGCCGCGCGTTATTGGATGACATTTACCGAGTATCTCGAGTATCAGCTACTGGGGATTCGCCGTATTACGCCCAGTAATGCAGCGTGGACCGGATTATTACACCGCGAAACCCTACTATGGGATGATGTCTGGTGTGACGCATTAAACCTCAGGGATGATGTGCTGGCGCCCATTGTGGATGTCAATCAACCGCATCACGGTATGCGAGCACCGTGGGCTGCTCGTTGGCCGTGGCTGATGTCGGTGCAGTGGTTTGGTGCAATTGGTGATGGTGCTGCTGCCAATGTAGGCAGTGGCTGTGTGGATGCACAATCACTTGCATTGACTGTGGGGACGACTGGTGCGATGCGTATTGCATTGCCAGGTCGACCAACGCCGCCGGCAGGATTATGGTGCTATCGTATCGATCGCGATTTGGCACTGGTAGGTGGTGCAACCAGCGAAGGTGGGAATGTCTATCAATGGATGCGTGAGACATTACGATTTGATATAGATACTGATGACGCGATTGAAGAGGCAATTGCCCAGATGAAACCTGATAGCCATGGATTGACGATGTTGCCATTATGGGCAGGTGAACGGAGCCCTGGATGGGCAGGGGCTGCCAAAGCGACCATTCATGGTATGCATCTTGGTACGACACCGATTGAATTGGTACGGTCAGCGCTTGAGAGTATTGCATTACGCTTTGGTTTGATTGCCGAGATGTTGCCGATAACTGAACGAGTTATTGCTAGTGGTGGCGCATTGTTGCGCTCGCCGACGTGGTTGCAGATTTGTGCAGATGTCCTCGGGCGACCAGTGTATACCTCTGCAGTGATTGAGACCACGGCACGAGGGGTAGCCATGCTCGCGTTACGGAGTCTCGGAGTCATTCAGCAGTTGTCTGATATACCGGTGATATTGGCCGAGACGTATACACCAAATATGGATACACATGCACGATATCGTGATGCGCAACAACGGCAAAAAACCTTATATGATACATTGATAGATGACTCATTTCGTTGAAAAAAAGTGATACACTAGGATTATTGACTGCGCAATTAGCGTGATATAAATGTGTTTTGCTGGTGTCATACGACAGTGGAGATGACAAATGCAACTTACCGTTTTTTTTGATTTCTTGTGTCCGTTTGCATGGCGTGCATCACGCTGGCTGGATGTGGTTGTGGAGCAACGCCCGAGTGTAACAATTGATTGGCGCTACTTTTCACTAGAGCAAGTGAATGCCCCTGAAGATGCAAACTGGTATGTGTGGGATCAACCAGACGATTATTTGGGGCTTCGTGAGGGGTGGAGCAGTTATCGAGGACTGCATGCGTTTTGGGCAGCCGAAGCAGTACGACGGCAAGGTACATCACAATTTAATCGATTTCGAACGGCCTTGTATGATGCCCGTCACGAGCGCAAAGTTGATATTTCGTCGCGCGATGCTGTTGCCGACGTCGCTGCAACTTGTGGTGTCGATATGCAACGGTATCATGACGATGTGCGCGACCGCACGTTGCTCGAGGTCCTCAAGCGAGACCACGAGTACGCCAAAGCAACCTATGATTGTTTTGGTGTGCCGACATTGTGTTTTGATGATAAAAATGCTGTCTATGTGAAGCTCAGTGAGATTGTGACAGCTGAGAATGTCTTGCCATTGTTTGACGATGTGGCCTATACGTTTGTCAAACGACCATATGTTGCCGAGCTGAAGCGTCCCAATCCATAAAAAGGGAAGTATGGCGGTTGCATGACTATCGATATTGTACCAATAACTGATTTGCAGGGGTGTGCTGATTTACAGTCGGTACACCATGTGATTTGGTCGAATAATGATGACGAAATTATTCCTACACATGTGCTGATTACTTGGGCCACGAGTGAATGTGTGTTGCTTGGGGCGTATGACCGTAGTCGTCGTGAGCACCACGGCATGGTGGGATTTGCGTTGGGGTGGTATGGTTTGACACATCACCGACCAGCACAGCTCAAGTATTGCAGTCACATTGTGGGAGTACTCCCTGAATATCGTGGGCGTGATATTGGCTTACAGCTGAAGTTGGCTCAACGAGAACGACTATTGGCTCACGGTAAAACCAACCTGATGACATGGACATATGATCCGTTGGCTTCGGTTAATGGGAGTTTTAACATTCATCGGCTTGGTGCGGTGTGTATGACATATAAGCGCGATGTCTACGGTGAGATGACGGATGCACTCAATGCTGGCGCGCCGAGTGATCGCTTTCAGGTTGATTGGTGGATGGACAGCGTGCGTGTGATTGACCGTGTGGCACAACGCTATCCAATCTGGCAAGAAGATGACATTCGTTATCCGGTTGTAGTCCAGGCTAATCAGCCGCATATTATCCAAATCCCTGATTGGAATGGTGCACCAGTGGCAGTGCCACTCCCAGAGCAGTTGGCAATGTTACGTACACACGATACACAACGCTTGCTTGCATGGCGCATGATGCAACGGGAGCTATTTGAGTCGGCGTTTGCGGCTGGATACCAGGTGGTCGATTGTGTGGCAATCGAGGGCCGCGGCTGGCACTATGTGTTGCTACCGCAGGCAGAATAGGAGTTACAGATGCACATTCAACGTGTTGAAATTCGGCGGATTCATCTGCCGTATGTCTCGCCATTTGAGACAAGTGGCTGGCGCGAAGAGGGCACCCACGCAGTGTTGGTACGCATTGACGCAGATGGTATCACCGGCTGGGGTGAGAGCCCAGTTGGCCCAGCGCCGTGGTACAACGAAGAGACCAGTGACACTGTCATGTTGATGCTTCGCGATATTCTAGTGCCTCGGTTGATGGCTCACGACATCCAAGAACCAACCGATGTCCAACAGATTTTTGCACCTGTACGAGCGAATCGCATGGCTCAAGCAGGCATTGAGTTTGCGGTGTGGGATTGGTTTGGGCATGCGCGTCAGCAGAGCCTCAAGCATATGTTGGGCGGAGAGCGCGATAAGGTAAGTGTGGGCGTCAGCGTCGGCATTCAGCCATCGATTGATGCGTTACTGAAGGTGGTAGAGGGATACGTTAATTCTGGGTATTCACGCATCAAACTTAAGATTAAGCCGGGTTGGGATATCGAGCCTACTAAGGCAGTGCGTGAGGCATGGCCAAATATCTTGCTCCAGGTTGACGCAAATAGCATTTATACGCTTGACTATGCAGCGCATTTGGCTCAGCTTGATGACTTTGGGTTGTTGTTGATTGAACAACCTTTGGCGCATGATGATATTTTCGATCATGCCAAATTACAGCGGGTGATCAGAACGCCAATATGTCTTGATGAAAGCATTGTCTCCCCTGAACATGCACGATGGGCCATCGAGATGCGCGCCTGTGGCGTGATTAATATCAAGCCTGCGCGTGTTGGCGGGTTTGCTGCCTCAAAACAAATTCATGATATGGCCAAGGCTGCAGATATCCCAGTATGGTGTGGTGGTATGCTCGAGACGGGTATTGGTCGGGCAGCTAATGTCGCGCTGGCAAGCTTGCCGAACTTTGTCTTACCAGGTGATATCAGTGCTAATGCACGTTATTATGCACGAGACGTGGTATTGAATCCGTTCGAACTGAACAGCGATAGTACGCTGACTGTGCCAGATGCAATTGGCAGTGGGGCAATGCTTGATCTGGACTTCATTGAGTCGATTACCGCCCAAAAGTTGGTTATTACTGTATGACGACCAATGTACTTGTCATCAACGGCCTACCTGGTGTCGGCAAGACAACGGCTGCGACAGCGGTTGCACAACGATTGAATTGGCCGTTGATGACGAAGGACATGTTCAAGGAATCGTTATTTGATTCGCTTGGCTGGAGCGACCGCGCGTGGTCGCGACAATTGAGCCGTGCCAGTATGGATTTGCTGTTTCTATGGCTTGAACGAGAGCTCGTTGCCCAGCGCGCATGTGTGATTGAATCAAACTTTGAATGTCTTCGTGATACGCCGCGATTTATGTCATTGAAGTCAGCGTATGCGGTGCGATTTGTGCAAGTACATGTGGTATGTGATGGCCCCACGTTGTGGCAACGACATCAACTGCGTGGTCAAGACGGTAGTCGACACCCTGGCCATCAAGAAGGAGCAGTAGCACTCGAGTTGCGCAATCGACTGTTGCTTGGACGTGAAGATCCACTTGAGTTACCAGGAACATATGTTCAACTCGATACGACAGATTTACAAAAAATAGATTATGACGATGTCTATCGAGCGATACAAAAAGGATTTGTCGATGGATGACCATACGCATGTAGAATTAGGGCCTCGTGCTTCGCATCATTGGACACTGACAACACTGGGAAATTTGGCCTTGACTGGCGCCCCCGAACCACCGTCCATAATGAGTCATGCTGCGTGGAGTGTGTTGGCCTACATGGCATGTGGGCCCCATCGACAACCTGTCCCCAGAGAACGTATTCAACAAGAAGTCTTTGACGAAGTCAGTCAAGGTGCCCACATGGTGCGTAATGCCATTTATGTGCTACGTAAATGGCTCGGACCGGCTTTGACTATTACGCGTACGCATCTGTCGTTTGCCCCATGGGTCTCAATCTCCGTAGATGTGACCGCATTTCTGCATGAGAGTTCGCCTACTGCAACGCATGCACAACGTATGCGTGCAATAGCACGGTATCACGGGCAGTTTTTGGTTAAGCCGCAGTATGGTTGGGCGCGTGAGATGGCACAACACGTGCATGAACGCTATGTTATGACGCTGTCTGTGTTGCTTGACATGGATGTGTCACAAGGGCGCTCCCACTGGTTGTTGTCATATGCCCAACGCTACGTAACAGAACGCGAATGGGATTATGTTGCACATGAGCGTTTGATTCGTTTGTTACTTGCTAATGGACAACCTCTGCGTGCACATGCGCACATTGTTGTTGCTCGTCGATGTGTTGAACCAATGCCATTTGACTGGGTTGAGCGTATGGAACGACTTGTGACGCAGGCACAACAGCATGCGCCAATTGACCCCGTACAAATGTGCATGGAACGAATCACACACATAGAACAAGTTCCACTGCGTAATTGCATTGCGCTTCTTGATACATTAGCGATGCATTGGGATGCTCATTTGCGTGGTGTCCCTCAATTAGTGTTGGTACAAGGTGAAAGTGGCACTGGAAAGACGCACCTGCTCAAAGAGTTTGAGCGGATGTATGCAGATCAGCGTGTGGTGTGGTTTGGTCGATCTACCGGGAGTGTGGCTGATGATACGCTCTATCGACGATTGCAGTTTGCCATGAACAATGATGTGCATTTGCATGCACAGGTGATGCAGATCTATGCCCAGTTGACCCCTGCCCAACAACGCAGTCTTGTCGCAAGCCCTAATCGACAGAACTCACTTTCAATGGATGCAAATCTGCCATATGTCCAACGCTCTGATGCATTAATTAATGGGTTTATACGGTTTGTAGCTCATCAACCGCTGGTGTTGATTGTAGATGATGCCCCATTATCCCTTGTAAATGAGATTGCCGAGGTTGCGCGTCAAACAACGCATATGATGGTGATTGTGGCAAGCGAAGAAGACGTCACGCAGTCTGCCATCGCATCATATAAATTATCGCCATTGTCATCTGCTGAGGTTGATGAGCTGTTGCAGGCAATTTTGATGACCGCTGTACCATCGTCCTTGTGTGAAGCATTAGGCAATGGGCAATATACTATTTTTCAGATTCGTACTACATTGCATCAGCTAATCAAGTCAGAGCAGTTAACATGGAATGCGGTGTGTGAAGAGTGGCACTATGAACCAACACATCTTGCAGATACGCTGTTGCCTCCACTCAATCCGTCGATGCTTCAGCTGTTGCACTTGATTGCCATTATTGATGGAGATGTTGCGATAGATGATATTGTTGTGCGCCCATGGGGATATCGTCGCCGTATCCGTCAATTAATTGATAAGCTTGCTGAACTACAGTTGATTGTCCGCACTGATGGTCATGTGCGGATTGCTCATGATTCACTTCGCCATCGGATTGTGGGGACATTGACATTGGCAAAACGTACGCAATTGCACACCCTTGCATTGCAATCGACCCGCGGTGTTACACAGGTGACACATGCGCTGTATGTTGGAGAGGTGAATGTTGCACAGCGGATTTTGCATGATGCTGCAGACACTGCATGGCGGCATGGTGATGTCCCTTTACTCCGACACGTTTTTCGCCTAATTCAACAACTACCACAGTCAAATCCAGATGTGCAGTGGCTGTATGCAGTGAATGCGGTGCGGATGGGCCGATTTGGCGCAGAACCTGCCGAAGTCCGTCGTGCCATTTCGTTATTGAAAGCACTTAGTAGCCCATCGTCTCATCGACATTACGAGGCCTTGATTGGGGCAGGTATTTCGTTGCGTTGGGCTGGCTATCCACGCGAATCAATCGATGTGTTGCGGCGTGTCTATGAGGATGCAGGTCGTCGGCGATTGCCGCGTCTATCTTTTGCAGCAGCACATGCATTGACATATGCCTATATCGACTGCGGACAGGTCTCCCATAGTGTGGTGATGCTCGAGTCGATGCATGCCCCCAAAACACATATCATCAATCAGGTCATCATTGCGTTGACTCAAAGCTACGTGTATGCACGACTCGCAGATTTTGTCCGTGCGGAACGATCGTTTGCGTTAATTAATCGCTATCGAGGGGTATTAACTGCACGCTCACAGGCGTTAGTTGAGTACCATGCCGGTGTCATCTCGTTGGCAAAACATGATCATGTGGCAACTCAACGACAACTTGGATCAGTCTACGCGACGATGTATGACGTGGGTGATATGGTCACGAACTTGATGGCAGGCGCACTGATGTGTATGGACCTTGTGCGATTTGGCCGATATGTTGAGTCTGAACATCTGGTGCATACCGTGCTTGAGCGTGCTACTTCGTTACAACTTTTACGCCAGCGCTTAATGGCATTGTTTGGTTATCTACATATTTTGGTGCATCAACATCAGTGGTCTGAGGCAAAACAATTAGCAGAACAAGGTTTAAAAGAAGCTTATGGTGCAGGTTTGCTCGAATATGAGGCTTGTTTGGCTGGGTTTATTTTGCGTGCGGCACACGTACTCAACGAACGTAAACAACATGCATTGTTACAATGTATCGATGTTCATAATCGCATGAATGATTCCCTTGCATTTGGCTGGTATCACGAGATAGCGTGGTTTTATTGGATCGAAGGGAATTCCCATGAGGCTTTAATTTGGGCGTTACAGGCTGAAGCCAAAGCGCATCAGTACACCACTGCTGCGGTTCTTCCTCTGTCGATCATTGCAATTGTCACGATGATCTTGCAAGGGTGCCAGCATCGCCAATACCTGACCACACGAAATCGTGGTGTCGACTTGTTAGTTGCACATTTGCGCCAGCTCCCATCCACATCAGCACGTACTGACCTTGTACGCAATAACCGTGGAGTCAACGAACTCATGGAAACGCCAAGCCAGACAACAGGTGATGTAGTGGTTTGGTTGCCTGCAGATGATGCCCCTCGTGGCCGTCGCTTGCGCGACGAAGAGATGATTCCCGTCATTTGGTCAGGTGGTACGTTGCGGGATCAACACTTATCGTTGAGTGACAAAATCCAGCAGTTGGCGCATCAAGCCGAGTCACAAGGTGCTACGGTGATGGTTCGTGATTTAGCCAAAGTGCTATTTGTGCATGAACGGACGATTTTACGGGCGGTAGCACAGGCCGCAGAACAAGGAATTACCATTCGTACATACCGTCCGCGGCGTTCTTCGTCGTAATCTTAGCGCTCTTATAAATATGTATATCAGCAAGCCGACAGCACTGCGCTGTCGGCTTTGTCATCTGAGCAACGAGATCAAGATACTTGCCAATGATGATTGAATTTATATAATCTTGCTGAATAAATGCGTATCGGTGCACGATGGTTGCGATGTGAGGAAGATAAATTACACATGCGACACAAATTGGATGCGCATCGTCTGTATTCATTTCCAGTCAAAGGAGTTATGCTTATGCTGGCAAAACGCCTGTTTGTATTATTTATACTAGCGTGGGTAAGTTTGACGAGCTGTAGCCTGCTTAATGCAATTACTAATTCTAATACACCTGCAGTGCCGTCGACAAACGTATCTGCGGACGAAGCCGATCTTCCAGTTGCTGATTCCGCCGCAAACACTATCCAGCGCATGACACTCAATGATGTCATTGACGCTACTGTTCGTATCGGGATGCTTGATGCAACATGGCAAGAGGTTGGGCACGGATCGGGCTCGATTATTGATTCACGTGGCTTGATTTTGACGAATTACCATGTGATTGGTGATAATCAGAGTGGGCAATTTTATAATGCTGATGGTATCTCATATATCTATGTCACGCTTGACCCTCGTGATCCACCAAAGCTCCAGTTTATTGCGCAAGTTGTTGATGCAGATGCCGGACGTGATTTGGCGGTGTTGCGGATTATCGCTACTACTAATGGTGAACCTCCAGCTGATTGTCTGAATTTGCCGGCGGTGACACTCAATACTGATAGTGAGGTTGAAATCGGCCAAAACGTCACTTCGGTAGGCTATTCGGGCGTCGGTGGTAACACCGTATCAATTGCGAGCGGGCAGGTAGTTGGCTTTGAGCAAGTTACCATGAGCGCTTCAAGCACTCGTTCGTATGATGCGATTAAATACGATGCTTCGGATTCACGCGGTGCGTCGGGTGGGCCGATTATCAATGAGTCAAACGAGCAAGTAGCCGTGGTATTTGCTGGAATGTCCGATAATGCAGATTCACTCGGGTATGCACGTCCTATTACACTCGCAGAAGATTTGATTTCGTCGGCTAAACTTGTGCGCATTCCTGGATGTAATGGGGCAGATGCTGCGAAGTTGGTAGGACCACAGGCAGCTCAGACCGCGAATGACAATAGCAACTCAAATAACTCTACGGCCTCAAATTCGGGTGGGAATCAGCAGCAAGCTGAAAGCTTTGACATTGTCGGTTCTGTGAATGACCGCTATTCCGGTAATCCAATTGCAGGTGCTTGGATTGTCATACTAAAGCCTGGCTACCGCTGGGATCAGGTCAATTACGATCGGTATGACGAGTATATCTGGACTGTAGCTCAAACGGATGCGAATGGAGTCTATACACTGTCGGTCACTGAGGAGATGGTTTCGACGCGCACCGGGTTAGGGTTTTATGCGGATGGGTATAAGGCATATCTCAGCGATGATGCACTGATGATTGACTTTTATGACAAAGATAAGAATCAGTGGGTCGATTTGAGCTTTGAGCCGCAGTAAGGGTCATAAAGATACCGGCGGGTGGGTTGATGCAATCCACTCGCCGGCGTTTTTTTGAATGAACCGATTAACGCACTCCACCGCGTACAACGGGGTTCTCGAGGGTGCCAATCTCGGCGATGGTGATGCGTACGGTATCACCATCCTCCAGCGTAAAGTCATCACCGGGGACGATGCCGGTGCCTGTCATTAATAGCACTCCATCAGGGAATTGGTTATCACGCCCCAAATACTCGACCAAGTCGACATAATCTCGGACAATCTTGCTGGTATTAACAACACCCTCAAACATTACGATGTCAGCCCGGCGGATCTGTACCTGAATATCGAGATTCTTGGCGTCGGCGATATGCTCGTTAAGGGCAATCATCGGTCCGAGCGCACAACTGCGGGCGTACATCTTGGCTTGGGGTAGATAGAGCGGGTTCTCGCCCTCAATATCACGTGAACTCATGTCGTTACCGACTGTATAACCAATTATCTCCATGGCTGGATTCATCACCAGTGTCAACTCGGGTTCTGGCACGTTCCAAGTGGCATCATGCCGAATCGCCACGGCCTCATGTGGTCCGACTGCTCTGTTAGGTGTTGCTTTGAAAAAAATCTCTGGCCGGGCCGCTGTGTAAACCCGGTCATAAATCCCGCTCTTGGCAGACTCCTCTTCACGGGCGACCCGACTGCGCTCATACGTAACACCAGCCGCCCAAATCTCTTGGTCGTCAGTCGGTCGCAGCATCGTGAAAGCGCTAACCGGCCCTACTGATGATGCCCCTTGGAGTGCTTGTCGCAACGCACTGCCAACATCATTTCGCCCGACTGTCCAGCGCAAAAATGCGCTAATACTTGGGAATCGAGCAGTGATGTCATACAGCTGACCGTCATCAATAAATCCAATTCGAACTTGCTGGCTTGCATTCATAAATCGACAAATGTGCATGTGTGGTGCCTCTCATTATGCGGTGTAGTCTACCGGTCGAATGACATGTGGTTAGATGATAGGAATGCGTGTAACATCGGGATCAGTGAAAATATCGAGCTCATCTCGACTCTTAGTGGAGAACTCTGAGACGATGCACCCATCAGGCCCTGCTTGGAACCAGTGTTTGATGTTGGGCATCAAGGTATACTGCTCACCTGGGTGCAGTATAATCTCGTGCCATACAGTGAAGTGCTGTGCGCGATGGGCGGGCGGCGTGCCTTTAGGATTGGGCGTGGGCTCGCCTTCAACATACAGATAGACCTCACCTTGGCGACAGCGGAACGTCTCTTCTTTGCCTGGATCATCGCCAACTGGCGGATGCTGGTGCTCTACAAAGACCTGATGGGGGAACATGACCAGTTCTTTGGCGCAACAACGATCGGTGTTGACGTAGGTGATGAGTTGGAGTCCAATGGTCTCGATCTCGCCAAGGCCACAATCGGCAACCTCAATGGTTGCCTCCTCGGCCGGCGTCAAGATAATGCCGGCACTCGCTAGTTTGGCAGCAGTCCGTTTTCGCAAAGTATCGACGTGCGCATGGGTCAAGGCAGGCATATATGCAATCTCCCTTAAAAGCGTAATGCGAACAAATTGATATCGTGGTCGGTACGACCGTGTTCTGCCAGATCAGCGAGAATCTCGCCGATGACTGGTGCAAATTTAAAGCCATGTCCTGAACATGGCGATGCCAACACTACATGCTGGTGCTGTGGGTGGGTGGCAATCACAAAGTGCTCATCTGGTGTGAGTGTATACATGCAGGTAGCGTAGTCGATCATTGGGCCAGTCAATGCAGGAATGCGTGATTGTAAGAGTGATTGCAAATGGTCGACGTCAGCTTCGTGTAATGTACGGTCGATACTCTCAGGCGTGCATGATTGGCCGACGGTGTGGATGGCCACTTTGATGCCATTGACGCCGGCTTGATGTGGGAATCCGTAGAACGAGATGTTGTTCCCACAATCCCAGATGTAAATAGGGAAGTTCGGCTCCTCGAATGGTGCCACGCCCCCAATCGGGTCAAACCACAGTAATACGCGCCGCTCAACCCGCAAGGGTAATCCCAAGTCATGCATAAGTTCGGGTGCCCACGCCCCAGGGCTCAGAATGAGGTGATCGGCATGGTAGACGCCTTTGTCGGTGGTGACAGTGACGCCATGTTCGTCAGCACGCCACGACTGCACCGTCTCGTGGTAGTGGAGTTCTGCGCCATGATGGGCGGCAAGTTTTAGGTGCGTGCGTACGGCTGCCTCAGGTACAACATAGCCGGCGTTGTGTTCGGTGACGCCAATTACATCATCAGTCGGTGTAAATGCAGGATAACGACGGCGAATCTCGGCTGCGTCGAGGATTTCGTGGGGTAAATCATGATGCCGCACACTCGCCAACGTACCTTGAATCACGTCGCTATCGGGGTGGCCTATCATGATGCCACCGGTGAGATGGAGCAAGTCCTCATCTGCATTGGCAGCGAGTTCATGCCATAAAGTGAATGCACGTTTTAGGAGCGGTACATAAGCAGGATGCTCAAAGTAGGCTTGACGAATGATCCGCGAGTGCCCGTGACTAGAACCGTTGGTATGGGCGGGTCCGAATCGTTCGAGGCCAAGCACGGCATGACCGCGGCGCGCGAGATGGTAAGTGGCTGCGCTGCCCATTCCGCCAAGGCCGACGATAATCGTGTGGTAGTGCATCGCAAACTCCATGCGCTAGGTGGGCGATGATTTGGTTTGTTGACAATGCGGGCAGGTACCAAACAACTCGAGCAGATGATCAACAATTTGGTAGCCGGTTTGTTGTTCGAGTTGTGAAATCACGGAATCAAGCCCACATTCGGCAAATTCAGTAATCCCACCGCATGTGGTGCAGACAACCCGGTGGGCGTGACTGTCAGGGCTGATGATGTAACGATGACATTCATCGATGCCGTGAATGCGTTGCATGATGCCGATATCGGTCATTAACTTGAGTGTACGGAAAAGACTCGCGTCACCGAGTGGTGTGCCATGTTCGTGGAGTGTTTTCTCGAGGTCAGCCGCACTAAATGACCCATCGTACGTATTCGCTGCCTTGAGCACAGCAAGGCGTGGTGCGGTCATTTTGTAGCCGGCGGCACTCATTCGATCGAGAGCATGTTGGACCATATCAGGCGTGTGGTGTGTTGATTGGCTCATCAGTGCTCCTTTTTGAGCCAGTTGACAAGGTGTGGCATGGTTAGGTCAAATCCCCCGCGGAACATGTTGTGGTCTGTACCATCGATTTGTACGTAACGTCCACCGTTGCGTTGTAGTGCGTGCTGTATTGTCAACTGTGCGGCTGCAGGGATGACCGTAGCAGCTGTTGCGGCAACCAGACAAAGTGTTGGTACCGGTATTGTTGTAATGGGTGATGTCAGGTCCCACGTGCCACTATGGATGAACAGACCGTCAACTGCCTCGCGTCGGCACTGTGCGAGCGCCTCGGCTTTCCAGACGACATCACATCGATGCCAGAGTTTGTGACGTGCGGTAAGCCAGCCAGTGGTTTGGTGTGGGGCATCACCGACACCCTCGGCATAGCGATCAACAACACTTGCCCCATGGTCGGGGTTCATTTGTACAGCGGGATCAATGAGCGTGACACGCGATATGGGAATGCGTGTTGCCAAATGTATCGCCGTAGCTCCACCCCATGAATGCCCAACGATACTTGGCTGTTCGATGCCTAAGTTGGTTAGCGCATTGGCGATATGCTGAGCGATGCTCGGGATATCGTGTGTGCCAATCATATTGCTCTCGCCATGGCCTGGCATGTCAAAGGCAGTTACGGTGTAGCCAAGGTTGGCGATAACAGGAGCGACTCGCCACCATGTGCGCGCACTGCTTGTGATGCCGTGGAGTAATACCACATGGTGCTCTCCATCGCCCCAACGCAAATAGCTGACAACACGATTATTGATAACAACCTGGGCACGCATCGGCGTGAGACCGGCATCGCAGCTGACCATAGGATTGCACCGTTCCAAAGAAAATAATACTAAACTGTATTATACCGAGATACGGTTGCCCATATGATGCTATTCACCATATGGGCAACCAACACAGCTGACCTTATGCCATGGCAGCCAAAACCACTTGACGCAATGTTTCAATCCCTTGCCATCGATCGCCTGGACGGTCATATACCAATGTTAATGGGCCAGCAGTGGTGTATTTACGCACCTCGGCCAAACACGCTTGCACCTGAGCCGGTTGAATGACGCCATTGTCGTCATACGATGCTTTGACATGTACCGAGACTGCCTTGTGGGCAACCTGAGTAAAGTCTGAAACCCGCGTCTCACTGGGAAAGTTGCCGATATCTGCACAGCCACCATGCCCCAACGCCTCGTGTAAGGCAATCCAGTTGGCTGGGGTGGAGGCCGTAGCTTTGAAGTTTTCGGTAATCACGGTAATCCCGCGAGCCTTGGCGTGCTGTTGCAGCTGGACTAATGCAATTGCAGCACGGCGAACTGCATCGACATCGCTGGCCGGAGATTCGCCACCGACTACCCGAACATGACTGGCGCCAATCCAGGCTGCCACATCAATCCATTTGGCAATCTGGGCGATGTCGTGCATACGGGTGTGTGGGTCTGCGTGACTGATGTCGTAGGCGTCAATTAATACACTGAAAATCTCGACACCAGCCTGCGCGGCTGCAGCTTTTAACTGCAAAAGATAATCAGGCGTGGTCTGTGGAATATGAAAGTGGCAAATCTCGACGGTGCTTATCCCTGCCTGCTTGACGCGCGCCGGCATGTCGAGCAAATTCAACGACCCCTCGTGAAGATATGGATGAATACTCCATGTTGTCAGTGATATACGTGGCATGATTAGATAATTTCTAAATAGTCGCGATCCGGTAACGGTGCGAATGGTGCGGTTGGTAATGTCTGATACCAGTATGCGACCGACGAAATGTCGTCTTGGAGTGGCAAGTAACGACCGTCATTGCGCCAACCCAATGCCTGAATCGTGACTCGCAAATCCTGCGTAAAGCGAATCGGGTCCATGATATGCCAACGGTACATGCCGAAGCGTGTTTGTGATTGATACGTGCCATCAGGACGCAAGACTTGTGACAACCCGGCATACGGAGTAGTGAACTCGCGGTAACCACCGTTGCTCGGTCCGAGATCGAAATTGTACGATCCACAGAAGTAGTCCTCTGTGCCCGTGCCACAAATGGTGGGGAACTGACCATCACCATCCATAAAGAACTTAATCTCACCCTCGCCCCACCAACCGCTGTTGTTGACACCCCAGGCCATGTAGGTGCCAACATAGTGCCCCCGTCCACGAATGCCATCAACAATCGTATGGTCAGTCATGTAGGGCAGTGGGTTGCTCCGGCGGAAGTGCGCATGGAAGTAGGCGCAGTCCTCGGGAACCTCGGTCAGCGTGTAGTTTATTTGGTAGTAGAGCGTGACTTCCTTTTCGGAGATATTGGTCACCGTCATGCGACAGCGCTTGCGGAACGGCATCTCCCAGTAGCAATTAAAGGCACTACCCGGATTGACACATACCGCGAGCGAACTGACTTGGGCGTATTTGCCCCAGCCACTCGCAAAAAAGTCGCCGAGTGGGCATTCAACTGACGGGGTCGGCTGATCGTCCCAATAAATGCGCAAAATCTGCAAGCGGAAGTTGCCAGTCGGTGTCAACCAAATCTGCTGAATTGCGCCCATGCCATCGATATTGGCGATTTCGCGCGTTTCGCCCGAGGCAATCCGAATGGATGGCGAAATCTTCCACCCTTGGCCGAGCCCGCGAGCATGTGGGGCACCGGTGCCCTCAGTAGCCATGCCGCCACGCCCTTTGGCACCGTCGAAGTTTTCGGGACTGATTGAACGTGTCTCAGCGTTAGATAAGCGCGACAAATTACCCAAATGCATGCCCAACCCATTAAATCCTGCCATTGCGTTCCTCCTTGAACCCATCAATTGTCAGTACGGTCGGTAGCACTATTCTAGCAGATGTATCTCATCTCCTTTTTAGTTGCAAAAACTGTATATCTTACGCTATACTAATCCCACCCCCTCCCCCCCAGGGGAGGGGTTTGAGGAGAAATTGCATGAGCGAACATAAAGAGCAAGTGACACAGCGTTTACGCACCATTGAGGGGCATGTGCGCGGCATCCAGAAGATGGTTGAACAAGATTCGTACTGTATCGACATCCTTAAGCAGATTGATGCAGTGCAGAAAGCACTTGATCAAGTCGGCAAATTAGTGCTCGATCAGCATTTGCACGGTTGTGTGACCACTGCAATCCGTAATGATGATCCCAACGAACGCGAGCGTGTGATTGGGGAGTTGATGCACGTATTTACAGAGCGGAGGAAGTGACATGGACACGATGGAATTACCAGTAGCAGGTGTGACGTGTGGCGGTTGTGCAAACCGCGTGACCAAGGCCTTGATGGCCGTAGAGGGTGTGACGGAGGTTATGGTGAGCGAGGATCGCAATAAGGTAACTATCGTTGGCGCACAATTAGTACGACCAGTATTGGTGTCAGCGATTCAAGCGGCTGGGTATCAGGTTCCAAGCGCGATGACGATTTCGTTGGGGGATAGCGGTCCAAAGTGCTGCTAGATCCAAGGGGGGGGTATGACTGCCACCAATCAATCAATTGAGTTTGCCGTGACTGGTATGACCTGTGCGAGCTGTGTGATGCGCGTTGAGAAGGTTTTGCGCAAAATCGAGGGCATCGAGCAAGCCACTGTCAATTTAGCTGACGAACATGCACAGATTACTGCAAGCGCAGTTGTGTTACCACAAGCAATTGCCGCTGTTGAAAAAGCAGGTTATGGTGTGATTCGTGAGCAGGTCGAGTTGCCGATTACCGGTATGACCTGTGCAAGCTGTTCGGCGCGTGTCGAGAAGGCTCTGCGCAAAGTCCCTGGAGTCTTATCAGCTTCAGTAAACCTTGGTGATGACCGAGCCACGATTGAGTTTTTGCCGATGGTGAGTACCGTCCCAATCATCGTAGCTGCTGTCGAAAAGGCTGGGTATGGCGTGATTCCGATTATGCACACCAGTGATGCAGCCGATATCGAGGCTGATGCCCGGGCTGCTGAACTTGCGACGCGCTGGCGGCGTTTGGTTGTGGCAATGCTTTTTGCCGTCCCGTTGTTTGTCATATCAATGTCCAAAGATTTTGGCATGATTCATCCGTGGCCTATCGGCAGTGCAATTGAAATGGTCGCCAAGAACGGCCTTGATCACATGCACATGATGCCGGCTGCAACCGATGCCTATAACTGGCTCTTTTTGTTGCTTGCGATTCCTATTCAAAGCTACGCCGCACTTGATTTTTATCGGCATGCCTGGAGTGCATTGCGCTCACGGACTGCCAACATGGATACGTTGATTGTACTCGGTTCGAGTGCTGCGTTCTGGTATAGCGTGTGGTTACTGCTCAGCGGGAGTGCCGGGCACGTCTACTTCGAGACTGCGGGATCAATCATCGCCTTGATTTTGGTCGGCAAGTATCTTGAGTCTCGTGCACGTAGTCAAGCGAGTCAAGCAGTACGTACGTTGATCGGGCTACAACCGAAGCAGACGCGGATTTTGCGCGCGGGTGAGGTTATCAAGATTCCCACCGAGCAGGTGCGTCGTGGTGAGATTGTGATTGTGCGCCCGGGCGAGCGTGTTCCTGTGGATGGCACGATTGTAATGGGCGATACGTCGGTCGACGAGAGTATGTTGACGGGTGAGAGCTTGCCGGTAGTGCGCCAGCCTGGTGCGCGGGTAATTGGTGCGTCGATCAACTTGACGGGCGAGATTCAGCTGCGGGCCGAGGCCATTGGCAGTGACAGTGTGCTCGCACAACTAGTGCGTTTGGTGCGTCAAGCCCAAGGGAGTCGAGCACCAGTGCAGCAGTTAGTTGACCGTATCTCGGCCGTGTTTGTACCGGTGATTATCGTGATCGCACTAGTTACCTTTGTGGTGTGGTGGTTGATTGGCGGTGAGTCGCCGACTAGCGCAATGATGTTTGCCGTAGCAGTGTTGGTGATTGCCTGTCCGTGTGCACTAGGATTGGCTACGCCGACCGCTATCATGGTGGGGAGCGGTGTAGGCGCGAGTCAAGGCATTCTTATTAAAGGTGCCGCAGCACTTGAGCGTTTAGCCCAGGTGTCGATTGTGGCGTTCGACAAGACTGGTACCATCACAGAGGGGACCCCGACAGTCACCGATGCAGGTGTTGATGCGCAAGTTTTAGCTCTGGCGGCAGCCGTGGCCCAAGGGAGCAATCACCCGCTGTCAGTGGCAATTGTACGAGCGGCACAGGCTGCCGGTGTGACAATTCCTAGTGCCCAACAGCGCCAAGATATGGTTGGACGCGGGGCGTCAGCCCAGATTGATGGTGTATGCATCTTGATTGGTAATCTCGCAGCGATGCACGAGGCCGGTATCGATACGAATGTGCATGCGGCACGTATTGATGCACTGCAATCTGCTGGCCAGAGTATTGTAATCGTGGCGCGCGATACAACCGTTCTCGGTGTGCTAGGCCTAAGTGATCGAGCGCGCCCTGAGTCTCGTCAGGCGATTGCGTCATTACATGACTTAGGTGTGCGTACAGTGATGATCTCAGGTGATAATCGGGCCACGGCGGCGCATATCGCAGGTCAGGTCGGTATCGATGAAGTTGTGGCCGAGGTGTTACCTGCCCAGAAGGTTGATGCAGTTACTGCCCTCCAACAACGGGGTGTGGTAGCCATGGTCGGCGATGGAATCAATGATGCACCAGCACTCGCCAAGGCTGATGTCGGCGTTGCCATGGGCAGTGGCACTGATGTGGCGATTGAGACGGCTGATGCCATCATGATGCGCTCGGATGTATCGATGGTGCCACGAGCCATTCAGTTGGGGCGTGCGACGTTGAATACGATTCGATGGAATCTGTTTTGGGCATTTGCCTATAATGTGGTCGGGATTCCGATTGCTGCAGGTCTGCTCTATCCATGGTTTGGCATTCAGTTGAGTCCGATTGTGGCGGCTGCGGCGATGGCGTTTAGTTCGATTTTTGTGGTGACTAATTCGTTGCGCTTGCGCAAGGTACTTGACAAATAAATATGCATGCAGATGAACGCATCATCGGGACTTCGTTGGTCCGTCAGTTGATTGCCACACAATTCCCGCAGTGGGCTAATATGCCAATTCAGCAAGTTGCATCAACTGGTACTGACAACACGTTGTTTCGGCTTGGCGATGATTTGGTTGTGCGAATGCCCCGGCTTGCCTCGGCGATCCCTCAGGTTGCCAAGGAGCAACGCTGGTTGCCCCACTTGGCACTCCACATGACGACGCCAATACCGGTGCCGTTAGCGCTCGGTGAACCGGCGTTTGATTATCCGTGGCCGTGGAGTGTGCAACGTTGGATTGATGGGGCAAATGCGATTGACATTGATATGCACGATGACGACGTCTTTGTTGATGAGCTTGGTCAGTTTATCTGTGAATTGCATGCACTGGATGCCAGTCATGGGCCGCTCGCTGGGGAGCACAATTTCAATCGAGGTGTAGCGATGCATTTGCGCGATGCCGCTACTCAGACAGCTATTGCAGCATCAACTGGGCTTGTCGATGTCGAGATGGTACGCCAGATCTGGCAAGAGTCGTTGTTGCTCCCAGCTTGGCCATCACCGGGGGTGTGGGTACACGGCGATTTGGCGCCCGGCAATGTGCTGGTGCATGATGGTCATCTTGCGGCGGTGATTGACTTTGGGGGATTAGGCGTAGGTGACCCGGCGGTTGATATGCTGATTGCGTGGAACTACTTATCACCGCGGGCGCGGCAACGCTTTCGGGATATTGTGTCCGTAGATGAGTCGACGTGGCGCCGTGGGCGGGCGTGGGCATTATCGGTAGCGATTATTCAGTTGCCATATTACTATCACTCCAATCCACCATTGCGTGATCAGGCGCTCCATACGATTCAGGCTGTGTTGAGTGATTATGGTAGTTAACGGATTTATTAGGGGAAAGAAGAGACAATTATGCGGTATCGATGGTTATTGGTGGTAATGGCGTTGGTTATTACGGCCTGTGGGAGCACGACGACGGCGCCCTCCGCTGCTGCTCCAGAATCAGCACAAGCTGATACATCTACATCGACACTCCACGAGATGCCCGATCATTCGGCGCATGCTATGGGTGATGATGGGCCATATGATGCCCGGTTTATCGATAGTATGTTAATTCATCATCGCGGGGCGGTAGAGATGGCCCAAGATGCACTCGAAAAAGCCGAGCGTGAAGAGCTCAAAATCATGGCTCAAGTCATCATTGATGCGCAATCGGCCGAAATCGAGCAGATGCGCACATGGCGCGAAGAATGGTACCCGGGCGAGGGTATTAGTGCTGGCATCGGCATGGATATGGGCGCCATGGTTGTGGCCGACGACCCAAGCTTGCCCTACGACGTGCGGTGGAGTGAGGCAATGATTGATCATCACCTTGGCGCGGTGGCAATGGCGAAGGATGCGCTTGAGAAATCAAGTCGTGAGGAGATTAAAGCCCTCGCCCGCACTATCATCGAGACCCAAGAGGCCGAGATTGCCCAGATGCGTGTCTGGATTCCTAAGCGCTAACAAGTATTTCATGTGATGACCCCGTGTGCACCACTTGGTGGACGCGGGGTTATTGTTTGCGACCTGTAAAGTGTTGCATGGTGTCATAAATGCCGAACCACTTGCCGATTACCACATCAAACCACCGCATTGGCAGAATGCCCTTGATGAGCGGGAGCAGGTTGACAATCCATGGCATCCGTAAAAAGACGGCATCACGCTCAATCGCGCGAATGATATGGCGTACGACGTGATCAGGCTTGAGGATTGGGATAATTCGTGACTGTACGCCATCGAACATGCCGGTATTGATGTAGTAGGGCATGACAGTAGTTACTTTGATTGGGCTCTGGGCTTGTTCAAGTTCGATGCGTAGTGAATCCGACCAGCCGGTGATGGCCCATTTGCTCGCCACATACACCGACATGCGCGGGTTGGATAAGAGCGCCGCCGCCGAGGCGATGTTGACAATGTGCCCGCGTTGTCTTTGGTGCATGCCGGCGAGTAGTTTGTGTGTGATGTGCATCGGTGCAACAGCGTTGATGGTCATCTCTCGGGCGATCTGCGTATCAGTATATTCGGCAAATGGCTTACCGATAACGATTCCGGCATTATTAACCACGATGTCGATAGTGATACCTGCGGCATGCATTGCCTCAAGTGTCGTATCAATCTGGGCATTGTCGGTGATGTCGACGTGGTAGCCAGTTACGTGTACGCCTGATTGACGTAATGTAGTTGCCGCAGTATCGAGCATCGATTGATTAATATCCCAGATAACAAGATGGTTGATACCGTGGGCGATAAGTTGTTGACCGAGCAAATAACCGATCCCTGAGGCGCCGCCGGTGATGAGTACGGTTGCCTGAGCGAGTTGACTCATGGGGTGCGTCCTTTTATTAGCAAAAAACGTAGGCGCGACTATCATATCACGCCTACGCCATGTGTATTAGGGATGAGTGGAGTATGTCTATGCGTCGATGAACATTTCGTCGATGACATACCCTTCCCACTCCTCGTGAGGCTTAACACCGAGCATATGGGCCAAGTTGGGTGCGGTGTCCATGAGTGACACTGGGTAGGAGATGGTGTGGTTGGGCTTGATACGCGGGCCCACGGCAATCCATGGGATGGTCATATCCTCAGCACAATCGGTGCCGTGATTGCGATCATGGCCACCGTGGTCAGCTTGGACGATCATGTGGGTATCTGCAGGCATGGCAGCCACCAGCTCGCTGAGCAAGGTGTCAACATGTTTGCACTGTTGCAAGTAGCCGGGCTCCATCCAACCGTAGGCGTGGCCAGCAGTATCGACTGAACCGTAGTAGACAAAGACGAAGTCATAGCGATTGCTCTTGAGCACGCGCAAAGCCTCGGCGTGCATCTCGTCGTCGTAATCGGGGGCCAAAGGTGGTTCGTGGTACCAGCTGTAGACAATATGTTCGGGGCGCGCTAGGTCTCGTAATGGCTCCCAGTTATGGACAAAAGCACTCTTCTTGCCGGCGCCGCGGGCGACTTCAACGAGGCCTGGTAACGGTCGGGCCATCGGAACAAAGTAATTGGTGGTGATGCCGTGGCGGCTTGGAGGCACCGAATGAAAAATACTTGTGTGGCACGGTAATGTAACGCTCGGCATGACACTTTGGGCAGTCATTGTGCTCGCACCTTTGCTAATCAATGATTGAATAGTAGTGCAGTTTGCTCCACTAATCGCATCGGGGCGCAAGCCGTCAATCATCACAAACACAACCATAATGGCACCCTCTATTCTGTGGTAGTGAACACAACGATTCTTGGGGATGAGTTGTGGTAATGACACTAATTTACCATAAAATTCGTCAATAATTTGGGCGATTTGGAATATGCGATATGATCGCGCACGGAAAGGATAAAACTCGAAGTAATTTGATATCACTTCCTATGGGTCAAGTACTTCATCATGCGTAAAAACAGATTGAGATTAGTGGATGCAAGCGAAAACGATACTCCATCATCCTGACTCGTAAGCATGGAGACAAATAGACTTCGTTGTTACTATTGTAGAATTTTAAGTAAATAAATATTAACAATATACCTTGTTATAGCTGCCATAAAGTGACAATTATGAACGTCAAGTTTTATGACTAGATAAATTGTCATCAAAAATTTAATTAAGGCTATTCGTAACAGCGTTTATGCAATCCAATCAATGGTATGATGAACGTGAGATTACAAATCGCCATACATAAAAGGTCGAGTCATGACACATATACCTGCAGCTGTGCAGCAGATGGTGCCACAGATGCAACAAGGGTATCACGAGATTCTCGTCGCACTCCATCATCATCACATTGATGTATCTGCATATCCTACTACCTTGCCACCAGCTCGTGCACGACACGGATCGGCAGCGAAGGCCTATCCGATGCAAGGCATTCTCAAGTACCACGGGCTAAGTGATTGGGATTATCGGATTGCCTATTTGTCGAGTATCTCACTTAACAGTGATGCAGCCCATACGATTACGTATGTTGAATTCGTGCCAGAGTTAACCACAGATGATATTTGGATTGGCGATGGACTTGCAGTTGGCCGTGAGCGTGATCGTGTGGTGCAGACGCTCGATGTATTGCGTCGGATCGCGGGAGTACCCTGGCCCGCTGTGGTACGCACGCGCAATTTCTTCAAGGCGCGAGTGGCTGGCAAGGGGCTTGGCTCGAGTGCATCTGGCTCGGCAGCATTGGCGCTGGCATCAATTGGCGCATTGTTTGGCCCAGAGTTGGCCGATAACACGCGCTTTGTCAGCTGTGTGGCACGGCTGTTGGCGGGGTCGGGGTGTCGCTCGGCGGTGGGAGGGATCGCGTTGTGGTTGTCATACCCAGGAGCCACACACGAAGATAGCTTTGCAGTGCGACTTGACGCGCAAGGTGCGCTTGACGAGATGTCATTAATTACGGTGCCGATCCCATCAAAAATCGGCCTAAAGACTGAGCAAGCCCATTATGATGCGCCTGACAGTAGTTTGTTTACTGGTTGGATGGCGGGGCGTTCGGCCGAGGTCATAGAGATGATTTCGGCCACGCGTCGTGGCGACTGGCAGTATTTAGCTCGCATGGCCGAGATTGACAGTATGCGTTTACACGGTATTACCATGTCGGGTGGCGATGCCTACAAGATTATCGGTTGGGAGGCGGAGAATATCGCATTATTCCGAATGTGTAATGATTTACGTGCCGAGGGTGTACCTGTCTACTGCTCGACTGACACCGGCCCAACGGCCGTATTTATGCTGGCCAAACGTGATGAGAATCGGGTAGTTGCAGCGATTGAGGCATTGTTGCCGGGGTATGATATTATCCGAGGTCAATTGGCTGGCCCAGCTGAATTGCTTGATGTGAATGCGGCGAAGAAGCTGCTCAAGATGAATGACGCAGGAGCGTAAGAACAATGAGTACCAGTGATTTTTTGACTGATGTGAGTGCCCAACCAAATTTGCTCGAAGCTGCATTGCGTCATCATCTCTCAGTGGGTAGTCAAATCGATGTTGCAGCACGTGCGATTCGTGATGCTGCGCCACGACGCCTCATCATTACAGGTATGGGAAGCTCGTTTTATTCGGCGTATCCGGCCATGCTGAAGTTGTTTGCTGCGGGATATGCGGTCGCCCACATTGAACTCTCCGAATTGTTGTACTTTGGTGCACAAGCGCTAACACGTGATACCGTGTTAATCATCATCTCGCAGTCAGGTGAGACCATCGAAGCCGTACGTTTGCTCAATGATCGCCAACCGCAATCGATGATTGTGGCAGTCACGAATAACCCGAATAGCACGGTTGCCAAGGCTGCTCAGCACGTGATTCCGCATATGGCAGGACAAGAGCGTGCTGTTGCCACGAAGACCTACACGACATCATTACTCGCATTGATGATTCTTGCCAGCCGGATAGTTGGCGAGGCACCAGCGCAGATTGCTGATGCTATGCTGCCGTCAATTGAGGCACAACGGATAATTCTTCAGCAGTTCGATGCTACCACGTTACCTTCCGAATGGTTTGAGGCCGGTGCGTTTACATTTGTGGGGCGTGGCGCGTCATATGCCACTGCATTAGCTGGATCATTGCTGTATAAAGAGACGGCACGCGTCCCTGCTGATGCTTTGAGTAGTGCCCAGTTCCGCCACGGACCTCTCGAGATTGCTGGCCCTGGGCATCGGGCGGTAATTTGCGCGGGTCCTGGTGCCACGTTTACTCACGATTTGCGGTTGGCAGATGAACTTCATGCGTGTGGTAGTGATGTGTGGTTGATTGGACCGATGAGTGCGTCACGTCGATATCCAACCGTGGCATTGCCGAGCTTGGCATTCGCACCGTTGGCCGAGATTATTCCGTTGCAGCTGGCTGCGCGTCAATTGGCGTTGTCATTTAGGTTGCAACCTGGTGAGTTTGCCCGTATTGGTAAGGTAACTGATTCGGAATAACGCCTTGTTTGCCATGAATTGTCCGTATGCATGGCAAGAGGAGGGAAGCATGCATGATGCAACAATGATGCGGTTATTACGCGAATTAACAGATATTGCAGGACCGAGTGGCTACGAGGCCCCGGTGCGCGAGTATTTGCACAAACGCTGGCAGGCCAAAGTGCAAGAAACGCACGTCGATGCCGTCGGTAATCTGTTGGTGAAAGTGGGTGGGGCTGGGCCGCGTGTGCTTATTCAAGCACATATGGATGAAATTGGTTTTGTGGTCAAGTATGTTACCGATGATGGATTTATTCTGCTTGACACCGCCCAAGGTCCACGTCGTGCAGCCCCTGATCGTCGCTACATGATTGGCCAGACTGCGCAAGTTATTGGGCGTAATGGAGTGGTGGCGCGTGGGTTGTTTGCTGCGGCAAGTGGTCATGTGATGACGCAAGCCCAGGTGGATAAAGCTCATCTAGGCTTTGATGATGTGTTTGTCGATATTGGGGTGACGACTCGCCGTGAGGCCGAGCAGCTCGGCGTACATGTTGGCGCGCCGGTGATCTGGTATCGCCCATTACAACAAGTGGGGCACTATTTGAGTGGTAAGGCGATGGACGATCGTATGCCACTTGCGATTATGGATATGCTACTCAATGTCGTGAATATGCAAGCACTTACCTGTGAGTTATGGTTTGGTGCCACTATTCAGGAGGAAAACGGCTTGCATGGCGCACGTGCTATGGGCATTCGTGGTACCTTTGATATGGCGTTGGCACTTGATGTGGGCCTGACGGGTGATATCCCTTCGGTAGGTATGCGCGAGTATGATGCCAAGCTTGGCGGTGGTCCAACCTTAGTCCATAAAGACGCAGCGATTCAGTATGATCGGCGCTTGTTATGGCATCTGGTCGATTTGGCCACGCTTGAAGGTATCCCCTATCAGCACGGGGTGTATGCAAATTATGGTTCGGATGGTGCGGCACTGATAGACGCAGGGATTCCGGCCTTACTGATTGGTATCCCGACCCGGTATACACATACGGCGTTTGAGATGGTAGATCCGCAGGATGTGCATGCGACCGTGCGCTTGCTTCAGGCGTTTGTACAGAATCCGTGCTACTTATAACTCAACTGCAATGATTCGTCTAAAGGATAGCATCAGCGGTGCCATAATGTTTGGTACCGCTGTGTCTGTCATTTCCACAACATGGTCTTGATAACTAATCGTGTATTGTGTCAAATTAATCGCATCTTGTTCAGGCAGGTAACGCCGGTCAAGCCGATCAAAGGGTACTTCTTGGAGCTGGTCAAGAATCAATCCGAAATCATCATCAGCGAGTTGGAACTCATCGGTGTTTTGATTGACTGTGCGAATGACATATCCGTTTGCATCAATATGCAACAAAATAGTACTGTTTTCGTAGTTGTTTTGGGCATGGTAGGTTACGAGCGGTACGTATTTGGTAGACGTACACCCACTTGAGCTGACCATCAAAAGAACTACGAAAAAAAATAGATAAATACGTAACATGTCATTGCTTTTAATTGGCTTATGTACGATATTCTACCATATGCCTCGGCTGGTGTGCGCTACAATCGTGGGTGTGGAATGCACTGATATTGAGATGAGGTGGAGTGTGACAAAGCGAGTGGTAGTGCTTGGTGGCGGTGGTGGTGCAGCCCTTAGTTTGGCTGCAGTACCTGACGAATATGACAAAACTGCCATTATTGCGGTAACAGATACTGGCCGTTCGACAGGTGTAGCTCGTCACATTGGTGGTGATATGCCAGCTCCTGGTGATATCCGTGCCACTATTGCTGCGACTGCTACCGATGTGCATATTGCACAGCTTTTACAACATCGATTCGACGATGGTGGGATTCGCGAGCTAGGTGGAATGGCGCTTGGTAATTTGATGCTGGCTGCGCTCTATCGCGAGACCGGCGATTTTGCTGAGGCAGTTAAGCGCCTCAATCAGCTTGCTCGTACTCGTGTCAATGTGCTCCCTGTTTCAGCCCAGAGTGTGCAACTCTGTGCCACACTTGTCAATGATACGACATGCTATGGCGAGGTCGCAGTTCGGGCGCCTAACAAAGCACCTATTGCCCACTGTTATGTCTCACCTGCTGCATCAGCGTTACCTGAGGCAGTACACGCTATCCGTGCGGCAGATGTCGTCATTATTGGCCCTGGGAGCTTTTATACGACAATTCATGCAGTGCTGGTCATCGATGGGATAATCGAAGCGTTACAACAAACTAAAGCCACCGTCGTTTTTGTGATGAACACCACAACGCAAACAGGTCAAACTGAACACATGGATATCGTTGATCATGTGACAACTCTGCATCAGCTGGTAGGTCACGACGTGATTGACATAACTATTGTTAATACTGCACCGACCTCGCCTGATCAGGTCACAAAACTGGCACACGAAGGATTGAGACCCCTGGTTGTGAGCACGGCTGACAAAGCGAAATTGACATCACTCGGGATTCACTGTATGTTTGCTCCGGTGAGCGAGCAGGGGCCGAGTGACCGTACCTTATGGAACAAACAAGATACCGTGCGTCACGATCGTGAGGCATTACGGAGTATTTTTGTGCAGTTGCTTGCCTAAGTAATTAATCAGAACAAAGGAGTTCCCATGAAAGACAACCATGTCCCGCTCCAGACGTACCGTGAATACCCGGTTGCTGAGATGAGTCAGCGAGCTCGTGACTTTCGTATTGAGATGCAACGGCGACGTTCGATTCGTATGTTCGCAGATCGCCCTGTGGCCCGCGATATCATCGAGAATGTTATTTTGACGGCCGGTACAGCGCCGAGTGGCGCAAACCAGCAACCATGGCACTTTTGTGCGGTGAGTAGCCCAGAGATGAAGCGCAAGATTCGAATTGCTGCTGAACACGAAGAGCAGGCGTTTTATGGTGGCCGGGCACCGCAAGAGTGGTTGAATGCGCTTGCACCAATCGGTACCAATGCAAGTAAGCCGTTCTTAGATGTTGCGCCATGGTTGATTATCTGTTTTGCCCAGAGTTGGCATCCAACTGTCGATGGTGGTAAAGGCAAAAACTACTATGTTTCAGAATCTACTGGTATTGCAGTAGGAATGTTAATTACGGCGATACACCACGCAGGATTGGTGACATTGACTCACACCCCAAGTCCGATGGGCTTTCTTTCAGATATTTGTGGTCGCCCTGAGAATGAGCGTGCATTCTTGCTGTTACCAGTGGGATATCCGGCTGACGACTGCGAAGTTCCGAATATCGGCAAAAAGTCACTTACCGAGATTTCGACGTTTTTTGAGTAGCGAGATAGTTATGAGGCGCCGGCGTTGGTGGTGGTTGTATGCCCTTGCTGCGCCGGCTGTCTATTTTAAAATATAATAGGCACCGCGTTTATCGCCGATACGCAGCAAAATACCACGCTCGACGAGATCGGCTAAATCACGCCGGATAGTCTCCGTTGAGACATCTGCATGCATCTCTTGGAGTTCGCCATTGGTGACACGGCGACGCTCTTGGATGGCGCTGATGGCACTTATCTGGCGATCGTTGAGTCCTATGCGGCGCCATTGGTCGAGTGGATCGTTAGTGATTGTCTCTTGCTCATGATTGCTAAAGAGTGTGACCATAAATCCGCCGTCGGTCTCAGCAAAAACGGGTTGAGCGAGCCCAGCCGACTCCATCTGTAGGCGCATACGGTTGATTCCATAGCCAAGCCGCTCAATTAGGCCGAAGTCAGCCATGATTTGTACAATAGTCTCATTGCGCGAAAAGCGTTGGTCGGCGATATTCTCAATTGTCATGTGCCCAGGTAACCGTCCCGGGGAGTGACATTCAAGTCGATTCGCAAACAGGGCAATACGGATGCCCTCGCCACGAATCAAGTAATCACGATGTGCGACGGCGTTGACCAATACCTCACGTACGACGGCCATGGGGAACTGGGTCCAATCTTGTCGTTCAAGTCCTTGCATCACGCTGCCACGTGTCATGTTTTGGCTCAGCCAAACCTCGGCTCGCCGGACAGACTCTACGAGTGTATCGCGGATATCCTCGCGGATAAACTCATCGCTCATCTCGGTGCCACTATAGCGCACCAAGGTAATCTCGGTCTGAGGGAAGTAGCGTTCGATGTCACTGGCAAAGAGTAATACGCCTGCGTTAGTTGGTTTAATGAGATGATCTTTTTGTTGTAGACAGCCACGTTTAATCAAGAAGTCAATCGCGTTCTCCTCAGCAACAGCACCGACACGATGTACATACCCAGTGATTTTGCTCGGATCGAGGTCGTTGAGTGCTGCATCGGCATGTGCTAAGCGTTCCCACGTCATACCGCCGCGCTCAACAAATAGGCTACGGAGTGCATCGGGATCAAGTGGCAAATTTTCGGCATCGTGCCGTTGAATATAACGCCCATTGACCGAGTAAACGTTGGGTAATCCGCGCGGGATATTAATAAAGACCAACATGGTATTGGCATGCTCGATTTGCAGGGGCATGGGTAATACGAGAGTGGGTGAACATAATGCAGCGGCCTCGATGACTAAGCGCGTGGTTTGCTCAGCGTCGCCGACCCCTTCGGGTTTGAGGTTACGCGGGTTGACCCCGATGACAATCATACCGCCACTGGCATTGGCCATTGATGCTAGCAACTCGGCTAAGTCCTCGCTACGAATAGTCGCACGCGCATACGCCAAGTGTTGGCCACTTGGTTGACTTAAGAGCGTTGGCAAAATGGCAGTTGTCATCGAGTGAAACTCCCCAAGAATCTCAGTCGACAGCAGATACTACCAGTAACTGTTGTCGGATATTTGTGAGTGGCTACGCCACTTAAAGGCACGATGTTGAGCAGATCAATATGTGGCACCGCCACAACAAAGCAAAGTGATTATCCAATGTAACTAATTTGTTCTATGATACCATAGAACACCAAAGTATTCGTGGTGTACGAGAGGGGTATATTGTGACCGTGCAAATTCGCCGGCCGTTAGCAGTAATTGCCTTATTGTCAGTCTGTATTATGTTGACGTTTATCGGCCACACTATGCCGTATCCTGTACTTGCACCGTGGTTAATGGAGCGAAATATTGGACTCGGAGCACTCGGATGGTTAAGTTTTGCCTTTTCGCTGGGGAATCTCATTGGTGCACCGTTTGCCGGTAATTTAGTAGACCGTTGGGGGCGCCGACCGATGCTGATAATCGGGTTGATGGCGATTGTCATTGTGAACATCATGACACCGTTCTCCACCGATTTAAATCAATTTATTGTCTTGCGGTTTATTATGGGGTTATTCAACTCGGGCATTATGCCGGCTGCCCTCGCAGCTGCTGCCGATATTGCACCCGAAGAGCGCCGCGCATCATGGATAGGCTATGTCACTGGGGGTATCAGTATTGGTCTGATTATCGGTCCTACAGTTGGTGGCCTTTTGTATGATGCGTTCGGTTTTGCTGCGGCATTTTTTGTCTCGGCCGGTATGGCCTTGGTGGCAGTTATTTTGGTGACCGTCATGGTGCCTGAGACGCGCGCCCTGGTATTGTCAAGTGGTGAAACTCACCACATGGACTGGTTTGGGTTGTTGCGTAATCCGCCGCGTCCGTTATTGGCTCTTGCGCTACTTCTATGGATTGACTTTAGTTGGGTATTTGCCTGGGTTGCCACTGAACCAGCCACACTCTCCCATTTGTATAGTAACCACAACTATACAGCTACGATGTTTGGGATTGTGGTGGGTGTGTATGGAGCTGCAACGGCCCTAGGTGAGATTGGTGCAGGTAATTTGAGTGATCGTTATGGGCGGTTTGTGATTATTGCTATCGGCTTTTTTGTCCATGTGACGTGGTATATTGGTGTGGATCAGACGCCGGCTTATACCTCAATGATTATCGCTTCAGTAATTACAGGGCTTGGTGCGGGACTTGTGACTCCCGCACTAGGTGCTGCCTATATCGACATCACTACTCCTGATCAACGTGGTCAAGTTGCTGCCCTCAAAGAAATGACAGTCTCGCTTGGCGGCTTAGTTGGCCCGCTTGTGGCCGTCGTGGTGACAGATCGGATTGCGCCAGAGTATATTTTGCGGAGCGTCGCAGCAATGATTATTTTGACAGCGATGGGCGTTGGAGTCTATGCGTGGCGCAACCGCCATACGCAGTTGCGCCGTGAAGTGACATCCTAATACATCGATTGCCCCCCATTGATGATGATGGTCTCACCGGTCAAGTACGCCCCAAGATCTGAGGTCAGATAGACAACGGCACCGGCCACATCACGCGGGGTACCTTCACGACCGAGTGGGATACGTCCGCGTACGGCAGCGCGCATCTCGGCTGGTGTATGAATATCATGGAATCGCGTATCAATCAGCCCAGGCGCCACACAGTTCACACGAATGTTGTGTGGCGCGAGTTCTTTGGCCAAGCCACGGTTGTAGGTCAGGATTGCGCCTTTGGTGGCGGCGTAGTACGTCGAACCTACTCCACCGCCATCGAAGGCGGCTTGTGAACTCATCAACACGATGTTGCCACCACCTTGGGCAATCATGCCAGGGATGACGGCTTTGCAGCACAAGAATGTGCTCGTTACGTTGAGGGCAAATGCCTTGTCCCATGTCTCACGTGTGATGTCAAGGGTTGATTTGCGCCCCAAAATCCCACCCGTATTGGTTACCAAAATATCGATGCCGCCGAGTACGCGTTGTGTCTCAGCCACGACATGGTTGACAGCGTTCTCGTCGGTCAAATCCGCTTGGATGGCGTGCGCCTTTACGCCGTGTTTCTGCGCGTATGCAACGGTCTGGTTGGCACCATCTGAACTTGAGAGATACGTAAGAACTACATCGGCACCGTGTTCGGCGAGTGCCTCAACAATCCCTTGACCAATGCCCGATGCGCCTCCGGTGATGAGGACACGTTTGCCTCGTAATCCATACTCTGACATGATTTATGCTCCTTGTTGTGTATGATACGCCGCCATGGTGCGTGCGATTTGATCGAGGTGTTCGTTACCGTGTTGGACATATCCCTTAAGCAGACGATCGAGTGACATAACTCCAGCCTCAGGGTGATGGCCTACTCGTGTATAATCGGCATCAGACAGCGATACAAAAAAATCAGCCCAGCGTACATGCAGACCGCGTAGAATGGCCAACGATGTTGCGATATCGGCATTTGCTGCGTCAGGGTGCGCTGCCCACGCATCTTGGTCGTAGGGCTTGAGGGGTGGTTCATGCTCGGTGGCAATGAGTTTGCAGCGCACAAATGCATTGAGATGTGAATCAGCAAGGTGATGCACATTCTGAGCCACACTCCACTCATTAGCCAGTGGTGTGGCGGTGAGTGCTGCAACTGGTATCTCGGCAAGGGCGAGTTCAAGGCGTTGAGGGTAGTTGCGTAACGCCAGAATCAACTGGGCGCGATCAGACATCGAAGACCTCCTTGATTGGTGGATATCTCCATCCTACCATAGGCTAAATAATCGTTTTCGAAAGCATCGTTGATTGTCATTAGCCCAAAGCATGCTAGGATAATCATTGTCCACTCTTGCATGAATACAATAGAGGTATCCAATGACGCATGATTTTTTGACGGCAGCCCATGGCGGTGCACAATGGCGTGCGCGTGACACTGATGCTACCGCCCAACTAGGCGTGACAACCGAATACGGGCAGCTCCGGCGTGTGGTGATGCACCGCCCTGGCCCTGAAATAAATGGAATTACCGATGCTGGAGCAGTCCTTTGGGATGGTATTGTCGAACCAAATCGAGCCCGTGAACAACACGATGCTCTGACTACTATGTATCGCTCGTTTGGCGTTGATGTGCTTGAGCTGACACCGGGCGACCAAGCGACGCCCAATATTTACTTTTGTCGCGACCATTTCTTTATGACGCCACGTGGCGCAATTATTGCTCGGATGGCCTCGGCTGCCCGCGCTGGCGAAGAGTGGACATCGGCTCGGCGATTGCTCGAGGCTGGCATCCCGATTGTGCATGGTGTCCATGGTGATGGCGTGTTTGAGGGCGCTGATGTTGTGTATGTACGCGATGGTGTGGTGATGGTAGCCACTGGTTTGCGGACCAATCTATCAGGGGCTGAACAAGTGGCTACTGAGCTCAAACGCATGGGCTTTGAACCACATATCGTCAATATGCCGTGGGGGTGTGGTCATATCGATGGTGGGGTGAATATTGTCGGTCCGCGGACGGCGGTCATGGTCCCCAATAATGTACCGCATGCTGCGTATGAGCTACTGAAGCATATGGGTTTTACGATTATCAATGCCATGGATGCGCCAGGGGTTGATCACTATCCGCGCTCGATTAACATGGTACCAGTGGCCCCAAATGTCGTAGTGATGCCGGCTGGTAATCCAGCATTACGTGCGTTATTTGAGTCGCATGATATCGAATGTCACGAGGTTGATATCTCAGAGTTGGCCAAGGGTGGTGGCGCCATCCATTGTATGACCGGCGTGGTGTGGCGCGATTAGCGGTATGTCTGTCCATCTACGCATGACTCTGAGCAAGCAATTGGCTAGGGTCTGTGTAGATGGACAGTTTTTTTGCCCTGTAATCGTTTTGTTAGATTGATACCATTCATAAATGATAAAATAATTTACTAGGAATGCTAGTATTTAATGCATTGTCATCTGGAGTAATGCAGTGATCATTCGGCAAATTGTGCACATCATTATTCTTATTGGGATGCTTGCATATGGTGTCGAGACAGTACTGGCACAGGAACCAGAATCACCATCGCAGTCAACGGTTATCATCGCATTGCGTGCATCTCTCCCAGACGCCGCAAGAACTGATGAGCGTGCGTTAACTACGCGTCGTCAACAGATTCGTGTATTACAAGATAATCTTGTCGCTCGCCAATTAACGGGCGCACGCGACATTTGGCGTATGCAGACCATGCCAGTGATTGTGGCACGTGTCGATCGTGAGATTATCGAGCAGCTCCAACAAGATCCTGCGGTGCTCTCGGTCCGGGCTAGTCGGCTTTTTACGCAACATACCAGTGAAAGTAGTGCACAAATAGGGGCGCGTGCGGTTCATGCAACAGGTATCACAGGAGTTGGTACAAGTGTGGCTGTTATTGATACGGGAGTTGATTCCAATCATATTGCTTTGCGCGACCAAATAATCCAAGAAGCCTGTTTTTCGACAACAGATGAAGCATATGGCAGTCAAAGCGTATGCCCTGATGGTGCTTCGATGCGTGTTGGTGCAGGGAGTGGTCAGCCGTGTGATTTGGCGATTGAGGCATGTAATCACGGCACACACGTTGCTGGAATCATCGCCGGACGAATTCTGACCCGTGATGGTGTTACCACACGCGGTATCGCACCTGGTGCCAAAATTATTGCCATTCAAGTATTTTCGCGTTTTGATGCCACACATGAATCAGCCATGTGTGGAGATGATGCATCCGATGATTGTGTATTTGCATTCGAACATGATCTGTTACGTGCACTCGATTGGTTATATCTGACCTATGATCGGCGTACGTGGGGCACCTTGGCTGCAGTCAATATGAGTGTGGGCGACGGGAGTTACTCTGCACCGTGTGATACACTTGGATTCTCTCCTGATTATCCATTTAAATGGTTTATCGATCAGTTGCGCATGAGTGGTGTTGCCACTGTGGTGTCTGCTGGGAATGGCGCTTCGAATAGTGGTGTCTCATTCCCTGCGTGTGTGTCATCGGCGATTAGTGTTGGATCGGTGTCATCAACCAAACCTATATTTGGTTTGCGCGATATACCATCGGCGTTTAGTAATGCACCACACGCCACTGCAAATCTGCCGAATACGCAAGGAGATCGATTGCTCGATCTGTATGCGCCGGGTGAGCATATTCGGTCGAGTCTTGCGTCAGGTGGTGGTATATTTGCAGAGTTGTCGGGGACATCCATGGCAGCGCCGCATGTTTCTGGAGCATGGGCACTTATCAAATCACTCCGCCCAGGAGCAAGTGTTCCACTCGTTTTGCGGTGGCTCACCACTACTGGTATCCCCATCTATGAACAACGCAGTGGCTTTGATCCAGAGTTGATTGTCCCACGCATTGATGTTGCCCAGGCTGTTGCGGCGATTCGCAATGCGCAGGCTCCAGTGGCGGTAAGTGCATGGGCAATCGAATTAGGAGATGTCCGTAGAGGCGCGAGTATACGGCAACGTGTCACTATTACCTATCGTGGAGTTGCAACCCGAATCCGCTGGCAAATCAGTGGTCGATATGTACGCCTACAACCAGTCGCATGTGCTGGCTTTGTTGATGACTTAACGCCTAGCTGTACCTTTGATGTAATATTTGCACCACCTAGTAATAGCACGGGATTTGAACAGGCAGCATCAATACGACTAACACTAAACGCGTCAGTGTATACGATTGGGATATCTGGTCGTAGCATAGAGGCAATGCCTGATGTCGCGTTGACACAGACTGCACAACAAAATTCGACTACAAATGCATTGTTGACGCACACGGCGACACCGACTGCATGGCCAACGCCGACATCGCATGCGTCTGCGCAGACAGTGGTGGCTGTGGCGACGCGTACACAGCGTCGACGTGATGAACTCAATCAAACTGCTACGCAACGCATTGCAGTGATGGCACAAACTGCCACCCAGAGAGCCCTAGTCGGCGGTGCTACCTATACACCTAGTGTGACACCTCGTGCGACAAAAACGCGTACAGCGGTGCCTATTACGCATACAATTGCAGCTGCCAGAACTGCAACAAAACGTCGGGTAGTACGCCAAACAACTATCGCGGTAGTAGCTGCAACACGTACGCAACGTGCGGTGAACCACGTCACAGGTAGTGCAATTGCTTTGGCGCAAACAGCTACGCATATTCAAACGGCAGGGTTGCCTACGTTTACGCGCACACCGCGCATCAAAATGACACGAACAGCGACGAAGACACGAACTGCAACAATTACCAATACCATACGTGCTACACGTGTACCGACACATAGTTATATTCAGATGAATAATACCCCATTGTATAAATCCTATCGAACCCTTATTGATGGAGGCAATGGAAAATATGCAGTACTGTTATATGCTGGTGATGCACTAAAAAAGCGCATGCCCGAATTGGCACTTGTGGACCCGAAAAAGCGACAGATTGTGGCGACACTCCGCCTACCCGGTATTGATGCGACCGCATTAACCGCCGTGGTTAATAAGTCAAATCAACTCGTAGTTGCTGGCCGACTCAACTGGAATAGCCTGTATGTACAGGTGTATGACGTGAGTGCGAATTCATTTGTACTTAAGGCAACACATATCGCTCCACTTAACGATAGGTCTCAGGTGACGGCATTATACGCAACAGATCGTCGCGTGTTTATTGGACTAGCCGTTACGACACCTCCGGCCACTCGTGCCACTGGTCAACTAGTGGTGTTTGAACGTACATCACCTACGACAATCACTGAGCTACCATATGCGTCACATTCGTTGGCTGGTGTACCAACGGTGATTCGTGCCGTCGATGATGCAGATATGTTGGTTGTAACTGCAGGGTATGTGCCACAAACTAAGACGTCAACTGGATTTATCCAATCAGTCAAATGGAAGAACGATCGTTACGAACTACAAACTGCAGTATTACGATCTGTCCCCGTGACTGATTTGGCATGGCATGCTGTCCTGAATGGGTTGACACGATTACATCTCTTGTTTGTTGCACAAACCCAAGGATTGGCAATCCTACAACTTGATGAGTCAAATGGTATGGTGGCCCAATACCAAAATACCCTGCCGATTGTTGCAAGTAAACTTGATCGCCAGGCTGATCAACTTGCAGTCATAGGATTTGATGCGGCTCGTCGAGTCACCGTCACTAGTGTCTATCAATGGAGTGTCGATCGCTTGTTTTTGCGACGTACAATTACGCACAGAAATCGAGACGGTAAGCTGATTGGCGTGGCATTGAGTCCACTCAATTTGCTATCTGCAGATACAACATGGCTTCGCTTTGATCGATAGCTCTCTTAGTATATTGAAAAACTTCGATATAATGAACATACATTCGAAAGGAGCCACAATGCGAGATGAGCAGTGTTGTGCAACAACTCCAAACGGCAGTTCATCAAGTGCCGATACACCACCTATCTTCAATCACCTGAAAGCCGTGGCCCATCCAGTACGCTGGCGCATGCTTGAGCTGATGGCTGCACAGCTTGATGGTATGTGCGTGTGTGATTTGGAGGCGCAATTTGATTTGTCACAACCCACCATTTCACATCATCTGCGTATCATGCGTGAGGCGGGTGTCGTCGTGACTAATCAACGCGGTACGTGGATCTATTACTCGGTTGCCCCTGAGGCCATGCAGCAAATAATCAGTGCATTTGCCCAGTTAACAGCTGTGGAAGCCTAATTTTTTTGCCTGGCTATATTGAAAAATGTCAATATAGTCACATAATGGAGATACATGATGAGTAATGCATTTGAACCGATTCATCTAACAGTCAAAGAGACCTACCGGCAGGTAGCCCTTGAGCAATCGTCGTGTTGTAACACCAGTGATTGTTGTGGTAGTACGTTTTATGATGCCTCGATGCTCCAAGACTTGCCTGCCGACGCGGTAAATGCCAGTCGTGGATGTGGCAATCCGCAGGCAATTGCGGCACTCAAACCGGGTGAGGTGGTGCTCGATCTCGGCTCAGGTGGTGGCATCGATGTCTTTTTGGCGGCAAAACAGGTTGGCGAAGATGGCTTCGTATTTGGTGTCGACATGACCGAGGAGATGATTGCCTTGGCCCAGCGGAATGCTGTCCAAATGGAGATACCCAATGTCGAGTTTCGTCATGGTTATCTTGAACAGCTACCAATTGATGATGCCACCATTGATGTCATCATCTCGAATTGTGTCGTCAATTTGACGCCCAGCAAAGAGTCCGCCTTGCACGAGGCCTATCGTGTACTCAAATCAGGTGGGCGCTTGGCCATCGCGGACGTGGTTGTCGATGGCGTACTCAGCGACTTACCCATCAGTGAGACCGAGATTCGCGCTGGCTTGAGTTGGGCTGGTTGTGTGGCCGGCGCTCTGACCAAAGCCGAGCTCGCCCGTTTATTGGCCGAGGCTGGGTTTGTGGATATTGTCATCGAGATGCAGTCGCATTATACGGTTGGTAGCTTGTACGGTCAGATGCCGGCCGAGCTAGTCAACCTTGACACTGCAACAGTACACGAACTTGTCGGGCGATTCGGTAGTGCTGATATTCACGCCCGCAAGCCATAGTGTGCACTAATCGCGATTGAGCAACCAGTGAATCACTGAGTGATCGGCGTCGGCATGCCCGGCGTCGATTACCGTTGTATAGCGCTCAATTGCCGTCTCGAGGAACGGCAACGTGAGTTGGTGCGCCTGTGCTAACCCGTGCGCCATGCGCAAATCTTTGAGCTGGAGCGACACCTTGCCACCTGGGATGTATTGCCGGGTACGCATGCGTGTGCCGTGAATTTGGAGTAATTTGGAGTCGGCAAAGCCACCCATCAAGGCTTGTTGCACGGCTGCAATGTCGAGTCCGTGGTGTTCGGCAAGTGTCAGCGCCTCGGCGAGGGTCTCGAGCGTCAGTCCGACAATCACTTGGTTGATGATTTTGCAGGTGTGGCCGGCGCCTGGGCCTCCTACGTGTGTCACACGACCACAACAACTCAGGATTGGCGTAGCGCGGCTGATCGCTGCGTCAGTGCCACCTGCCATGATGGCCAGTGTACCGGCATGTGCGCCCTCGGGGCCACCCGAGACCGGTGCATCGACCCATGCAACATCGTGTGCGGCCAAGGTGACTGCGTGAGTGGCAGACTGGGCGGGTTCGGCGCTACTACAGTCGATAATCAGCTGACCTGGGCGTAGATGTGGGCTGATGTGGGTTAGGATGGTAGCCACTGCTGGTGCATCAGTAACCATAGTGATAATCACGTCGTGGTGTGCCACAAGTGTCGGCAGTGTCGCATATCCGACGTTGACTTCTGGTTGATTGGGCACCGGCGACCGATTCCAAAGACTGACCTTATAGCCGTGTTGGCTGATGCGTTGTGCCATAGGAATGCCCATAGCGCCCATCCCAATCCACAAAATGCGTGGCATGTTTGACATGTCTGCCCTCCACCCGTAAGATTGCTACACTCACTTGTAGTTCAACCATACCATGATAAGCGAGGATACTATGCCCAATGTGCCAATTGTCGATACCCACGTACATTTGTGGGACCCGCGCGAGCTTCGCATGTCGTGGCTCGATGGAAACGACACATTAGAAAAACGCTACATGGTTGATGAGTTTACCGCACATACAGGTAGTGTTGACGTTGATTCCATCGTCTACGTCGAGGTCGGTAGCGAGGCAAATTATGCATTCATCGAGGCCCAACGTATCCAACGCCTCGCTGCTACTTGGCCTACACTTGCAGGGATTGTGGCAGCCGCGCCAGTCGAGTTTGGTACAGTGGCGCGCACTTATTACCAGGCACTTGTCGATTTGGGTCCACAGATCAAAGGGGTACGTCGGCTGTTCCAAGGTGAGGTCGATGTTAACTATGCGGCGCGCCCCGAGGTAATTGCTGGTGTGCGCACCTTGGCCGAGTATGGTCTGAGCTTCGATATTTGTATTTATCATCCGCAACTGCCTGCCGTGATTGAACTCGTGCGACAAGTGCCCGAGGTGCAATTTATTCTTGATCATATTGCCAAGCCGGCGATTAAGGCGGGGACGCTTGATCCGTGGCGCAGTCAGTTGCGCGAGTTGGCCAGCTTACCTAATGTGGTCTGCAAAATCAGCGGCATGACCACCGAGGCCGATCATGCGCATTGGCAGCACGCTGATTTGGTGCCGTACGCCGATCACGTGATAGAGGTGTTCGGCGATGAACGGATTATCTTTGGCGGTGACTGGCCGGTCTCATTGATGTCGACCACGTATGTGGCATGGGTCGAGACCGTTGATCGTCTAGTTAGTCAACTGTCATCAGCCGCCCAGCAGCGGTTTTGGTGTGATACTGCGAAGCGCGTCTATCGATTGGGGTAATTTGTGAGTCATGCATTCGCACAACGTATGACGTGGTTCGCCTTGATTGGCACGTTGCTCCTCATCGGGCTCAGCTCGTGGGTGTTTGCGGCAGGGATGCGTCCGCCAGAGGCTCAACCTTGGGTATTGATGGCGTTGGTCGATATTCTTGTGGCTGTGCCGATTATCTGGTACGTGCTCGTTTTGCGTCCGCGTGGGATTCGTCCCTTTGCACTGATACCGTTGTTTGTGATGGCATGTGGTGTGGCCTGGTTGCTGCTACCGTCGGCGTATCAAGCCTGGTTAGCGCCGGTGTGGATTGTCTTGCCACTGCTCGAACTGGTGATGATTGGTGTGCTGGTGGTGCGGTTACGGCGAATTGTGGCATGGTATCGTGCGCATCGACACGAATACCCCTATTTCGTTGATGCACTCATCGCCAGCGTCGCCTCTGAGCTCGGTGGCACATTGGTGGTGCGTTTGTTTGTGCTTGAGACGTTGATGATTTACTTGTCGTTTGTCGGCTGGTTTTTGCGCTACCGGCAGGTGCAACCGCAGCATCAGCTGTTCTTTTATCATCAAAAAAGCCGCTATACGCCGGTATTTGTGGCGTGGATGAGTGTGATGCTCATCGAGACGGTGCTGTTCCATTTGTTGATTCAGGGGTGGAACGAAACTGTCGCTTGGGTGATTACAGGCATCAGCATTTACTCTTGCTTTTGGTTGGCTGGTGAGTACACCCTCATCAAGCTTAGCCCACATGTAATCGACGGCACGACACTCCACCTCCGCGCTGGGTTGCGTTGGAGTACCCGCATCACGCGTGACGATATTATCGCTGTCGAACAGCCCAAACGTGCTGATGCAAACGCCCCTGAGTATGTGGCGTTTGCTCGAGGTGACGAGCCACAACTTGTGCTTTGCCTTGCACAACCTATCCGTGTGGATGGTCTGTTTGGCACGCACAAAACGGTCAATCGCATCGGCATATATGTTGATGATGTGGCGCATTTTGGTCAAGTGCTCGACATCGAAAAATTCGACTGTCGATATCTCGTATGATGCGCTACCCACCGTACGTCGCTTTGATGCGTATGATGTGCCAATAATCACTGTGATTTCATGCAAAACAAACCGCCGCCATTGATTGCGATGCTGGCGGTTGATGTATTTTATGCCTATGATGTGCCAATCACCACGGTAAGTGTGGTTATTTTGTGTAAAAAAACGGACCGCCGGCATGTGGTGTGATGCTGGCGGTCCGTCTGCAGATGGATGATTACTTTGCGAGTGTGGGGCGCGAAAGCGCGAGTGGTGCCACCTCGGCTGGCGTCTTGTGTTCGACTGCGGCTTGTGCAAGGTACTTGCCAAACACAAAGCCAAACGGCATTCCTGAGCCACAGAACCCGCCACCAGCCCAGACGTTTGGTTGGTCGGGCATGGCATCAAGCACAGGGACATAATCGGGGGTGAAGCCCATCAACCCGGCCCAGCGTCGTGCGATCGGCGTGCCGGCCAGCTTGGGGAACAAGCGTGGCAACACGGCATCCAACGCACCTTGGACATCATCGGTGATGCTGATATCATACAAATCTACGTCTTTGTTTGATGCAATAGAGCGACATCCTCCGAGGACAATCGAGCCATCGAGCGTCTGTTGCCAGTATTCACCGGTTGGTGTGATATCGGTGCCCATGCCATTGGTGAACACCGGTGCAATTGGTGCTGTTGCGAGAATTTGTCCACGGACTGGGGTGATAATGCCGTTCAGGGCTGGGGCAAGTTGACGGCTCCACGCATTGAGACCAAGGACAACTGACTCGGCGGCGATTTCGCCTTTGTCAGTGACAACGACGGGATGACCGTTGACCTGTTTGATGTGATCGACCGTGGCAATCGATAGGATGGCGCCGTGGCGGATTGCGGCATCGACGACTCCACGTACCAAACGGCCCGAGTGAATCATCGCGCTACCGGCATAGTACGACGCACCAACAATCTCCTCGCCAAGCGGTGTGTTGACCATCGCTTGTAATTGAGTGCGATTGAGTAACTCTCCTGTGTAGCCGTCGGCATTGAGTGCGGCTACATTACGGGCTGCATCGTTGTGATCTTGGACTGAGATGGAGAGATTAAGTGTGCCTGGTTCACGAAAGTGGCAGTCAAAGCCTTCTTCGCGGATGATTTGACGAGCAAGTCGTGCATTCTGAATCGTCAATTCGTGGATATGTTGGGCTTGCGCCTTGCCGAGCCGCGCAATGGCACCGGCGTAGCCCTCAGCTGGACCGACACCAATAAAGCCGCCATTACGACCGGTTGCCCCATGGGCAGGGTGGACACGTTCAATTAAGACGACATTGTGTCCACCCTTCGCTAAAAAGTATGCGGTGGCTGATCCTACAATTCCACCACCAACTACCACGTAGTGTGCACGTGCGGGGAGTGGTTGGTGTGGAACATTCAGATCGTGTGTCTCTTGCCAATACGATCGATTACCCTGTAATGAACGATCAAGACTCATACAATCCTCCTGCAGAATGAATCGCGACTCCTATGTGCACATCATGCTGATAAACAGCTGACATAGTTGTTATAACCCCCAATTATTACGTGCCTAATTTCACGAGTGGGCTATTTATATGTCATAATGTGATGTAAGCAGGAATGTGCGATGTGTGCCCTATCATAGCACGCTTTTGAGGTAAATCGTCTCAATCTAGAAGGAATCTACTGTGTTCCGAATTGTCAGGTTTATTTCGCTACGATCGGTGATCGTACTATTGTTTGCGGTGTTTCTTGCTGCCTGTAACACTCCATCTGTTCCATTGACCGGTACGGTTATTGACGCATACACAAATCAACCTGTGGTATCTGCAGTAGTGCGCATTGGCTCTCAGAAAGTCATGACTGACTCCCAAGGGCGCTATTCAATGTTGCGTTGGAACACAAATGCATTAGTCGAAATCTCGATGAGCGACTACGAGACACAGCAGGTTAACTTAAGAGAGCGTGAGTGGACATTTCCGGTGACTGCCGCAGATGCAGTACTCGATGTCACAATCCGCCCGAATGTGATTCGAGGTCGTATCCTTGATGCCTGGACAAAGCAGCCGTTGGCCGGCGTGCAAATCACAGCCAGCGAAACGATTTCGATGACGACTGCTGCCGATGGTGTGTATCAGTTGCTTAATGTGCCTGAACAATTCACCTTGCTGGCAACCTATCCTGATTATGTGTCATTTAGCCAGACATTAACCCAGCAAACTATGCTCGATGTGACATTGGCAAATGGGGTGTTGCAAGGTACTGTGACCGATCAGTATAGTGGCGCGCCGTTAGCTGGTGTAACCGTCAGTATTGGAGATACCACAACTACCACTGATGCTCAAGGGCAATATCAGTTCCGTGATTTGGCAACCCGTGATGATGTAACATTTACATTGGATGGCTATTCAACTATTGTTATTGATGCGCGTACAACAAGCTTGGCTGATGCCGTTCTGCGGCCCGACGAACTCCGTGGAGTGATTGTCAGCGCTGTCGATGATGCACCGATTCAACATGCAACGGTTGTAGCCACCGAAGCACTCGATACGCTAGGAATCGCCCAGGTGCGCATTGATAATACGAACGGTGAGTTTGTCCTCAAGGGTGTGCCTGAGAGTGGTTTTTTGCAAATATTGGCACCAGGATATCGGAAATTGGTTGTACCTATCGAAGCCGGCAAGATTCCCGATACACTCAAACTTGAGCCATTCATTGCTAAGGCCGTGTATATTACTTCTGCGGTGGCCTCAAATCCCAATCTGGTTGAGCGCTTCTTCGACCAAATTGATCGTACCGAGTTGAACGCAATTGTCATTGATCTCAAGTCTGATTTACGCGACGACTTAGGGCTTGTGTACTACGATTCACAAGTGCCGTTAGTCAAAGAACTCGGTATTGCTTATCCCTACTATGACATCAAAGCTATTTTGGCTGAAGCCAAACGGCGTAATATTTACACGATTGCGCGTATCCACATTTTTAGCCACGATAATGTGCTCGCAGAGGCTATGCCTGAGTGGGCTGCTAAGGATCGTACAACGGGTGGGATTTTTTATGAATACCCAACCTCAACCATCAAGTATGCCTGGCTCGATCCATTCAACGAGAATGTGTGGGACTACAACATAGCATTGGCGCAAGAGGCTGCGTTGTACGGATTTGATGAGATTAATTACGATTATATTCGTTTCCCGTCACTCGAATTCGGTGCCAATGATGGTGCGCGGCTGTTGTTATCACAGGACCCGGTTACGCCAGAAGTGCGCTACGAAACTATTACCAGAGTCCTAGCAAAATCACAACCAGCAATCCATGCCGCCGGTGCGTTTTTGTCAGTTGACATCTTTGGTTTTACCACCGAAGGACCCATAGACATTATCGGTCAGAGTATTCCAACCATGTCAGACTACACAGATTATGTGAGTCCCATGGTCTATCCATCACATTATGGGACTGGATACTTGGGTTATGCGAATCCCGCTCAGTATCCGTACGAAGTGATTTTGCGCACCATGGAAATGGGCCAAAAGCAATTAGAGGGAAAGCGTGCGCGATTGCGCCCATGGCTACAAGACTTCACGTTGGTTTGGGTACCTCAAGATCAAATCGTACAGTATGGTGCTGATGAGGTACGTGCCCAAATTCGAGCGGTCCAAGATGCTGATACTGAGGCTGGGTGGTTGTTGTACAGTTCTAGTAATACCTATACATACGACGCACTACAACCCGAATAACATATGAGGCGCGCTCTACGATGCAACAAGCGCTATCTAATCATTCAATTATTGTGATTGCCCGTTGGTGTGGCTTGGCGTTGACTGCCGGATTACTCGTCTGGCAGCAACACCTTGCCGACATGTGGGTGGTGTGGTTGATTTTGGTTGGCATTACCACTTGCTTGAGTTTGGTCATTCAACCAGTGATGCGTATAGCGGTGCGTCAACCATTAGTGCTTGGTCTTGATGCCCTGTTAGGGGCACTGGTGGTGGTCTGGAGCGATCCGTGGAACAGTCCCTTCATCCCATTTGTGCTGAGTTGCTTGATGCTCCCAGCGGTCGTCAGTGGCTGGCGTGGCGGGGTGATGACTGGATTATTGTTCTCCGGTATCACCGCATCACTCATTTTGGCGAATGGTGGCATATTTGTTGTTGATATCCCCCATATGTGGGCGCGATGGCTGGTGATTGGTATTGTTCCAGCACTTATTGGATTGACGTTCCCTGCGGTAGTGAATAAACTCCGTTCAACACCTTATCGTATGCACATGCGTGAACTGAAAGATGCCGTGCTACGTAGCTCACGAGACACTATTCGACAGGCACCGGAACAGTGGTTGCGCAACATGCCAGTGCGCTCTGCACCGAATGGGCAAACTGCTGTCGTCTCGCGTGTTGAAGAATTGCGTATTGCATTGTATGCGCCGATGCACATTGAACATGACGCCGTGCAACTTGCAAGTGAGTTAGCCGATAACTTTGAGCGTCATGCCATGATAGCTACCCGTGTAGTGGTCTTAGGTCGACCTATGCCTATTACCACATTTCCTTTGACGCTACTGCGTCGCATCATCATTGAATCACTGCTCAATGTCGAACAACATGCCCAAGCCAATAGCGTGACTGTGATGTTACGCTATGACCAACGTACCTTGACCTGTGTCATCCAAGATGACGGTGTTGGGTTGCCTGAGACAGGCATTCAACGTGCAGGTATGCATTCGTTACAAGCGTTAATGTATCAAGCGAGCGAGCATGATGGCCGTCTTGAGGTGTTCAATAATCAGAGTAATGGTGTATCTGTGCGTCTATTTATGCCATTACACGCGGTTGATGTGAGTTTTGTATGAGTGAGTTACCGCCACCATTTCCTGTACGACAAGTATGGCGTAATCGTGTGCGCTACATTTTGGCAGGGGTGTCACGACGCATTCTGCTGTGGAGTGTGATTGTTCCATTGGGCTTCGGGATGACACGCTCACCCGAGGAAGAATGGGTGTGGTTGTTGTGTTTGTGGATTAGTGTCATTCCCGCCACAATCCTTGCGACTCATCAAATTCCCATGTATATCAAAATTGACGCCACTAAGCGTTCGTTGCAATCGTTGACTATTGTCCTCATCATCGGATTTGGTATGTTGTCGCTTCAACTGTTGCGTCAACAAGTGGTCTGGTCACAGTATTTGTCTGACAAAGTGGTCATCATGTCAGGTACTGGTGAGGCGTATAGCAATGTGCGTCATATTATGGCTGACGCTCGTGTCAATCGTGGTAAATTTGTTGATCGTACAGGGCTGGTGCTAGCCGATACTGCAGTGGCAGAGGATGGCCGCACTGCGCGGCGCTACCCTCTCAAAAATCCAACTGCATTTGTGTCATTACTCGGTGTTGTCAGTCCACGCTATGGCGTATCAGGGCTTGAGGCCAGCTATGAAGATTATTTGACAGGGAATCGAAACTCACTGGGTCGTTTTTTCCAGACACTTAACAACCAACCGGTAGTCGGTGATGATGTACAGTTGACGATTGATGCCCGATTACAACAGGCATCCTATGAATTGCTTGCGGGTCGTGTTGGTGCGGTGGTCGTCCTTGATTCACAAAGTGGGGCTATCTTGGCGATGGCGAGTAGCCCGAGTTACAATCCGTACGACTTGTCGATCGACCTGCGGGCAGAATATGGTGCTGACCAAGCGCGCATGACCGCTAATTGGCAACGGTTGATTGACTCCGCGGCCAATCAACCGTTGTTGAATCGAGCCATTCAAGGCCGTTATCCACCTGGTTCTACATTCAAACTCGTGACGGCTGCTGCAGTGCTTGAACATGCGGGAATTACACGCCCTGACGACATTACCTGCCCTGAGACATTTGAAGCTGAGGTAGGTGCTCCACCTGTTGTCAATGCAGTCGCTAATTTGCGCAATCGGACGGGGGATCCTGCCTCATTCAAAACAGTCTTGGCTTTTTCGTGTAATACAGCTTTCGCGCAGTATGCACTCCGTCTTGGCCCAACTCGCTTCATTTCGAGTGCCGAACGGATGGGATTTGTCTTGCCGGACCGCACTACTGAGGCGATTTTGTTGAATGACCTACCGACTGAGGCGAGTACGTTATTTGTTCAACCCAACTTTTTGAATCGTCCAGCTGCCTTGGCCGATACAGGATATGGCCAAGGTGAATTGCTTGTTACACCGCTCCAAATGGCCATGGTCACAGCCCTGATTGCCAACGACGGGGTGATGATGCGACCCTATCTTGTGCAGCGTGTTACTCGCGCCAATGGCAATGAGTTGTATCGGCATCGGCCAATTGCCATTCGACGGGCTATCTCAGCTAATACCGCCCGTACTATGCGTGAGGCGATGCGATTTACCATTGCCGATGGATTCGGTGGCGGTGCCCAAGTTGGTGTGCCGGCCAATGTCGGCGGTAAGTCAGGAACTGCTGAATACGGTGCGACCACAACACATGCCTGGTTTGTTGCGATTGCGCCAATCGAACGCCCGCGTTTTGCGGTGGCGGTGATGCTTGAAGGTGGGGGTGAGGGTTCAGGTGTCGGCGCACAACTTGCCGGCCAAGTCCTGCAATCTGCCTTTACCTATGTGGATCAATAGCATACTACAAAAAGCCCCCTGAGTGGTCATAATCACTCAGGGGGCTGCTGTGTTGTGATTATAAACGAATCTCGTAGCCTTCGATGCTTGAGCGATAACATGCATCAATCACCTGCGTGCGACGCAAGCCATCCTCGGCCGATGGAATCGCTGGCGTGTTGTCGAGAATTGCACCGACGTAGTTCTTGATGACATCGGCGTGCCCACCACCCGGAATAATCTTAGGGGTCAGATCGACTTGGGTGCCGTCTTTTTCATCATAAAAAATACGGACCGTGTTGGTGTTATTGTAGTTAACCACCTTAAGCTCGGCCCCACCCTCGGTGCCGTACAAAATAATCCCAAAATCATCACCATTTGGCCCGTGGGTGGCCCAGCTAGCCTCGAGGTGGAGCATGGCGCCACCCTCAAGACGAATCATGGCCGTGCCGAGATCCTCGACCTCATAGGAGCCTGTCACTGTTTGCCGTACGCCGGCACTGCCCTTTTGGCCGCGCGGTCCGAACTCGGCAAATGTGGCAGCCGAGACAGCAAGCGGCTTGGGCTCGTTGAGCAGGTACATGGCAATGTCGAGCATGTGTACGCCGAGGTCAATCAACGGACCACCGCCAGCCATATTTTTGTTGACAAACCAGCTGTTGATGCCGGGGATTCCAGCGCGGCGCATCCAATATGACTTTGCATAATAAATGCGACCGAGGCGCCCACTATCAATCTGTTGCTTGATATATTGCACGTCGCTACGCTGGCGGTGATTGAAGCTAATCATCAAAATCTTGCCGGCTGCCTTGGCAGCGTCGAGCATCTCTTGTCCTTCGGCAGGCGTGCGCGCCAATGGCTTCTCAACTAGCACATGTTTGCCTGCCTTGAGGGCAGCAATTGTCACCTCGTGATGTAATCCGTTAGGTACACACACGCTGACGGCGTCGATATCGGGCTGCGCCAAAAGTTCGGTGTAGTCGCCATAGGTGCGGGCACCATAGGTGGATGCTAGCGTTTTGACGCGATCATCAAGACCTGCAATAGCAGCGATTTGGACGCGTGATTGCTTGGCGTAACCCTCGGCATGGGAGCGGCCGATGCCAGCGCCGATAATGCCTACACGTAGTTGTGCAGTTGTCATAATACCTCTTTGTTGTAAAAACCGGCGTACGCGATAAATAAACGCCATTCATTCACTACTTCTGGTCGCGAATATCCTCAATAGTCGATGGGTCTGTGACGTGGTCGATAAACAACACGCCGTTTAGGTGGTCGACCTCATGTTGTATCGCTCGTGCCAGTAAGCCGGTTGCCCGGCGGATGCGCAAATTGCGCCCCTTGATGTCGCGAAACTCACAGGTGACCCAGCTGGCGCGTTTGATGGGCGCATAACGACCAGGTAGACTTAGGCAGCCCTCGGATCCGGTCACGGTCGTCTCGCTGCGGTGTGTGATAACCGGATCAAGCATGGCGTAGTTTTGTTCGGCCTCGATTTCGACTACACTGCCATCGCGCTTTTTGTCGTGACGGGCAGGGATATGAATCACCACCAAGCGCTGATTGATGCCGATTTGTGGTGCTGCTAGACCTACCCCATCGACCTCGTGCATGGTCTCGAACATATCCTCGATCAGCGGCTCAAGCTCATGTTTGCTCAGGGTCACTGGCGCACATACTTGGCGCAAGATTGGCAGATCTTCGGGGTTTTCGATTGATAAAATACGCCGTACCGTCATAGCACATCATCCTCGCCCACAGAAAGCACTCCTAAATGCAATCATCATACCACTTTGTGATTCTCTCTGTCGACACACACCAAAGGGTGCGAGGTCGATGCCTCACACCCTTCGTCATTGTATGGAATGTCGTGTTTAGTACCAGAACATGGGTTTGCCGAGGAAGTCCTTGACCTTGGCACGGTAGTTGACCGGATCATAGAACTGGTCAATGTCGACGCGCTTGACACCCTGGAGTGGGGTGTCGGCTGGGACGGTGGTGTAGACGCCATTTTGGATGGCGACCATCAAGCCACTATGCCCCTTGAGCAACTGGTCGACGGCCATGTTGCCGTACGAGAATCCAGCCATGCGGTCGATAGCATCAGGCGCACCTGAACGCATCAAGTAGCCGATGCTTTGGTTGACGATGTCCTCGCCGGTAATCTTCTTGATGGCATCACCTGTGATTTGGCCGATACCACCGAGCTTCTTGTGGCCATAGGCGTCTTCTTCACCGTACTCGACGGTCTGACCATCGAGCATGTGCGCACCCTCTGACATGACCATGATGGAATAGTTCGAAGGGTTGCGGCGCTTGTCAGCTACCAACTGATGGGCTAAGCGCTCGACATCGAAGGGCACCTCGGCGATGATGCTACGATCGGCGTCGGCCAAGAAGCCGGCGACCAAAGCGGTCTCGCCACAGTTGCGCCCGAACAGCTCAACCACGGCGATGCGCTCGTGTGAACCGGTTGCCGTACGCAAGGCGTTGATGAACTCTACACTACGAGTGATGGCCGTCGAGAAACCTAAGCAGTAGTCGGTACCGAATACGTCGTTGTCCATCGTCTTGGGGATGGCAATCACGCGTACACCCTCTTGGTGCATGCGCACGGCGTATGACAACGTGTCGTCACCTCCGATTGGTACCAAGGTGTCGATGCCCAAGTGCTCAAGTACTTTGAGGACATGTGCCGTAGCATCGGCCGTGTTCTTGGGGCCGGTGTGGGCAAACTTACCTTTGAGGAATGACGGCATCATTTTCTCAGACACACGCTGTGGGTTGGTGCGTGAGGTGTGCAACGTAGTACCACCGTAGCGATCAATGGTACGGACGTGCAGTGGGGTCAATGGCGCAGCCCATTCTTCGTTGCCAGTGGGATCATCGAGATTGTAGTTGAGCAAGCCACCCCAACCGCGCTTGATACCGATTACTTCGATACCGGCTTCGGCACAGCGGTTCACAACTGCCTTAATGGCAGGGTTCAAGCCTGGGACGTCACCGCCGCCAGTCAAAATACCTACGCGCACAGAAAACCTCCATCCTTGTCAAGCAAATTATCTATCGGTCGCTCACCCGCTGTGAGCGTTAACCACATACACCAAACGCCGAGACAAGTGACCAAGTTGCGTTCAGGGCAACAGGTGACGAGCCTCGGCGCTCTATGAATCGTATCGTAACAGACTTATTATACGACCTAACCGCCGCCGCCGCCAAACCCCATGATACCGCCTTTGGTCATGGCCATAATGTCGAGCAATTCATCGACACGCTCAGCACTCAAAAGACCCTTCTCGACCACTACTTCTTTGATGGTCTTGCCAGTAGCCATCGACTCCTTGGCGACTGCTGCACCATTGAGGTAGCCGATCTCGCGGTTAAGGGCTGTCACCAAAATCGCATTCTTGGCCAACCAACCTGAGGCCTTCTCACGGTTGGCCTCGATGCCGACCACACACTTTGTGGTAAATGCATCGATTGCACCAATCATGACGTGCATCATCTCATTCAGGTTATGGGCGATAATCGGCATCATCACGTTCAGTTCGAGCTGCCCTGCCTGTGATGCTAGCGTCACCGTGTGGTCACACCCTTGGACATGGAAACAGGCCATGTTCATCATCTCGGCTAATACCGGATTAATCTTGCCCGGCATGATGCTTGATCCCGGTTGTACTGCTGGCAGACGAATCTCATCCAGCCCAGTGGCGGGACCCGATACCAACAATCGGAAGTCATTTGAGATGCGTGTCAATGTCACACACAACGTGCGAATCGACGATGAGAAGTCAGCTGCATCTGCCATGTTCTGCATCGACTCGAACAAATTGCCCGACGAACGCAAATCCTGACCGAGCAAGCGACTCAACGTCACTACCATGCGGGCATGGTACTCGGGGTGTGCATTAAGTCCCGACCCGGTGGCAGTGCCACCGATACCCAAGCGACGCAACCGCTGTGCGGCCGTGGCGATGCGCTCACGGTCGTTGCGTATGGCCAACGCATAGGCACCAAACTCTTGGCCAAGGGTGACCGGCACAGCATCTTGCAAGTGCGTGCGACCCGACTTGACGACGTCGGCAAACTCAATCGCCTTGGCGTCAAGCGCATCGGCGAGTGCGTCAATGACGCGCAAAAAGTCGTTGATTCGCCACAATACTCCCAAACGAATCGCCGTAGGAATGGTGTCGTTGGTGCTCTGTGCCATGTTGACGTGGTCGTTGGGATTGACTGGCTTCTTGGTATCATCAAGGGCAAAGCCGAGAATCAAGTTGGCACGGTTGGCCAAGACCTCGTTCAGGTTCATGTTGTGGCTGGTACCAGCACCTGCTTGGAACGGGTCTACCACAAACTGATCATTGTGCTGTCCCGACATGACTTCGTCGGCGGCCTTGATGATGGCCTCTGCAACGGTGCCGTCGAGTAATCCTAAGTCGCGATTGACCTCGGCAGCGGCACGCTTGATGGCGGCCATTGACCACACAAAAGCCTGGTATGGGCGCTGTCCACTAATGGGGAAGTTGAGGACGGCGCGCTGTGTTTGGGCGCCGTAGAGGGCATTCGCTGGTACTTGCATCTCGCCCAGCGAGTCCTTTTCTGTGCGATATCCTTGCGTCATTGCGCTATTTCCCTTATGCTGACGACAAACCCTATTCATGTGATAGAGCTGTCGCAACGTATGCGCCGCAATAGTAGCACGAAATCGCTAAATCGTCGAACATGTGCGTGTGCATCGCCTGCTATCACGTTATTTGAGGAGTATGTTCATGGCACTCCACCGCGTTGGCGTCGTCGGTTGTGGCTTGATGGGCGCCGGGATTACCCAAGTTATAGCTGCGGCTGGTTATCAAGTACGCGTCTGCGAAATGGCCGAAGCACCGCTTAAAAAAGGCCTTGATCGTGTACGTGATGGTTATGCTCGCTCCGTCAAAAAAGGCACTATGACTGGTGATGAGGCCGAGGCAGCTTGGATGCGCATCGCTCCAACCCTGAGTCGTGCCGATCTTGCCGATTGTGATGTGGTTATCGAGGCAATTGCCGAAAACGGCGACCTCAAGCGTGAATTATTTGCTCAACTCGATTCTATTTGCCCGCCACGGACACTGCTTGTCTCAAATACCTCGTCGATTCCGATTCATCAACTGGCCCAAGCCACGGCTCGCCCCGATCGCGTGGCTGGCTTCCACTTCTTTAATCCGGTGCCGTTGATGAACCTGATTGAACTGGTATATACGCCGTTCACAAGTGATGAGACACGCACTACTTTGCACGCTCTTGGCACCTCACTCAACAAAACCGTCGTTGATGTTCAGGACGTGAGTGGATTTATTGTCAATCGCCTACTCATCCCTTATCTGTTTGATGCCGTGCGATTGCTCGAGCAAGGTGTGGCCGCCCGTGATGCTATAGACACTGCCATGAAGCTCGGCTGTGGTTACCCGATGGGACCGCTGACGCTCCTTGATGTCATTGGCCTTGATACGGCTGTGGCCATCGGTGATGTGTTGATGGCCGAGCTCAACCAACCGCATATGTCTCCGCCTGCACTGCTCCGTCAGATGGTAGCAGAGGGTAAACTCGGGCGGAAATCAGGTGGTGGTTTTTATCCGAGTGCGTCGTAGCTTTTTACACAAAAGAATTGACATAAAGGAGTTTGTATGGCTTTATGGCACATCCAATCCGATAACAATGGTGTTTATACGTTGACCATCCTAAACCCGCCCGTCAATGCCATGAGTATGGCTGCTGTGGCAGAGCTACGCACACATCTCGATGCCTTGTGTTCGCACAGTGGCGCAACTCGTGTGCGCGCCTTGATTATTACTGGTGACGGCGAAAAAGCGTTTGTGGCTGGTGCCAACATCAAAGAAATCAACGCCTTGCCTGATCTTGATGCTGCCAAAGCGTTCGGCACCGGCATGCTCGAGATTGGTAATCTTATCCGCACGTTGCCGTTCCCTGTCATTGCTGCAGTTAATGGTGTGGCCTATGGTGGTGGCTGTGAGTTGGCCATGATGTGCGATTTGCGCGTGGCCGCGACAACTGCACGTCTCGCATTACCCGAAATTACGTTGGGCTTGATGCCTGGTTGGGGGGGGAGTGTACGCGTGGCCCGCCGCGCCGGCGCAAGCACTGCCATGCTGATGGCATTGACTGGTGACCCAGTCAATGCTGACGATGCATTGCGTCTAGGCTTAGTTGACAAAGTCGTTGCGCCTGATCAGCTGCACTCGGCCACCCTCGCAATCGCGATGCGTATGGCAAGTATGTCATCTGAGGTGGTCGCCACTATCAAACGCACGATTTGGCAAGGTCTCGATATGTCGCTCGAATCTGCCTTGACCGAAGAGATGCAAACATTTGCCCGTGTCGTGATAGAGCCTGACGCCAAAGAAGGCACCGACGCATTCATCAACAAGCGCCCGGCCACGTGGAGTGATCGTTAAGTATGGCTCATGTGTTGTTAGGTGGTGGCGGGTCACAAGTGTTCGGCATCTTTGTGGCCCGACCAAATCGTTTTGTATTGCAAGTACAGCTCTCCAACGGTGAGGTGGTCTTGGCGCATTTAGCTGATCGTGGTCGCCTGATTGAAACCCTAATTCCGGGCGTTCCCATATGTTTGGTATCACGCCCTGGTGCCAAAAAGGTCACGCAGTGGCAGGCCGTGGCTGCGCAACGCACTGACGGTAGTTGGGCGTCACTCGATACGTTGTTGCCCAATCGATTGATGTATGCGGTCCTGCAAGAGCGCTTGATTCCGACACTTCTGCCATACACTGCCGTGCGGCGCGAGGTGCAAATTGGTAGTAGTCGCTTTGATTTTGTGCTTGAGGGTGGTCCAACACCAACTGTCCTCGAGGTTAAATCGGCAGGACGCCTTGTCGGATCGCAGGCACTTGTCCCTGATGCACCGAGTACGCGTGCGACGCGCCATGTGCGCGAGCTAATAGAGTTGAAGCATCAAGGCTGGCGGTCGGTGTTGGTAGTGGTGGGTCAGGGCGCAGTGACCCAGGTGTCCATTGATGGTGGCATTGATCCGGATTTGGCAGAGATGGTGTGCGTAGCCGACCAATCAGGGGTAGATTTAATCGGGATTTCGTCACGGTTTGACATAGATGGGTTATACTTTAAAGAGATAGTTCCCCTTACCATATTCATGTAGTGTGTTCGTCACCGCATTTTGCCCAAAGGAGGGTTAAATGTTCAAAGGTAATCGTGAGCAACGCGGGTGGTACATGTTTGATTGGGCAGTATCCGCCTATTCCACCACCGTGATTGCCGTCTTTTTGGGGCCGTATTTGACGAGTATCGCTAATGCGGCGGCTGAGTCAACCAATGGCATGCTTTATCCACTTGGCGAGAGTATTCCGATTGCATCAGGGGCATTTTATGCTTATGTGACATCGCTGTCCGTGTTGCTCCAAGTCTTCTTTTTGCCTATTCTTGGTGCAGTAGCCGACTATACCACCCTCAAACGGCGTATGTTAGGCATATTTTCGTATATTGCCACGGTAGCCGTGATTTTGATGTTCTTTCTAGAGGGTGAGAACTATCTATATGGTGGGCTACTTTACCTCATCGCCAATCTCTGTTTTGGCGCATCGATGGTCTTTTACAATGCGTTCCTGCCCGAAATTGCCCCACCTGAAGAGCGCGACATGGTCTCTTCACGTGGCTTTGCCATGGGGTATTTGGGAGGCGGCTTGTTACTGGTGCTCAACCTGATTATCTTCACGCAGTACGAGTCATTCGGCATTGACGGGAGTACAGCGGTGCGTATTTGTTTGGCCTCGGCAGGTATCTGGATGGCCGTGTTTATTCCTGTAACACTCACGCGTTTGCGCCCGGGCGTAGCTGCTCGTGAGTTGCAGGCAGGTCAGACGGTATTCAATGCTGGATTCAAACAATTACTAGAGACCATTCGTAACGCTAAGTACTATCCACAAACCTTGCTCTTTTTGGCAGCCTACCTCATCTATAACGATGGCGTGCAAACCGTTATTGCCATGTCCTCGACATTTGGTACTGAGGAGTTGGGTATGGAGAGTACCACGCTCATCATCACCATTTTGCTCGTGCAATTTGTGGCATGGATTGGGGCAATGGGCTTTGGAACTCTGGCGGGTCGCATTGGTGCACGCAAGTCAATCATGATTAGTCTCGTCATTTGGACAGGGTTAACCGTGGTGACATTCTTCATTGCCAAAGGAAGTGTAGTACAATTCTTAGCATTAGGTGTTGGAATCGCCGTTGTACTCGGTGGTACTCAAGCACTGAGTCGTTCACTCTTTGCGCAAATGATTCCCCAAGGCAAAGAGGCTGAATATTATAGTTTGTATGAAGTCAGCGAGCGTGGTACCAGTTGGATTGGACCGTTGGTGTTCGGTTTGGCTTACCAATTTACCGGGTCATACCGCGTAGCGCTCTTGATGATTGCAGCCTTCTTCATTGTTGGCTTGTTGTTGCTCGTGTTTGTAAATGTCCGTCGTGCGATTACCGAAGCCGGCAACGAAGCCCCCGCGGTGGTCTAGTTCACAGAGGAGTCCCATGTCAGTCACAAACGAATTCAAGGTTCTTGGTAAACGTCACAAAATCATCGATGGGCCAGAGAAACTCAACGGTTCTGCTCAGTATACGGGTGATCTCAATTTGCCCGGCATGTTGCATGCCCGCCCTGTCCTGAGCCCATATGCACACGCCAAGATTAACAGTATTGACAAAACCGCAGCGCTCGTTATCCCTGGCGTCGTCGCAGTATTGACTGCCGCCGATTTGCCCAGCAAAGATCGCCCAGTCAACTCACGCTCGAGTGCTATTCTGGCTCACGACACCGTGTTGTTCCGTGGCCATCCAGTGGTCGTCGTCGTCGCCGAGAGCGAACAGGCTGCCAAGGACGGCGCCGATGCAGTGGTTGTCGATTACGAGCCACTCGAGGTTGTCGCCGATATGGAGCGCGCCACCGACCCCTCATCGCCAATCATTTGGCCCAACGGTTTGCCCAAGGAGGGTATGGATCTGACCGCTGCCCATGCTGCCGTCGACAAAGGTGCAGATGAAGGGCATCGCGAGCCATCCAACCTGCACGAGGAGACAAAGTTCTCCCGTGGCGATGTTGACAAGGCGATTGCCAATGCCGATGTCGTCATCAAGCGTCGCTACACTACGCCAATCGTGCATCAAGCTTATCTTGAGCCGCATGCGGTGGTAGCCGATCCATCACCTGTGCGCAACGAGGTGACGGTTTACACTAGCACTCAAGGCCAGTTCGGTGTGCGTGACGAAGTCGCCCGCTTGCTCTCCTTGCCCAAATCAAAAGTCCGCGTGGTACCGATGGTAGTTGGTGGCGGCTTTGGAGCCAAGTACGGCATCCTCGACCCCATGGCGGCTGCCGTGGCCATGGCTGTCAAGCGCCCGGTCAAGGTGGTCTTGACCCGTAGCGAAGACTTTTTGACCACCACGCCGTCACCGGCCATGATTATTGACATGACGATTGCCGCCAAAAACGACGGTACGATTACGGCCATTGATGCCGTCGCCACGCTCGATAACGGCGTCTTTCCATTCGCTTTGGGTGGTATCGTCGGCATCTTGCTCGGCGGCTACTACAAATGCGACAACGTGCGCATCCACGCCCGCGAGGTCTTGACCCACAAACCCCAAGGCGGCGCCTATCGTGCCCCTGGTTCACCATCCGCCACTTTTGCGGTCGAGTCAACCATCGACGAGGTCGCCCGCGCCCTTGGCCGTGATCCACTCGAGTTCCGCCTACAAAACGTCGTCGAAGACGGCGGTTTGATGGGCAACGGCGACAAGTGGCCCAGCGTCGGTGCCAAGCAGTGTCTCGAGGTCATCAAGAACCACGAGTACTGGACCAAACCATCGACCGAGCCCAACACCGGCTGGGGTCTTGCCATCGGCGGTTGGCCGTGTGGTATGTCACCGGCTGCCTCGATTTGTCGCATCGATAGCGACGGCGCCGTACGCATCCATGTCGGCTCTGTTGACATCTCGGGTGTCAATAGCTCGCTGGTCCTCGTGGCTGCCGAGGTGCTCGACATTCACCCCGATCGCATTCAACTCATCCAAGGTGATACGCGCACCGGCCCACGTGCAGGCCCGAGTGGCGGTAGCCAAACCACCTACAGCGTCTCAGGTGCTGTGGCGGCGGCTGCCCGTTCGGTTAAACAGAAGTTGCTTGACACGGCGGCAGATCACTTTGAGGCTAGCCCCAACGACCTCATCCTTAAGGACGGCGTTGTCAGCGTCAAGGGCTTCCCCGATAAGGCTATGGAGATTGGTGCAATTGCTGAGTTGGCTGAAAACAAGGCTGGTGGTAATGGTCCAATCGTCGGTGAGGGTACATCGGCAGTCTCTGAGAATGCTCCGGGCTTCGTCGCTCACCTTGTCAAGGTGCACGTCGATCCCGATACCGGCCATGTCACGCCACTCAAGTACTTGGCTGTGCAGGACGTCGGCTTCGCCCTCAATCCGACCCTGGTCGAAGGCCAGATTCACGGTGGCGTCGCCCAAGGGCTCGGTTGGGCCTTGCACGAGGCAATGATCTACGACGAGTATGGTCAGCTGCTGACTGCTAGCTTCATGGACTACGGCATTCCTGACTTTGGCGCCTTGCCCGATATCGATGTGGTCATGGTCAATAATCCCGCCCCACATGGCCCATTCGGTGCCCGTGGTATCGGTGAGCCACCAATTACGGCCGGTGCCGCTGCGGTAGCCAATGCGGTTCGTGCCGCTGTTGGTGCCCGCGTGACCGATTTGCCACTGCGCGCTGAGCGCGTCTGGCGCGCTATGCACGAGCAAGCCTAACACGGTTGTGTGTGTCAGACCAGGGTGCGTGTCATGCGCATCCTGGTCTTTTGTATTGACAAGGAGTCCACAATGCATCGTCGTACACTTTTGCGTATGGGTATTACTGCCATTGCCGTTGTAGCGTGTGCTACGCCCCCTGAGGCTGCAACCCTGGTAGGGCCAGGATTGATATTTGTCTATACTGATAACTGAGCGCCGTGAGCGCAAATGCACCCCGTCGTTGACGGGATTCAATCACAGTACACTGATGTATTGACAATCTACAAACTCGATTACAATCAACCAGCCGATCAACGTATCGCTCAGACTTATGCCGTGCGCTCACATCCGGTCGTGATTGTTATTGACCAAACAGGCGCACAAGTGTCCCGCTTTAATGGTGTCGTCAGCGAGGTCGAGGTAGTGTCAGCACTTCGTAATCTGGTTGATATACCTTAAATACTACAAAATATAGTAAAATAAACCCTAAATTAATCACTAATTATTCGGTGATATATGACAGATGTAGACGCACCATCATCGTTAACCGCATCAGTACGCGAGCGGATTGTGCAACGCAATTGGCTGCTGGTGGAACTCGGTGGACTCATTACGCTGTGGTATGCCATTTTTGGTGGCCGTTGGTCGGGCTATATTGTGCCTATGGGCGGTGAATATGCGCGGAGCATGCACTCATTTTACACGTGGGACTATCTACGTGAGTGTGGTGAATGTGCGTGGTGGTCAAACATCATTGGTGGTTATCCGAACTTTGCTGAGCTTTTTGGTTCGTTTGTGCATCCCATTTCATTTATGAACAGTATGGTAATGGGCGCTGTTGCTGGTAGTTCAATGACTGTGGCTATGGCGTTTTTGCTGATCATGCTGGCTGGCTGGTGGTTAGCTTTTGATCTCAAACTCCACTCGATTGCGCGTATCTGGTATGCGGCCGCCGTCATGCTCGGAGGCCACATGATGAGTCGACTCGAGGTCGGCTCGATTGGTATGCCACTTTCGATTGCATCTGCCTGGTTGTTTATCGTGCTGCTCATCGGTTACATCCATACGCCGTCGCGTATACGCGCTTTGGTATTAGGTATGGCTGCTGGGTCGTTACTACTCGCTGGGCAGGGGTATCTGCAGCTTGCGACTGCGCTCTCGTTACCGTTGTGGGCCTGGTATGCCCATTCGCAAGACTTGTTTCGTCGGCATCCAACTGTGTGGCGCGATGCGGCGTGGGTGCTGCTCATTGGGGTATTGATTGCGAATCCGATATATGTTGCGACGGCGATGACGAGCAGTCTCTACGTAAAAGAGTTTGATCTCTCGGGGAAATACAATCTCTCCATGACGCAAATCATCGTCAATCTGTTCCTCGATGATTTTGATATCGCAAAATCTGATGCATACAACAGTTTTGCCTATCCATGGGCGTATAGTGCGTACATCGGCATCACGGCGTTTGTCTTGGCAGTCGTCGGCTATCAATGGCTCACTCATCCGCGTCTCAAAGCGCTGTACCGTACATTTGCCGTGTTCACGGCAGGATCTGTTTTTGTGGCGTCAGGGTATCCAATTACGTGGATTATTCAGCTCCAAATCGAATCACTCTCAGAACTTGTTGGCGGGTTACGCTACATTGTATTACTCAATGCATTCGTTGCACTCGGAGTATTGACAATGGCCCTGCTCAGTATTCATGGCCTTATGACGACGGCGATTGTGGCATGGCCCAAAGCGCTTCAACGATTCTCGTGGCTCCCAATCAAAGCACTCTTACTCAGTGCACTTTTGGTAAGTAATCTGCAATCCATGTCGAAATTTGGTCACAACTGGCTCGATGAAATCAATCGCTACGAGCCGCAGGTTGCCGAGATTGTCGCTGATATTCAGAAGCAACCGTTTGGCCATATTGATGCCCCAGACTGGATGACAATTCCGTTGATGAGTAATCATATCAAAATAAGCACGATGATATTCTCGTGGTGGTTGGTTGATTACAAATTCCCCACCCCATCGTACATCCTTTCGCTTGAACCTAGAGAAAACACCGAGGTTATTACCAAATATGAAAACGGTTGGACGCTCTATCGCAATCTTGACCCGCAAGCGGCCTATGCGCAAGTGATGCTTGATAGCATACAACCAACCCGCTGTCAGGTTGATCGGGCGATAGCGGGGATTGTTGATCTGACATGTACGACGACACAACCTGGAGTGCTCGTTGTGCAAGAACACGATATGCCGGATTGGAACGCTACCGTTAATGGACAATCGGTACAACCAAGTATTGGTACAGGGTGGTTGATGCTCGATTTGCCAGCAGGCACGAATGTAGTCCAACTACGCTATCAACCCGGCTATGTGGTACCGAGTTTGGTTGTGGCAGTACTCGGGTGGGTCTTGGCGTTGGGTGGTATTATCTATCTTCTTTACAAAAATACGCTCACCGCGCGGTAACGCGGTGGGCGATCCAGCATCGCAGTAGTCGAATTATACTTACCCACGATTAACCTGTACGCGCACATTACCCTCGCCACTCAACAAATTGAGCAGCAATGATGTGAACGACACAATGAGTGCGCCAAACAAGGCAGTCGTGAACGTATCAATCGCAAAGTTGATACCCAAAAAGTCGGCAAAATAGGCTGTAATCAGCAATAATACGGCATTAATTACTACCGTGAATAGCCCCAGCGTCAAGATAATCATCGGGCATGTTAAGAGCGTCAATACTGGCTTGAGCAGTTGATTAATCAGGCTAAATATCATCGCGATAATGCCTAACTGCCAGCCCGGGCCGTCGAACGTAATGCCTGGTACGAGGTACATAGCTGCAAAGATTGCCAGTGTGGTAATCAACCACTGCAAGGTGACGCGGCGCAGGGTCTGCAAGCTATTTTCTTTGGGTTGTGATGATGAGTCCATTCCTTATCGTCCTTGTCGTGCTTTGAGCTCTCGCCCATATGATTCGATATCATCATAAAAGCGCGAGCGTTTCGTGATGCCCTCTTTGACGTTTGATTTCTTGTTTCGGTTGCTTGCCCCAACTCGATGATGTGTCCATGACACGTACAAGCGCTCAGCGGCGCGTGTGACTGCTACATAACACAGCCGTCGCTCCTCCTCGATGCCTTCGAGTGTGCCGATACTGCGTTCGTGTGGCAACACCCCCTCCTCGAGCCCCGTCACAAACACAATCGGCCATTCAAGCCCTTTGGAGGCATGGATGGTCATCAGTTGCACCTGGTCGCGCTCGTCGTCGCCACCATCCGTGCTTGTCATAATGGCAACATACTGCAAAAACGCCTCGACGTCGTCGTGCTCATCGGCGACCTGCAGGAGCTCATCGATATGCGCCAACGTGTCCTGCAACTTTTCGGGATCCTTGGCGTAGATGCCGTCAAGATAGGCTTTGTACTGGATTTGGTCGATGATGTCCTCAATCAAGTCGCGCGCCGAGATACCGTTTTTGATGCGCTGACGCATGCGGCCTAAAAGCTGATTGAGTTGCCGCGCGCCACTGCGCGCTTTGTCATCGAGTTGCGCCAAAATCATCAGGTCGTTGAGCACGTCAGCAATCGCCATGTTGCGCCGAGCAGCTTCAATACTAAATACCTTGAGCGGTTTGGCTGACAAACCACGCTTGGGTACATCGGCAATCCGGCTTAGCGCCATGTTGTCGCGGTTATTGACTGCTAGGCGCACATACGACAAGATATCGCGTACGACCGCCCGGTCATAAAACCCCAGCTGGCCTTTGAGTTTGTAGGGGATGCGCTTGCTCCGCAGTGCCTCTTCGTAGACGCGACTCAGGTGTTTGGAGCGGTACAAAATGGCAATCTCTTTGGGTCGACGCCCCTCGCGCCGCACATCGCCGAACGCTCCCAAATTATCGCTCGAGTTGACCATGCCAGCAATCTCGAAGGCAATCTTCTCGGCCTCCTCTTTGCCGCTCTGATACTCCAAAAAGACCACGCTCTGCTCGCCCGCATGCCCTTGATGATGCGCCATCAGCTGCATCGGCGTCACCATTTGGCTATGGCGAATCACGGCATAGGCGGCATTCAAAATTGCCTGCCGACTGCGGTAGTTGGTTTTGAGCTCGATGGTGGTCGTTTTGTCGAAGTGCTCCGCAAAACGGCTGATAATCGTGTGGTCCGCATTGCGAAAGCCATAAATTGACTGCATGGCGTCACCCACCACAAACAATGAGCGTGGCCGACTACCAGCCGGGTCACTGAGCATCCGCACCAGATTAAACTGACTCGGGTCGGTATCTTGATACTCGTCGACCAAAATATGGCGCCATTGCGCTTGGACTTTGTCGAGCACCTCGTCGTTCGAGCTCAGTAGTTGTTGCGTCACCATAATCAAATCGTCGAAGTCGAGGGCATTCGCCTCGGCCAACAACGACTGATAATGGCGGTAACGCATAGCCACCCAGCGGTCCATCGGCGTCGGATTAAAGCGCTCGATGTCGTGCGGTTTTTGCATGCGACTCTTGGCCCGTGAGATGCGCCGCTGCAGATCGTCGATGTCGATAGCCTCAGGTGGGATATCGGTGGCGGCATCGATGCTCTGCTGGATGAGCTGGAGCTGTTCATCGCCACTATAAATACTAAAGTTGCGCGTAAAGTTGCCGACGTGCCCCTCAATATGCTGGCGCAATACTTTGACACAGATTGCATGGAACGTGCCGGTGGTCAGGCCGTGCAATTTGCCACCCAAAATCGGTTTGAGCCGGGTACGCATTTCTTTGGCGGCCTTGTTGGTAAACGTTAGTGCCAAGATATGTTGTGGGTTAACCTGATGGTGATTAACCAAATAGGCGATACGGAGAGTCAAAACGCGCGTCTTGCCGCTGCCAGCCCCGGCTTTGACCAGCACTGGACCGATGGGAGCAGTTACTGCCGCCTGTTGTTCTGCGTTAAGCGATGCCAAAAAATCCACACGAGCCTCTGTTATCTAAAAAAGTGTCCCTTGAATCGTTGTCGTCACCTGATCCCACGGCAACGGCGCTAACGTCGTGCGCTGTGCCAACTGATGATACAACAGGCGTGCATTCACCGGTGAGGTCAGCTCACCCGGGCAGTGCATAAAAAAGTACACGTCGATTCCGTCATGCAACCACTGCGTCATCCGCTCGACCCATTCGTCGAACAGCGCTGCATTGCGTGCCGTATCGGGATGACTAATATAGCGTACCAATGCCAAATTACCAGTCACCCACGGGCGCATCGGCACTTGCGGTTTGTGGTCGCGGGCATGGGCTAGGTCGGCCTCGGCGCCGGGCAAATCGCCCAAATCAAGTGGCCGCACATCCATCAAACAATGGCCAGCTTGGTGGCGATTGAGCAGGTCAATCAGCTCGCTCTCACCCTGGCGCGTATACCAATCGGCATGGCGTACCTCGACGCTGATGCGATACTCGGCGGGCCATTGGCTCAGCCAGGTATCGAGCTGGTCGATATGGCGCCGGCTGAAATGTGGCGGTAGTTGCAAAAAGTAGGGCCCGACCCGCGCTCCGAGCGGCGCCATGCGCGTGATAAAGTCGTGCGTGGCCGTGATGTTTTGTTTAAGCTCCCCCTGATGACTAATCGTCTGTGGGATTTTGAAGCAAAACTGGAACGACTCAGGCGTCTCGTCACGCCACTTGAGCACCGTCTCGTGTGGCGGTATCGCATAAAACGTCGTATTGCCCTCGACAATCTGCATGCGCTGGGCATAGTGCTTGAGGTATTCGCTACTTTTGCTGCCACTCGGCAAAAACGAGCCGACCCAGCCTTTGTGCGACCAGATGGCCAGCCCCATATGGAACGTCATGGCGCACCCTCCATTGCATCAACGGCCACTTGTATGCCGTTATTTGCGGCCGATAGTGTCATGGCGCTCAGCACCTGTACCGCACTCCGTCCATCGGCAATCGTGGCGCCGCGTTGCGGTTCGCCGCGAATCGCCGCCACAAAGCCCTCGATTTGGCGTTTGTAGGAGTGACCGTCTGCACCTAGCGGGCGGTGGTAGGTCTGGTCGCTGTGGGTGAACACCTCTACATCGCTGCTTTTGTGATACCACGGCAGGTAGGTTTTGCCAATAATACTGCCCTCACTCGCATACAGATGGAACCCCTCGTGGTGGTCGCCACGAATCGTCACCGTCAAGTCGAGTTGGCCAATCGCCCCATTGGCAAAGGTCACACTACTCAACCAGCACCACGTGTCATCTTGATGGCGCAGATGTGTCTGCACATGCGTGATTGGCCCACACAGGTAGCGGGCAGTGTCGACCAGATGACTGCCGTGCGTCAACAGCAAGTACCGCCGGCGATCGCCCTTGGGGTTGCCCTCGGGCCGGAGCACGTCATCGGCCTGCAGGATGGTCGGTTGCACGTTATCGGTGACGGTGTAGCGGTAGAGCGAGTCGCAGTACCAGCCGCGATACATGATGGGCCGGCCGATGGCGCTGTGCGCCATGTCGTGGGCATAGGCGATACCCGGGTCGAAGCGCTTGTTGTTGCCGATTTGGACGACCAGATTACGCTGGGCGGCGTGAGCCTCAAGCTGGCGACAGCTGGTCACATTGACGCCGAGCGGCTTCTCCACCAGCACGTGTTTGCCAGCATCGAGGGCCGCCATGGCCAGCGGGATATGAAACTGGTCGGCCACGGCGATGACCACTGCCTCAACCTGCGCATCTGCCAGTAGCTCGCTAGCGTCGGCATAACTCACGGCGGCCTGATGCACGACGCGGGCGTAGTCCCGCAGGTGTGCTGATCGGTCGCAAACCGCATAGAGCGTGGCGTGGGACGCTTTGATAATAGCAGGTAGATGGCCGGCTTGGGCTATCGGGCCACAGCCGATGACACCGATATTGACAGGGTTCATACGTGTTGGACAAGCTCAATCAAAGTGCCCATAGTGGCCTTAGGGTGGATAAATGCGACGAGTGTACCGTGCAGGCCTGGGCGCGGCGTTGTGTCAATCAGGCGTAGCCCTTGGGCGGCGAGGTCTGCGAGGGCGGCGTTGATATCATCGACGGCATAGGCGATATGGTGCATGCCGGGGCCCTTCTCGGCCAAGTATTTGGCAAAGGCGGCCTCCTCGGAGGTGGGGGCGATGAGTTCGATTTTGCTGCCGCCGACGACGGCCACGGCCACACGCATATGGCGATCGGCGAGCTCGATAATCTCCCAGTCGTGCATGCCGAAGTGGCTGTTATAAAAGGCCACCGCGCTGTCGATGTCGGTGACGGCCAGGCCAATATGATCGATTGTATGAAAGAGCATGTGCGCCACCTTATGCTGAGATGATGGTGTTAGGTGTAGTATACCGAACCTTGGCGGTTTGTGTCATTCTGATTCATTCACATCGGGTTGCATTCCTCCACCTGCGTCATTGCATGCCGGCCAGCGAATGCAGGAATCGGTTGACACGTCACCGGCGTGCAATCTTCTTGTTGAGTGACCGCAGATGGTTGGATATGAATTGGTTCACCATGTCGCGTGGAGACGTCGAGACACAGAGAGAACTGCTCGTAAGGGCGTCCGAAAGGGCGCCCGGAGTATGGTTGCATTCCCCTCCCTCTGAGTCATTGCATGCCGGCCAGACAGTGCAGGAATTGGATGGAGCGTCACCGGCGTGCAATCTTCTTGTTGGGTAACAGCAGATGGTTGGCTATGTGTTGGTTCCGCATACGGTATCGCGTGGAGACGCCGAGGCACAGAGAGAACTACTCGTAAGGGCGTCCGAAAGGGCGCCCGGAGTGGCTCGGGTGTGCTGTTCCCTCCACCATGTCGTGCGGAGCCGCAGGTTCTGGTAGGGGCGTGGCTTGCCCCGAGGAGAAGATTGCACGTCGCTTGGATTGGTAGGTGCGGTGTTGGTAGGTGCGCCGTAAGCGACGCCCCTGTGGGTATGTGGGTATGTGACTGTATGCAGATGGGGGCACAGCTGTGCCCCCATCTGCATACCACAACAGCACCCTTGCCTCGCCCACTGTTACATGACCCGACGCTCAGCGATGACCCACAAAAACGTCACATCTACCCCATCCTCGTCAGCGCTCTCCTCGATGGCCGAGTGTACCGTCAGACCGGCATCGCGTAATAATTCGCGGTTGGTCTCGCTGTCGTAGCCACTCCAGTACATTGGTACGCCTAACCAATCGGGCGAGTACTCCTCGGGCAAATCATAGGCGGTAAAGCACCCGACAAATAGGCCATTTGGGCGTAGCCAGCGGGTCATACGGTTGAGGAATTGAGGCATCTCGGTGCGTGGCAGATGAATCAACGAATAAAACGCACTAATCGCATCGAACGACTCAGGCGGAAAATGCAGGTTACCCATGTCGCCACAAATAATTTGTGCCCGCGGAACATTGACGGCCGCTTGTTTGGCGTTGGCCACCGAGATATCGACTCCCGTAACTCGATAGCGCTCGGCTAGTCGCTTAGTGGTGGGGATGCCCGTCCCACATCCTAGATCGAGCAGGTGCATACCCCGTTGCGCATGATCAATCAGCACCTGTAAATAGCGATTGCGCTCGTCGACACGTACTTGGAGTGCCCATTCACGATGTCGATCAGCGATTTGGTCATATCCTTGTGCCACAATAGTGCGTGGGTCTTCGTTGTTTGTCACGCATTCGCTCCTTCTCACCCAATTGCACGCCGGTCGCTATGTTGTAGCGAGTTCGACGTTAGGCTTGCGGTGGATTGTTGCGATATGGAATCAATAGCGCAATCAACAGCGAAAGCGGTCCAAGTAAGAGTCCAATCACAACTGCTCCAGGTAATTTGTGCCCTTTGCGATAAATAATTGCCGATGCTAACGCAGCAGTGCCAATCCACAAAATAATCACGATATTCAGATGTAGCATGTTACTCATTGATAAGGCTCCTCTACCCGCTGCATCACTGCACTCATCCCATTATACATGGCGCTATCGCCTTACGCCGACCCGGTGTGACGATTTAACACCTCATAAATTTGTGGGATGTCGCCAACCGCAATAATCCCCAATAACGGCGATAGTGCCGTACCATCTGTGGTAATCAACAGGGCATCGACATAGCGTTGTCGACGTTCATGATAATCGAACAATTCGAGCGCCTCGGTCAGCAGTGTGTCATTCGCAATAAAGATAGCACTGTCGCCCGGTTCTGATTTGGCAAGTACCTCAGAGACCGGTATTTGGCCGAGCGGTACTTCGTCAGTATGGTGTGTGCCTAGCCAGTAGGTGATATTACGGGTCGTCAGCAAGCCGATGTAATTGTGTTCATCAAATACTGGCAACTGTGAGTAGTGTCGTTGTGACATGATGCGTGTGGCGCGCGCGATACTATCACTTGCCATAACGCTTTGTACTTTACGTTGCGAAAAAAGTGCCACTGTCGGCGGTTGCAACAAGATATCACGAATGTGACAAATCTGCGTGACTGCCCAGTCATTAGGTTCGGCGAGGATCTTGCCACCACCGCGTTCATGGACAATCACATTGCGCAGACGGGCAAATGCTTTGAGATCCTCAGCATATAAACGTACGGTTGAGTGCTGTTGGCGCAAATTATCAACAAGCTGACTAAATGCCATACCGCGCCCACTGCGATTGCGTTGTTCGAGATATTCCTCGATGGCCACAAAGGCCTCGAGGAATTGATTTGAGTTCTTCCCCATCATAGGCGTGCCCCAATGAACTTGGTTAACTCGGCAATCACGCGTAAGTCGATCGTATGTCCAATCGGCACTTCGGCGTAGTGCACATCAGCTTGGATGGCACGCAAATTATCACGCGTCTGGTGTCCGGTTTGTACACTAACTACCTCGTCAAAGGTTCCATGCACTACCAAGAAGTCACCGGTAGGTGTGGTACTGAACGTATCAAGATCCCACGGATTTATGCCACTCAAAATCACCGTACCGTTGATGTCATTTCGGCGCAACCCACACATCCCAGCCATACCTCCGCCTTGACTGAATCCCACCACAAAGGTGCGGGTTGGGTCGGTGTGGTAGATGTCGATGGCTGCAGAGATGCTTTCGTCGAGTACCGTATACGCCTGTGCTGCTTGTGACAAATCGCGCCACATCCCCTCGGGAGTGAAGGCAAGCTCGAACCAACAGTTACTGCCAGGGCGAAGCATGAACGGAGCTCTAAACGATACGAGTTGGCAGGTGTCAGGCAAATATGGTGCTAGTTGGAGCAAGTCTTCTTCGTTGCTGCCATAGCCGTGGAGCAAGATAATCAGTGGTGCTGGTGTTTCCGTTGCGACACGTGGTGCAAGGGCTTCGTGGCGTAATGGCAGTTCGGGCATATTTGTCATGATAATTATTCTTGAATCAGTGCATCAGCTTCAATTTCGACGAGCATGCGTGGATCGACCATCTCAGCGCGCACGAGTGTGTTGGCAGGGCGAATCTCCCCGAAGATGGCACCATGTGCGCGTGCAACTGCCTCCCAATCACTGATGTTTGCCACAAAGATGCGCGTACGAATCACGTCGGTGAGTTGGGCACCAGCTTGATTGAGCGCTTTTTCGATTTTGCGCAAAATATAGGTCGCTTGTGCGCCGGCATCACCGGCATGTTGTACCTCGCCTTGTTCGTTGGAGGCTGTCGTGCCCGAGACCGCAACGACATCGCCGATGCGAACGGCACGTGAGTATCCGGCCATGGCTTCCCATGGCGTATTGGTATTAACATTATGGCGCATAGGGGTACGCTCCTGCTGGCTAACTTGATATCCATAGGTAGCATAGCATATTCGTCTTAGCACTTTAAAAAGTCTGCACGGCTGATTTCTTCCAAACGATATGACGTCTATGGCGCATTCATATGCTATCAATGGTAGAATAGAGAAGATAAATCAGGGAGAACGGTGTTGTGACTCGTATAGCAGTTGTGATTGTCAACTTTAATACGCGTGATTTATTGCGCATGTGTCTACAATCGTTAGCGACTGCGGCAACGAGCGCAGAGCTTGAGATATGGGTTGTCGACAACGGGTCACGCGATCAGTCGGTTGCAATGGTTACCAACGAGTTTCCGCAGGTGCGTATTATCGAAAGCACTCACAATGGTGGGTTTTCGTACGCCAATAATCTGGCCATTCGTCCACTCATTCAGCGACCTGATGCACCCGAGTACATCATGATTCTCAATCCTGACACCATCGTTGAGGTTGGTGCGTTTGATGTATTACTTGCCTACCTACAAGCACATCCCGATGTTGGAGCAGTCGGTCCGCGCTTGATTTTGCCTGATGGATCACTGGATTTGGCCTGTCGGCGTTCGTTCCCCACCCCTGAGGTGTCGCTCTGGCGTATGACCGGGTTGTCGCGCCTATTTCCCCAAAGTCGGCGTTTTGGGCGGTATAATATGACATACATGGACCCTCACGAGACAATTGAGGTCGATGCGTTGGTTGGCGCATGTATGTTGATGCCTATTGGAGTCATCCGCGAGGTTGGACTTCTTGATGAGACGTACTTCATGTATGGTGAAGACCTTGATTGGTGTTATCGATTCAAGTTATATGGTTGGCGCATTGTGTATGTTGCCGATGCACTCGTTCACCATATCAAGCGCGCCTCGAGTCGCCAACGACCTGCTCAGAGCATCGTAAATTTTTATGATGCGATGCGAATATTCTTTCGGCGCTATTATGCCGCAACCACGCCAGCTCCGGTTCGTTGGTTGATTGAGACAGGAATCACGCTAAAGGAGCGTAGCGAACTTGTCCGCAATAACTACCGTCCCACCAACAAATCACACGGCGCCAGGTAAGCAGATGTTATGGCGTTTGTGGCTTAACCGAACAATCGTTATCGCAATGGCAGTGCTTACTGATGCATTGGCGATTAACTTCGCGTTATACATGAGTTACGTGTGGGTGCGACCACTCAATATTGAGGGGCAAGCACAGTTCGATAATACGCCGTTCAATGCAATCTGGTTATTTGTGGCATTGTTGAATGTCATCATGTTTATCACGTTTGTGACCACCGGCGTATACTCACTGCCACGTGGTGTTTCTCGCATTGACGAGAGCTTCAAGATACTTGTTGCTGTCACTATTGCCGTGTTGCTCTCATACATCATGAATTTACTTGCGCCACAGTTTGGTTTGATAGATGTACCATTTGATAGCGTGTTGTTACTTGGTGGCTTGATTCTGTTGATTGTGTCAGCAGTGTTTTTCCGTGCGGTATATCGCACGACGCTGTCACATTTGCGGCGGCGTGGGTTTGACCAACGCCGGATTTTGATAATTGGAGCGCTTGATCCTGGTCAATTGGTGTACCGTTCAATCTCACGCGATGCTAGTCTTGGGTATCGCGTACAAGGGTTTGCCTCGGCTGCAATTCCAGTTGGGGCGACGGTCGCTAATTCAACGGTGCTGTGTGACTTTAGTAGTATTGGTACGACAATCCGTGCACTTGGTATTGATCTCGTGATTGTCGCCTTGTCTGGGCGTTCTTCGCACGAGTTGTTTGACATAATTATGTCTGCCGAAGATGAACATGTCGAGGTCAAGCTCTACCCTGATGCCTTTACGTTAATTACCAACAATGTCGTTTCTGACAATGATGTGGCTGGATTGCCGTTACTTAACGTGCGAAATGGAGCTTTGGCAAATCCGTTCAATCAACTGCTGAAGCGCACGTTTGATGTGGTATTTGCATCAGCCGTGTTGATTTTGTTGTCGCCTCTGATGCTATTAATCGCCGTGCTTATCAAGCTTGAGTCCAAGGGGCCAGCATTTTTTATTCAGCCACGCGTCGGTATCGACGGTAAGCCATTCCCCACCATCAAGTTCCGCACGATGCGTGTCGATGCGCCGAACATGGCCAACTGGACGACGCAGGATGATCCGCGCAAGACCAAGATTGGCGCTTTTTTGCGCAAAACGTCGCTCGACGAGTTACCCAACTTTATCAATGTGATTCGTGGTGAGATGAGTGTCGTCGGGCCGCGTCCCGAGCAAGAGGTGTGGGTTGAGCGCTTTAGTCAGCAAATCCCCTATTACATGCGGCGCCACAAACAAAAGGCCGGTGTGACGGGGTGGGCACAAGCAAATGGGCTCCGAGGTGATACAAGTATTGAAGACCGGACCCGTTACGACTTATACTATGTAGAGAACTGGTCGCTTTTGTTTGATATCAAGATTTGTATCAAGACATTTGTCGATATTGTGACAGGCCGCAATAAGGGATATTAATGGGAACATCATCTATGAATGAATTGTATCATCTGAGTCTCGCCGAGATGCGCACCCGCCTTGATGCCGGTGATGTCACATCAAGCCAACTTGCCGAGGCGATGCTCGGGCGCATCGCGGCATATGATGACACTGTAGGTGCCTATTTGTATGTGGACGCTGACGGTGCCCGTGCACAAGCTGCCGCTGCTGATGTTCGTCTCAAGGCTGGTGAGCGTGGTGGTATGCTTGGTATTCCGCTCGGCATCAAAGATGTCTTATCGACCGAGGGCTTGCCTACCACCTGTGCCTCCAAGGTCCTCGAGGGCTATCGCCCGCCGTACGATGCGACGGCAGTCGCCCGCCTCAAACAATCTGGTGCCGTGCTCCTTGGTAAGCTCAACATGGATGAGTTTGCCATGGGCTCTTCGACCGAAAATAGCGCCTATCAGCTTACCCGCAACCCGTGGGACACTGAGCGTGTCCCTGGTGGGTCAAGTGGTGGCTCAGCTGCCGCAGTGGCGGCTGGCATGGCAGCCGGCACACTAGGTACCGACACCGGCGGCAGTATTCGTCAGCCAGCCTCACTGTGTGGTATCACTGGTCTCAAGCCGACCTATGGGCGCGTCTCGCGTTACGGCTTGGTCGCGTTTGCCTCCTCGCTCGATCAAATCGGCCCGATGGCCTGGAGTGCCCGCGATTGTGCCTTAATGCTCAATGCCATTGCCGGTCACGACGATCATGATGCCACATCGGCTCAACTGGCGGTGCCCGATTATGTGGCAGCGCTCGGTGGCGACCTCAAGGGCGTGCGTATCGGTATCCCCAAGGAGCTATTCGTTGACGGTATGCAAAAGGGTACTGAGCAGGCTGTGCGTGAGGCAATTCGTGTGCTTGAGTCACTCGGTGCCATCGTCAAAGAAATCTCGTTGCCACACAGTCCATACGCCTTGCCCGTCTATTACATCGTGGCCACAGCCGAGGCCTCATCGAATTTGGCACGTTTTGATGGTGTGCGCTATGGCGTTCGTAGTGACGGCGATAGCTACCGCGATGCCCTCGATCAAACCCGTGGCGATTTGTTTGGTCCTGAGGTGCGCCGACGCATCATGCTCGGCACCTATGCGCTATCGGCAGGCTACTATGATGCGTATTACAAGCGTGCTCAACAAGTTCGCACCTTGATTCGTCAAGACTTCGCCAAGGCATTCGCCGAGGTTGATTTGATTGCCTCGCCGACATCACCCAATGTGGCCTTTAAGTTTGGCGAGAATAGTGCCGATCCCGTGGCCATGTACTTGCAAGATGTCTGTACATTACCTGTCAGCTTAGCAGGGTTGCCTGGAATCTCGATTCCGTGTGGATTCGACAACAATCTACCGGTCGGCTTGCAACTCGTAGCGCCAGCCTTTGCTGAGGCCGAGTTGCTCCGCGCCGCTGATGCCTACCAAGGTGTGACTGATTGGCACAATCGCCGCCCGTAGTTTTTGACTGATACTCAAACCAAAACATACGCACCTATCGACTACTCGGTAGGTGCGTTGGCGTATTACAGATGCGATAACGATTATTGAGCGAGTTCGGCCAGCGCTTGGATGATAAATGGATCGCTGGCTGGTTTAAATGTACCCCATTCGGCATCGACCACGATGTCGGGCTTGACACCGATGTCGTCGATGTAGGTGCCGTCGTTTTGGCGGAATAGGAGTTCGGCCAGCCACAGCGTTGAACCGTCGGCGAGGTCGTAGGGGTAGAGATTCTCCGTATTGCCGGCTGTTGTTTCGCCGATGATTGTGGCTCCACGCAAACTGCGTAACCCCGAGGCGAACATCTCGGCGGCACTAGCTGTTTCACCACTCGTCATGATAATCAATGGGGTGTTGGCATAGGCAGGCAACACTCGATTATTGGGTACTTCAAGTTGATAGGTTTGGTCTCGACCGACTTGTTCACCCATGATGCCGCCATCATGAAACAGTGCCATCACGTCGAGCATCGAGCCAATACTCCCACCGTAGTTTTCGCGGATGTCGATGATAATCGCCTTGGGCTTGCTGACGATGTATGGGCTATCGAGTGCTTCTTTGACTAGGGCATCGAGATTTTGGCGATTAAAACTATCGATGGTCAGATAGGTGACATCTGCCTGTAGTAATGGCTGTGTGAATGCCTCAGGGAATGCTGTACTGGGGATGGCGTTGCGCGTAATTTGTATCTCGAGCGGCTGGTCATCACGCAAAATACCGAGGGTAATTTGACTGCCTATTGGCCCGCGAATGCGTCGTGTATACTCTACATCGTCGCGAATCATTGCGCTGATGTCCACACCATCGACACTGGTGACGATGTCATACGGCTGAATCCCGGCCATCTCTGCAGGTCCTGACTGTGCAAGGCGCATAATTAGTAAACCTTGTTCGACCTCTCGAATGATAATCCCGATGCCTGCATAGTCTGCTGTGCCACTAAAAAACGCCTCATCCATGGCTGCTTCTTGTGGCGTATCAAAGCGCGTATGGTCGTCATTTAACAGTGCAACCATCTCTTTGATAATCAAATAAAACGCATTGATATTACTGGTTGCAATGACGCGTGGCCGATAGGTTTCTTTAACGTTTTGCCAGTCGACCCCGCGATAATCGTCGTAAACGTACCGTTCATCGACGTACTGCCACACCTGATTGAAGATGGCTAACCGTTCATCTTCGTTGAGGGCGCTCAGTGTTGGTGTCGGCGCAAGATTGAGTGTGCCAAGCGTTGGGGTGGGTTGAATGGTCGGACTCGGATTTGGTGTATCAACAATGAGTGGAGTGAGTGTAGGGATGATGTGTGGTTCACGAGTACTTGTCGGTGCCGGTGGATCAATCAGCCCGCATGCACTCACACTCAGTGCGATAAGCCCAAGGGAAATCCACCACCATAGCGTACGCCGCGACATGGTGGTGGAGTAGGTCGAATTATGCGGTACGGAGTTTTTGTGTGACATAGGCCAATCTTCGCGTAAAGATAATCATCATTAGTCCAACCACTACTACAACGAATAAGGCTGACTGACGACTCGTATTGGTCGCCAAGACACCAATCAGTGGCGGGCTAATAATAAACGACAAGTAATTTACCGACATGAGGGCCCCTGATAAGGCGCTGTTTTGACCGGGGACAAATTGAGCACCGGCAGTTAATGCAGTAGGAACGCCACCGGCTACGCCGAATCCGAGAATGGCGAACGCGGCCACGGCTGTCCACAAATCATTGAACCCGACGAGCATAATGCCAGCAACGGTAATGGCAACAGCCGAGATGGTGAATGAGACAACCACACCGTAGCGCTCGACCACGCTGTTATTGGTCATACGCCCGATAAACATGATGGTGTTAAATAAGGCGAATCCGGCACCACCGATGAACGCACTTGCCCCGAGATCGCGTAAATGCAACACTGACCAGGTAATCGCCACGCTCTCACCAAATGTCGCACAAAAGCTGACGATACCTAATGTTAGCACAACTGGATTATTGATGAGCAAGCGTATTGCAGCACCAGCACTTGCGGACTCGCCATCGGCCTCGTGATGCGTTGGTGGGTAGGCAATGACTGCATTCATAAATGCTATAAGCAATGCAATTGCCATGACTCCACGTAAAATGGTGGTGTAATCCCAGTTGGCAGCGAGTAGTTGTCCGACTCCTAATCCAGCCACGATGGCACCAGCACAAAATGCGGCATGTACATAGTTCATCACACTCTTTTGCTGCTCGCGTTCCCAGTCCAGTGTGACACTATTAATCCCTAGCTCGACAATGCCGTAGCCCAAGCCGTAGAGCATATTAATCAAGGCAAAATGGAATGGCGATGCAGCAATCGACAGTGCGTAGGCGGCAATTGCCAGCACTATCAGACCAAGTGACACACTAAGCCGCTTGCCGAGGCGTTCAATCGGGTTGCCGGCAAACAACAAAATAACAATGGAGACCATGGGTGAAATCAGCGACAAGGTACCAAACAATGCGTCGTCCATCATCAAAACCGGTAGAATCTCGGCCCAGAGGACGCCAGTAGCGCCGATACTGATGCCAAAAAAGACAAAAATCGTGATAATCATCGTTATCACGGTGGTCGGGTTCCAACGTTGCGTCTGCGTCACAAAATCCCCCATTTGATTGTGTCGGTGCGATGACGATTAGTATACACGACAGATACCATCTCATGACAAACCTCTTGTCATCTCATGTACAATAGGGGCGTTGTCATGAAATCACCTGTTACAAAGAGGTACAACCATGCGATTTGGTGTGATTGGTGGTGGCGGAATGGCTGGGTATCATGCGCTGAATATCACGCGCTTGCCCGGATCAACTCTGGTGGCCTGTGGTGCACCAGAATTTAGTCAGTTTACCCGTGATGTTGCAGCAAAAGTCGAAGCTCCGTGTTATGCGACAGCCGCCGAAGTGCTTGCCCGTGCAGACATTGATGCAGTCGTAATTGCTACCCCGACTGATACCCACAAAGAAATGACGCTGGCGGCCTTGCAGGCCGGCAAACACGTCTTTGTCGAAAAACCGATTGCCCGCTCACTGGCTGATGCGAGCGCAATGATTGAGACGGCAATACGCTATCAACGCAAATTGATGCCCGGACAAGTGGTACGCTACTTCCGCGAATATTCCTCGGCTCGTGACTTGGTGCTGGCTGGCGAGATTGGCACCCCTGCCGTAGCGCGCACTGTGCGCAACGGCACTGTCCCCGGCGGTGGTCGCCACTGGTATGGTGATCTTGCACGTAGCGGTGGCGTGGCCCTCGATCTACTCGTGCATGATTATGATTGGCTGCGATGGGTGTTTGGGCCGGCCGAGCGTGTCTACGCCAAATCGATGAAACACGCTGGTACCGACGGCAAAGACGCCATGCTCACCATTGTGCGCTTTGCCAACGGTGTTATCGCCCATGCTGAGGCAAGCTGGGCCTACCCGAGTGGGTGGAATGCTGCATTTGAACTCGCCGGCAGTGGTGGCCTGATTAACCACACCGATGGCACTGTGCGTGACATCAGCCTCAATGCTGCCACTGGAAGTGGTGCCACGCTTGCGCCTGAGACTGGGCTCGAGGACGCTTATTTGCATCAGTTGCGTGACTTTGCTATCTGGTGTGCCGGTGGTGCCGCTCCTCGCTGTGTCGCTGAGGATGGCTACGAGGCCTTGCGTATGAGTTTGGCAGCCCTTGAATCCGCTCAGTCCGGCAAAGCAATCACGTTGTAGGAGTATGACAATGACTAACAAACCATTGCGTGTCGGAGTGGCGGGTGTTGCCCACGTGCATGCCCCTGGCTATATTATTGAGAGCCAAAAAATCGCCGGTGCCGAGTTTGTCGGCCTCTGGGATGACCAACCGGCTCGGGCCCAAAAAGTCGCCCAAACCTACAATACCCGAGCATTTGCCACTCTCGATGAACTCCTAGCCAACATCGACACACTTGTTATCGCCGGTGAGAACTCGATGCACCATCCAGTGGCTCTTGCCGCTGCCGCGCGTCGCATTCCCACATTATGTGAAAAGCCGATTGCACCGAGTGTAACCCACGCTCGTGAGATGATCGAAGCGTTTACCAAAGCCGGTGTCCAACTCGGTACCGCATTCCCCGTGCGCTATAGCCCGGCCGTGCAACGCCTGCGCCAGACCATTCAAGCCGGTTCACTCGGTGAGACCCTCTTGGTCCGCGCCACCAACCGTGGTACGTTCCCTGGCGGTTGGTTCGGTGACCCAGCCTTGGCCGGTGGTGGCGCTATCATGGACCATACTGTGCACGTCGCCGATTTGGTACGCTGGATCTGGCAACAAGAGTTCAACGATGTCTATGCTGAGGGTGGCACCATGATGTACGACATCAAGGTCGACGATTGTGGCATGTTACTCTTTACCTTGCAAAACGGCCTGGCAATTAGTCTCGATCCGAGCTGGTCGCGCCCGTCGCCGTCGTTCCCTACCTGGGGCGATGTGACGATGGAGATTACCGCTACAAACGGCGTCGTCAACCTCGATGCCTTTGGTCCACGCATCGAGCTCTATAGTAATCGCTCTGGCAAAGGTCAATGGGTTGGTCAGGGTATCAATCTCGATTATTTGATGATTACCGATTGGCTCGATGCGGTGCGCCACGACAAACCTGCGCCGATTAATGGCGTTGACGGTCTGCGCACGGTCGAATTGGTTGAGGCCGCTTATCGCTCTGTTGTATCGCATCAACCTGAGCCAGTGGTGGTGCATCCATATTAAGTATGTGTCTATGGTGATGCGGGGTACGCTGCTCGTTGCCCCGCATGGTTTATTTTTTAAATAGACATAATGCAATTCTTTGACAGATATACAACAGCTTGGTATGATTGATGCATTGTTATGGAGATGTCTCGTGTCAACGCTTTTTGCAACCAGCATGATGCAGATGCCTTGTCCCGCGTGTACGGCGTAGATTTACGACCGATGCACCGCGGGTACTTGTAGTACCTGCGGTTTTTTTGTGTTGCAAATATGGGAGGATATGATGAGTGAACATGTGTTGGTCTCGGTCGCTTGGCCTTACGCCAACGGCCCATTCCACGTCGGGCATATTGCAGGCGCCTATCTGCCAGCAGATGTCTATGCCCGCTATAATCGCTTGCGCGGCCGCAATGTCTTGATGGTCTCGGGATCGGATTGTCATGGAACGCCAATCACATTAGCTGCCGAGAAAGAGGGCGTGACGCCGCAAACTATTATCAACCGTTATCACCATAGCTTTGTAGATTCGTTGGTAGCATTGGGCATCACGTTTGACTTGTTTACTCAGACCTATACCGAGAATCACTACGCCGCCACGACCGACATCTTCGAGACGCTTCAGCGCAACGGCTATATTTACCGTGAAGTTGCAATTGGCTCCTACTCCGAGTCACTCGGGCGCTTCTTGCCTGATCGCTTTGTGCAGGGCACCTGTCCCAACTGTAAATACGAGAAGGCGCGTGGTGACCAGTGTGACAAGTGTGGCCAGCTTCGCGATCCGCAAGAGTTGGGTAGCCCACGATCGACGCTTGATGGCGCCCCGGTCACATTCCGCGATACCGAGCACTTTTACATTGATTTAGCCAAGCTCGAGCCAAAGTTGCGTGCCTGGCTTGATTCACAAGACCGTGGCTACTGGCGTACGAACACGCTGGTCTTCACCCAAAACTGGCTACGCGAAGGCTTGCGTGGGCGTGCCATCACCCGTGACCTCGAGTGGGGCGTACCAGTGCCTGGTAACGACCCAGCCTTTAAGGACAAACGTATCTATGTCTGGTTTGATGCCGTTATTGGCTACTACTCAGCCTCGCTCGAGTGGGCCAAGCGTACCGGTCAACCCGATGCCTGGCGCAAGTGGTGGGATCCACAAGGCGATCAGCGTGGCTACTACTTTATTGGCAAAGACAATATCCCGTTTCATACCATCATTTGGCCGGCGATGTTGCTGGGTTATGGCGATCGTGCGTTGCCATATGACGTGCCAGCCAACGAGTTCCTCAATCTTGAGGGCGAGAAGATGAGCACCAGCCAGAATTGGGCTTTGTGGATGCCCGATCTACTCAGCCGCTACGAGCCCGATTTGCTGCGCTATTACCTGACAGCCGCTGCCCCTGAGGGCAAGGACAGCAACTGGAGTTGGGCCGAGTTCGTCCAACGCATCAACAGTGAATTGGTAGCTACATGGGGCAATTTGGTGAATCGTGTCTTGACCTTGTCGCAGAAAAACTTCGGCGGCGTGCCGACCCCAGGTGCTTACACCGATGCCGATAAGGCCTTGTTGCAGACGATTCACGAGGGCTTCGGTCGGGTCGAGAGCCTCTATGAGGGCGTCAAGTTGCGTGGTGCCTTGCAGGAGATTATGCTCCTCGCCCAGACTGCTAATCAATATCTCAGCGAACACGAGCCGTGGAAGGTGGTCAAGGTCGATGCCGAGCGCGCCGCAACCATCATGTTTGTGGCTATCCAGGCCGTTGATACGCTCAATCGGCTAATGGCGCCAATCATGCCACACGCCTGTCAGCGACTACACCACATGCTCGGCTTTGATGATGTGATTGCGCCGCAACCACACCTCGAGCAGGAGCAAGATCCTGAGGGTCACCAGCGTCCGGTCGTGACTGGCGATTATACGGTGACTGGTTGGAAGATTAGCACGATCCAGCCTGGTACGGCACTACGTGAGATTGGGCCACTGTTCCGCAAGTTGGATGATGCTGTTGTTGCCGATGAGTTAGCCCGCTTGAACAACAAGAGCTAACTCAGACCCCGATGTGCACCTGTGTGGTATGTGATGTACCATGCAGGTGTACTTTTTTGTCAAAAAGGAGGGGCGCATGCGCTTTGGTCATATCAACATCGTGGCTCGTGATTGGCGACGCCTTGTGACGTTCTATGTCGATGTGTTCGCATGCGAACTTCTCCAACCCGAGCGTAATCTAGCAGGCCCGACCATCGATGCTGGCCTTGGCGTGGCTGGGGCGTCGCTCCAAGGAGTGCATCTGCGCTTGCCCGGGTATGGCGACAGTGGTCCGACGCTCGAGATCTACGAATACCAGCCCTTAATTGATATGCCGGCCAGTGTGCGTAGGAGTGGATTCGGCCATATTGCGTTCCAAGTTGACGACATTGCCGCCGTGCAGACACAGGTGGTACACGCAGGTGGGGCACTCGTCGGCGAGATTGTGACAACCAACGCAGGTGCCCGTCGCATCTCGTGGTGTTATGTGACTGATCCTGAGGGGAATGGCGTTGAGTTACAGACGTGGCATGAGCAGTAAGGCATCACAATGAGTTCGTCACTCCCAGCTCGTGGACTGCGTCTCCATTGGCGCCAATTTGTGATTCTGCTGGTGGTTAATGCCTTCGTGGGCGCTATGTTGGGGCTTGAACGCACACTCATCCCGGTGTTAGCTACGACTGAGTTCAATCTTGTGGCGTTAAGCATCTCGTTGACATTCATTGTCAGCTTTGGGGTGGTCAAGGCCTGCGCCAATCTCGTCACTGGGCGATTGGCCGACACGCTTGGGCGTCGGACGCTCCTCATCGTCGGCTGGCTCTTTGGCCTGCCGGTGCCGTGGTTGATGTTATATGCGCCAACCTGGGAGTGGATTGTCTTTGCCAACGTGCTGTTGGGGCTCCAGCAAGGGTTTTCGTGGTCGTCCGCCGTCATCATGAAAATTGACCTCGTCGCCGATAACGAGCGGGGCAAAGCGACGGGTCTCAACGAGTTTACTGGCTATGCGGCGATGGCGGCGTCGACGTTCTTGGCTGGGTGGTTTGCCAGCGCGTATGCCATCCGGCCGACGTTGTTTTGGGGCGGCATCATCATTAGCGCCCTCGGGCTATTGGTCAGTGTCGTCCTCGTCAAAGAGACGCGCCAGCTCGTGTTTGATGCCATCAAACCTGTGGCGCATACGCCGTTCTGGTCGTTGTTTGGTCTGGTTACGTGGCGCCACCAATCGCTCTCGAGTCTGTCGTTTGCGGGGCTGGTCAACAATCTGAACGATATCGTGATTTGGGGCTTGTTGCCGACACTGGCGCTGACGAATGCGTTGAGCATCGCTGAGGCGGCGGTGATTGGGAGTATCTATCTTGGTGTGTGGGGCGTGAGTCAGCTTTTGACTGGCGCGCTTAGTGATATGTTCGGGCGCAAGCCGTTGATTGTAGCCGGTCTGGTGGTGCAAGCGGTAGGGATTAGTTATTTTGCGCTGTCAGTGCAATCGTGGTGGTGGATTGTCGGTGCGGTGGTGATGGGGCTCGGCACAGGCATGGTCTACCCGTCGCTCTTGGCAGCCGTCAGTGATAATGCGGTGCCGACATGGCGAGCAACGGCACTGGGCGTCTATCGCTTTTGGCGCGATATTGGCTATGTGATGGGGGCACTGACAGGTGGCATGATTGCCGATGCGTTTGGGATTACATCGGCAGTGTGGGTGATTGCCGTATTGACGGCGTTTGCGGCGGTGGTGGTGGCGCTCCGTCTGCAAAAAACTGCCATGCCCGCATGATACCCTCTTGCCACACGCGTATGACAAGAGGGTCGTGTTGCGTTAGCGGCTATACATAAATAGCTCGCCTGGTTTGAGTATATGAGCGGCGAGTTGCGGCGCAACGCGCTCGATTTGGCTGAAAATCTCGCTAGATGGCAACCGATTACCGGCAAACAAATCATTGTGTCCGATGATCAGAGTCTGCCATCCAAGATGTTGGGCCAACCAGGCTGATTCACTCGGGTATAGGTTGCCGACAATGTCGTCGGCATCGCGCATGGCGTCACGGCCATTGCTCGCCAGCACGCCGAAGTCAGCTTGGGGCAGCGCCTTGATGGACTCGACATACCCATCAAATAGAATCGTGTCGCCACCGTGGAAGAATGTTACCGAGCCCCAGTCTAGATGCAGACTTAACCATCGTTCGCCTTGGGTGGCATCATATTCACGCATATAGTGGGCGGCCGGGATGGCATTTATTTTGAGGACACCGGCATCAATCGCCCGGCCGACCGTGGGGATGACGCGGCGTTCATGGGGGATGCCTGCCTCGTCGAGTTCACTTTGAGCCCAACCAGTAGCCACAATTCGGGCATTAGGCGAAGCTTTTGCAATCCCTGCCAAGGTAAAACAATCGGTATGGTCGATATGCTCGTGCGAACAAAGCACCCAACTGGCGTTAGTGACCTCTTCGGGCTGGAGTGGCGCCTCGATGGCACGAGTTGGACCACGACTCGGGTCGGGCCACTTGAGATTGATGATGTCAGTTAAGCACGGGTCGATGTAGACTATCTGCTGATCGGGGCCTTTGACGGCCACGCCCATTTGACCGAGCCACCACAACGCCACACTGCCGGCTGGCACGTGCAGCGCATTCATCTGGGCAATTAATGCAGTTCCTTGTTTGGGCATAATAGTCATCCTTTGGTGTGTAGTATGCAGGGTGTGGCTGTATCTTATCATACCGGTACGCCTACAGATGAGGAGCTGTCGATAGTGTGGTTTTGACACAATAGAATGGCGATGATATTATACAGATGTTCGAAATTGAATATGTGCTAGGGGCGCCAAGAGAGCTTGGCTGAGATGCGACCCAAATGTCGCTGACCCTTTGAACCTGATCCGGTTAATACCGGCGGAGGAAAGCAAGCGTATAAACAACGCGTCGCAAGCAGACCTCTGCAAGCGATGCGTTCTTGTTTGCTCTAGCACATCACGAAGGAGTTTCTATGTCGTCTCGTCTTTCTGTGCGTGTTGGGTTGATGACGGTGTTGAGTCTCGTTCTGATAGCTTGTGGCAGTGCAGTCGCTCCACAAGCACCTGTTGATTCTACTGTTGCCTCGACGACTGCGGTAACGCTCACTGTGATGACGCATGACAGTTTTGCGATTAGCGAGGAGGTTATTGTCCAGTTTGAGCAGGCCAACAATGTCGATGTAGTAATTGTTAATGCCGGTGATGCTGGGTCAACCCTGAACAAGGCGATTTTGACTAAGGATGCACCTCAAGCCGATGTGCTGTTCGGCGTCGATAACACGTTCTTGAGTCGGGCCATCGAGGCAGATATTTTTGAGGCGTATGCGCCAAATGTGACATTCCGTGCTGAGGCAACGGCTGATAATAGTGGTCCATTGGTGCCGATTGATTTCGGCTATGTGCTGATTAACTATGACAAGGCGGCTTTGACCGAATCAGGGCTTGAGCCGCCGCAGAGTTTGGCCGATTTGCTTAAGCCCGAGTGGAAGAGCAAGTTGGTGGTCGAGAATCCGGCTACGTCATCGCCTGGGTTGGCCTTCTTCTTGGCCACAGTTGCCGAATTTGGTTCTGATGGCTGGCAGGAGTATTGGCGTGGTTTGCGGGCTAATGATGTGCTGGTGGCTGATGACTGGTCGACAGCTTACTACACGCATTTCAGCGGATCAAGTGGTGAAGGCCCTCGTCCGTTAGTGGTGTCGTACTCGACGAGCCCCGCAGCTGAGCTCTACTTCAGTGAAGGAGCGCTGACTGAGACCCCGACGGGTAACGTGGCGTTCGGGGTATTCCGTCAGGTCGAGTATGCCGGTATCCTCAAAGGAACGGTGCAGGGCGCATTAGCGCAGAAGTTTATTGACTATATGGTGGATGCTCCGTTCCAGAACGACATCCCACTACAGATGTTCGTGTATCCGGCTAGTGAAAAGGGATCAGTGCCCGAGTTATTTACCACGCATGCACCAATTCCTACAGTCATAAATCAATTAGATGCGCCTACAATCGCGCGAAATCGTGATACGTGGGTGGCTGAGTGGGATCAAATCGTATTGCGCTAGGTGCGTTTAGACCAAAGTTAATCTAACTTCGTTATCATGGTCGTAGAGGAATGCTTTACGACCATGTTATGTGAGATGATGCATCCATGCTCCCACCAACGCCCCCAGTAACTGGACTGTCTCAATCTGAGGCAGTTGCTCGGCAACCCCGCCAGTCTCCGTTTTTGATGACATGGCACCGCATCACAACATATAGTGCCCTCATTGTTACCAATGTGGTGACCGCACTCAACATGGTAATTTTGGGGTTGGCTACCACGCTCTGGTCGCTCGGTAATCTGCGTGATGCATTTGCCACGAGTCTCGTTGTCATCCTCAACGTGGTGGTTAGTATAGTGCAATCTGTGCGGGCGCGGATTGCACTCGATCGGATTCATACAGCTACGTTGGCCCCGGTTATAGTTTGGCGCGACCAGCAACGGGTCACGATTGATCCTGCACACATTGTAGTCGGTGACGTGGTCCTAGTGCGCCCCGGGGACGTGATTGTGGCTGACGGTATTGTATTGGTTGCTGATGCGTGCACCATGGATGAGGCGTTATTGACCGGCGAAAGTGCGCCTGTGCGCCGTTATGCGGGCGAATCGTTGACCTCTGGTACGACCTGTGTGGCCGGCGCTGCCTGGTATCAGGTGACTACTGTTGATGGTGTGCTCTCGCGTATGAACCGACAGGTGCAACAGATGCGCCACATCCGCACCCCGCTGATTGACGAGGTACAACGCGTTATTCGCATTATTGTGGTCATCGCTATCATCTTGATGGGGGTGGTGTGTATACGTGCCTGGTGGTTTGACGTGCCGTATGCTGTATTGGTGCCCCAGTTAACTGTGATGGCTGGCCTTATTCCTAATGCGCTGGTATTGATGCTGACGATTAGTTATGCACTTGGCGCAGTGACCATGTCTCGCCATGGTGGTTTGGTGCAGCAATTGGCGGCAGTTGAGTCGTTGTCGCACGTTGATGCACTCTGCTTCGACAAAACGGGCACACTGACGGCCAATCGCCTCGTAGTTGAGGAGTTGCGCCCACTTGCGGTATCGGCAACCGAGTTCACAGACGCGTTGGGTCGATATGTAGCCGCTGATGGTGCCGCTAATCGTACCGCGCAAGCGATTGCGACGGTTGTCTCTGCGCCACCCGAACCCGAGCTAGCGAGTGTGCCGTTTGACTCGATACGCAAGTGGAGTATGCGTATAACTGCTAGTGGGGTGTGGGTGCTCGGTGCCCCAGATAGTATTCGCCCGCACCTTGTTGATGGATGGCAAATCTCGTTTGCGCCTGATGCAATCGCCAATGGCGCCCGCGTCGTGTTATTGGCGCATGCACCACTCGCTGCGATTGAGATTGCGACAATCGCTGATACGCCATATTTGCCTGATAATTGCGTGCCATACGGTGTGGCTGTCCTTGTCGATGAAATGCGCGCCGACGTGCAATCTGTGATTACGCAATATACCAATGCTGGTGTGGCATTGTATATCTTGTCAGGCGATGACCCCGATGCAGTTGCGCAGATTGCACAACAAGCTGGGATTGCATCACCGTCAATTGTGCATGGGAATCAGATTGATGATTGTGACGACAGTCAACTTGCCCGACTTGTGCATCAGTCGCGTATCTTTGGCCGGGTTACTCCTGACCACAAACAGCGGATTATTGCCGCCTTGCAACGTGCCGGCCAACGCGTCGCCATGGTTGGTGATGGTATCAACGACATTCCTGCACTCAAACAGGCCGATGTCGCGATTGCCATGCAATCGGGGAGTGCAGCGGTACGACAGTTGGCTGATGTAGTGTTGCTTGATGACCAGGTGGGTGTATTGCACCACATGGGGTTGGTTGGTCGTCAGATTTATACTCGTATGAATGTCGTGCTTAATCATTTTTTATTTCGGGTGATGATGAGTGCACTCGTACTCAGCGTCGGATTGTTCTTTGGGCGTGTATTATGGAACCCGATTGACAGCTCTCTATTAGCGTTGATTGGCGTCGCACTGCCCGCCTTAATCATTGTGAGTTGGCCGCAACTTGAGCTGCCTATGCGCTTACAATTGCGCCATCAACTGTGGCGTGATGCGTGGCATACTGGTGTGGTCTTGGTGTGTGTTACAGGAGTGATGCTCTGGTTGGTGCCACATCTGGCTCCGAGTGTTATGCTGGGTGTATGTATTCTGGTTATTTGGGGCCGGATTATCGTCGGATTTCTGCGTACTACCACGTGAGATTGGCGACAGTCTAGATCTTTTTAATGGTATGATACCTGCATGCTATACCTTGTTGCTACACCTATTGGGAATCTTGGCGACATCACAATGCGCGCGCTCGAAACGCTTCGTACTGTCGATGTCATCGCCAGTGAAGATACACGCAAAACGCTGATTTTGCTGAAGCACTACGACATCCACAAGCCGATGCTTGCCTGCCACGAACACAACGAAAAGCAGGTCACCGAGCGCTTAATCGGTATGATGCGTGAGGGTAAGTCGGTTGCGCTTGTCAGCGATGCTGGCACACCAGCCATATCAGATCCTGGCTTTGTGTTGGTGCGTCGTGTCCTCGCCGAGGGCTTACCCTTGACGGCTATCCCCGGCCCGGTTGCTATGATTCCTGCCTTGATTGTGTCGGGGCTGGCAGTGCATGCGTTTACGTATCGTGGCTTTCCACCACGCAAGTCGGGCGCACGACAACGCTGGTTGGCGCAGGATTTGCATACACCACACACGCTTATTTTCTACGAAAGTCCATATCGTATTGTAGCCCTCGTCGATGATGCCTTGACCGTGTATGGTGATCGTAATGCCGCTTTAGCCAACGATCTTACCAAGTTCCACGAGACTGTCTGGCGAGGCCCACTTAGTCAAATCAAGACGGTCTTGGCTAGCAAGGCGATTAAGGGCGAGTTTGTGCTGTTAATTGCCGGTTCAGATGGTTCGGACGTGATGCCGGATTTCGGCGACGAACCTGATGATCGTATTGATGATAACGATACCGCAGACTAATGGTGTAATCTGTGCACCAAACGTGAGGAGGACAACGGTGACCGACGTACGTGATGCATTAGTGACAATGACCATGGAGCTGGTACGCATTCCCTCGACGCTTGATCGCCCCGATCAACTCAAGGCGACCATCGATTATGTGCGCAACGCCCTCAAAGATGTACCACGCGGTGAATTTTATTACTATAATTCAGGCGATAAGCCGGCGTTGGTCTATTCTTTGCATGGCAAAAAACACGCTAAGCTAGTACTCAACGCGCACCTCGATGTAGTGCCGGCTCGCCCTGATCAGTTCGAGCCATTCATCAAAGGTGACCGCATGTTTGGCCGTGGTACCCAAGACATGAAGGGTGCCGCTGCGGTACTGATTCGTCTTGCTCAGGATTTGGCTAAGTTGCCCAACCCACCCGATGTCAACTTCCAATTCGTCACAGATGAGGAGATTGGTGGATTTCACGGCACGCGTCACCTGCTTGAGGACGAGGGGTTTACCTGCGATTTCTTTATTACCGCTGAGCCGACCGATCTGAATATTTGTAACATGCATAAAGGTGGCGCTCCGTCTACGATTACCATTCACGGTGTGCCTGCACACGGCTCACGTCCGTGGGAGGGGCGCAATCCGATGCACACCTTGCGCGACGGTCTGATGCGCCTCGAACAACATTTCCCTACACCGACTGAACCAACCTTCGTAACGACTGCAGTTCCCACCATTGTCAAAGGTGGTGAGGCTGGTAATCGTATTATGGAGGATGTTGTGGTGCATCTTGATATTCGTACGACACCAAACGAAACACGTGACACGATCTATGAGCGTCTCAAGCTCTGCTTCCCCGAACATGCAACCATTGAGGTGCGTGCATTTGGCTTGGGGCTTAACACGAGCGAGACACACCCGGCGGTGACGCAACTCAAGCAGGTCATCCTCGAGAGTGTCGAACACGAGGCATCAACCTATCCTGAACACTTCGGCACCGATGCACGCTTTTATAGCGCTAAGGGGATTGCAGCTGTTTGTTGTGGTCCAATCGGTGCCGGGTTACACTCTGATGAGGAGTGGGTTAGCATTGACGGTTTGGAGCAGAACTATCAGGTCTTTGCCAGCCTTGTAAGACATTATCAATAATCTGACCCACAGGAGATCGTATGGCAGCATGGCAGATTGGGTGTGGCCAAATCACGTGGCCACGTGATGTCAGTGAAGAGAAGGTGCTTGCCGATATTGCTGCGGCAGGTTATGCAGGTGCGCCCGTATTCCCCAAACCTGCAACTAGCACTGCTGACCGGATTGCAATGTGGCAACGCTTCGGCCTCAAACCCGCTCCTGGGTATTTGGCCGGCGATTTTTGGGATCCAGCGCGCTTTGATGTGATTATGGCTCAAACTGAGACCTATGCCAAGTTCGCCAAGGATGTCGGTGTTGATGCCTGCTATGTGGCCGCCAACGTGGATGGGAACAAAGTTCAAAACGGCCAGACCCGTATGCAAGCGGCCGGACACGTTACTGAAGCCGATGGCATGACCGAGTCCGAGTGGACTCAGTTCATTCGCACGATTACAGAAGTCGGCCAAATCATGCAGTCTCATGGCATCAAAGCTGCATTCCATAATCATGTCGGTAGCTTCATTGAGACACGTGCTGAACTTGACCGCTTGATGCAATCAACCAGCCCCGATGTATTGTGGTTAGGACCTGATACCGGGCATATGGCGTGGGCAGGTGGTGATGTGCTCGATATGGTGCAAACATATGCAAATCGCATTTGCACAATGCACCTCAAAGATGTCAATGCCGCAGCAGCTGTGCAGGCGCGAGCCGCGCAAACAGACTATCGCGGTGCAGAACGGCTCGGTGTTTGGACAGAGCTTGGTCATGGTTCGATTGATTTCCCCGCCGTCTTTGCGCTCCTCAAACAAGCGAATTTTGCTGGATGGTTAATCGTCGAGACAGACGTGACCCAACTGGCGAGCGCACGTGAGAGTGCCGAACAAAGTCGGGCATATTTGCGTTCGCTCGGGTTATAACGAGTATTGTCGTGCATAGTCAAAGGAGACAAGTGTATGAGTCTGCGCGTAGGAATTATCGGCTGTGGGCGCCCATGGCGGAGTGACGGTGCGACTGGTTTCGGCATGTCACATCAACATGCTTTCGGCTACCGTGAGACGGGTAAGTGTGAGATTGTTGCCCTCGCCGATGTCGTCGCCGAGAACGCTCAGGCGTTTGCCGCTATTCATGGTCCGGGTGCCAACATCTATACCGACTATAATGAGATGCTCGCCAAAGAAAACCTCGATATCGTCAGTATCTCGACATGGCCGCACCTGCATGCACCGATGGTCATCGATGCAGCCAACGCTAAGGTGCGCGCTATTCACTGCGAAAAGCCGATGGCTCCCACCTTTGGCGAGAGCAAGCGCATGGTTGCTGCTGCCGAGGCTAATGGTGTGCAATTGACGTTTAACCACCAGCGTCGCTTTGGTACGCCGTTCCGCGCCGGCAAAAAGCTCCTCGACGAGGGGCGTATTGGGACGCTTGAGCGTATCGAAGCCGTCTGCGACAACATGTATGACTGGGGTACGCACTGGATCGATATGGCCTGCTACTTCAATGACGAGACTGATGCGGAGTGGGTGATTGGCCAAGTTGATTTGCGCGACCCGCAGATGATCTTTGGCGTCCCGTGTGAACGCCACGGCTTCGGTATGACCCGCTTCAAAAACGGCGTGACCCTCGTCATGAATACCGGCTATCAAGCTGGCCCACGCTTTGGGTTACGCATGATTGGCACTGATGGCATCATTGACGTTGGTGTAGATAACCAAACCCATTTGCGCGTGAAGGGCAAGGGCGATAGTGATTGGGTCGTCATTCCTGATACCGAGGGTTTACACGGTGATGAGTGTGTCAAGCGTGGTGTCGCTGATTTGGTCGATGCGTTGTTGACTGGCCGTGAGCCTGAGTTGGCGGGGCGTCGTTCACTCCGTGCAACTGAGATTATTTTTGCTACGTATGAATCAGCGCGTAGCCGTGGTCGTATCGATTTGCCGTTGACCAGTGAGGACTCGGCACTTATCTCCATGTTGGGTCTCAAATAAACGCATAGATAAGATGTGTTTTATACAGAGGGGGACACAGCTGTGTCCCCCTCTGTATATACCTGTCACTACTAATGAGACCTACTATGCCGCACTCAGCGTTGTGTGTGCGTTGTGTGTTACTTTACCAGCGTCTGCACGACCTGTTGCCAGCCAATTGAATCGACAGTGTCTGGCCCACGACTGCCGAGCGTTTGGGCATAGTTTATGTCACCCGCCACTGCATCGAGCGCCTGGGCGATTGCATGTGGAGTTGGATCAACCACCAACCCGTTGTGCTGATGGCGGACAAACTCGAGTGTTCCACCAGCATCGTGGGTGGTAATTACTGGCCGAGCGGCCTGCATAGCCTGTACCGTGGTGAATCCGTAGTCCTCATCAAATGGCGCATAGTAGACTGCGCGTGCATGGGCGTATAACTCGACAAGCTCTTCATCACTGACAAACCCGCGCATAATCACGCGCTCTTGTAGGCCAAGGTGGTGTATCTGTGCTGCGAGTTGCGCCTGTAATGGCCCCACACTTGTCATAATGATTTTGATGGGGTGTCGCATCAATGCAGCCGCTGCAACGAACATATCGAGACGTTTGGCTGCATCGAGCCGTGCATCTGACAAGATGTAATCGCCGTATTCGGCCCCATATAACTGTTCACTGTATTTACTTGGTGGGTAGAGTGGTGTACCATCAATGAAGTTAAAGCGTTTAAGTCGCTTGGCCACATTCTGCGAAATCGTATAGACCGCCTTTGCTTCACGCAATGCGTGCGTGTCAGCTCGGATGAGTTGATCGCGTAAGGTTCGATCATCTGATGTATTACTAAAGTCTGAAAAGGACGTACCGTACCAGTCATACGCCTGCCGATGTTGATGTACCAACCACACAACTTTGTTGGGATGTTGTACAAAATATGAGGGGAATTTAGTGGCAATCACCAAATCAACCGGCTTACCATCGACCTCGGTCAGGTCAATCATGCGCCATGCCAGCATGCTGTCGAGTAGGTGCTGATGTGGTTGCCATCGATACGGAATCGAGACTGTGTCAACAGTGTGTCCGGCCTGACGCAAAGCATCGCGTAAGCCCTCGACGAGTAATTCGGCGCCGCCACGCACAAAAGGCACTTGGGCATTGCAGATAATAATGCGCATGATTATTAGCCCTCGTTATCCGTTCAAAACGGCAGTTGCGACGCGTTGGGCAACATCAGGCCAACGACAATTCTCGAGCACATAGCGCTTGCCGTTTTGACCCATTAGGGTGGTCAGTGCCGGGTTGTTCAACATGATGTCGAGAGCTGCTGCAAAGGTGGCAAAATCGTTGAAATCCATACCTCCATCAGCCTCGGCTACTGCGCTCGCTGTAACTGCGCAGTCACGATTGACTAATGCAGGTCGCCCTTGTAACCAGGCCTCCATCAGCACAAAGGCAAAGCTCTCTTGTGTGCCCGCATGTACGAAGATGTCAGCGGCAGCAAATGCATCGGCTTTCTCTTGTTCGCTCAAAAAACCGACATCACGTACAAATGCACGCTGATAAGAGGTTAGCATCAGCTCATCACGCCCCGATAACACTAGTGTAATAAGCCGACCGCGTCGCATGATGTACTCTTGTACATAGCGGATTAGGAGCGGTACGTTTTTGGTGCTGTCTTTGCGCCCAGCAAAAAACAACATCGGGGTAGTGATATTGAACTGTGATTTGAATCGTGCGCCGTTGCCAGTGACTCCCAAATCAATACCCAAACGGGTCAATGCAACCTGTTCTGCAGGCAAATGATACTGCTGCATCAAAAAGTCACGCTCGGCAGCGCTATTCGCTAACAGTCCCTTAGCGTGCGTAATCTGCCACTGTGTAATACGGTGGTAGGCGTACGGCTCATCGTGCATACACGGTAATAAATAACTGTGTGTCGGCGCAAGCATGACGCCCCATACACTACTTGGCAGTGGATATGGGACAAAGATAAATCGTCGTCGTGCCTGCTCGAGCGCAATCGCCTGTAGCATGTCATTGCTATAGGCCAATGTCGAAAGAATCAGCACCTCGAGATCGCCAGGCTGAATCTGCTTGAGTATCGTACGGACACCACTGTGTTGTTTGATATATCGCGGGATGTCGCCTTTTTCGAGAGGCGGACTAATCGCAAAACGCCGGACAACAATGCCCTCATCAATCTGTTCACCTACGTCATAATGTGCGGTGTGTGGCGCAAACAAGTCGCGTGCGTTCGTTGCCCATACCTCAACGTCGTACCCTGCCTGATGGAGCGCTATGGCTAGTTTGCGTGCGGCAGTCTCAGCGCCACCTGCAGTATCTGGCCCGTACCACGTGCTGACAATCGTTATTGTGTTATTCATGGCGGCGACGAATTTGGTCAATCACGAGCGATACGCGCATGGCAATCATATAGGTGCTCATCTGTACAAGACTCTGGTGTACAGCCTGATTACTCTGATTCATCCGATCGACAATCGGGTTGATATACCACCGAAGCAAGAGACGTTGTGCTTTGTGGATTGCGTTTGATATGTAGTCAATCGGCTTGCGGACTGGCAATGGCCAATGCGCATGAATACGCGCTATCTGTGCCCGTGCATCCTCGTCAGTGCGTAACTCATGCTCCCACAAATTAAACGGTGCCTCGTGTTCGGCAATGTGTTGTTGTATCTGCGTAGCCTGTGCGGTATCGGTGACAACCGGCACCTGTGGTGTTGACGTCGGGGCGTTTGGTGGGAGTTGTGCGTGTGATTGACTCTGCTCTTGGTATGCGTCAATCAACAGGCGCAGTGCCCGCAACACTGCGTCGTTATAGGCATTTTGTTGCTCAACAATTGGGTTGATATACCAGCGCAACAATCGACGCGTGACTTTTTGGAGCATCGCAATCATGCGTCCAACAAGTCCGTGCCCCTCAATTGGCCAGTGTGCCGAGATAACACGTGTCAGTTCGAGTTCGTGGAGCGCCTCATGTAGTGCCAAGAGCTCTGCTTTGGTGAGCTCGTTTGCTTGCCCTGATGCGCTTGCGTTTGTTTGGATGCGTTGCTGTAAGTCGGCTAACAACGCCGCCACGTCAATCTGATGTGCCGAACTGCTCATTGAGCTCACTCCTCACTCATGTGTGTTTGCTCAAAATTGTAGCATAACCGGGTCCTTCGATGATTGCGCTCTACCAGCTGTCGTTGGAAATAGTGAAATACAGATTACAACGTGCTTATTTATCATAAAAAATGTCAAAACATTGTAATAATATATATTTTTATATTTAGAAAGAAATGTATAATTAAATATGCAATTAAATGTTAAGACGCATTACTCTCGTATACGTATAGTATGGACTGCCCATGGCATATCAACCCCGTCAGTCTGTTGTTGATGTATGGATTATCACGTTGATTGTGATTTGTGGTTTGATTGGTGTGGCCTTGCAACCGTCACTTGTACGAGCTGCAACCATCACCATTGATGGCGATGTTTCAGATTGGACTGGGGTATTGAGCTTTACTGATAGTGGTACTGATGCTGGTAGGGGGTCAGGTGATATCACATCCGCTTCAGTAACTTCTGATGCGACAAATCTATATGTGCGATGGGATGAAACACTGACATCTAATGTTGACAAAATCAAAAGCGATGGTTTTGGTGTGTTTATCTCGCGTGCAGCCGATGGCGTTATTGATGCGAAAGTATGGGTGTTGTTTAATAGTAGTGGTGTGCCTACGACACGAGTTGAGTATCCTATTGGTACATTTACGAATGTTGGATCAGCTGAACAAACATGTAATGTAGTAATCTGTGCCAATGGCGCAGCTGTAAGTGTTGAAACAGGGGTACCGTTAGCGTCATTTGGTACCTCAGTTGAAGTGATTGGAGTTGCTGCGGTAACACTGGCATCTGCAGCGACAAATGCAAATGTCAAAGATTGTGCTCCCGGTACATCAGTTTGTGAAGGAAACTTCTTCATCGATTTGTCTACAGGGAGTGTATTGGTCGCAACATCGACACCAACAGGTATTGCCACTACAACCAACACCCCAACGCCGACGGATACTGCAACTAGTACCCCAACGCCGACGGATACTGCGACTAGTACCCCAACGCCGACGGATACTGCGACCAACACCCCAACGCCGACTGAGACAAATACGCCAACGTCAACGTCGACTGAGACAAATACGCCAACGTCAACACCGACCGAGACACATACGCCAAGTGTAACCCTTACACCGAGTGTAACAAATACGCCTGCACCTGCAGCAATGTTAAAGATTGATTTATATGATGCACTCTTTTTTGATGCAGACCGAAGTGGAGGTATTTCGCCTGGAGATACACTCATCTATCACGCTACGATAACAAATATTGGTGCAGTGACCGTAAACGGTGGTCAATTTAGTGCTGTACCCGACAAAAATAGCACATATGTCGTCGGGTCTGCGACTACGACTTCAGGTTCGATTATGCAAGGCATGTTCCCAGGGGACACCAAAGTCACTGTTGCATTACCAGATATTGCGCCGTTGCAACGTATAAATATAAGTTACCGCGTCATCATCAAAAAGTCGCTACCACCGCGTGTCATGGCACTTGCCACACAAGCCACAGTGACCGCTGATAACCTGGTCACTCAATGGTCTGATGATCCGACGACGGCTGCTAGCAACGATCAAACCCAGACTATCATTACGGCCGAACCGTATGGTCAGGTTTACTGCGAAGCAATGTTGTTGACGGATGCCGATGGTGATGGCATGGTCTCGCCTGGTGACATTGTGCGATTTACTGTGACTGGACATAATAGTGGAAATGCACCTGCATACGGTGTCTCTATTGCAGATACATTTAGTGTGAATACCGAACTCGTGCCAGGGAGCGTCACCACGTCAATGGGATCAGTCGCCATTGGTAATGGACTACGTGACACATCGGTGCTCGTCTCTGTTGCCCAATTAAGTCTGAGTACTGGCCCGGTAATCATTACATATGATGCACAAGTAAAATCAACGATTGACCCGACGGTCATCCGGAGTATAGCTCATCACCCTTTCATGAGTTATCGTGCGACTCGTTCACGAACATTAACAACAATTCGCTCTGATGATCCCACCACTGCTGTTGGATTCGATCCGACTGTCGTGATGTTATCAGGGAATCCTCGTATCGAAGTGGTCAAACAAACGATGCTCAGCACTGATGTTAATAACAATGGGAATGTGGATGCGGGCGATACGCTTATCTATCGCGTCACCATGAATAACCTGTCGACTACGACTGCACTCAACACCGTGTTCAATGACACCCCCGACAGCAAAACGCGTATTGTTATTGGTAGTGTCCGTACATCGCATGGTACTGTTGTTAGTGGCAATACAGCGGGAGACACCACAATGGTCGTGCAGGTAGGGTCAATGCTCCCAACAGGATCTGTCGTTATTACCTATAATGTGCGTGTGTTAAGTACTGCCACCGGAACCATTGTGAATCAGGCATCGGTGACAACTGATGATGGCACTACGCGTTCGGACGACCCGCGTACATCAGTACTCAACGATGCTACCAAAGTGCTGATAGGCGCACGCCCAGCAGCGATTACACTCTCGTACTTGCGTGCACGTAACCACGTTCGCGGTGCCATCATTGAGTGGCAAACAAGTAGCGAAGACAACACATGGCGTTACCGGGTCTATCGTGAACTTGCCAATGGGAGACGTGTGTTGGTGCCAACGAGTGCCAATATCATCGCTAGAGGATCGCGTTATCAATCGGCGACGTATCGCTGTATTGATTTTAATCATCGTACAACACGCTATGTTCTCGAAGAAGTGACTCGGTTTGGTGTTTCGACATTTTATTCCACACCAAAGCGTAACCGATGATATGATAGCCAACAAAGAATGGTGCTCATCTCGGAGTAATCAACGTTATGATGATGCACACAAGTCTGATTTATAATAAAGTCAGAATGATGATTGCGGCTATTGGAGTCACCTGCGTATGCACGTTTTGTTAATTGGGAGTGGTGGTCGTGAACATGCTCTGGCCAAGTCAATAGCGGCGTCTCCTCGATTGACTCAGCTGTCGATTGCGCCTGGTAATCCTGGTATTGGTGAGTATGGTACGCTCGTGCCTATCACTGATTATGCAGAACTGATTGAATGGGCATCTACCCATTCGGTCGATTTTGTGGTTATCGGACCTGAGGCACCTCTGGCCGCTGGATGGGCTGACGGTTTCCGCGCCCGCGGTTTTGCCGTATTCGGACCAAGTCAATCTGCCGCCCGGCTTGAGAGTAGCAAGGCCTTCGCCAAACAAATCATGCAACGCGTCAATGTGCCGACGGCGGCGTTTCGCGCATTTGATCATGCGTCTGACGCACGTGCGTTTGTGGCACAGGCGAGTCAACCGTTTGTAGTGAAAGCCGACGGCCTAGCGGCAGGTAAAGGCGTTGTCGTGCCTGACACCGTTGCTGAGACGCTCGACGCAATCGATCAAATCACCGCGCTCCCTGCTGGCCAACAGATATTGCTCGAAGAGCGCCTAAATGGTCCTGAGGTGTCGTTGATTGCGCTATGCGATGGGCACCGTGCCTGGCCACTTCCCTCGGCCCGCGACCATAAACGGCTACTCGATGACGATGAGGGCCCTAACACGGGTGGGATGGGTACTGTCTCACCTTTGCGTGCGATTAGCTATGCTACTGCGCAAGAACTGGTAGAGCTGACAATCCAACCCATGCTTGATTTCATGCAACTGCACAATATGCCATTCGTAGGTGCCCTCTACGCCGGCCTCATGTTGACCGAGCATGGACCCAAAGTCATCGAGTTTAATGCGCGGTTTGGTGACCCCGAGACGCAAGTCATCGTGCCGCTATGTGATGGAGATATGCTGTCTGCACTGTATGCTGCCGCTATCGGTCAGCTTCACGATGACATGCTACAGTGGCGCAATCAATCTGCTGCATGTGTCGTTATTGGAAGTGCCGGGTACCCCCAACAGCCCTATAGTGGCGACCCAATTATCATTCAGCAACAGGCAATGCCTGCGAGCGGGTATCTGTTACACGCAGGTACGCGGCTAGTTGATGGGCAGTTGGTGAGTGCGGGTGGCCGTGTGCTCAATGCGATTGGCATTGGTGACGATATGTCGAGCGCCCTGCGTACTGCTTATCAAGTGGTTGATTGCGTCCAGCTTGCTGGGATGCAGTATCGGCTCGATATCGGTCAGTCGGAGCTCGTATGACGCACCCGTCGATTGCAATTGTTGTCTCAGGAGGGGGCTCAAACCTGCAAGCTGTGTTTGACGCGATCAGTCGGGATATACTGGCGTTTCGTGTTGGTTTGGTGCTGAGTGATCGTCCTGAGTGTGGTGGTATTCAACGCGCAATTACTCAGCATGTTCCAGTATGTGCCATCCCGTATCCACGCCGTGCCACACCTGCACAACGCATGACGTGGGAGCAACACGCATTGGGCGTCATCAACACGTTCGCCCCTGATTTGGTGTTATTGTCTGGATTCATGCGGATATTGAGTGCTCGTACTTTGAGTCAATTGTCAATGCCAGTCATTAATCAGCATCCGGCGTTATTGCCTAATGACGGTGGTGAGATCTACCAGTTGCGTGACGGCCGCACTGTTCCTGCGTTGCGTGGTGCGCACGTTGTTGCTGATGCCTTGGAACAACGGTTACCTGTGACTGGGTGTACCATTCACTATGTAGTGCCCGAAGTTGATCGTGGCCCAGTTATTGCCACACGTGAGGTGCCTGTATTGCCTTCTGACGATGCTAATACGCTCCACAATCGTATCCGTATTGCTGAGCAACAATTGTTGGTGGATACATTGGCAAATTGGTCTTTTGTGTAATTGGACAAAAAACACCGCCCTGCAAATTATTGCAGGGCGGTGTGTGTGGTGATGGTTAGTCGCGCCGCACACCCAAAAGTCGCAACATGTAGATGAACAAGTTGATGAAGTCCAGGTAGAGCGTCAATGCGCCGATAACAGCAAAGCGTTGGGCATCGTCAGCGCTACTCATCTGGGTTGACATACGGGTCAGCTTTTGGACATCGTACGCAGTCAATCCAACAAAAATCAATACACCTGCCACACTGATAATCAGATTGAATAACGAGTTCTGAAAGAACAAGTTTACCAGCGTTGCAATAATCAAGCCAATTACCGCCATCATTAACATACTACCGAGCTTGGTGAGGTCACGCTTGGTAGTGGCGCCATAGACTGCCATGACCGCGAATGTCCCAGCTGTGGTGAAGAATGTTGAGGCGATGGATTCAGCTGTGTATGCCAAGAAAATAGGTGTGAGTGTGACGCCATTCAAGGCTGCATACGCAAGAAAAATCATTGTGGCAGCTAATGGACTGAGGCGTTGTACCATCGCGCTTAACCCGATAACCATCAGCAACTGCACGATAAACAATCCGATGAAGACGAACGGATTCATGACTAACGCCATGATGCTTGCATCCCCTACCAATCCGGTTGATACTGCACCGGTAATGAGTAATCCGGCAGTCATCCACAAATACACTTGTTGCATCGAACGCTGCAGGAGTCCTGATTGTGCTGCGCCAATTTGTGATTGCATCGTATTTACGATTCCTTTCGAAGTTATAAATTGAGGTGTGTGCACCTCTATTATGCCACATCCGACGAATCATGCTGTCAAATAGTTGCTTAAGTATTCGATGAGTGTATAACTACCGCGTAATCTGCTATCATGGAATCCATATGACAGATATAACATCACCGCAACCAACACTTATACTCGCATCCGGCTCTCCACGTCGCTATGAACTTCTCACCGCGCTGCAAATACCATTCGTAGTTGCCGTGAGCGATGCTGAAGAGGGTGATACATTTCCTGAGGCTGAACTTATGACTGCACTCCCGCGGGTTGCAGTGGCGCTCCACGATCATCCAACAATACGGGCGTGGCGCAAAGGTTATCATGTGTCGATGGCACATCCTGAGTCTTTGGTGTTAGCTGCTGATACGATTGTTGTTATTGATGGTCAGGTCCTGAATAAACCTGTGGATTCAGCTGATGCTCATCGTATGTTGCGTATGCTTTCAGGGCGAACACATCAGGTATATACTGGTGTGGCACTCTTTGCTCCACAACAACGACCACTGTTCCATGTCTGTGTGAGTCATGTGACTATGCAGTCATTGACTGATGATCAAATCGCCGCATATGTAGCCACCGGTGAATCCCTTGACAAAGCAGGTGCATATGGGATTCAAGGGATGGCAGGGACACTTGTGACTGCAGTAGATGGCAGTTTTACGAATGTAGTCGGGCTACCACTCCTTGACACTGTGCGTCTATTATCACATGTGCAACTAACGCCTGGATGTAGTGTCGAACACGCCTATCAGGACTGGCGGAGTCAGATGCAATACGCGCAAATACCTCATGGGAGCCACTTATGAGTTATCGGGTGTGTGTCATTGCTAATCATCACGCAGGTCAAGCTGCTGCGCAATCACAGGCCCTTCAACATGCGCTGGAATTATGGCGTGCCCATGGCTGGCATGTCGATGAGCGCTATCTAGCAGCACCGGGTGATGCTGAGCGGTTTGCACACAACGCTGTTGTTCAACAATATGATCTTGTTGTTGCTGCAGGTGGTGATGGTACTGTTAACGAGGTTGCGAATGCATTGGTTGCTACTCCGGTTGTGCTCGCTCCACTGCCAATCGGTACCGTGAACGTATGGGCTCGTGAGGCGGGTTTCTCGATGGATGTGACGGTTGCCGCCCAACAAATTCTTGACGGCGTGGTTGGCAAAATTGATGTCGGTCGGGCAAATGGTCGCGCATTTCTGTTGATGACTGGTATTGGCTTTGATGCCGAGGTTGTCCGTCATCTCTATGCATCGGATAAGCGTAAATTTGGAGTATTAGCCTATATCGGGCGTATTTGGTCGGTGATGTGGAGTTTTCGTAGTAATCATGTGACTGTAACGCTCGACGATGATGAGATGCATGTGCCTTTATTGATGATGGTTGTGGGGAATACACAACGGTATGCAGGATTTATTCCCTTTACCCCGACTGCACAGATCAACGATGGCCTTCTCGATGTCAAGTTGATGTTTGGTCACGAATTGTATATTACCGGTGTGTTTCGCTTTTTGATGTTGTATGTCTATCGGTATCTTCCAGGGCTTGATCGACATACACTCCTGCGCCGTGTTCAACGTGTGATGGTAACTGGTGCACCAATGTCGTGGCAAGTAGATGGCGATTATGTGGGGAGTGCACCCATCGATATAACCGTTCAACCTGCAGCTTTGCGTGTCGTAACAACACCGGCTGCAGCCCGTAGACTGCAGATTGTACCGGTGGAAATGGAGCGTGTATGAAGCGTATAGTCATGCTTGTTATCATGTTGATTATGCTCGTTGCCTGTACACAAACACCAGCTGAGCAAACAACTCCTGATGGCACTGTGATTCCAGTTGCTGATGTGGCACGCGATCCTGCTGTCATTGCAACTCCATCGTTGCCGGGACGATTACTGTTGGCCAAAGCTGGAAATTTGGTGATGTGGTCCAACGGCAATCTCCAACAACTGACTGTGAGTGGAGATGCTTGGCAACCTGCATTCTCGCGCGATGGTACGCGCATCGTCTTTGTGCGGCGTGGGCAAAGTTTTAGCGATATCATGTTGACTTCGTCCGCTGGTGGCGAAGCGATTCAGTTGACAGATAATGGCTCTCGTCACCCACTCCAAAGCTTTGAACGAATGTATGACTCGATGTGGGCCTTTTATCCAACGTTTACCCCCGATGGCAATCGTATTGCCTACGCATCGCAGTACGGTCCTCCTGAAGGATCTCCTGCTGCTGAGTATCGCCTCATCATGTACGTCATGGATGCACGTGCAGGATCTCAACGAGCCAGTGCTTATGCCGATGGTTCAGGTAATATTGGTCGCATGGTATTCGAGAATGACGGCGATCATGTCATTTTTGAGTTTAATCCAGCGGTTGAGGGTGACCCGCGTATTTTGCGCTACTCGACTTCGCAAGGGACGTTGTCAGTACCCACGGGAGTACCCAATCAAAGTTATGATCCTGCCCTATCACCTGATAATACACGGCTCTACTTTGCCAAACGCGACGACCAATCGACTGACATCTACATGTTGCCATTTGGGACGACAACTGCTCAAAAAATTACTACGCTTGGAACTGCACGTTCACCCGAAATCTCACCGGATGGCGAATGGATGGTGTTTTTAGCTATCCCCGATGGTGCCTCAGGATTTGAGTTGTGGGCCCAAAAGCTTAATGACGGCCTACCGGATGGTGACCCTGTGCAAATGACGCGCGATCAACATTTTGACAGTGATTCAGGGATATCGTGGGGGCAATAAACGCTGATGCACATAGTACATGTCGTGCAGCTGTATCATCCGGTGTCGAGTGGGTCAGTACAGTATTTTGTCGAGATTGGTCGTCGACTTGCGGCCGAAGGTCATACAGTTACGGTGCTTACCACTACTGCCTACGACCTCGAGGCATTCTGGCAATCTGGACGACGTGAAATAGCTGTACCGTACGAGTATGATCATGGTTGTCACATCTACCGCTTCCCCGTAGTTCGACTCGGTTCCCATCCGCTCGTATACCCTGTACTTCGTCGGCTACTTGTTGAACTCGGTCGTATTGGTGTACCTGTGGCGTGGTTGCGGTGGCTGGCCGCACGTACCCCTAAGTCTCCGGCCATGGTTGCCTGGTTGGCGCATCATATTGCTGAGGTGGACGTCATTCATGTGACAAATGTGACACTTGACAGTCTCGTGCATCCAATTATTGATTTGGCTAGTGCGCACCATATTCCGGTTGTCATGACGCCGTTTATTCATCTTGGTGAGGTCCGTGACCCGGCGTTTGTGCGCTACTACAGCATGCCCCAGCAACTTGATATTTTGCGACGCAGTGATGCAATCTTGACGATGACCACCCGCGAAAAAGAATTTTTACAGGCACAAGAGATTGATGTGCACCGTATACATGTGGTTGGTGCCGGTGTCACTCCGGATCAGGTCCAAAACGGTGATGCAACGGCTTTTCGACAACGACACAATATCTCTGCTCCGATTGTCTTGCAAGTGGGGGCAATGGCGCGCGACAAAGGTACCATTACGACCGTACAGGCGATGCAACAGTTGTGGCGAGCTGGCGAGGATGTGGATTTGGTGCTCATCGGTGCGCCACTCACTCATTTTACCGAGTACATGCAACTACTTCCTGACTCAGTACGTACGCGTATCCATCTCCTAGCGTATGCATCTGATAGCGAAAAACGTGATGCCTATGCGGCTGCGAACCTGTTTGTGATGCCATCGCGAACTGATTCTTTTGGCATCGTATTCCTCGAAGCGTGGGTAAACATGTTACCGGTTATTGGTGCAGATGCTGGAGGAATTCCTGATGTGATTGCCCATAATCATGATGGGCTGCTTGTGGCCTTTGATGACACACATGCGCTTGCCGATGCGATAACGAAGTTGCTTCATAATCCTGAGGTAGCCCATGTTTTTGCCCAAAACGGCTACGATAAAGTGCTTTCCACTATGACGTGGGAGCATGTCTATGCACGGATACGCCAATTGGTAGTACGAGATGCAGATGCACACACCAGTCATTGACATTCATCAACATTATTTGCCGACACAACCAACATGGCATGATGAGCCATGGCAGTCATCGCTGTATTACGAGTCGCGTGTGCAAGGGTATGCAGATGTGGGGCGAATCATTGCAGCAATGGATGAAGCTGGAATTGATATTAGTGTATGGCAAGGTGCATACGTCGTGCAGATGGCCAACTGTGTCACCCAAAATGACAACGTCATTGCAGCGATGCGCTATCATCCGCATCGCTTGCGTGCCTTTGCGATGATTCAACCTGAGCATCCGGATGCGATTAATGAAATTAATCGATGTCTTGCGAGTGGTATGAGTGGCGTGGGCGAGCTCAATCCAGTAGCTCAGCAGTTTTCGTTGCGCAGTGCGGCATTTTTGCGTTGTGCTGAGCATTGCGTGTTACATGGTGTTCCCATGCTGTTCCATGTGAACGAGCCTGTTGGACCTGCCTATCCAGGTAAGGTGGATCAGCCGTTGTGGGCATATTATGAATTGGCTGCACGATTCCCCGAATTGACAATTATTCTGGCGCATTGGGGAGGCGGATTGTGGTTCTATGAACAGATTCCTAGTGTGCGTCGTGTACTCCGTAATGTCTACTACGATACTGCTGCATCATGGTTGACCTATCCCAATACTGCAACCATGATGCACATGGCGACATTAGTTGTACCAGAGAAGATTCTTTTTGGTTCGGATTTTCCATTAAAAAAAACGACCGCACGTGAGCCGGATCTTGTATCATGGTTTCATGATGTAAGGGATACCACTCCCGAATTGTGGCGTGCCTCAGTCGTAGGTGAAGCCGCTCACGCGATTCTCGAGCAAACTGGCGTGCCGCTCATCACTACGAGTCCAATACGTATGCCTGTGGATTTGCGTACGCCAGTTGTCTGGTTAGTTGAGTCCTATCCAACTACCATTCCTGTACTAACGCGGTGGCAGATTGATGTCACAGTGCAAACTCCGTGGTGGCACACAATTGCGCATGCCGCAGTAAGTGCTGGTCATCACCCACTATTGCATGCGCAATTACTCGAAGACATTCATGCCGTTATCGCATAGCGCTTATGGTGCGCGTGCTCCGATGATGACTGCCTGTCCAGGCAATATCCACACATCGGATGCAGGCAATGTGCTGATGACTTGGTTGGGGGCATATTGATCGAACACATCTGGAATGCGTTCGCGCGTTTGCAGGTCGACATAAATTAACGACGGGTCAACTCCGAGTGCCGTTAATGTATCGACGGCAGCTTGTGCATCAAGGAGTTGTAGGTTTGGCATGCGAATCGCACCTTCAACTGGCGGACCGAATGCGGCCAACATTTCGTTTGTACAGGCTGGGATCATGGTGGCATCGAACGGCAACATTGGTGGTTGTAGTGTCTCGATATTGGGGACAACCTCCCATGCATATGTTGTGAGAATGTCGGGCTCATCGGGCGGCAACATCCATGTTACTCCCTCAACAATCCGATCTTGAGGAATCGATATTCCCTCTGTGGGGAGACACACATTCGTGCTAATCACGGCAGTATCGGTGATGACACCGGATAACGGTAGTGTGTCAACTAAACTGACGACTTGGGTCTTTTGGAGTAACCCTGCACACGGGTCATCAGCAAGTTCAGCTGGTGCTTGTACCGTCAAATCAATTGATGTCGCATTGTCACGAGCTGGACCAGGTACTGGACTCGTATTCATCGTGCGCGTAAATAGCTCGGTATTCCGATTGTTAAAGGCGCCAGGTAATGGACAGATGGGTCGTTCCTGTATGCCAGCAGGCCGTGCGAAATTCAAGACTAGGCGGTTGTTGAATGGCTCTGCTAGTAGCGACTCGAGGCGTTTCTCATTGAACATGTACTCCATCACGTTGCGCCAAATAATACCACCACCAGTCAAACTTTCGACTTTGGCAGTCGGCTCATTGTTATTGTTGCCAGTCCAGACGCCGACTGTCACATACGGGGTGAATCCGAGTGCCCAAGCGTCGCGCCAATCGTTCGATGTCCCCGTTTTGACAGCGGCTGGTCGACTTAATTTGAGTGGACTGTTCAGCCCCCAAATCGCTTGTCGTGCATTATCATCGCTCATCATATCAACAATGATGCTGACAATCTCGGGGTTGACACTCGCAGTGATTTGTGGTCGTTGAAACTGTTGGATGATTGTGCCTTGGTTATCAACGATTTTGAGAATGGCTTGTGGGGGATAGTAGCGCCCTTCACTTGCAAGTGTGTTATACGCTGCAGTCAGTTCGAGCGGCGTAACCTCGCCACCGCCCAACGTTAATGCCAGCCCGTAGAAGCCTTCGCCACGTTGGAAAGATGACAATCCTACACGTTGCAAAAGCCCAATAGTGTGTCCAATGCCTGCATAGCGCAGTGCCTCGATGGCAGGCATATTGAGCGAATTTGCCAGGGCTTGGCGCATGCGTAATGGACCATTAAATTTGCCGTTGTAGTTATTGGGTTCATACTTTTGGTTGTCAATCGACGGGTAGCTTCGTTTGATATCCCAAAAGACCGTTGCAGGTGTAATGCCGCGCTCCATTGCCGAGAGGAATGTAAATGGCTTGAGCGCTGAACCAGGCTGACGCAAACTTGTAGCCACGTTGACTTGTCCATCAAGAACGTTACCTTCGAAGCTTGGGTTATTCGTGGGGATTATTTTGTTGTAGTCAACACTGCCAACCATCGCCAAAATCTGCCCCGAGTTTGGTTGCATCACTACTACCGCTGCATTATTGATGTTGCGTTCTTGGAGTTCGTTGATGCGCTCTGTGGCAAATCGCTGCGTTGTACGTTGTAGCTCAAGATCGATGGTGGTGTAGATAGAGTAGCCCATTGTGGCAAACTGTGTACCATACTCTGCCTCGAGCAGTTTACGCACATAAAACACAAAATGGGGCGCATTAATTGGCACTTCGGGTCCAGCAAAGACCAAATCTTCGCCTGCTGCCGCAACCGCCTCGGCATCAGTCACATACCCGTTTTCAACCATCTGTCGTAGCACCGCAATCTGGCGCCATTTTGGCAAACTCGTGTCATCTCCTAGGTCATAACCTGATTGCAGCCAGCCTTTTTGGAGAGTAATACCAGGAATAATGTTGTTGCTGGTATGGAGATATGGGTCGTATACATTGGGTAGCTGTGGCATGCCAGCCAAAAACGCCGCTTGATGTAGTGTCAAGTTGGCTGCTGTAGTTTTGAAGTAGGTGTTCGATGCTGCTTCTATGCCATACGCCAAATTGCCGTAATACACCTCATTCAAATACAACTCAAGAATATCATCTTTGCTGTATTGATTTGACATCTCTTGCGCAAGGACAATCTCGACGATTTTACGTCGGATACGCGTCTCGAGATCAAATGATCGTTCTTGTTCAGTCAAGACGACTTGTTTGATGACTTGTTGCGAAATGGTCGAACCACCACCCACAATTGATCCTGCTGTCAGACTGCCAAATAATCCACGGGCTATGCCAATATAGTCAACACCTGGATTGGTATAGAATGTCTTATCTTCGATAGAAATTGTGCCGTTAATTAGATTGGGTGAGATGCGTTGCAACGGTACTTTGGTTCGCTTGCCATCACCAAAAAACTCATAGAGGACTTGTCCGTTGCGATCGTACAACCGGCTTGTTTCGAATGATGTACGACCTTTGATTGACTCAAGGCGCGGAATCAGTGATGCGGTAAGCGATGAATATGCGACAAACGCTAAGGCGATGCCCACAAACCCAATCAACACAACCGTCGATAGACATCCCACTAGTAATTGTGGAATGAATGAGGGCTTGACCACCTTTTTGCGCCGACGCTTGCTAATTGGATATGCGCTTTTATCAGAAGCCTGATTGTGACTGTGTGATTTGTGAGATGATTTTGATGCCATGTATTGCTACTCCAACCGGTGAAAAACACCGCTGTCATTGTACCATGGAGGCTAGGGTATGCGTAACCAATACACACCAGTCTACGAGATTGTCGCCCAAATTCCATCTGGATGCGTAACAACTTATGGCGCAATTGCTCGGGTTGTGCCGGTGCCACGTGGTGCACGTGGGGTCGGTTGGGCGCTCGCACAAACTCCTGTCTCATCCCCCATTCCCTGGTGGCGGGTTGTCTCAGCGACTGGGCGTATTACATCGCCAAACGCCTACGAACAATACGACCGTTTGTTGGCCGAAAATGTTCCTATGCTTGCTGAATTGTACGTCGATTTAGCAGGTGTATTTTGGCTGCCAACATCATAATCGTCCGCACAGACTGTGGTACTATGGGGCATCACACATTCACCTGGGGACAAGAGGTTTTGCATGGCACTCATGTCATTGGCCAATCGACGTTCATTGCGTTTTTTGGCGTTGAGTCAGGCTGGTCTTTTTGCAGCGAACGGCCTGACAGTGCCGTTAATGGTTAATCATTTTGGGGCGCTTGGTGCCGGTCCTGCGTTGGTTGGTCTGATGTTTGCTGCATCACAACTTGGTTCACTGGTTGCGCCGTATTTGTGGGGATTGCGCTCTGATCAGATTGGTCGACGACGGCCAATTATTTTTGTTACGCTTATCATTTCATCCCTCGCATTACTCACGATTTCACTCACCAAAACCGTCTGGGTTGTTATGATTGCTCAGCTGTTGCTGGGGATTGCTGGTGCAGGTTTTAATGCGGGTAGTTTAGCACTTGCCGGCGATTTAATTGAGGATGCCAGTTCACGTGGTCGTGTGCTCGGTTTTTTTCGTACCACTGGCTCTCTCGCATTTGCGATTACTGCGGTCGGTGGTGGATTCATCGCCGATGCGTTTGGCTTGTGGGCGCCTATTCTGTTGGCTAGTATTATGCAAGCCCTCGGCTGTCTCGCAACGTTCGGTATCCAAGAGGTTACTTGCTCTGCACAAGAGGTTGCCCCTGATCCGCTAACTCCACCCATTCCACCAGCCAATTCGCAGTTCTCGCGCGGAGCGACGATCGCATTCTTTGTGGTGGTATTCTCGTGGTTTTATGGGATGGGAGCTGTGGCATGGCAGTGGCCTGCATTCATGAAGACACTAGACTATTCGCAGAGTTCGATTAGTGCATTGTGGGCATTGGCTGCCCTCGGAGAGGTCCCTGCACTGACCATCGCAGGACTTCTTGCTGATCGTTGGGGACGTCGTCCATTATTGATGGCTGGTTTGACTGGTCAAGGGATTATCTACATGCTCTATCAAGTTGTGGCACCGACTTGGGGGATAGTGCCGTTGCAGATGATTCGTTCGTTGACGTTTTCGAGTTATGAGACTCCGGCTCTTTTGGTGGCAACCGAGATGGGCTTGCGCCAACGCCGGGGGCGATTAGCTGGTATGTACCACACGATTGCTGCACTCGGTGGGGTGGTTGGTGCCACAATAGGTGGTCAGTTGGTCGCCTGGCAAGGATATACGTTTTCGTTTATGGTGGCTGGGGTATGGATGATGTTTGTTGCATGGTTTATTGCGAGTCGATTGCCACGACAACAGCCTACATAGTTGCACGTACTCGTGATTCTCTCGGTATAATGCAAGCATAGTCTATTGTTGCAAAGGAGCATCAGTATCATGTCAAAAACACTTCGAATCGGCATTCTTGGGATGACTCATGATCATGTGTGGGATGTACTTCGTCATGCAAACGAAGTTGCTGATATGCAAATAGTCGCTGCTGCAGATGCAAGCGAAGAGTTGCGCCAGGCTGCAACCAATGCTGGTATCAAAACGGTATTTGCTGACTACAAAGAATTACTCGATACGACTGAACTCGATGCTGTACTGGTAATGGGTGATAATCTGACTGGCGTGGAGGCTGCAATTGCAGCTGCGAAGCGTGGGTTGCACATCATGACCGAAAAGCCGATGGCGTCGACTTATGCCGGTGCGCTCGCCATGTATCAGGCCGCCAAATCAGCAGGTGTGGTCATGATGGTCAATTGGCCGTTTGCGTGGCGCGCTGATGTCCAACACGCAATTGCCTTGACCAAGCGTGGCAAAGTTGGCAACGTATTCTCTGTCAACTATCGTGCTGCGCATTGTGGTCCGCGTGAACTTGGGTGTTCCCCCCATTTCTGGGGGTGGCTCTATGATCCAGCGCTCAATGGTGCTGGTGCATTCATGGACTATTGTTGTTATGGAGCAGCGCTTGACTGTATGTTGGTTGGTATGCCATCGCGTGTGACTGCTGTCGCTGGACGTTTGCGCAAATCCGATTTGCCGGCTGAGGATAACGCCGTCATGATTATGCAGCACCAGAATGCAATTTCGACATCAACTGCGTCTTGGACTCAAATTGGCCATATGACATCCTATGAACCAATAATTTATGGTGATAAGGGTACACTCAAAGCAAGTCAAGGCAAGCTCTATTTCAGTGATGCAGATAATGACTCAGGCGTACAGGTACGGGTGCCAAAAATTGCACCTGGCTATCGCCATGCCCTTGAGCACTTTGTGGCAGTGATTCGTCAAGAAGTACCGCTGTTGGAGCTTTGTAGTGGCGAGGTGGCATTAATGGCTCAGGAGGTGCTTGAGGCAGGGTTGATCTCGGCAAATACCAATATGACCGTGTCGTTGCCGTTGCCGCCTCATGCGATGGTCCGAGGAGGCTAAGATGATTCGTATTGGCATTGTCGGGTGTGGCCGTATTTTGAATGCCCATTTGCAGGGCTATATGCGGTTACGCGAGCTTGGTATGGATAACTTCCGCATTACTGCGTTATGTGCCCGTAATCCTCAAGACGCGTTGATGTTTCGTAAGCGTGGCGAAGGGCCTGAACCGCGACCACCAGTACTCGATCCCGCAACGGGCGACCCGCTCGCTGCACCGCATACGTACATCAGCGACATTCACGATGGAGATGTGCAGATATTTACGGACTATCGAGAGATGATTGCTAGCGGTGTTGTTGATGCTGTCAACGACTTTACGACGCTTGCAGTGCATCATGATGTCGGGCGCGAGGCGCTGTCTGCTGGCAAGCACTTGTTATCCCAAAAGCCATTGGCGATTAGTGTCCGTGCCGGTCAAATGCTGGTTGATTTAGCCAAAGCGCAAGGGCTGACGCTAGGTGTGTTTGAGAACGTGCGCCAAATGGCATTGGTGCGCGCACAACACTGGGCCGTCTCACATGGTCTCATTGGGACACCTCAATTTGCCGTGATGGGGGTTTTGGGTGGCTTGTGGTCGCCTGCGCGAATTGTCGCCGAGACCCCGTGGCGCCACCAAAAACTCCGTGGTGGTGGTGGTGGGAGTATCGATATCGGTGTGCACCAAATGGATTGGATGCGCTATGTTATGGGCGAGGTTGCCAGTGTCACAGCCATGGCTGGAACATTCGTGACTGAGCGCACGCATGTTAATCCCGATGGCAGTGTGATACGCGTGACGGCCGATGTTGATGATACATATATGGCCACCGTGCGCTTTGTGAATCGTGCTATGGGGCAGTTGTGGTGGTCTTGGGCCGGACAAAGCGAGCCTGTAGCAATTGATGGCGCGCCTGCGTTTGTCGGCACCAAGGCCGCCATTCGTGGTGATCAATTGGTGCATGCCAATGGCACACGTGAGTCGTTGGTAGAGCGCTTTGAGCGTGATATGACAGCAGCCGAGCGCCAGCAGTTTTTTCCACATGGGCTCCGTGATGCTGCCGCAATCTCGCAGTATGATTGGCTGACAGCCATTGAAAATGGCAGCGATCCCGAAACAAGTGGGTTAGAGGGGCTCCGTGATTTGGCGGCTGCCTACGCTATCCTTGAATCAAATGTAGCTGGCCGAGTCGTAACGCTTGACGAAGTGCTGAGTGGGGCTGTAGATGCGTACCAGCGTCCAATAGACCAACATTATGGTTTATTGGAGTAATCTGGCGTATACTTACAGCTATATTCCGGTCATTGAATTGCATCAATAACTGAGAGGGTGGCCATGACAAATCCAAACATGCAGGGTTCTGGTGTTACTCCGGAAATGCAATTGCAAGTTGAAGGTAATGACGGTATTTCAGTCATCCGTGGTGGCGGTGGTGACCGTGGGTGGAACGGTATTCGTTACAAATTGGGTATGTCCAGCAAAAATACCAATGCCAAGAACTTGTCAATGAATGTTGCACGTGTTCCTCCAGGTGCAGTTGCGTTTGCTCATATCCATGTTGATTTTGAGGTGATGCTGTACATCCTCCAAGGCAAAGTGCGTCATGCCTATGGTCCTGGCTTGCGTAACGTCATCGATAATGAGGCAGGAGATTTTATTTTTATTGAACCAGGAGTCCCGCATGAGGTGTACAATCTCAGCGATACCGAAGAGGTCATCGCAGTGGTAGCACGCTCACGTGGTGATGAGTGGGACAATATTGTTCCCTATGATCGGAATAGCGAACCAGCCTGATCTGAATTTCAACCAGAGTATGAGTCATCACTTCATGGTGGCTGTGTGAATGTATGAGCAATAGTCAACAACGTTTGGTCCTAGGGATTGATGGCGGTGCAACCAAAACAGTGGCATTGCTCGGTGATGCTGATACGGGCGCAATTATCGGTCGCAGCCGTCAGCGTGGTAGTAATTTTTATGCGCACGATTCATCAGCCGCATTCGCTGAGTTAGATCGTGCGATTGCACAAGCGTTCGTCGATGCGGGTGTCCCACGCCAAAAGGTCCAGGCAATGTGCGCCGGTATTGCAGGTGTGAGTCGCCCTGAAGATGAGCAAATGGTCAGTTCATGGGTGCGCAATCGCGGGATCGCCGATAATTTGCTGATTGCAAATGATGGCTGGCTTGTGATTGCTGCTGGTACAGCTGACGGTGTTGGCATCGGTGTGATTTGTGGGACTGGGTCGATTGCTGTCGGTCGTGATGCCCAAGGGCATATGCGTCGTGCTGGTGGATGGGGCTACTTGTTTGGCGACGAGGGGAGTGGCCACGATTTGGCAATTATGGCGCTACGGGCCGCTGCATGTGCTGCCGATGGTCGAGGCCCGCGTACTGCCTTATTGCCGGCATTACTGAATCACTGGCAACTGCAACTCCCTGAGGATTTCATTACCTATCTCTATGGTGTAAGTGACCCTCGACCACTACTCGGTGATGTTGGTCCAGTTATCATGCAAGTTGCAGCCGATCACGATACAGTAGCATTGCAAATCGTACAACAAGCTGGATTTGAGTTAGCGCGAAGCGTCATAGCTGTTGCCAAAAACCTTGAATTGCCTCGACCATTGCCGTTGGCATTGGCCGGGAGCATGATTGTGCGAGGCGAGCCGTTGCAACGTGCGCTGCTCGATCATTTGATAAAGAACAACATATCGGTGGCAATGCAACTTGTCGAGGATCCAGCCGTTGGTGCACTGCGCTTGGCACAACGTATTGCGATAGGTGAACGTCATCTCAAAAGCGAATGGCAAGCGTTTTAGACTATTTAGGGGATCAAGATGCGCAGGAATATTGCTCCTGCGCATCTCTGTCTTTAGAACTTAAAAAAGCGTTGGATTGCTACTGCATCTAATGGTGCACCATATTCACACCCCTCAAATGCCTCGGCATACGTGATTTTTTGGCCACGCTGATTTCCATAATGTGCAATCAATAAATTGCGGTAGCGATCAGCATCACGTCGGAGGCGATCATCAAGGCGACTGCGCAACCATGCACGCCGTTCACTTGCAGTTGCTGGTACTTCGTGCAGGTAGCCACCGTTCCATGGTAGCCATTCATAGACTTGCGATATGTGCCGATCTAACATGTCGACTTTACGTTCGACCGTACTATCGATGTCGACAACAACGCTTGGGCTGAACGGGTATGGTTTCATGAAGGTATCGCTGACATACGCAATAATCGGGTTATACATCAAATTCTCAACACCAGCGCGGACATTTGGTACAGTTACCATATAGGCCGCATCTTGAATGACCTGTGCTGTATAGCGATGATCAGGATGATAATCATTTGGTCGTGGTGAGAGAATCAAATCTGGTTTGAATGAGCGTATCAAGTCAATAATCTGGTGGCGTACTGCGAGTGTCGGGAGCAATTCACCGTCATGATTATCCATGATGACATACTCAATGCCAATTACCGCACCAGCGGCGAGTGCCTCTGCATGACGACGTTGCGCAAGTCGCCCTCCACCCATCTCATGATGGCCAGCATCGCCGTTCGTCACAGATACAAAACAGACACGATCACCACGCGCTGCCCATAATGCCGCAGTCCCAGCGGCTGTAAATTCACAGTCATCTGGGTGGGCTCCAAAAATTAAAACCGCGTTTGCCATATCGCACTCCATTGTGTGGGTTGTTATGGCGATATTATACTGTATGTGTTCTTCGTGTCCTGCAAAACGCTATTGCTCCATATATAATAGGTTGTGTGTCCATTGTTATGAAGAGGTCAAATGACCACGCATCTATCGCGCCTCCGCATCTGGTTCTACGTAACCTGCGTTTTACTTGTATTTCAAGGGGTGGTATTTGGGTTTACACCTCCGTACCAGCGCACCGTGGAGGCACCTGATTCAGCATTTTCTCAGATATGGCCATATATTGATCAGCTCGAATATGAGAACAATGATGTCATTCAGGGGCGTGCTTTACGGTGGGCACCGATGCAAGGCATTATTCGGATTCCACGATTTGTACATGCAAATTCAGTAATTGTGAAGGTAACAACGCACACAGCGCGGTCACTAGAACAGTCACCGATGTCTGTCTCACTGCAGTCTAATCAAACGACGACGTCAATTGAACTAAATCCTGGGTGGCGCACGCTGTCGTTGTTGGTGATGCCAGCATCACCAACTGAACAATATGCAACACTTAGGTACAACGTCTCTGGACCGATTCTTTCTGAGCGCCGTGATTTGGGCCTAGCAGTGACAAGCGTGACAATGGCACAAACTGCTCGCCCTCAGATTGATGGGGTGCGTTTTTTATTTGTTGCATTATTGTGGCTCTGGGTTATTCCACTTGGAATTTTGCGGCGATGGCCACTTTGGTATGCCACACTTCCCGCAATTATGAGCATCGGAACATGGATGTTGCTGCCACATGTAATGTCATACCAGATGCCAAATCAATGGAATCTCGTTGGATACATATGGTTGATGACAGCTGTGGTGCTCTGTTTGCCACATAGGCGTGCGTACCTCTCACCAATGTGGTCATTGGTCGGAGTCCTCATCGCAGTTAGTCTCTGGCACATGGGGTTTGGTTGGCTAGGAGTGATCGTTTTGTCTGCCACGGGGCTTACATCGGCGTCATGGCCTCCAGTTGTATGGCCAAGTGAGCTTTCACTATTAAGGTGGCAGCGTTGGGTACTGGTTGGGGTGGTGTTGGTAGCCGGATTATTACGTATTGCATGGTTAAATGATTACCCAACAGGGTTGTTTCGTGATGAGGCACGGCACGGTAGTTTGGCTTGGCGTATCCTTGCCGGAGAATGGATGGTATATAGCCCACTGGCTAATTTGCCGGCAGGATACTTTTATTTGTCGGCCATTCCTGTGGCATTATTTGATGCGAGCGCATGGAGTATTCGCATCGTTGCTGCACTTGTTGGCACAATCAGCGTACTCGCAATATTTTGGATGCTTCGGCCACAGTGGGGACCAATATTTGGGGTATGGGCAAGTGTGGTGATGGCGACGTTGCTGTGGCATGTCGGATTAAGTCGCATCGGTTTTCCGGCAACTCTGGGTCCACTATTGACGATTATTGCGGTTGGTGCCTGGATTCGGATTACACAGACGAAATGGCCAATTGCATGGGCGGCAGTGGCCGGCATCGCGACTGGCTTAATGTTGATGGTCTATCATTCGGCTCGTCTGATGCCATTAGTGGTTGTTGTAACCATCATTTTTGTCTTGTGGCAACAGCGTTGGGCTTGGCGTAACATGCTGTCAGCCATCATAGTATTTTGTGGTGTTGCGATGCTGACTGCATCACCGATTGTGTGGTATGCCTTTACCCAACCCGATAACTATATGCGGCGCATCGGAGTCACTTCAATAATTAGTGATGCACATATCCGTGGTGTGCCGATATGGGTCGCATTATTTGACAATTTTCATGCGTATATCGGCATGCTATTCGTTGCTGGTGATCGCAATCCACGTCATTTTTATTTAGGTGCACCTCAACTCAATATATTTGAGGCAACTGCGTTTGTGGTTGGATGCATTTGGTTATGGACAAAGCAAAAACCCTGGTTATTATGGGTAATGGCTTGGTTGTGCATTGGATTAGTGTCAGGCGTATTGAGTGTTGATGCGCCACATGCATTGCGGACAGTGGAATCAATTGTACCGATTGTCATCATTGTTGCTGCAGGTATCTATCGGATGACACAATTCATTTCTCGTCAGTGGGTGCCCATTGTACTTGTATGCGTCTTAATTAGCAATGGGACATGGAGTGTTTCAAACTACTATGCATGGCAAACGAATCCACGTACACAATCCCGATTTGATACGTCTGCGACGAATGATGTGCGATTTGTCCAACAACTGGCATATCAATATCGTGATGCCGATACGATTGTGTATGTGCCTGAGTCAATGCGACGCAGTGATCTCGGTGTCTTTCTGCTGTATGGGAGCGGAGTACGGGTATGGCAAGGTAATCTGACTGAACTCGACATGTCGTTACAGCATCTAATCTTGGTTCCGCAGTCGGTCGCTATGGATTTGCCTGACTCCGCAGTCCAAGTGATGGATGTGCCTAATACGACACGCGAACGCTATCAACTGTGGTGTATCGGACATTGCGTAGGGTTAACACGTGATGAATAGCAATACTACATCTGATATGTCGACAGGATATTGCGATATCGTTTATACTGATTGTATGTACGCTATTGCGTTGTAATCATGCGGAGATGGTTAATGTCCCACCGTAATTATTATGATGTGCTTGAAATATCACGCACAGCTACCGAGGACGAGATTCGCAAGGCGTATAAGCTCCTCGTACGTAAATATCATCCTGATTTGAATGCAGGTGATTCTCATGCGGCCGATCGCTTTAAGCAAGTTACTGAGGCCTATGGTGTGTTGAGCGACAAAAAGAAGCGCGCCATGTACGATTACTACAATGGTCCACCACCACAAGGATACAATTAAATTAACCTATAAATCACCAGGAATATATCTAAAACTGCTATATTTCTGGTGTTTATTTATTTGCAGTACATTAATGAAATGACTTGTTAAATATTGTAAATTTGTAAGAGTGGCAAATTCGGCCAATTTAAACAATTTTTTACTTGACTAATTTGTTAGCTTATTGTAATCTTAATCCAATACTACTTTATGTAACAACACGGAATGTGAGTTCATAAAGAGATATGTATTCGTCGCGTACGATAATTGCATTTCTGTAAGTAGATTATGAGGGAGTCTTGGCATGATGATGTCCATGAGTCGTAATTATTACGATGTACTCGGAATTACGCGCAGTGCTAGTGACAATGAAATTCGCAGTGCATATCGTGAGTTAGCTAAACGATATCACCCTGATATAAACCCCGCTAATCCTCATGCTGAAGACATGATTCGCAGTATCAACCAGGCGTACTCAGTATTGCGCGACCATCAGAAGCGCGCTACATACGATAACGATGGTTGGATGCATGTACAACCACTCAAAGTCGCAAAGTAACCATTGCGATTGCCACCCTATCTGTATCTTGTATGCAGATAGGGTGGTTTTTTGTGGTGTTACATACCAGAGTTCTGAAGTTTTTATATTAATCTAATACGATGCTATTGACGGAACTGTTGAGATTCCGTAGCCTATACATAGGCACATGTGTAATAACACGGTGGTGCAATGGAGGCCTCGATGCCACAGCGAAGTTACTATGAGATTTTGGGTGTGGCGCGTGATGCGACTGAAGATGAAATCCGTAAAGCGTATCGGTCATTAGCGCGCAAATATCATCCCGATGTGAATCCTAACGATTCAAATGCTGAATCACGATTTAAGGATATTAACGAAGCATACTCGGTTCTGAGCGACAAGAAAAAGCGTTCTGACTACGACATGTATGGTAGTGTTGGCAATGGTGCTGGTCCATCTGCAGGTACTGGGCCAGATATGTACAATTACGGCGGGTTTGGCGGTTTTCGTGATGGTGATTTTAGTTCTATTTTTGAGTCGATGTTCGGTGGTGTTGATCCACGTATGCGCAATGCACCAGGTCAGGATGTCGAACAAAAGGTCACTATTACGCTCGAAGAGGCGTTTACTGGTACGGAGCGTCGCTTTCAGTTCCATACGCCGAGTGGTCAGCCACGCACAATCACGGTCAAGATTCCTCCTGGGATTGAGTCCGGTGGCAAAATTCGCATCCCTAATGAAGGAGGGCCTGGATATGCCGGTGGGCGTCGCGGTGATCTGATAATCCATATTACAATCTCACCTCATGCACGATACGAACGAGATGGTAACGATCTACGCGATAAAGTGTCGATTGATCTCTATGACATGATTTTGGGTGGCGAGGTGCGCGTACCGCTTATGGGCGGCAAGTCGTTGACACTCAAGGTCCCGCCGTTGTCGCAAAATGGTGCGACTCATCGTATTCCTCATCAGGGCATGCCATTACGTACGAATCCGACACAACGTGGTGATTTGTATTTGCGTCTTGAAGTCTCGTTACCGACGCAACTTTCTGATGAAGAAAAAGCGCAATTTGTGCAGTTACAGAAACTGCGCAAGCGCTAATTGCCGTAAACTAATCCCCCCTGCCGTGTACATAAATGGCAGGGGGATTTTCGTGGTAATCTGCGCATACTCTGTGTATAAAGGATGTGGATCGACCTATGCAACCGAATCAGTTGCCCCCTGCTGTGCGTGAAGGTGCCTTACGGCTGTCTATTTTTGAAGGGGCTATGGCAAGCGTCTTTGTGAGTGTGACGACAAATGGCCTGGTGACCGGTTTAGCGTTATATTTGGGTGCAGGTCCGTTGGTATTAGGTGTGTTGGGGTCTTTGCCGTTTATTACACAACTTTTTCAACTGTTGGGAGCATACCTCGAGGAACAACAAGGCCAACGCCGATCACTCGCAGTCTGGAGCGAGGGGCTCAGCCGTGCCATGTGGATTCCAGTTGCATTATTACCGTTGTGGCCAATGGCGAGTACCCTTAGTTTGACTTTGTTTGTGATTTTGCAAGTGATTGCTGCGGCACTGATGGGAATTGCGGTGAATACCTGGACAAGCTGGATGACCGATCTTGTTCCTGCCTCACGACGTGGTCGCTACTTTGGTGTACGGAATACAGTTGCCAGCTTTGCCGCTATGATGGGTGGCCTTGGCTCAGGGTTTATGCTTGACTATTTTAAAAATAACGCAAACGAAGGATTCGCATATACTGCAACACTCGGATTTGGCTTGTTCTTTGCGGCGATTGGTATTGTGCTGTTGCGCATTCAGGCTGAACCGCCCATGCAGCGACGGCCACGCGTGAGTCTGCGTGAGATGTTTGTTGCACCTATGGCTGATTTGCCCTATCGAACACTCATCATATCTGGCGCTACGTGGGCCTTTGTAGTGGGTATTGCAGGGCCTTTTTTTGTGGCATATGGCATTGATACACTGCGTATGTCGTTTGCTGATTTGTCATTTATGGGGATTGTGACTAGTATTGCATCGATGATCGTATATCCTTTTGTTGGTCGCTGGCAAGATCGCTATGGTGACCGGATTATTCTTATTGTGAGCGCATTGTGTGTAGTACCGTTGCCGATAGGCTGGGTTCTCTCCGAGCCTGGTTGGCTGTGGCCATTAATTGGTACATCACTCGGAGCAGGTTTGTTTTGGCCTGGCATCAATCAAGGATTCGTCAACATGTCGATGGCACGTGCACCGGCCGAGGGACGAGGCGCATATTTAGCTGCGTATGGTGCAGTGACTGGGATTGGTGTCGTATTATCAGGATTACTAGGCGGAGTCATTGCTGAGTTTTTGAACGGCATTGAGTTTCATTGGTTTGGATTGACGTTCAATCATTATTCGATTTTATTTGCAGGTTCAATCATGTTGCGGTTGACGGCTGTGTTGACGGTACTCCGTCGTTTATAGCCTCGAACGATTCGATTTTACCGCCACGCATTTTACATAAGTGCGTGGCGTATTTTGTGGCAACAGGGTCGTGTGTCGAGATAACCACGGTGATATGTTGACTACCTAATTCACGGAGCAATCCGAGTACCGCAGCACCGCGTTGGGCATCAAGATTTGCGGTGGGCTCATCGGCAATAATAAGCGTAGGCGAGATGGCAAGTGCACGTGCCACTGCCACACGTTGTTGTTGCCCACCCGAGAGTTCACCTGGACGATGATGGGCATGTTCGCGCATATCAAGTTGTTCAAGGGTGCGCATGATGCGACTATCCCACTCTGCACGTGGAATATTGCTAATGCGTAGTGCGTATTCCATGTTTTCGTATGCAGATGCAGTCGGGATTAAGGCAAAGCGCTGAAAGACGAACCCTATTGATCGTCTGAACTGGTAGAGTTCGTCACTATTCAGCTGATTGAGCGTCATACTGTTGACCGTAATCGTGCCATGAGTTGGTTTATCTAGTCCACTCATCATGTTGAGCAAGGTGGTTTTACCACTTCCACTTGGACCCATTAATGTGACTACGCTGCCACGGGCGATATGAATATTTATATCATCGAGGGCGCGGATAGTACCTTCAGGAGTTATAAATTCTTTGGTGACATGCACAACATCAATCATAAGTATTGCTCCACATTTGGCCTGCTATTGTGTTGTATGTTTGGGAGTAATGTGAATAACACCGTCTACGACTGTGACGGTAGCTCGTTCTCCAAGACCGATGCGTTGACGGATTTCGATAGGGATTTGTAGTCGTCCAGCACTATCTATGACTACGGTCTCGATATCGTCGGTGCCGATTTCACTACTAGTACGTCCATCGCGGATAGCAATGGTACGATCAGCACTATCTGCCACGCGTGGGTCGTGAGTTACCATAACAATGGTAAGTTGATAGAGTTGACGGAGTCGTTGCAACAGCAAAAGAATCTTCTCTGCAGTTGCCCAGTCAACCTCGCCAGTTGGCTCGTCGGCAAGGAGTAATTGTGGATGACAGGCTAGAGCCGCAGCTAGTGCCACGCGCTGTTGTTGGCCACCTGACATACGCAACGGGTCACGATTGCGTTGAGCGGACATCTCGACTGCATCAAGCAGTTCATCAGCTCGCTGATGAACGACTGCATAGTTATGCCCTGCCAAAAGCGCTGGAAGCATGACGTTTTCGTGAGCAGTAAGTCCTGGTACAAGATTACGCGTACTTTGTTGCCACAAAAAGCCGACCGTGTTTCGCCGATAACTCGCACGAGTGCGTTCATTTGCGTCGGCTAGGTTCAAATCTCCCACAGTTAACACTCCAGCATCTGGGCGATCCAGCCCAGCCAGCAAATTAAGCAGGGTTGATTTACCGGCCCCTGAAGGTCCAATCAAGGCAATCATCTCGCCGTGACGAACATGCAAATCGAGTCCTTGAAGTGCAACGGTCTCGACATCATCACTGCGAAATATCCTGACAAGACCAGTAGCATGAATATATGCTTGCATTGATTACTCACTACGCCATATATACCAACAGTGGTACGACGGAACGTGAAGAGGATTTGTTCATTCTACAAAAAACCGCGTGGCACCATGTGTGCCACGCGGTTACGTGTGTTTTACAAATCGAGGTCAGTGACTGCACCCAAACTCGCACTTGCCACGAGCTTGGCGTATTTGGCGAGAACACCACGGCGATAGCGAGCTGGGCGAGGTTGCCATGCTGCACGGCGCGTTGCCAATACGTCATCAGCAACGTTCAGTTGAATTAAACGTTGATATGCGTCAATTGTGATTGAGTCACCTTCATGTACGAGCCCAATAGTGCCACCAACAGCTGCCTCAGGAGCGATATGTCCGACACACATACCGTATGTACCGCCGGAGAATCGCCCGTCAGTGATGAGTGCAACCGAGTCTCCCAACCCAGCACCGATAATGGCTGACGTGGGTGAGAGCATCTCGCGCATTCCTGGCCCGCCTTTTGGTCCTTCGTAGCGGATGACAATCACATCACCTGGGTTAATACCACCTTTAAGGATGATATCAAGGCACTCCTCCTCGGATTCGAAGACGCGCGCTGGTCCGGTAATGACCGGCTTCTTGACGCCAGTAATCTTGGCAACACAACCTTCTTCAGCCAAGTTACCACGCAAAATGGCCAAGTGACCTTGCTCGTACATCGGGTTATCCCACTGACGGATGACATCTTGGCTCGTTGATGGCGTCGATGGGATATCTTTGAGCTGTTCGGCCATGGTTTGTCCGGTGATGGTGAGTGCATCACCATGCAACAATCCTTGACTGAGGAGAATCTTGAGTACCTGTGGCGTGCCGCCAACCTTGTGCAAATCGGTTGCCACGTAGCGACCCGATGGCTTGAGGTCACAGATAACTGGTACGCGCCCACGGATGCGCTCAAAATCATCAATTGATAACTCGACATTCGCAGCATGGGCAATCGCCAATAAATGCAACACTGCATTGGTGGAACCACCAGTCGCCATAATCAATGCGATTGCATTCTCAAATGCTTTACGTGTCAAAATTTGGGCGGGTAAGATTTGTTTGCGCACCGCATTAACGACTGCTAACCCTGATGCATAGGCACTTTCGGCTTTTTCGGCATCTTCGGCGGCCATGGTTGACGAGCCCATCAAACTCAATCCCATCGCCTCAATGGCTGACGACATCGTATTAGCGGTGTACATACCACCACAAGAGCCTGGTCCTGGGCATGCGTTACGCTCGACCTCAAGTAATCGGGCTGCGTCGATTTTGCCAGCGCTGTACTGTCCCACTGCTTCGAATGCGCTTACAATTGTCAAATCCTCGCCATCGAGATGGCCTGGTTTGATGGTGCCACCATAGACGAAAATCGATGGTACGTTGAGGCGAGCCATCGCGATCATGGCGCCCGGCATGTTTTTGTCACAACCGCCGACAGTTACTACGCCGTCCATCGATTGGCCATTGGTGACAGTCTCGATTGAGTCGGCAATAACTTCACGTGAGACCAGCGAATACTTCATCCCTTCGGTACCCATTGAGATGCCGTCGGCAATCGTAATGGTGCCATACAACATAGGCATCGCCCCTGCTGACTTGATAGCGTCCGACACGCGATGTGACAATACATCGAGTCCGTCGTTACAAGGAGTTAAGTTACTATATGCGTTGGCAATACCGACAATTGGTTTTGTAAAGTCTTCGTCACCAAAACCAACAGCGCGTAACATAGACCGATTAGGTGTGCGTTGCACGCCTTCGGTAACGGCGCGACTGCGACGATTGTCACTCATTGATAGCTCCATTCATGTGATTTAGAAGACGACCCTCATGGATATTGTATCACGTGCTGTTATTGCAAAATAATGAGAGATGCGCATGTGAATTTCAGGTACAATACTAATAAATCCCCACATTCACACGGTAAATAGTCTGTCATTAATCGTTCTCAAGGAGCAAAAGTTATGCAGATTCAGGTAGGTGATAGCGCCCCAAATGTACAGTTAATTGATATGCACGGAACCTCTGTACAGTTGGCAGATTTGTGGCAACCGCATGGTCTGATTATCTCGTTTTTACGCCATTTTGGCTGACCATTTTGTCGCAAGACATTGGCTAGTTTAGCCAAATTCCAGCTATCCATGACGAATCCGCCGCCTATTATTGCGGTGGGAATGGGCCAACCTAGCGATGCTCGCGAGATTTGTGGCACGCTTGCACCCAATCTCTCATGCATGGTAGATAGTGATCAGGCTGCCTATCGGGCCTTTGGGCTAGGCGCTGGATCCATTGGTGCATTCTTGGCACCATCTGTGGTTGCTGCAGGTATCAAAGCCTACTCCGAGGGGTATGGTGGTGGTAAGCCAGTCGGCGATGTGATGCAAATGCCAGGGACGTTTGTGATTAACGACGCAGGGCGTATTGCACTTGCCTACTATAGCAAGACGGTTGCTGATCATCCACGCGATGAGTTGTTAAAGGATGCCTTGTCATGACCCGCCGGACGATGCATATCATCGCAATTGTGGGATGTGTGTGTGCGTTGGTGGCATGGATATTGCTCCAACCTCCACGCTACACATCATTCCCCGATGCCATTCGCGGAGATTTGCGTCAACGAGGGTATGCAGTGGATCGGGTGGAATTATTACATATGTGGCCCGATACTGTGAATACGTTGTCATTCGGCGCCAATGTGCGCATCATCATGGTGTCGGGGAGTGAACATTGGGGGCGACTCGATTGCAAAATCGGGCGACGTGATTGTGTGTACTATCTGCCAATGGCCAAGGTGTTTCAGCAGGAATTGCCTGATTTGGTACGCGTACGATCATGGCGCGAGGAGGTGCAAATATGGGGCGCACAAGCATTATCGCGCTTGGGATTACGCTAGTACTGCTCGGGTGGTGGTTGATAGCAATTGAGTCTGCACCGCGCAGTCATGCCGACGCTATCATGATGCATTTGCGCATGCGCAATATCCCAGTCAGACAAGTACACGTCACCCAACCGTGGCCAATTGCATTGCCGTTTTATGCGTATGGCGCAACGGTGATGCCGTATCAGGCATCCGTATCAATACAACTCGTGAGTGGACTGACTGTTTCAGGATTTATGGTTTGTCAATCAGTACCATTTGATTGTCGGATAACCGTCAAAGATTATCAGGTGGTTAGTGAGCAGATTACTGATATACGACAATCGCCATCCGTATGGGATTGGGTCCGAGAACAGTGGTCAAAGCTGATAACGACATGATGTAATTGTGTAACATGGCGCTCAATATTCGTTTGATTTCTGCCAACTCATCAAATGAGGTTTTAATCATTAAAATGCATTAAATCAGTGTTTTAAGGTGTTAGTTTTACTGGTATTTGACAAAATCATCTCTGCGTAATACAATTGCCCCGAAGTCGTGCAAATCGAGTAACACTTGAGTGTTTCTATCCCTAGAAATTACGACTTCAGGCGATTACTACAAGTTTCGCGATGTACAAAAAGGATCGCAAAGTTGCCCCTATTTTGTACGCAAGGAGGAAAACCCGTGAGTGCAAAGCTGCATCGCCGCAAATTCCTGCGGCTCTCAGCGATGGGCGCTGCTGGTGCCGCCATTGTTGCCTGTGGTGGCAACACTGGTACCGCCGAGCCTGCCGTTGAGCCAACCACTGCCCCAGCTGAAGAAGTCAAGATTCAGCCAACTACCCCACCAGCTGCTACCGCAATCCCAGCCGTGCAGACGACCTTCAAGCAATCACCAGCTCTCGACGCTGCAGTTGCTTCGGGTTCATTGCCAAACGTTGACGAGCGCTTGCCCAAGAATCCTTACACGCCACCCCATGTCTGGTTGACCACGGGTAAGTACGGCGGTAAGATTCGCAAGGCGTACGCCAACAGCTGGGGTATCTTTGGCTTCCAGCACGAGTCAATGTACGGCCATTCAATGCTTCGCTACTTGAAGGATGGTTTGGCAATTGGACCTGGCTTGGCTGAGAGCTGGGAGGCCAGCGCTGACGCCAGCAAGTGGACGTTCAAGTTCCGTGAGGGCTTGAAGTGGTCAGACGGCCAGCCATGGACCGTCGGCGACATCATGTACTGGTGGGAGACCATGGTCGGTGGTAACGGTAAGGAAGCTACCTTCCCAGCCGGTCTTAAGCCAATCGACGGCCCACCGGACGAGGCACGTTCAGGTAAGGGCACCTTGGTGACCATCAACCAAGTTGATGACTACACCATGGAGATGGTCTTTGATGCTCCAGCACCTTTGACCGCTGACCGCATTGCCATGTGGGTCAACTTGGGCATTGGTCCTCGCTGGATGTTGCCAAAGCATTACATGGAGCAGTTCAACCCAGTGTTGGGCAATGCTGCAGACTGGGAAGAGCACCAGATCAAGGCTAACTACAACAACCCAGACTTGCCACGCATGTCAGGTTGGAAGTTGTCAGTCTTCGAGGATGGCGTGCGTACCGTTTGGGACCGCAATCCATACTACTGGTGTGTTGATGCTGATGGCCAGCAATTGCCATACATCGACAGCATTGAAGTGTCATTTGTACAGGACAAAGAGACTGAGAAGTTGGCCTACCTCAACGGTCAGGTCGATCACGCTCACTTCCACACGCAGACTTTGGCAGACATCAAGGACTTCCAAGATGGTGCTGGCAAGAGTAACTTGAATGTGCGGTTCTGGGACTCAGGTTCGGGTACCGGTACGATGTACTTCTTCAACTACGACTACAAGGATGCCGCTTACCGCGCAGCCTTCCGTGATCCAAAGTTCCGTCAGGCGTTGTCACATGCCTACGACCGCGCAGACGTCCAGAAGGCCGTCTACTTCGGTCTCGGTGAGTTGTCTAACGGTACCATGAGCCCCAAGGCGATTGAGTACAACTTCAACGACGAGGCAAAGGCTCGCTACGCTGAGTGGCGCGACAGCTACATCAAGTTTGATCCGGCGTTGGCTGAGTCAATTCTTGACGAGGCTGGCTACACCAAGGGTGCTGACGGTCTCCGCACTAACAAGGATGGTAGCCCATTGGCAATCGCGGTCACCTACCCAGCTGACCAGAGCCCCAACGGTGAGCACGTCCAGAAGAACGAGCGCTTGGTGAAGAACTGGCAAGCCATCGGTATCGATGCCACCTTGACCCCAGTTCCAGCCGAGGGTTACGACGAGTCATGGCGCGCTGGTGAGATCATGATGAAGACGGCTTGGGAAGTCGGTGACGGCCCCAACCACCTCGTCTATCCTCAGTGGGTCGTTCCAATCGAGGGTGACCGCTGGTCATCACTCCACGGTGTGGGTTACGCTACCAAGGGTACTGCCACCGAGACCGAGGAGCTCGATAAGGATCCATACGAGCGAACACCACGCCGTATCATGCCTGGCGATACCGACTTCGATCCAGTCATCGGTCAGATGTACGAGATCTACGAGAAGACCAAGGTCGAGCCAGATGTGATGAAGCGCCATGCAATGGTTTGGGACTTGATGAAGATCCACGTGGAGAGCGGTCCGTTCTTCTCGGGTACCATCACCAACCAGCCACGCATTATCTTGGCTCACAACGAGCTCAAGAACGTTCCGACTCGTGATGACTTGGCTAAGGAAGGTCTCGGCGGTTTCGTAAACCCATGGATCATTCCTTCACCAGCCACTTACGATCCTGAGACCTGGTTCTGGGAGAACCCAGAGGCACACGCCTAATCTGGTCTTTCGTGGCACTAGCCACATAAAGCATGGGTGGTCACTGACCACCCATGCTTACCCATCTACTCTTTCCCCAACTCTCCAAATGAATTTAGGGCGTAGCTGCCCATAGCCCAGAGTGGGAGTAACGCATGCTGAACTACGTTGCACGGCGTTTGATAAACATGGTAGTGTTGCTCGTTATTGTGTCGTTTGTGGGATTCTTCATCATTCAGTTACCCCCTGGGTCAATCCTCGACGTACAGTTGCAACGCTTTCGTCAAATGAGTGGCGATATCTCGCGCGAGCAAGTAAAAGCGCTCGAAGAACGCTACGGTGTCAATGACCCGTTTTTGACAAAGTACTGGAAGTGGGTTTCACGTTCGGTACAAGGTGATTTTGGTACATCGTTTGAGACAGATCAGTCAGTTGGTGATCGTATCTGGGGTCGGTTAGGCTTCTCGGTCGGTCTTTCGACTTTTGCCCTGCTCTTTACGTGGCTTGTCTCCATTCCAATTGGTGTGTATTCCGCCACTCATCGATATACAATTCCGGACTATATCATCACATTTATTCAGTTTGTTGGCCTCGCCATACCTGGGTTCTTGTTGGCCTTGGTCCTGCTGATTATCGCTACGCGCCTTTTTAATCATCAAGTTGGCCGACTCTTCTCGCCCGAATTTATTGATGCACCATGGAGTGTTGCACGATTTATTGACATGGCCAAACACGTCTGGATTGCTGTGCTGGTACTCGCAGTGGGTGCTACTGCAGGTCTTACGCGTATCATGCGTGCAAATTTGCTCGACGTGCTTAATATGCAGTACGTACAAACTGCCCGTGCTAAAGGACTCGATGAGGTCGTGGTTATTTGGAAGCATGCTGTGCGCAATGCCATCCAACCACTCGTGATGGCGCTGGGTACGTTGCTCCCTGCATTGATCGTCGGTGAGACACTTGTCGCCCAAGTGCTCAGTCTGCCGACAATCGGTCCGATGTACTTATCAGCCCTGCGTAGTCAAGACATGTACTTGGCCGGGACAATTCTGGTGATTTTGTCAGCGCTCTTATTGATTGGTAATTTGATTGGTGACTTGCTGTTGGCGTGGGTTGATCCTCGCGTTCGCTTAGATTAGTGAAGGAGTGCATTGATGGCTACTGATGCTACTCAATTGCCTACTAGCAAGGCTGCTGCTACCGAGGATGTAGGACAGATACCACAGTGGCAACTGATGGTACGCCGTTTCCGTCGTAGTAAATTGTCAGTTGCTGGTTTGTATGTCTTGGTGGTGCTGTACACGCTGATGATCTTATCGGATTTTTTGGCACCGTATGACCACAATCGTCTCGATTCGAACTATGCATGGGCACCTCCATCACCAATTGGATTTGAGAATGGTCAGATTGTGACCTACAAACTCAAGCAGACCCTTGACCAAGTGCGTTTCGAGTGGTTCTACGAACCCGATTTTAATGCTCCATTGCCAGTTCAATTCTTTGTACAAGGGTACGAATATCGCTTCTTGGGCATTTTTCCTAGTCGCTTACATTTATTTGGCGTCGAAGCGGGCTATCAGATTAATATCATCGGTGCAGATAAAGACGGTAAAGATGTATTCTCACGCTTGATGAAGGGCAGTCAGATTTCGTTGACACTAGGATTTATCGGTGTGCTTGTATCGGTGATTATCGGCTCAATCGTCGGCACGGCTTCTGGTTACTTTGCTGGTGCAGTTGATAATTTGATTCAACGATTAATTGAGCTGTTGCGTTCCTTTCCTGATATTCCACTCTTTTTGGCGTTGGCTGCCGCGTTGCCAATGGGTGTGCCAGTTGAGGTGCGCTTCTTCTTGATTACCTTGATTATTGCACTCATTGGTTGGACAGGGCTTGCGCGCGAGGTTCGCGGTAAAGTCATGTCATATCGTGCAAGTGACTACACCTCGGCAGCGGTGGCTGCTGGTGCATCACACTGGCATATCATTACGCGGCACTTGATTCCCAACTCGCTTAGCCACATCATCGTGGTAGGTACGTTGGCCATCCCTGGTGCAATCGGTTCAGAGACAGCCTTGAGCTACCTCGGTCTCGGTATTTTGCCACCGGCTGTGTCGTGGGGCGTCATGTTGCGCGATGCACAAACCATTGAAGCCATTACATCCTACCCATGGATGCTCATCCCGGTTGGTGTCTTGATTATCACCGTCTTGAGCTTCTATCTGTTGGGTGATGGTGTTCGCGATGCCGTCGATCCGTACGCCTAGGGAGGGAATGCATGACTACTAACGTAGTAACTGCGGCAACGATTGCCAGCAAAGATGACGTCATTCGTGTCGAAGACCTGAAAGTCAGTTTTTATACGGATTTAGGCGTGGTGCGGGCCCTCAACGGTGTCAGCTTTAACATCCCACGCGGCAAGGTGCTTGGCGTTGTGGGCGAGTCGGGATGCGGCAAAAGCATTACCGGACTCTCGATTATGCAATTGGTGCATAGTGCTGGTCGTACCGAGGGTGGCCGCATCTTGTTCCGCGAGTTCGCTGACCGTGAACCGGTTGATATTTTGACATATGGCAAAAACAGTCCCGAGATGCGCGAGATCCGTGGGAATAACATCTCAATGATCTTTCAAGAGCCAATGTCGTCACTCAATCCGTGTTATACGGTCGGTAATCAAATCGAAGAAGCGATATTGTTGCATCAGACTGACGACAAGGTCGAGGCTGCGCAACGTGCCATTGAGATTCTGACCAAGGTTGGCATGCCGAACCCGGCACGTATTGCCAAGTCATATCCGCACGAGCTCTCTGGAGGCATGCGCCAGCGTGCCATGATTGCCATGGCACTTTCGTGCAATCCAACGTTGTTGATTGCTGATGAGCCAACTACTGCACTTGACGTAACCACTGAGGCGAATATTCTTGACTTGATGCGTGGTCTCCAAAGCGAAATCGGTACATCAATCATGTTCATCACCCATAACATGGGTGTGGTGGCACAGATGTGTGATGAAGTGGCCGTGATGTATCTAGGGCGTGTCGTTGAGCGTGCAACAGTAGATGACATCTTCTATGATCCAAAGCATCCATATACGATTGCATTGCTCCAGTCGATTCCTCGTCTTGGTCGCACCAAAGGTCGCTTGGCCTCAATTGAAGGGACCGTGCCAGATCCGTATTCACGTGTCGAAGGATGTGCCTTCCATCTCCGCTGTCCAGCCAAGATCGAAGGGGTATGTGATGTGACCGTTCCCGAAGAATTAGTCGTAGATGCAGCCAAGGGTCACACCGTACGCTGCCACCTGTATTCGTGAGGCGCTCATGACGACCGATGATATGTTGCTTGAGGTCCGTGACCTCAAAAAGCACTTTCCCATTCGATCTGGTTTGCTTCGTCGTGTGACGGGCACCGTCAAAGCAGTTGATGGCATCAACTTCCATATCAAAAAAGGTGAAACCCTCGGGCTTGTCGGTGAGTCAGGGTGTGGCAAGAGTACTGCAGGGCGTGCATTATTGCGTTTGCACGAGCCAACTGACGGTGAGGTTATCTTCAATGACCCCGAATTGGGCAAGGTTGATGTAACCAAAGCTGACCGTGAATTGATGCTCAAATTGCGTCCAAACATGCAGATTATCTTCCAAGACCCATTTACCTCGCTGAACCCACGCTTGACCGTCGGTCAAATCGTCGGCGAGCCGCTCGAGATCCAAAAACGTGCCTCGGGTAGCGAGCTCAATGATCGTGTGGCTGAGTTGCTCAAAGAAGTGGGCATTCGCCCAGAGAACATGTCGCGTTATCCACATGCGTTCTCAGGCGGTCAGCGTCAACGCATTGGTATTGCTCGTGCACTCGCACTCAACCCCAAGTTGATTGTCTGTGACGAGCCAGTGTCAGCGCTTGACGTGTCGATTCAAGCACAGGTGCTCAACCTACTCGATGAACTCCAAGCAAAATACGGCTTGTCATACCTGTTTGTTGGTCATGACTTGAGCGTGATTGAGCATATTTCTGATCGTGTAGCTGTGATGTACGTCGGCTACATTGTTGAGATGGCACGTACTGACAAGCTCTACTTCTCGCCCAAGCATCCATATACCGAGGCGTTGCTCAATGCAATCCCCAAAGCGGACCCACGCTTGCGCCACCGCCCTGAGCGACTCCAAGGTGATGTGCCAAGTCCAGCAAATCCACCAAGTGGATGCTACTTCCATCCACGGTGTAAGTATGCAAAGGATATCTGTAAAGCAGAGCGCCCACCACTGGTTGACGTTGGCGATGAGCACTTTGTGGCTTGTCACTTTGCTAAGGAATTGTCGCTGACTGGTGTGCAACCACTCAACGAGATTAAGCTCCAGATTCCTGGCCAAAAGAAAGCCGCTCAAGCATAGTTGTGATACACGAAACCGCCCCTTGATACACAGTATCAAGGGGCGGTTTCGTATCAATACTAGAGAACAGTCATTGCACTTGCAATACGATTGAGCGTGGTCTCTTTGCCAAGTGCAATCAACATCTCAAATAGTGGTGGTGCAACAGTACGCGCGCTGACTGCCACGCGTACCGCTCCAAACAACTGACCTGGTTTTAGGTCAAGCTTTTCACATAAGGCGCGTAAACTGGCTTCGAGCAGCTCGGCATTGTTCCATTCGGTGATAGTACTTAACGTGGAGTGGATCTCAGTCAATGCCAACTTCGTGCTTGTAGCATCCATCTTTTTGGGGATAAGCAGCTCGGCACTGGGTGGTGTGATATCCACAAAAAAGAAGTCGAGCAGATCAGGCGCTTCACCAAGTTCTTTCAGTCGTTCATGAATCAGCGGCGTTAACGCCAAGATGCGTTGTTGGCTGGCCTCATCCACTGGTGTAGGTACGAGGTTGGCACGCTGTAAGAACGGCGTAATTGCCTCGGCAGTAGCCTCAGTACTTAACGCACGAATGAAGATGCCGTTCATGTCGAGCAATTTGGCTGGATTCCAACGCGCCGGTGACGATTGTACACGGTCAATCGTGAAGCGCTCAACAACCTCGGCTCGCGTCATTATCTCGGTATGGTCGTCGTAGCTCCAGCCTTGGAGTGTCAAATAGTTGAACATCGCATCAGCAAGATAACCGCGCTCCCAGAATCGGTTTGCCGATACGTCATCTTTGCGCTTAGAGAGCTTGCCATGGCCATCCTGTCGCAGAATCGGTGGCAAGTGAGCAAAGGTTGGCGACTCCCATCCCAAGTACTGGTAGAGCAACACGTGGTATGGAGTCGAGGCTACCCATTCATCACTCCGCAGGACGTGGGTTATTTTCATCAAGTGGTCATCAACCAAGTGGGCCATGTGATAGACTGGCATACCTGTCTTTTTGATGAGAACGATGTCGTACAACTCGCTGTTATTGATACGGATGCCATCATCACCGCCACGAACAAGGTCATGAAAGTGCGTGCTGCCCTCGGCTGGTACTTTGAGTCGAATGGTGTATTGCTTGCCAGTTGCGGCAACCTCTTGTTGCTTGGCGAGCGGCCAATCGCGCTCAGGTCCACGGAACCGGAAGGCCTTGATGCCCTTGGCTTCGGCTTCAGCCTTCATTTGCACTAACTCTTCTTCGGTGGTGAACGACATGTAGGCAAGCCCGGCCTCGAGGAGCTGGTTGGCATACGGCAAGTAGATGCCCTGCTCACTGCGTACAGACTGCACATAAGGACCATATGGCCCACCAATGTCGGGTCCTTCGTCCCAGTCCATTCCTACCCAGCGCATCGAGGTCATGAGGTCATCGGCTGCGCCTGGCACGAATCGCTTTTCGTCGGTGTCCTCAATGCGTAATAAAAACTGCCCACCGTAGTGTCGCGCAAAAAGCCAGTTGAAGAGGGCTGTGCGCACGCCACCAATGTGCAGGTATCCAGTTGGACTCGGTGCAAAACGGACGCGAACAGGTGATTTAATCTCAATCATCGTCTATCTCGTATCTATTCGATTACTGCTGAGAATTATACCGTATTCAGACTGATGATGTCCGTTGACATAGTATGCTGGAATGTTGGTGTTTTGTGATATTCAGTTTGCGTACGGTATATAATACGAGTACCGTTCTCTCAGCAATACGAAAAGAGGTGTGTAACATGATTGCACCAGGCATGCTCGCTGATGCGCTCCGTAATCGCCCGTGTTATAACTCGTTTGTGACCCTGCAAGACCCACAAGCCGTGGCGCTTTTGGCACAAACCGGACTTGACTTTCTCATTATTGACCATGAACATATAACGATGTCCCCCGATATGGTCGCGCATTTAGTAATGGCTGCTCGTGCATTTGGTATCGCAACAATTGTGCGTGTGCGTGATTTGTCTCGTGGCGCTATTCAACATGCGCTTGAGACAGGAACTGACGGCATAATGGTGCCCATGATCGAAAGCGCCGAACAAGCACGCCAGGCTATTGAGTGGGCCAAGTATCCCCCCGAGGGGACTCGTGGCTTGCATACACTGACACAGTCCTTCCTGCTGAGCCAATCATCTGCACATGGCTATGGTGCTGCGGCAAACGCGTATCCGGCTGAGTCAAATCGCCGTACTGTCATTGTCCTTCAAATCGAAACTGCCATAGGCCTTGCACATCGTGATGAGATTTGTCAGGTGTCTGGAGCGGATGTGATTTTTATTGGCACATCGGATTTGAGCCAGTCACTTGGTGTAGCGATGCCAAGCACTGAACTTGATACGGCAATTAGTCACATTATTCAGAGTGCTACCCTCGCTGGTCGTGGTATCGGAATCATCGGTCCTACAAAGTCTGCATTGCAGGTATATGCACATCAAGGTGTGAATTTCTTGACCGTTGGTGCCGATGGCGCCTACTTGATTAACGGCATGCGGGCTGCACTACAGTAGACATCTATGGGCGAACGGGATAATGGTTACCTCGTTCGCCTGATGAGGTTTTTCTCATCAATCTATGGTAAGGTGATTTTGTGCCGAAGAAATGAAAGCAGGCTGATATGATTGATACGCCATTACGTGAAATCAGCGCAACCCCCCAGGCTATTCGCATCTTTTGGGAACTACTGCCACGTGTGATTCGCCTTGAAATGATTAACAAACTTTACGACCACAAAGAACTCATTGATAGAGCATCCAAAATACATCGGTTTGATGAAATACTTATGCGTCGGCTCAACTGGCGTATTGTTGCCGTGCGTCAACGCCCTCTTGCATGGCGGATTGAACGCTTGGAGTCGCTATCAGTGGCCCACCCCGTAATTATTCACGATATTTGCCATAGCTACCTCAAAACATTTCATACTCAACTTATTGAAGATATCCGACAAATCGGCAACGATGGCCAACCAGATTTGCCATCGAATCAATACCCTACTGAATGGTACTTGCGCGTTATTGGCTACGTACAACAGCAAGCACCGCCACCTATCGCTTGTATGTGCATGTTTACGCTCTTTTCGGATTGCCCAGGGCGTACTGATGCATTTGCTGATCAACGCTATGAAGAGATTTGGCGGACTCATGTGACATGGTGTAGCTCTCAATCAGAGACACTATTGCCCGAGGTTGAATTACCAGTGGATGTCCCTGAACCAGATCAGCCACCTACTCCTGTCACAGTTGCGCCCAGTGTGATACCGCCGAAGCCAAAACCAGTCCGTGCCACTCCATCAATGAAGCCGCTAGAACCACCCGCCACGTTGGCTCACTGGCCTGCAAATTTTGCCGAGCTCGACAAATTAGTAATTCGCGCAATTAATGAGAGCGCCAGTGAAACAAACGGCGCTCTCTCACACGATGAGATGGAACGTGCTATTCATCAATTGCTCCATCTCAACAGCGAAATGCCCAGCTATTTCTTTCATCTTGGCTACTTCCATGGCTTACGCAATGTCAAATTTGGTGTTGAACGACACCAAAGTAATCTTGGTCAAGCATGGGCGTACTATGGATATTTGCTCGGCATGTGGCGTGAGAATAGTGAGTTAATCGTAGATTCATTGAGCTCCCATAAAAAATACTGGCAGCAGCTCTTGTTGTTACCTGTCGAATTCCTTGAACCTATGTATCATCTAATCACCATGTTTGCACAACGCGATGCATATAACCATATAGCCGATTTAATTGAACGTGTGCCCATGCCTCATTTGGCTGTTGCTGAACATCATCAAAGTGTGCCATATCAAATCTATACAATTGCCGCGGATTTGGTGCGTCGTGGCGAAAGCGCCGATGCCGCTGATCGTATTTTGCAGGAACTCAGTCGGCAACTTCATGTTGCGGGCAGTGAACGTGACTTGTATGCCCGTTGTTTGCGTAAACGTGGTCAGTATCTGCGTCGCAAACGTCGCTTTGCCCAAGCAAGTGAGTTGTTTGATCAAGCGATAATTGTGCACGAATTCAGTGAAGTATCACAAACCTATGCTGATATTGGACTCACCAATGCCAAATACACTGCTCTTGATAGTATATTGCCCGGTGATGACAAAGAGCAGAACCGCATGATTAAAGTGGCACTTGAGAGTCAACGGAACTTTTTCGAATCAGCACTTCAAGTGCCGTATGCGGATTATACCAATGCCCAGTTTATCCTAGGAATATTGGAATTGGCTAATCATCAATATGCTGCCGCATATGAGTATCTCAACGAAGCGCGCCAAGGAATGGAACGCCAACTTGAGGCCTATAAGGCACGCGATTTATATGATTGGGTGATCTTCTTACGCTTGCGCGCATGGTCGCATAAACCCATAACTGATGATATTGCCGCTATCCACAAAGATGTGCGCTATATCATCGTTTCTGATGTGTTTTTTCCTATCTCACAATGGCTTGATATGTATCATAATCTTGCCAAAATCGATGCAACTGTGGCCCGTGATGTGATGCAACACCTGTTTAACTATCGCGATTTGGATTTGTATACCATCTGTACTGTTGAAGAGGTCATGCGCTATGGGGCATCAATTTGGCATCGATACTTCCACAGTGAACAATTTATTCGCTTGCCTGCACAACAACGGTATGATCACTACATCAATGCCATGCATATCGCTGTCGCCAACGAAAACGATCAAGCGTGTGAGTACATACTCGATTTGCTAGAGATGAATGCTGTTAATAATAGTGAATTTGCGCAATTGATGATTACGTTTATAGACGATAACTACTCCATGTTTGTCCAGATGTGGGGTGAGACCGATACCCTTGAGACACAAATACAGCTGTTATTTGTCTCTGGTAAACTCGAGCTTGCCATGTCGTTAATGCCCAAATTGTGTAATATTTATATTGGTCAAAAAGCACTGCCACGGGCACGGGCGATTTTTGAATGGATGAAGCAATTGCGTCATCCTGACACCAATGATTATCAAGCGTTTTTTGCCGAAGTTGTAGTGCGTGAATCACACCGCCCATGTCGCGTGCTGTATATTGGCGGTAATGAGACTCAGCAATCGTTCAAAGACCAAATCGAGGCACGTCTCAGCGAATCGCATCCGCACATCTCAGTAACCTGGGAGTTGATCGGCTGGAAGTCTAATTGGGACAAAGACGCTGAGCGCATTGAGCGTGAGATTCCACAGCATGATTTAGTCGTGCTCAGTCCATATGTGCGTACGTTATTTGGGCGCCACATTCGAAGCATCTCAAAAAACTGGCGCTCGTCAACTGGCAAAGGACAAGGACGCATCTTTAATGACATTGTTGATGCAGTACAGTCATTCCAGCAAAGTGAATCTGCCTAACGTATGACCCGTTCTGGTGTGTCATAATACAGTCGTGATATTGGTCAGAAGGAGTATTTCATGTCAAGTCGTGTACAATCGTTGCTCCAAAAGCTTCATCTCAGTGAGCGGAATTTAGGCACATGTTCTGGTCCGGAATGGCTTTCATCATCTGGTGAGTGGATTCCAAGTCATGATCCCTCAACTGGTGACGTGATTGCCCACGTTCAATTAGCAGATTTAGCATCATATAATCAAACTGTTGCTGTTGCTCAAACAGCATTTGAGAGCTGGCGCATGGTACCTGCTCCCAAGCGTGGTGATGTTATTCGTGATCTGGGGAATATCCTGCGTGAGTACAAAGAGCCTCTTGGCGAATTAGTCTCTCTCGAGATGGGCAAAATTCGTCCTGAGGGTCTCGGTGAAGTCCAAGAGATGATTGACATCTGTGACTTTGCAGTCGGTTTAAGCCGCCAACTCTATGGCTTGACGATGCACAGTGAGCGCCCCAATCACCGCATGTACGAGCAATGGCATCCGCTTGGTCCAATCGGCATCATCAGTGCATTCAATTTCCCTGTCGCAGTATGGAGCTGGAACGCCGCAATTGCTGCAGTTTGTGGTGATACAAATGTATGGAAGCCTTCTGAACTTGTGCCGTTGAGTGCCATTGCTACGCAGCACTTGGCTAATAAAGTTATGGCTGACCATGGCTTGAACGGTATCTTCACGTTGACTGTCGGCGCTGGGAATGTGGTCGGTCAGGCGATGTCTGAAGATGCTCGTTTGCCACTTGTATCATTCACTGGGAGTACACGTACTGGACGCAAGGTTGCTCAAACAGTTGCTGGTCGCTTTGGTAAGTCCATTCTTGAGTTGGGTGGTAATAACGCAATTATTGTGACTGCTAATGCCGACCTCGACATGGTCGTCCGCGCCGTCTTGTTTGGTGCTGTGGGTACCGCTGGCCAGCGATGTACTACCACCCGTCGCTTGATAGTGCATGAGAGTGTCGTCGACGGCTTGATGCAACGCCTTGTCAAAGCATATGCAAGCGTGCCTATCGGCAATCCGCTTGACGCTGGTACATTGGTTGGTCCACTTGCCACGAGTCAGGCCGTCTCAAGCATGATGGCTGCTATCGAACGCGCCACAGCAGCTGGTGGTCAGGTTATGGTTGGTGGTGCGCAACGTATGGATATTGGTGCCAATTTTGTGGAGCCAACAATTATTCGCATGCCTCAACAGGTTGATGTTGTCTGTGAAGAGACATTTGCGCCAATCCTGTATGTCATGAGCTATGCGTCTCTTGATGAGGCGATTCACATGCATAACAATGTTGCTCAGGGTCTAAGTAGTGCCATCTTTACTGACAGCATGCGTGAGGCTGAGTACTTCTTGTCACATCGTGGTAGCGACTGTGGTATCGCTAACGTCAATATTGGTACCAGTGGAGCCGAGATTGGTGGTGCATTCGGTGGCGAAAAGGAGACTGGTGGCGGTCGCGAAAGCGGCAGCGATGCATGGCGCGCCTACATGCGCCGCCAAACCAACACAATTAACTGGGGGCGTGAATTGCCACTTGCACAAGGTATTCAGTTCGGCGATTAATCTCAACGAATCATGTTGCCCTCACCACATCCTCCTGATGTGATGAGGGCATTTTGTGTAGCGCATCAAAAGCGTTGAATAACCCAGAGTAACAGTGGTCCAACAATAAGCGCAGGGAGCAACGCTGCAATCCGGATCTTGGTAATCTCTAAAAGGTTAAGACCAAGGCCCAATAATATGATTCCTCCTGTGCTGGTTGCAATCAAGACAAAAGGGTTATTTGCTGGATCTGGGATTAATTGTGCAAATGCACCTGCTGCCAGCGAAATACCACCTTGTAGCACGAGTAACGGTGCTGCCGAGGCAATAACGCCGATACCATAACTACTTGCCAAGGCAGCTGCTGTAATGGTATCTAATACTGTTTTGATAGTTAATAACTGATTGTCACCGCGTAACCCATTATCGAGACTCCCAAGAATGGTCACAGGTCCCACACAAAATATCAAAAATGCAGTCAAAAGTCCTTCGCTAAACTTGGCATTGCCTTGTTGCCCAGTCCGTGACTGAATATTGGATGCAAGTGCACTCAATCGTTCGTCGAGCTTCAACGCTTCACCGAGTGCTCCTCCTAGCGTCAATGCAATTAAGGCAATTACAATTCCGGGGATGGTACGAATCTCGATTTCACCCAATTGCCAAGCAATGCGGACAGCCAAGAATAGCGTGACCAATCCAATCGCTGACTGAATTGTTTGGGTGACTTTCGTTGGTAATGCATTACGAAATACCAACCCTGCAATCCCGCCAATAATGACGCCTCCTGCATTTAAGACGCTCCCGTCGATTTGTTGCCAAAACGTGAGTTCCATGTCGCTATCCTGCTAACTTACTGCGATTTGATATGCGACCTATTATGACATATGAATTGATTGTTGTGGTGATACATGTGTAATCCAATAATGTGCGAGTATTCGCTCACTGTGTATGCACCCGTTGCGTGTCATTCTGCCGTTCTCGTTCCAAAAAGCTCCGCTGATAAGTTGTGAATCATGATGAAGTAAATAATTTACATAAATATTGCTTTCACTAGATTCTATGCCGTTTATGCGCTGACCTTTGTGCGCGTATGTCCATGCGGCGCGACGAACCCAATTCTCTGCATCTGCTATGTCGGCTCCATCTGTAGTGCATATGACATGCGACCATAGGCATGGCTGGATTGCCTCACTTGCAGCAATCACTGCTATGCAGGCCGATTGCCATACACTTGATGGCGTATCGCCGGTGATGATGTGGAGACAGGACGTGAATTGGTTATTTTCAATTAAAGTGCGGTATACTTGTTGAAGCCACGTGTGCTGATCTGTATAGTTGTGAACCTGGTGCCATAGCTCAGTTTGATTGTACTGTGCCACAACCAATACATCTGACGCTCGGTAACACATACGTATAAGCGGTGTGTTGTCGTCCATGGCGAAATTCTTTGCTAGACGTAAACCTGTATAGCTGTAATACAGGTGATGCAAGTATACACTAGGGATGTTCATGACGCAACCGGTGAATCAATTAGCCAAACTGACAAAGACCACATTAGTTGAGCAAGTAGTCGAGCAAATTCAAGCATTTGTATTGCACCAACAGTTGCAACCAGGTGATGGATTGCCATCCGAACTCCGTCTTGCTCAGACACTTGGTGTTAGCCGCCCAGTTGTACGTGAGGCATTACGCACACTCGCAGGGCGTGGTTTCTTGACAATTGCGAACGGGCGCAATGCAGTAGTTAGTCCAGTGAGTGCGTCGGCATTGGTGCATTTTTTTGAACGGGCAACGCAACTGAATGCGGTCACCATACTTGAGGTACTTGAGGTGCGTCGTGGTATTGAGAAACAGAGTGTGGAGTTAGCAGCACAACACCGGACAGACGATGATGTCGAGAAATTACAGCAAATACTGACAGAACTTCGTGCACATCGTCATGAGCTATCAACATATAGCCAGCTTGATGCACAATTACATTTTCAGATTGCAGTTGCGAGTCAGAATAGTTTGTTGCGCTATTTTGTTGAGTCATTTAGTGGTGCATTTCGCCATGTGAGTCTCGCAGGGTTGCAAAATCGGCGCACGCAATCAGAGCTTGATTTGGTTCAATTGGATCATGAAGAGCTCGTCGAGGCGGTGATTATGCAACAACATGAGCGTGCTATACGCGTAATGGATCGGCATGTTGCGTCTGCCATGCATGCGATTCGTCGTACGTTGAATGAATGAAATCATACACATCTAATTTTAAGGTGCTATATAGGAATGCATATTGACATTGTGATTTGAAACGATTAACATACCCATAAGTTACAGTTTTACTGTTATGATAAAGGATAAAATAATGACCAAAGATGGTGTAACCATAAATGAACTCTCCAAAATGGCACAAGTGACAGTACGTACCATTCGTTTTTATACTGATGAAGGCGTACTTGACGAGCCGGCTGGTCGTGACCGATTTGCACGTTACACGCTTCGTCACTTTCTGCAGTTGAGCGCAGCTAAACATCTCAAGGATCGTTATTTGCCGTTACGTGTGATTCGTGATCAAATGGCATCGCTCAGCGATCAAGAGCTCGAGCGGTTGGCTGGACCAGTTCCCGTCGAAGTGGCAAACCGATTTGCAGAGGTTGACAGTGCTGATGTAGTATCGACACATGCTCTCGCTGCCGTCGAAGTGTCCGATAAAGTACAAAGTGTGAATGCATCGCAGTTCTCACGATCAGCTCCGATGGCAATGATGTCTAATGCATTGTTTGACACTGATGATGTTGCGATGGCGTATTCGACCCCGGACAGTTTTCTGCGTAAGACAGATGATGCAGTACGCCGACCTGTGGCTTCTGTTGGCGATGTATGGCATCGTATTGTGATTAGTCCATCTATGGAGCTCCATGTCCGCGAAGATGCCATGCATGAGGCTGGTGAGATTCGTCGTATCTTGGCCTCGCTCCGCAAATCTAAGTAATTTTATCCTTCATTTTTGATAGCCCACATGCGTAACAGTGCATGTGGGCTATTTCCTTGACACAATCTTGATGCAAATCTCTATTTGTATCTATTAAGATGTATGCATATCACAAAGTATAGATATGTGAGGTACTATGAATAAAGCTCGTCAAAAGACGCTGATGAATGCCGCTATTGATGGTGGTTTGTTGGTTACCTTTTTGATCACTACAGCTCCACAATTTACTGGTATCTCGTGGCATGAATGGTTGAGTCTGGGCTTGGCTATGGTGGTGGTAGTTCATATTATTTTACATCGGCAATGGGTGGTTGCAGTTGCCAAGCATTTCATACATAAGGCGACGTGGTCTAGTCGATTTTCATTTGGATTAAACACACTGTTGTTTATCGCATTTACGCTGGTGATATATAGTGGTATTGCCATTTCAGAATCAGCTATGCCATTTTTTGGTATAGGTATTTTTGACAATCAGGCATGGCGATTTTTGCATCATACGTTTTCGAATATTTCATTGATTATCATAGCTATTCATGTGGCATTACACTGGCAATGGATCGTAAATCTCTTCCGCAAACGGGTAATCTCTCATGTATCACGAAAGCGAGAATTATGATGAACCTATTACGGGCGATAGTCATCATATTAATTTGTGCCGGTGCAGTTGCATGGCTTGGGAATATTACTGTGTCTCAGATTGCGCAACTGCCATCTAACCGCAACGAGCGGGCAATGCCATTTGCCCATGATGAATCACATCATCATGAACATCACGGTCGTGGAGCTAATCGTGGGATGAATGAGTTGCTTGGGTCAACTTTGTTGTTTAGTGGAGTTGTTGCGGCAGTTGTTGTTCCTTCAGTATTCATGCGGCGTAAAAAACGCTTGCGCTAAATACAAACATGGCGGATGCACATTGTGCATCCGCCATGTTTCTTGGGATTAGTGACTCTGTAGATAGCCGTTCTCCCGAAGCCAGCTGACGATATACAACGCCGACTCTTCAGGAGTACGCTCCATTGTGCGGACATGTATTTCTGGCGAGTTTGGTGCCTCATATGGTGAATCTACACCAGTCATGCCACGGATCTCACCTGCACGAGCGCGCTTATACAGCCCCTTTGGATCACGACGTTCACATTCAGTGAGTGGTGTATCGATGAATACTTCAACGAACTCCTCTCCGATGGTGCGACGAGCCCGTTCGCGTTCGCCTTGATAGGGCGATATAAGTGACACAATAATGATCATGCCAGCATCAGTCATAAGGCGCGAGACCTCGCTGACGCGACGAATGTTTTCAATGCGATCTTCAGCGGTAAATCCAAGATCGTTGCTGAGTCCGTGGCGTACATTGTCGCCGTCAAGGATGTAGGTATGCTTCCCTTCGGACCAGAGCGCACGTTCAACCAAGTTCGCAATAGTTGATTTTCCAGATCCAGACAAGCCGGTCAACCACAAGACGGCTGGCTTTTGGCCCTTGAGGTTGGCGCGCGCTGACTTGTCGATATCCATGCGATGCCAGGTGATGTTTTGCACTTGCACGACATCGCGCAAAATCATACCGGCTGCCAGAGTGTCGTTGGTGGTACGGTCAATCAGGATGAACCCGCCCATATCACGATTGTGTTTGTAGATGTCATGAGCAACTTTGGTTTCAAGCTGCACCACGACGACACCAATCTCGTTCATTTCGATTCGATCAGTTGGTTCTTGACTAAATGTATTGACATCGATTTTGCTGGTGATGCGTGTGATGACAGCTGGTACTGTAGATGTGCCAAGTTTGCACAAGAATTGACGGCCAGGTTGGACTGGCTGGTCGGTCATCCACAACAAATGTGCCTCAAAACGATCTGTTGTTGATGCAGGATTAATTGCCGAACAGATAACATCACCACGGCTTATATCGACTTCACGGTCAAGAACAAGTGTGACTGCATCCCCTTTGTTGGCTGATTGCAGTGACTTTTCAAACTGGACAATTTGCTTGATAACAGCAGGTGTTCCTCGCGGTTGCACACTGATTTGGTCGCCGATATGAATGGTTCCACCTACAACAGTGCCGCTAAATCCACGGAAATCCTGATGGGGGCGATTCACCCACTGCACTGGCATACGGAATCCGCTTTGGTCATCGTCATTCTCGACATTGACTTCTTCAAGGAATGACATAAAGGTAAGGCCTTGGTACCACGGCATGTTGCTACTGTGCTTGAATACGTTATCACCGAGCAATGCAGACATTGGGATAGCTGTGATGCTGGTGAAATTCAGCTGCTTGGCGAATTCACGATATTGTGACTCAATGGTGCGGAAGACTTTTTCGTCGTATCCGACCAAATCCATCTTGTTGATGGCTAGCACGACATGCCGAATGCCGAGCAGCGATGCAATACAACTGTGACGGTGCGTCTGTACCAGTAACCCTTTGCGGGCGTCGACAAGCAAGACTGCTAGATCAGCTGTTGATGCCCCAGTGGCCATGTTACGCGTATATTGCTCGTGTCCTGGGGTGTCTGCCACGATAAAACGTCGCTTGGCTGTCGAGAAAAAGCGATAGGCAACGTCGATGGTAATCCCTTGCTCACGCTCGGCTTGGAGGCCGTCCACCAGCAGTGACAAATCAAGAGCTGCTTCGTCACCAAGCTTGCGTTGGCTCTCGATAGTGATACCACGGAGCTGATCTTCGAAAATAAGCTGGGCATCGTATAGCAAGCGACCAATCAAGGTGGACTTGCCGTCATCAACACTCCCACAGGTCAGAAAGCGTAGTAAACCGCGTTTAGTATCTAGTGTCACTTGTTGCATTAGAAGTATCCTTCGATTTTCTTTTGCTCCATCGAACCAGGCTTGTCGTAGTCGATTAATCGACCAGCACGTTCTGACGTGCGTGCGCTGAGTGTCTCCTGTACAATGTCGTCAATTGTCGCTGCGTCTGATTCGACAGCAGCGGTGAGCGGATAACATCCCAAAGTGCGGAATCGGATTTTGCGCATCACTGGCTCTTCGCCTGGCATGAGTGGGAATCGATTATCGTCTACCATTAATAGCTGACCATCACGTTCGACCGTTGGTCGCTCTTTGGCATAGTACAGCGATACGACTGGAATCTCTTCTCGCCGGATGTATTGCCAAATGTCGAGCTCTGTCCAATTACTCATGGGGAATGCACGTACACTCTCACCTGGATTGATTCGCGTGTTATACAGATGCCACAATTCTGGTCGTTGTCGCTTTGGGTCCCATCGATGATGTTGACTGCGGAACGACATGATACGCTCCTTGGCGCGTGAGCGCTCTTCGTCACGCCGTGCGCCACCAATAGCGCAGTCAAAGTTGTATTTATCAAGTGCTTGCCGTAATGCGACAGTCTTGAGTTGGTCAGTGTGCACAGCTGAACCATGCGTGAATACACTTACACCATTTGCAATTGCTTCTTCATTTCGATGGATGAGTACACGTATGCCAAGTGACTTCTCGACGTTATCGCGAAACGCTATCATCTCGCGGAACTTCCAAGACGTATCAACATGTAGTAAAGGAAATGGGGGTAGCGAAGGGTAAAATGCCTTGCGCGCTAAGTGTAACAGTACTGATGAATCTTTGCCGATTGAATACATCATGACTGGTCGTTCAAATGTAGCCGCTACTTCGCGGAATATCTGAATGCTCTCTGCTTCTAGGTTTGACAGATGATCCATACATCTCCTCCAAAAAACACTTATGGTAGTATAGCATATCGAAAAAGTATCTATTCTTGCAGTAAAATCAAGATACTCTTATAAAATTCTTGTATTTCGTTGATACGATATTGACGATTTACTACAGACAGTAGGTGTGTATGTTATTTAGTAATTGGCCACAGCCAGTTATCATCGATGGCGCACTTGCCACCGAAATGGAACAACGTGGGGCGGATTTACATGATTCACTCTGGTCAGCTCGATACCTGATGGAATCGCCCGATTTGATTCGTGATGTGCACCTCGATTACCTCAATGCTGGTGCGCGAATCATCATTACTGCGAGTTATCAAGCGTCAATCCCAGGGTTTATGGCGCGCGGGATGTCGTATCAGGCAGCGACCGAGTTAATTGGAGTGTCAGTGGAATTGGCGATGGATGCACGCCAACGCTGGAGTGCGCAGAATCCTACGGCAACCTATCGGCCATTAATAGCAGGTTCAGTTGGGCCATACGGCGCATACACAGCCGATGGTGGCGAATATCGCGGCAATTACGGACTGTCCACCCAGCAACTCCGTGACTTTCATCGACCGAGATTGGAGATTCTACTTCAACGTGGCGTTGATCTGCTTGCCTGTGAGACTATCCCCGATCTCGAAGAGGCAATTGTCCTTGCTGAGCTGATTGCCGAGTACCCTAGTTTGACTGCGTGGATGTCGTTTAGTTGCCCGAATGATACAACCACGTGGGCAGGACAGTCATTAGTTGAGGTAGCACAGGCGATGAGCCAATATCCGCATATTGTGGCTATTGGCTCAAATTGTACCGCACCACAATATATGCCAGGGATTATTACTACTTTTCGCCAGGCAGGTCATGAACAGGTGGTTGTCTACCCAAACTCCGGTGAGATGTACAATGCCACCGATAACCGGTGGTACGGCACCGCAACCTGTGATGACTACGTGGTAGCTGCTCACACGTGGGTTACGGCTGGTGCGACAATTATTGGTGGGTGTTGCCGTACGAATCCTGAAACGATTGCAGCCTTGGTTGCAACCTTTAGCAAAGAGTAAATCATGGTACGAGATCCCGTGTTGTGGAACGATTGGCATCCTGTCATACGTCATGATGGATTTGTAGATGGTTCTGTCAAAGGAGTGCGCCTGCTCGGCGTCGATATTGTGCTTTGGATGTCACAAGGGACAATTCGTGCAATGCGTGATTTGTGCATTCATCGTGGTGCCAAATTGTCGCTTGGCAAAGTCGTCAATGATTGTTTGATGTGCCCATATCATGGCTGGCACTACAACGACGAGGGGCAATGTGTGCATATCCCTGCACATCCTGAACAAGTGCCGCCTGCCAAAGCGCGCACCGAAGTCTATCATGTGCAGATTCGTTATGACATGGTATGGGTGTGTCTTGGTGAGCCAGCTAATGACGTACCGTCATTCCCAGAGTGGGATATGGCTGGGTATGGGCATGCCGTGTGTGGGCCGTTTTTGCATATCCCCGCCTATGGACCGCGTATCATTGAAAACTTTCTTGATGCGGCGCATTTCCCATTTGTCCATGAAGGTGTGCTTGGTGACCCAAATCAACCTGTCCTCGGCGAGTATGAGGCACGCATCACGGACAATGGTGTCGAAAGCGACCCGATTGCTGTGTATCAGCCAGATCCTTACGGTGGCGTCGCAGGCCAGGTGACTTATACATATCATGCCTATCGTCCGCTTACGGCACATTTCACTAAACATATGCCGGCAGCGACGAATGGTATGGTATTGACCGTAACGCCTCACGATGACCGTGATTGCACGGCTTGGTTTTTGGTGGCAACGACTGCCGTGACTGATAATACCTATCTTGAGGAGCACTACACACCACGGATTGCAGCGATTTTTGAAGAAGATTTGGCGGTGGTGGCATCGCAACGTCCTGAGCTCTTGCCGCTCGATTTGCAAGCAGAGTTGCACTTACGCTCGGATCGTGTGGCGATTGCGTATCGACGGTGGTTGCGTGAGCTAGGATTGATTCATGGCGTCGAATAATGTAATGCACCCGCATCGTATTAACGATGCGGGTGCATTACGAGTGAGCCTAGCGAAACGGTGGTGAAGCGAGTACACCACCACCACCAAGATTCCAGGCTTTGTTGGGACCGCGATCAATCGCGAATACGGTATTAGGGCCGAGATTCTTGTTATAGATATCGGCGTAATTCCCCACTTGTTTGATAATTTGATAGCCAAAATCAACCGGTAAGCCAAATTGTTGGCCAATCGTGCCTTCGACACCGAGTAGGCGACGGACACGCGGATCGGTGCTATCAATCAAGTATTCATCGACGTTGCTATTGTCGATGCGTAGCTCTTCAGCATACATGGTGGCGTAGATGGCCCAACTGACAATATCGAACCACTGATCATCTCTTTCGGCTACTGCTGGTCCGAGCGGCTCGCGCGAAATCCGATCACCTAGGACTATGTGGTCATCTGGTTCGGGGAGTTCGATGCGCTCAACAGCAAGTTGACTACTGTCACTGGTGACTGCATCGCATGCGCCATCGCGATAGCGATTGTAAAGTTCCTCTTCGCCTTTGGTTTCGACCAAGACAAATTGAATCCCACGGGCAGCAAAGTCATCGCGCAAATTGAGCAAACTCGTCGTGCCTTCACCGGCACATATGCGCGTGCCCTCCAAATCGTTAAGTGTTTGTATGTTGAGGCTTTTGCGTACCATAAACGTTTGACCGTCATGGAACGTGGTTGGTCCGAATGCTAGGCCACTACCATCGCGCGAGGCCGTCCAGGTTGTGTTACGAATAAGTACATCCACCATTCCGCTACGTACGGCATTAAACCGCTCATTGGGGCCATCTGCAGTCGTAACGGCAACAAACTCTACTTTGCTGGCATCACCTAAGACGGCAGCGGCAATCACGCGACAAAAATCCACATCAAACCCACTCCAGCGGTTTCTCACTGCATCATAGAATCCAAACCCGGGTAAGTCGGCATTGACGCCACAGCGTAACAATCCTCGAGACTGCACTTCGATGAGTTTGGATTGAGCTTGTAGTCCTGTCTCCTCAACTGGCTCGGTGTTGGTAGTTTCATTGAGTGTCTCATTGGTAAGCTCAACTTCGACGTCACCTGCTACTTCGGGTGTTGCTGTTACCACAATCACTTGTGGAGTGGGTGCAGTTGTATCGACGAATGTTGAGAGTGCACCACATGACATAATAAATATTGAACCAATAATCCATAACCAAACCCTATGGAACTGTTGTTTAAACATGTGTGCTCCTTAGTTTTGTTGTACAACATAAATGCCACCTGTTGGTACGAGCTCGAGTCGAGCATTCCCAGTAAGAGGCGTATCTGCGAGTATTGCCAGCACTTCAGGTACAAATTGATGCTCTGCAATGGCAATTTGTGTGTCGTTACGACGTAGGCGTGCCACAAACTGTTGCACATCTGTAAATGTCTCAATGGTAATCGTATTCTGCGAATCAGTGATGATATTGTTGGTGGGCTCAAATGGTTTGCTCATTCGCCACTGCAATGTAGTCGAATTCAACAAAGAGCTAGTGCTATTACCTCCACCACGAATGGCGAAAGGAGCAATGGTGTCCGCAAGGTCACTGGGTACACCTGGTACGTACGCAATCGTTAAACGTGAACCACTGCCGCTTACACTGCTGATGTAATTACATGCTGGATGTGTATCATTACGTGAATCACAACTCTCAAACCATGCATTATACTCACTCGCCATCATTGGTGTCCCGTCTTGCCACGTGAGACCACTGATGTCGATGACATGTGTGATTTGGTCGAGTTGTGCAGTAGTTGGATCTGTCACAATGCCTGCTGCAGGGTTATACCAGCGTGTGTTGTTTGGTATTGATACTGGCGTCATTGAGCTGTTTTTTGTTGGCTTCCAAGAGATTGTATTATTTCGAGCGGTAACCAACGGCTTTTGTAGAAGTGGCATCACAAAATGAGCAAAAGTTTGTTGCGTAAATCCTGTTTGACGCAATACTACGACTGTTAATTCGGGAGTATTGGTACGTCGTTGTAACAACTGCTCAAGCAGTGATGCGCGTCCGCTGACATTATTACTTTGGAGATTACTGCTGCGAATCAAAAGGTCATACGCTTGTGTGATGGGGAGTAAATCACTCGTAGTACACGCTTGATCGGTACATCCAATATATGTTGCCACTGTAGAATCGTTGACTTCAATGAGTCGGCCAAGTCCAGTTCCACACGATTCAATGAGTTGTAATGCCGACCTCGGTTGATTCGATGCGGATATTAATGCGGTACTTACGTCAATTACCGTACCAAAGCGACTGGCTACCGTATTGCCAATTGATGTGCGTATCAGTTGTGATTGGGTGGTAGTTGTGAGCATTGGCCACATCGTGTCAATCATCGCGGCAGGTTCACATACCGCAACTCCGCCCACCGCATTTGTTGTCGTAGGCTCAGCTGTCGGGTTAATGACGGTTGGCTTTACTTCAGTTACTGTCGTTGGTACAACTGGCTGCATTGTTGGGGCAAGTGTCGGTTCTGGCACTTCGACAGTCGTTGATGTAGTACTATTTTGCATTGCCACAATTGCGTTATACCCACTCACAATCACGCTAATTAAAAATACTCCAATCAAAAGGATAACAATCAGTCGCATCCAGCGTCGGATTGTGGCGAATAGACGCATGCCTGCACTTAACAGCCAACTCCACCAGAGACGCCCTCCCATCGGTGCGCTCGGAATACTGAATGCGGTGTTTGGTGGGGTATTGGTGGGCGTCTGTGCTGTGGTAGATGTTTGTGGTGATTGCAGTGGCCCTGTTGTGTTACTTGGTGTCGAAATAGGTGCTGGACGTAGTGGTCCCGTCGTATTGCTCGGTGTCGATACTGGCGCTGAGTTTGGTGTTGTGGTACTGGCACTCGGTTGATTGAGCGGCACTTGCATGCTGACAGTGGCGCGTGGTGTCGGGGTCGTCCGTTGCCGTCGCCCACTGTTGTAGTCGATCTCGCAAATCACGCAGGCGCCATCGCTCGGATAGTAGTGCGTTGGGTCGTTACTACACGGTACCAAGCGCTTTTCAATCATACTAATCACTTGTGCCCATTCTTTGGGCGTTGGCCGATTGTTGATTTGCGTAAATGCTCTCGTAAAGAGTAATTGGAGCATCGGTGGAAGCGCATGAAAGCTTGGTGCTACCTTGGGTGGTTCGTATGGCTGATTATCGAGGTAGGGGAATATCTGCTGTTGGATGCAGTAGACATGTGATTGCTCAACATCCGGTGTACCTGGCTTGGCCCGCCCTGTAAACGGGTGGAATCCCTGCATCAGTAGTTGAAAAATAAGTACAGCTAGCCCGAATGCATCATGATTGGCAGTTCGAACCTCTTTGTTAAAATCCTTGCCCTGTAGCTCCGGTGAAGTATATTCAGGCATGCCCACAATACAACGATGCACGGTGCCGTTGGCCTCGGTGACTTGCATTGAGTCACAGTCGACAATAGTAATCAAGGCATCATCGTTGAACAAGGCGTTTTTGAAGTTGACATCGCCAATTACGTAGTTTTTTTGATGAATGGCCTCCATGGCCAGGGCTAAATTACGCGCAGTGCGATACAGGTGTCGATGATTGAGTTGCCCATGTTGCTTTTTGCGTTGTTGTGGTTGGAGCAAGTCGTACAAGTCATCAGATTTGGGCAATTTGGGCATTATATAGCCCGCAAAGTTGCGCCCGCTCAAGACAATATCGATAGGCCACGCAATTGACACGTGATTGAGTGGCGGCTTGCGCGTGGCATCCTCAGGGGGATCGGCAACCATGGCACGCACTTTGTTGGCAAGTGCGTGATTGAGCCGATGGGCATGATACATTTTAGCAACGAGCTGTGGGGCGCCAACGATATCGTAGACTGCGCCCTCACCCCCAGCGCCGAGCTTTTTGCCGAGGGTAATTGATTTGCCTGATGCGGTAGTGTATCGTGCCATGGTGCGTTTTACCTAGCTAGGTTTGTGGATAGCCGTTTACAATCAAGTCAAGTCGACCCGTCTCGGGGTCAATAATTAATCCGTGCACTGGAATATCAGCAGGGAGCATTGGGTGTCTGCGGATAATTTCAACTGTGTTACGTACGCTCTCTTCGACATTGTCGAAGCCGCGCAAAAAGCCATCAACATCGATACCGCTATAGCGCAATGTTGCTAATGTCTCTTCGCTGATGCTCCGCTCCTTGGCAAGTGCCAATATATGCTCAGGATCGACGACACCCATGCCACAATCATAGTGGGCTACAACACAAATCTCTTGCACCTGAAGTGCATAGACTGCTACGAGCAAACTACGCATAACCGATCCCCAAGGACTAGTGACAAGTGCACCGGCGTTTTTGATGACCTTAGCATCGCCATTACGCAAATCCATGGCTTTGGGCAGTAGTTCAACCAAGCGTGCATCCATACACGTCAAGATCGCCAGCCCTTTGTTAGGGAATTTGCTCGTTTGCATGGGCTCATACGCTCGCGTCTCAACAAATGCCCGATTATGCGAGAGTACGCTGTCTAATACACCCAAATCGCCCTCACCTCGTGGTATGAAATGTATCGTATATACATCCACGTCTAGTATACCAACTCATGCACCTTAGTGGTGGCGGTATCGGGTGTCGTGTTATTCCTGAGTACCTGTCGATGTGTTGTGTGTAATGACGAGCACCAAAGTCATGTCATCGTCACTTTTTTGTCGAAGTCTATCGCTATCAAGGAGTTTACATAAACCATCGCTTGCATCAGCTAATTGCGCTTGTGGGAACGCAGTTAGCCAGTTGATTAATGGCATAAAGAAACCAGGATAGGCATCGCCAGTTTTGTAGTTGATACACATGGGTTGTACCCCGTCACTCAACAATGCAATGCCAAATAATTGCTCTTTAGCGTGTTCGTAGCGCAGGTGCTGTTGATAATCGCTACTTGTGAGTGGTACGGTGACATTGATAAACTCACCGTTATCTGGTGCACTCAGGGTTTTGACGGCTGTTGCCGATGTGATTCCCACCACGGCACCATCACCGATGTGGAGCACATGCCATTCGTCAGGTGACATAATTGCAACGAGGAGTGTACAGGCATAATCGCGCAGGTCGTGTTGTTCACTGTTGGCGAGTGCCAACAGCGCCGTGCGTGCCTCTGTGGCTGCATTGATCATGATTGCGCGCATATCAATGTGTGGAGTTACACCAGTGACAAATTGTGCAATTGATGAAAAAATACTTGGATCAGCTGGCGTAATCGCTTGTGCAAGGTGCTCTACAACATATTGGCAGACAAACTTTGATCCACGATCTGAGTATGCTGCAGAACCGAGTCCATCAGATACAGCAATAATGACTGCGTCACCTACTTGCATGACATAATTGCTATCTTGACACGGCATGTGTGCCTGGATGTGCCCTGTGCCAATGACTGATGCGCGTGCGATTCGCCATTCCATTACGTGTTACCCTTAGCATTCAAATACCGCCCACATCGTGATGTGTGGGCGGTGTATGATAATCTACTTAAACTTGCGACCAACTGTCAGGTGAAGAAAGTGGAACCTGTTGTCCTGGTTGGGATTGTGATACCGCCTTAAGGCTTGCGGACAACCAGACAAACAGCTCACGGAAGTGCAATCCCTTGAGCGACATTGGCGCGCGTGAGGAGAGTTGCTTGAGTACCTCCATGTCAGCACCTTCGACACCTACCGCAAAGAATGCTATCCCCTTGTTGGCTTCGTCGGCTTTGATGCGCGTGGCAGCAGCTTGCCATGCCGTACCGTCAGTTGGAGCACCGTCCGTAATCAAGAATACCCATGGGCGATAATACGGCGTACCATTGTCCTTGTAGAGTTGCTTGCGCAATGCAATCTGATCTAATGCCTGTTGCAAGGCAGCCCCAAGTGGCGTATCGCCACTGGCCTGCAAAACTGGTGGAGTAAAATTTGCTGCTGATACGAAGTCTTGTGTGAGTTGGGCTGGTCCGAAAGTGACAATAGCAATCTCGACTCGTGATTGTGCAACACTATCACTCTGTAAGGCATTATGAAACTCTACAAGCCCTTGATTTAATTGGTCAATACGCTCGCCGTGCATTGAGCCTGATGTGTCTAGTACTAAGACACATGCGACGCGTGGATCGGGATTGGTCGGGTCAAATGAAACATCAGGAATGTTTGTCATGTGCGTGCTCCTTTGGATTTAAATAGACAATTGTGGTACGAATCCCAACGATTTATTGTTGCATAAAGACATGATATCATATTTATGCAGTATTGCGTTATGCTGAGGTATATGTGATTCAACAACTTATTCAATCAATCAAAGCCACTATAGCACGCGCCCAACATATTGAGGCCGTGCGGCAAGCGTTTGTGGCCGCAGTAGCTGACCTCCATCTTGATGCCAAGGAGATTGCTGCATTGCGCGCCGAGGTCGCACAACACCAGTTGACTGCCGATGAAGTTCGCGAGATAGGGATGCACGTGCTCCATGATGTATCGCAGCGTGTCAAGCAAGACGGTGTCGTTACAGATGGTGAGGTTGCATTAATGCAACAAATTGTACAACTCACCCAAGTGCCATCAAATCAATTAGGCGACATCATGGCAACATTATATGTCCAGCGCAAGATGTACGAAGTTAGCCAAGGACGATTATCTCCGATGCACGTTGCAGGTGTCAATCTTCTTGCCGGTGAGCAAGCCTACTGGAGTGAGCCCGTGACGTTGTTCGAGGAGCGTGTCGTGCGTCGCGAGATGGTTGGACGTAGCCAAGGAGTTAATATACGGATTATGCGTGGTGTCTCATATCGGGTGGGCGGATCACGCGGGCAGTCAATGCCGGTCTATGGTGATGTACCAGTGGCGACAGGTGATTTGATTCTGACGAATCAACGGGTGATTTTTAAAGGTGACAAAAAGAGTATTGCACTGCTCTGGCGCGATGTGATTGGCATGGACCCATATACGAACGCGATTACGATCCATTCGGGTAAAGCAAAACAACCGTTGCGCTTTTTTTATGTACGCAATGAGTCGAGTGAACTTGTGGCGCAGATAGCATCATTTTTGATGAAATAATTGATTATTGCGTTTCGTCTTGGCGAAGTGCCACGTCAGCTAAAGTAGTTGCATCGAGGATATCGCTTATCGCAGTACGTACATCATTCATTACGGCACGGAGCTGACAGGTAGCCTCATCTGGGCAATTACAAGGCTCATAGGCGATTTGTGAGACACATTTGATTGGTGCGAGTGGCCCATCGAGGATACGAATAATCCGACCAAGCATGATAGTGTCGGCTGGTTTGGCCAAACTGTAGCCGCCTCCAATGCCCGATTTGCTGTGGAGCAGGCCGGCGTTTTTGAGGGCAAGCATAATCTGCTCCAAGTACTTGATTGGAATGCGTTCTTGTGCCGCTATCGATTTGAGTTGCATTACCTCGCCATTCGCTTGATTGCGAGCAAGTCGAATCATGGCACGTAAGCCATATTCCCCACGTTTTGATAGGCGCATAGGAGTGTAGTGACCATCCTGCAGATACCTGCAGGATGGTGCTTCTTTCATCAGTTAGAGTGTAATTGCGCGACCAATCTCTGCACTTCGGTATATGGCATCGACGATGTCGGTGACTTGGAGTGCTTGTTCAGCAGTCGCATTTGGTTGCGTGCCGGTTTGAATTGCATTCACAAAGTCAGCCGCCTGACCAATTCCAGGCTCGATTCCTTCATCTGGCATCCAGTCTGGTTGCCAGCTTGTCAACATATCGTACTGTGCTTTATTGACCTTGAGTGGAAACACATCAAGCCCAGCCTCGGTGCCTGACAGCGATACCGTCTCTTTGGTTTCGGGGACATTTAAGGCCCACGAACACTCGAGCGACATGGTTGCGCCATTCTCGAAACGCACGAACGCTGCTACTTGGTCTTCAACCGTAAACTCCTTGTAGTTCCACTGGCCCCATGGATTGACGTTGGGCTTCGTGCCGAGATGTTGTGAGATACTCGCCGTCACCTCAACTGGCTTGGGATTACCCATCAAATACAATGCTGTATCAAGTGTGTGGACGCCGAAGTCAATCATGGCTCCGCCTCCCTGCATGTGCTTGTGGACGAATGACCCCCATGATGGGATGCCTCGGCGACGTAGCGCATTAACACGTACCATATACACATGTCCCAGCTCACCGGCATCGATAATCTTCTTTGCGGCTTTGACCTGTGGGCGATGGCGATAATGGAATCCAATCGTCAGAATTTTGTTGTTCTGCCTGGCCGCATCAATCATTGCTCGACCTTCAGCAGGATCAAGTGCCATGGGCTTTTCGCAGAGGACATTAACACCAGCATTCAGTGCGTCAATGGTAGCTGGTGCATGGAACTTGTTAGGGGTACACACAACGACGCCGTCAAGGCGTTCTTTGGCGATCATCTCTTTGTAATCGTTGTACAAGCTGGGGATGTTAAACTGCTCACCTGCTTGCTTGAGCGGGTCGGCTGCCAAATCTGCAGCGGCGACAATCTCGACGTCGGGGTGTTTGCTAAAGCTCGGCATATGCCGGTTGCGTGCAATTCCACCTGTGCCTATCATCCCAATACGAACTTTCGACATATGTCCTCCATTGACAATGTATCAGTACCGCCGTCGTACCATCGACACCGGATTACTGCGCTGAACGATAGGTTGATGACCCAAAAGCGAGGATGGGATAGAAAATGTATGGAAGGAACAATAAACCCAGTGTGAATCCGACCCCATGACCAAAAGATCGTGATAATCCGTGTGTAATGCGCACACTAAAGATGAATGCAACAATCGTAGCTATGCTACTCATCGTTTGATATAAATCTGCCAAATCAGTACTACCGTCTTGCATCAGTGTAAATACAATTTGAATCAGACTTAATCCTACTAAGAGATACCCCCACCAGGTTGGCCGCTGAATGATACGCAACTGCACGAATGTATCATATATGGGAATAAGGGATGCCCAGCCGGCCTGTCCTGCTTTTTGAAACATAACCCATCGCGATATTGCAGTTAATAGCCAAAGCAGGAATCCTACAGCGATAAGCGCAAGCACAATAGCAATGTAGGCAGTGAGGAGCTCGACAAGTGGTTCAAACGACATCACTTCCTCCTTGTTTTGGATGTGACCCTATTGTAGCAAAAAATCGTCATAATGTTTATGCGATGCATTCTTTTTTTAACGTACAAAAACGTAGTAGTGCCATGTAATCTATACTACAGTAGCACACGTACGTGACAATTGTACGGTAGATAAGGATGCAGATGGACATTTCGATGCTGGTACAACCAGAGAGTATCGTGACGTTGCTGACGTTGGCATTATTAGAGATTGTTTTGGGTTTGGACAACGTGATTTTTATTGCTATTCTGGCAAGCAGACTACCTGTAGATCAACAGGCAAAAGCACGTCAAGTTGGATTGTTGATGGCACTAGGCACCCGTGTGTTATTGTTGCTCTCACTATCATGGATAATGGGACTGGTTGCGCCGTTGTTTAATGTGGCTGGGCGTGATGTTTCGGGACGCGATCTTATTTTGCTCTTTGGTGGTCTCTTTTTGTTGGCCAAGAGTACAATGGAGATGCACCACAGCCTTGAAGGACATACGGAAGAGAAAAAATCGAACGCTGTCCAAAGCTTCTTAGGTGTGGTAACACAAATAGCCATCCTTGATATTGTCTTCTCGCTCGACTCTGTGATTACTGCGGTGGGTTTGGCTGACGAGTTGGTGATCATGGTGATTGCAATTGTGCTGGCGGTCGGTGTGATGTTATTGTTTGCTAATTCGTTGAGTGCTTTCATCGAGAAGCATCCGACGGTCAAGATGTTAGCGTTGTCGTTCTTATTGTTGATTGGCATGTCACTCGTCGCCGAGGGGTTGCATTTTCATATCGACAAAGCATACATTTACTTTGCGATGGCGTTTTCGGTCTTTGTCGAGTTGCTAAACATTCGACTGCGTGCTGGTAATCCAGTACGATTACATAAACAGATGTAGCAATTGAATCACAGGGATAATACTCAATGTTGAAGCGTGAATTGGGCAAAACTGGGGTTCAAGTATCTGTAATTGGTGCTGGAGATTTAGCTGACCGTGCGTTGCCCGTTGGTGAATGTGTAGCAACGCTTCAACGTGCAATCTCGTATGGTATTAATGTGATTGATACAGCTCCTAGTTACGAGGATGGGTTTTCTGAGCAGGTTGTTGGAGCAGCTATTCACGGTCGGCGCGATGATTTGTTTGTCATTACCAAAATCGACGATTTTGATCGGCCGGTCACCACACAGTTGCAGGAATCACTGAATCGGTTGGAATGCAGTTTTGTCGACGGATACGTATTCCATGGTTTGTCTGACATTGAGATGTATCAGCACCTGAATCGTCCCGGCGGTGAATTCGACGAACTCGCCGAACTTAAGGCATGTGGTCTGGTGCGATTTGGTGGTATCTCGTCACATCATCCCGATGTACTGCGTCAGGCGATTCTCGACGGCCGATGTGACATTGCGATGTTCCCGATTGGTGCATTTGTTGACCGTCGCTATATTGACGAGACGTTACCGTTGTGTCGTGTGCGTGGTGTTGGTAGTATTTGTTTTAAAACGTTCGGTGCTGGCAAGTTAGTTACCGATACTGAGGGGTATGGCCTCCCCGTTGTGCAACGACCCCGCGGAAAGTTATCGAGTGGAGGTATCGATGCGCCGCTTTCTGATACGTTACTGACTGTAGCAGAATGTGTGCATTATACGTTAACGGTTAATCCTGATGTCGCATTGCTAGGGATGAGTTTTGTGAATGAACAACAGCAAGTATTTGCTGCTCTTGATTCATTTGTGCCACTTACCTCAACACAGATGCATGAGATTGCGTCACGCGCCGTGTTGGCGCGGGCTGGCAAAGGGCCATGTTGGTGGAACCCTGACCCCAATCAATAGATGTAAGGTTTTGCTGGGTAAGCATTGGCTTGCCCAGCTTTTTATTGAGTGAGGATCAGCCCATGAACAATAAATTACGTGCGACCATTCGTGCTGACTTTGTGGCTGCGGTGTTTCTGACGGTGCTTGTGCCACTAGTTCTATTGGTTCGTAGTATACTGAATGGCTCGTTGCGTCATCAAATTATGCCTTTGTTCGCGTATTGGCGGGCTGCAGCATTGCTGATGGTGACCGTCTATCTTTTGATTGTACGGCGACCATACGCCATGGTGAGTGGTGTATCTGCACGTATTGCTATTGCGCTTTCACTCGTACGATTCCCATATGGCGATGATGTCGTGACACGATGGTGGGTGTGGGTGACAGTGAGTTATTGTTTGGCAGGTGCGGCCATCAATCTCAGTCAAATCAGCGATGTACGCGTCAGAGCCGAGTATGAACAGGCTACGCAGATATATGCACAGCTGTTTCATCAAGGGCATAATATCGGGCGATTGGGCGTGATTGGTGATATTGGACTAATGAGTTGGCTGGTGGGAGCTTTGCTTTTACGGATGCGTCAACGATAGTATTGCATTGTTGGTCTGGCACAGCGACCCCCTCCGCGGAGTAATCCGCGGAGGGGGTTGTGTATGTGTGGACAGTTTGTGACTACTTCTTGGCTTCTTCGAGGACAGCCTGTGCAGCAGCCAAGCGAGCGATGACGACGCGGTATGGGCTGCACGAGACGTAGTTAAGGCCTGTGCGATGACAGAACTTGACTGACGCTGGCTCGCCACCGTGCTCACCACAGATACCCGTCTTGAGGTTGGAGCGAGTGCTGCGACCACGGCTGACGCCCATCTCGACGAGCTGTCCGACGCCTTCTTGGTCAAGTACTTGGAACGGATCGTCGGCAAGCAACTTCTGCTCCACATACTTAGGCAAGAATCGGCCGGCATCGTCGCGGCTCATACCGAAAGTGGTCTGAGTCAAGTCGTTAGTACCGAATGAGAAGAACTCGGCCTCTTGAGCGATCTTGTCGGCAGTCAAGGCAGCGCGTGGCAACTCAATCATGGTACCGACGAGGTACTCGAACTCAATGCCACTCTCAGCCTTGACTTCGGCAGCCACACGGTTGACGACTTCCTTCTGCTTCTTGAGCTCGCTGACGTCGCCGACGAGTGGGATCATGACCTCAGGCAACACGGTGATACCGCGCTTCTTTACGGCAACGACGGCGCGGAAGATAGCACGAGCCTGCATCTCGGTGATTTCAGGGTATTCGATACCCAAACGACAACCACGGAAACCAAGCATCGGATTGGCCTCTGACAAGGCGTGAATCTTGCTCTTGAGGGTTGCAGTAGCAATACCCATCTTCTGTGCCAAAGCGTCGATTTCTGCATCGCCATGTGGCAAGAATTCATGCAACGGTGGGTCAAGGGTACGGATGGTAACTGGATAGCCGTCCATCTCGGTAAATAGACCCTCAAAGTCAGCCTGCTGGAGTGGCTCAATCTTGGCCAAGGCAGCCTTGCGCTCTGCGAGTGAAGTGGCGACAATCATCTGTCGTACAGCGTCAATGCGATCACCCTCGAAGAACATGTGCTCTGTGCGGCACAGACCAATACCCTGGGCGCCGAACATGCGGGCGACGCGGGCGTCGGTTGGCGTATCGGCATTGGCGCGGACACCCATGGTGCGAACTTCGTCTGCCCAGCTTAAGAACTTTGAGAAGTAGCCATAGAGTTTTGACTCTTCTGGCTTGATGGTGCCACGGATGACTTGAATGACCTCTGACTCGCTAGTCTGGATTTGACCATTGTAGACAAGACCGCTATGGCCATCGACGGTGATGTAGTCACCCTCGTTGATGGTCAGGTCACCAACCGTGAACTGTCCCTTGCTGTAGTCGATTTCGATCTCGCCACAACCACACACACAGCACTTGCCCATTTGGCGAGCAACCACTGCTGCGTGGCTGGTCAAACCTCCACGAGCAGTCAAGATGGCATCTGCTGCCACCATGCCGTGGAAGTCTTCAGGGGCGGTCTCGGTGCGAACCAAGATGACCTTCTCGCCCTTCTCGGCCCATTCAGCGGCACGATCTGGGTCGAGACACACCTTACCACTAGCGGCGCCAGGACCAGCTGCCAGACCGGCTGCCAACTTGCCGACGCTGGCGGCTGCCTTAGCATCAACAATTGGGAAGAGGAACTGGTTGAGCATCTCGGGCTTGACTCGGTTCAAAGCAGTCTTCTTGTCGATGACGCCCTCTTCGACCAAGTCAACGGCGATGCGTACAGCGGCCATGCCGGTGCGCTTGCCGTTACGAGTCTGGAGCATCCATAAGCGCCCACGCTCGATGGTGAACTCAACGTCCTGTACATCTTTGTAGTGTGCTTCGAGTTTGCGTGCAATCCCCAAGAACTCTTTGTGTGACTCTGGCAAATCATTTGCCATCTGTGCAATTGGCAATGGGGTGCGGATACCGGCGACCACGTCTTCGCCTTGGGCGTTAATCAAGTACTCGCCGAACATGTCGTTCTCACCAGTGGCCGGGTTGCGGGTAAATGCCACACCGGTGGCGCTGGTGTCACCCATGTTACCGAACACCATGGTCTGTACGTTCACACCTGTACCGATGTTATCGGGAATCTTCTCGATGCGGCGATAGTCGATTGCACGACGACCCATCCATGAGTTGAACACAGCCATGATGGCCATCTGCAACTGTTGTTGTGGATCTTCGGGGAAGTCGTGACCGGTGTCTTCTTTGATAATCTTCTTGAATTCATCAGCGATAGCGGTGAGCTCATCGGTGGTCAAGTCGTTGTCTGTGCGGTTCTTACCCTTCGCATGATTCATCACATGCTCGAGCTTTTCGCCATCGGCGCCCAACACAATCTTACCAAACAACTGCACAAAGCGGCGATAGGCATCAGCTGCGAAGCGAGGGTTGCCAGTCTGATCCGCAAGCCCTTTGATGGTTTGGGCATTCAAACCGAGGTTCAACACGGTGTCCATCATTCCAGGCATTGACTCACGCGCACCTGAGCGTACAGAGACCAATAAAGGATTGGCCGGGTCACCGAATTTGCGTCCCACTTGACGCTCGACCTCTGACATGGCAGCCAAGGCTTGATCCCAAAGACCGTCCGGCAATTTCTTGCCGTACTCGTAGTAGGCGTTACACGCCTCGGTGGTGATGGTGAATCCTGGAGGGACTGGTACGCCGGTGCGCGTCATTTCGCCGAGACCTGCGCCTTTACCACCCAGCAACTCACGCATGGTGGCATTACCCTCAGTAAAGAGGTAGACCCACTTCTTTGACATTACGATATTGCTCCTCTACTGTGCAAAGAAAAAGCTAGCTATTGTGCGTTCACATGTTGGAGCGGCAGATGCCACGTTGCACGCCAGGAGACCCCAAACCATGCACAGAAATCCGCCGATAACTATAATCTAACTTGCTCATTTGTGCAAACGGCTGAGCGAGTGAAACCTATTCATTCGCTATCATTTTGCGCAGATAGCCACCGCTAGAGAGCTCTACAATGACTTCGGCAGCGGCGCGTTCCCCTGCCTCAATGGCACCTTCTAGAGTGTTTGTCCAATGTGTGGCTGTCTCACCACCAGCGAAATGCAGACGTCCAATTGGCAGTGCGAGACTTTGAATATACTGTGCGGCGCCATTTGGCATAAACCCGGTTGCCCCACGACTCCAGCGCTCGCTGTTCCAATCGCGCTCAATTAAGCCACGATATGCGTTTATTTCATCACCGAACCAAGGTTGCAGTTGGGTAACGATTGCACGTAAGCGTTCGGATTTTGGTTGAGCACCCCAATGCGTCGCATCATTCCCGCTTATTAAGCAGGCCAATGCGCCTTCGGTACCACTTGCAGGTGACACGTCATGCACGAGTGTGACCGGACCTTCGTTGCTAATGTATACTCCTGATTTACCGTTTTCACGCCAGAAAGGGTAGTCATAGCAAAGAGTTGCACTGATTGCCCTCCCCATAATGACCCGTTGGTGAAGGGTGTCTCGCGCTGCAGGTAGGGTTGGCTCAAAGTAGATTTGCTCAGCAACTGCAGGTGGAATTGCCAAAATCGCATAGCGTGCTCTGAAAGAGTTACCTCGTGAGTAGGCGATTACACTGTCGTGATCTTGACGAATTGCAAGTACCGGTGTATCGGTTAATACTTGCTGTTGCATCTGATGTGCTAGCTGTTCAGCAATGCGTTGTGTGCCACCTGGTATGCGCTCTTGATGGTAGGTGGGACGCATATTAAATAGTTTGTGTGCACCTTTGTGTGAATTGACTTGATCAATCACATAAAACAATGAAATTTCGTCAGGCATTGCATAAAAGTAAATTTTACATAATGTTTGAAAAATGGTAATAGTTGCAGTGTGTCGGCAGTGTTGATAGAGCCATGCACCAAATGAGAGTCGGTCAGTTTGGTTAAGGTATTTCTGAAATTGATTGTTAGTGGCATGTAATTTACTTACCAGTTTGTTGAGCTTGCGATAGATTTGTCGTATTTCGAGTGCAACCCATGGCGCAAGCCAAGGTGCATGTTGTGAAAATGTGTGGGTACGTTTATGTACGACAAATGCACTTTGTCCTACTTGATATTGTTGGTGGAGTGGAATATTAAGCTCAGAGAGTAGTGTGCGGAGTTGTGTTGCATGTGTTGGAATCCAATGTGCGCCAACATCATATATTTCACCATTAAAGGTTCTAGTTGCCATGCGTCCGCCCACTCGTTCACGAGCTTCGAGGAGGAGAACATTTGCTCCTTCTTGAATGAGACTTCGGGCGGCGTGTAGTCCTGATATACCTGCGCCAATCACAAGTACATCGGCATTAAAGCCGAGTTGATTGGCATCATACTGCAAGTTGCTCACGGTCAGCCTCTGGTTCTAATTCGATATGTGCTACATCATTAAACGATGCTAATCGAACTGTGCCATGGGTAACGGTGAGTGTTGTGATTGCACAATTCATCACCCATAGTTTGTTGTAGTGGTTGATATCAAGTCCAATGATCGCACACACAATCGCTCGAATAGTACCTCCATGACTCGCAATAACAATATGGTCATCAGCGTGGTGTGATGCAATTATATGGTTGAGTGCACGCATCGCGCGCGTTTGCAAGTGTTGGTACGATTCGCCGCCGACATGGACTGTCTCGCCGGGGGCTTGTTGATACGTCGCATAATTTGTAGGAAAGGATGCGCTAATCTCTGGGATGGTCAGATGTTCCCATAGTCCGACATCGATTTCGCGCAGGTCTGGCATGAGTGATACCGGTAGATTAAGCCCATCAGCGAGTGGTGTGATAGTTTGAATACAGCGTACGAGGTCGCTACTATAGATTGCAGTGATGTGATTAAACTTGGCGAGGCGTCGACAGACCAATGATGCTTGATAATGGCCGGTGCGGTTAAGTTCAATCTGTATGTGTCCTTGGTAACGCCCAACCGCGTTATAGTCGGTTTCACCATGGCGAACTAAATAGAGTTGCATGTCATACCTCAGCTGTCATGATATGCTCATTGTAACGCAAAAGCTGGTGTCATTACGACACCAGCTTTAATATGGAATCAATGGGCGATGTGCTTACTTCTTAAGTCTTGGATCGAGTGCATCACGCAAACCGTCGCCGACGAAGGAGAATGAAAGCATCGTCATACCGATCATCAAGGTTGGGAACACTCCTAAATGCCAGTACACCTCAATAAATGCATACGAGCTACCGGCCATTTTTCCCCAGCTTGGTAATGGGTCATTGATACCGATACCCAAGAAGCTTAAGCCGGCCTCAGCAAACATGGCTGCTGGGATACCCAGTGTGAACGAGATGATTAATGGTGTGAGTGCGTTTGGCAGAATATGTTTGGCAGCAATTGCCAATGGGGTTACGCCAATGGCACGTGCGGCCTCAATATATTCCTTCTCACGCAACGAGAGTACTTGTGCGCGTGTCAGACGACAGATTTCGATCCAGCCAATCAAACCGAGCGCAAGTACGACATTAAAGAGGCCTCCGCCCCACATGGATAGTAAGAAGAGCGCAAAGAGGAGTTGCGGGATTGCCGTAAACACCTCGAGCAAGCGCATAATCACATAGTCGATCCAACCACCAAAAAAACCGGCAATGGCGCCAAGGCTTACACCGACGGTAATGGCGATTAGCTGTACAGAAAGACCAATGATGAGTGAGATGCGCGCGCCATAGATAATGCGACTAAATTGGTCGCGGCCGACATTGTCGGTGCCAAACCAATATTGGGCATTGGGAAATTGACGTGTGCGCCCTTTGACAATCTCGTCGTAATTGTATGGTGCGATGATGTCAGCAAAGATTGCCATGAAAAACATCAGCAGAACGACAAACATGGCTGCCATGGCAAGCTTATTTTTGCTGAATCGGATGGCTGCATCGCGCCAAAGATTTGCAGGTTTGCGTTGAATAACAGTGTTCTCTACGGATGTGGTTGTTGCCGTCATGTTGATGTCCTACTCAAACTTAATACGCGGATCGAGGGTTGTGTAGAGCAGGTCGGTCATCAGATAGACCAAACCCCACAATGAGGCAATAATAAGCATTAATGCCATAATCATCGGATAGTCACGGTCGAGTGTACTCGTTACGAAGTACTTACCGATGCCGTTCACACGGAACATCGTTTCCACAAAGATTGTACCCGTCATTAAGTTTGGCACCATTGGGCCAAGTACGGTAATGATTGGGATCAATGCATTTTTGATGGCATGTCGCCATACGACCATCGATTCGCCAAGTCCTTTTGCACGAGCAGTACGAATATAGTCTTGGGTGAAGACATCAGTCAAGCTGGCGCGAGTATAGCGAGCGGCAATACCCAAAGGTCCCATGCCGAGAGCAATTACCGGCATGATCCATGCTTTCCAGTTGCCCCAATTTGCGCTATCAAGTGCAATAGGAAGAAGTTTAAGTTGCACCACAAAAATGAGCAACATCCAAATTGAGATGATGAAGTTTGGCACCGTCAGGCCAAGGGTGGCGATAAATGTGACTACACTATCCACCCATGTATTTTGCCGGACGCCAGCCAAGACACCAAGTAGGACCCCGCTACCAATCGCAATGATCACAGTGAGGCCGCCAAGCTGGAGGCTTTGTGGCCATACACGACCAATAACTTCTGCGACGGTACTATCTGGCTCAGAGAAAGAAGTACCAAAGTCACCCTGCAGGGCCTTGCTCATGTAGTTGTAGTACTGCACGTACAACGGCTGATCGAGACCGTACTTCGCGCGGATATTCGCCTTCTGTTGTGCACTAAGTGGCATTTGTACTTCGTCAAATGGACCACCTGGAACGGAGTGCATTAACAAAAATGCTACTACCGATACAAGAAAGAATACGAATATCAGTCCCGCTAAGCGGTTAATGATATAGGCTACCATGCGGGTGCCTTTCCTTGAATATTATGAATAACAGAGGTTGAGTATGAATGGGGCAGGCGTTGGCACATTGTGCCAACGCCTG
>JBMTAN010000002.1:0-111206 GCA_049428765.1 Roseiflexaceae bacterium
ACCCCCGCGTGAGATTACCGAAACTGACATTGATGCCGAGATTCAACGTATTCGCGAGCAAAAGTAGCAAATTAATTGTAAATGGACCGCTGCAATGGTCACTCTTGCAGCGGTCCATTTCGTGGTTGACATTACTTTCATATCGGAGTAGCATACTGAGAGACCTTTAATGCGATCCTGTGAGATTGCAAAGGATCAGTTATGACACGCCATCAATCAATCATCTGTTACGGCAGGTTTGCCGCCCGCATGCGCACACCCATCAGGGTGATGGCGCTTTTTTTTGTGCATGGAGTAAGCCTATGAACGAACGTCAAATCATGACAGCCGACGAGGTCCGGCGTGCCATTGCCCGCATCGCCCACGAAATCGGCGAGCGCAATGGTGGTGTCACCCAAGTTGTACTCGTCGGCATCTACCGACGCGGCATCCCGCTTGCCAAACGCATTGCTGCCGCCATTCATACCATTGAGGGCAAAACAGTCCCTGTCGGTGCCCTCGATATCACCCTCTACCGTGATGATCTCGAGATTCGTGGGCCATCAACCCACATCCAACACACCAGCATCCCCTGCGACATCACCGGCAAAATAGTCGTGCTTGTCGACGACGTGCTCTTCACCGGTCGTACTATCCGGGCTGCCCTCGATGCACTAACCGACCTCGGGCGCCCCGAGCGCATTCAGTTGGCTGTGTTGGTCGATCGTGGCCACCGCGAGTTACCCATTCGCGCCGATTTTGTTGGCAAAAACGTCCCTACCGCCTCGAGCGAAGATGTCGCCGTACAACTCAACGAAATCGACGGTGGCGATGATGCAGTGATGATTATGCGAGGTGCCATATGAGTTTGCCCCTGATTGCACCACACAACCCCTGGATGGCCACGAAGGCACGCAAACGCCGTCATGTACTCGATCTCGACGACTTCGGCGAACAAGAGATTATCGATGTACTCGACTCAGCTGTCAGTATGAAAGAGATTCTCGGCCGCAGTGTCCCCCAAGTGCCCATCTTACGTGGCAAAACCGTGGCCAACATCTTCTATGAGGAGAGCACCCGCACCCGCTTGTCGTTCGAACTCGCCGCTCGCACCTTGTCTGCATCAGTCATGAACATGACTGCCAAAGGCTCAAGCGTCGAGAAGGGCGAGTCACTCATCGATACCATCCGTACTATTCAAGCCCTTGGCGCCGACATCATTGTGATGCGCCACGGCGAATCAGGTGCACCATATCTAGCAGCACAACACTTCAAAGGCTCAATCATCAACGCCGGCGATGGGCGCCATGCGCATCCATCACAAGCCCTACTCGATCTATTTACCATTCGTGAGCACCTCGGTCAGCTCAAAGACTTGCACGTGGTCATTGCCGGTGATGTCCTGCATAGCCGCGTAGCGCGCTCTGATATTTGGGGCATGTTGCGCTGTGGCATGCAGGTGACAATTTGTGCGCCGAGCACGTTGATTGGCGATGTACAGATGTGGCAAGCGTCGTACCCCGGACTCAGGATTAGCTATGACCTCGACGCCTTATTGCCACATACGGATGTCCTCATGGGTCTGCGCCTCCAAAAAGAACGCATGCAGGCCGGTTTGCTACCTGCGTTACGCGAGTACAGTACCTATTTCGGCATTAGTGTTGAACGCCTTGAGTATTTGCCCAAACACGCCATTGTGATGCACCCCGGCCCCATGAACGAAGGTGTCGAGATTATGCCAGAGGCCGCAGACTCACCGCGCTCTGTCATCGAGACCCAAGTCACCAACGGTGTCGCCATCCGTATGGCCTTGTTGTACCGTCTCTCTGGTGAGACCCAAGTATAAGACAAGAAGTATAGACAAAGGATTATCACACACATGAAAACACTCATCACCAACGGTATTATCATCGACCCCGATACACGGCAAACGGGCGTCGGGAGTGTGCTCATTGAGAACGGCACGGTAACCGCACGCTTTGACGGGCAACTCCCAGCTGATGCAAGCATCCGCACCGCTCCCGGCACAACCGTGATTGACGCCAGCCACAAGCTTATCAGCCCGGGCCTGATAGATCTGCACGTCCATCTGCGCGAGCCCGGCGAAGAGCACAAAGAGACCATCGCCACCGGGACGCGCGCGGCGGCTGCCGGTGGCTTCACTGTGGTGGCCTGCATGCCCAACACGCGCCCTGCCATTGATAGTGTGGCCACTATTCAGCACATCGCCCAAGCTGCCGCGCGCGCCAACAATGCCGAGGTACTGCCGATTGCTGCCGCCACCGTTAGCCGTAATGGCAAAGAGTTAAGCCCAATGCGTGAGTTGGTAGAGGCCGGCGCCATCGGCTTCAGCGACGACGGCACACCGGTCAGCGATCCTGCCGTCATGCGCAATGTCTTTGAATACATCAAAATGCTCGGCGTGCCCTACTTTGGTCACTGCGAAGATATGGTACTCAGCAAAGGCTGGGGCATGCACGAGGGTGCCGTGAGTAATCGGCTCGGACTACCCGGATACCCTAGTGCCGCCGAAGAGGTCGGCATCGCCCGCGATATCGCCCTCGCCGAGTTGACCGACAGCCGTTTGCATGTCTGTCACGTCAGCACCGCTGGCGGCGTGGCCTTGATTCGGGCCGCCAAGGAACGCGGGGTCAAGGTCAGTGGCGAGGCCTGCCCCCACCACATCGTGCTGAGCGATCGCTGGGTACTCGGCTGGCTCGATGACCAAACCAATGCCGAGAATGAGCCCGGCATCTCGCTCAACTTAACCACTCGCCCACCATACGACACCAGCACGCGTGTCAGCCCGCCACTCCGCACCGAAGCAGACGCCGAGGCAGTGCTCCAAGGGTTACTCGACGGCACGCTCGACTTTGTGGCCACCGACCATGCACCACATAGCCGTGTCGACAAAGAGGTCGAATACCGCCTCGCCATGGCCGGAATTACCGGTATCGAGACCGCATTGGCTAGCATGTTAATGCTCGTCAATCGTGGCCAAATGAGCCTGATTGACCTGATTGTCAAGATGACCGACGAACCTGCCAAGTTCCTCGGACGAGGCACAACTTCCTTGCGCGTTGGTGCCCGTGCCGACATCACCGTCATCGATCCACAAATGGTCTGGACCGTCGAAGCCGATAAGCTGTACTCTAAAGGCAAGAACACACCCCTCCTCGGCCAAAAAATGCGCGGCAAGGCCGTCTTGACAATGTTCAAGGGCCATATCACCCACCAAGAGTAAATAACACACCATGGGGCAGGACTGATACAGTTCTGCCCCATTCTGGTAATGAGAGATCACTAATGATTCAACGATATATGTGGACAAGTTATATCACGCCAATGGCTGCCATCGCACTAAGTCAACAGTTAAACATCCGTCATGCGTTGATTCGTGAGCGCATGCAGTCCCATGGCGTCAGTACCGCTGCACTCTTTCAACATCAGCAACAACTCTACGGCTACCTCGAGACCAATCAATCACTCGATACCCACGACCTCTGGTTCCCACTCGTCGGCGATTTGGTCCAACTCGTACCGACCACGCGCGGGACGCGCATTACCATCGATTTGCCCGATATCTACCACGACGGACATCCGAACGAGGGCACCCTGTGGCGTGCATCAGGGTACACACCGACCAAACAAATCGGATCACTCGCCCGGCTCAAACCTAAGATGTACTGCAGTTATGTCTATTACCATTATCTACGCCAAGAGGAACAACCGCACGGGTTCAACAAGTACTACATCATCGGCGCCCACGAACATACCATCTTCTCATACCAAGAATGGCCAGCGACCGTTGACGACCCCAAACCACTCGGCACGATGCAGAGCAATCTCACGCCGACCAACTGGCAAGAGCTGATGCACGAACACTTCGAGTTATGGCCTAACCAGCCAGCCGAATCTCAGGAGTGGATTCGTCTGACCAAAGTATGGGGCATGTAAACTAGCGATCACCTCTTTGCATGGCAGTCACAGTAGGCGTAAGTGTCACGATAATTGCTCGTCGTCGTGTTGCTGTTCTTGTTCGTGTTGCTGTTCTCGTTATTGTACGTGAAATTGCCGTCCGCGTCCGTGCTGCCACTGCTGTAGCAGTCTTCTGACCATTTGTTAATGTACGTGTAGCTGTCACTAGCGGGGTGAATGTGGCAGTTGGAGTTGACGTATCACTTGGGGTAACGGTTGATGTGGCGCTCGACGTTACAGTAGGGGTAAATGTCGGCGTATTACTTGGCGTCGCAGTCGCAGTTGGCGTCGATGTCCATGTCGGCGTATTACTTGGTGTCGATGTCCATGTCGGCGTATTACTTGGCGTCGCAGTCGCAGTTGGCGTCGATGTCCATGTCCAGGTCGGTGTGTTGCTCGGCGTGAATGTTGAAGTTGCAGTCACTGTACTCGTCGACAAATTCCCTTGCCACAAGCGCAACGCCTCACTACTGGTCAAAGCCCGATCATACATACGCACAAGTGGCACGCCTCCAGTAATTCCACGACCAGAGACACTGCTATTACCAATCCACGTATTGTTTGTTGGGATGAGTGGAAGCCCATAATATGATGAGTGCTGTAGCACACCATTGACATATACAACCACTTGCGCATTACTATCTATCGTCACAACCACGTGATATGGAGTACCTATACTGACTAAAAAACCCGTATCGATCGGGGCATGCCCCATATATTGCACCTGAATTGTCATACTGCCACCGTTTGATTTCACTACGATGCCATACCCATTCCCAGCTGATTCATTCCCGTTATACAACACAGTCTGTGTGTCATTCATATTGTCGAAAATATAAAATACTGCCTCCATACTGACATCATACTGTGCAGATGTCACTAATGGAGCCAGACCATATCCATCATACTCAAAATACATATCACCATATTCGCCACTAAATCCACTAGTATACCAACTGAAGTAGTCTTGATACCATGTCCCATTCAGTTGCACATGTTTATTCGCACCCGAAAGGTCGTTCCACATGTTCCCTCCGATATATGAGGAGCTATTATTTGCCTGCACCCAAAAAATCGGGCCACCCGTCGCCTGTAATTGATATGGCAAAAGCCCAAATATCATCAATGCTACCATCATCACACCAACGAAGTGCCTCATAGCACTGCTCCTTACACCATCTATTTATGTATGTTAAAAATGCAAACCAATTGGACACTATTCATTCCATTTCATAAATAAAACTCACCACTTTTCACTTTTCACTTTTCACTTCATATATAATTAACCCAATCCACCAAACCACCCCGGAGCAACCATGCGCTACCCGACCAACCATATTCATGCCCCCATGACAATCCCAACCTGGGCCATCCAAGAACGCCAGCTGATTGACACTCTCAACCACGCCGCCCGCGAATACATTGACCGCTATGTGCGGCCTGATGGCACTCTGATTTGGCGTGACGAATGGCCCGGAATGGACGGCAGCGACGATCCATACGAGGGGTTCATGCAACTCGCCTTGTTGTACGTCCTCGGCGGCGACGACTGGCTCTACAACGAAGCCCGGCGCATCTGGGATGGCATCACCTGGCAGTGGACCGAGTACGGTCAAATTGACCGTGAGTTCACCAAGTACTACGATTGGATGCATCACGGCGAAGGCTATTTGTACATCTACTTCCTCGGCCTTGCCAACCCAACCCAGCGCAAAGACCGCCAGCGAGCCCAACGCTTTGCCAACATGTATACCGGCAACGACCCACTCGCCCCCAACTATGACCCACAGCACAAACTCATTCGTGCACCGCTCACTGGCAGTCACGGCCCACGCCATCAGGTAACCACCGAAGACTGGCAGACGCATCGGGTTGTGCTTGACCACTATTTGGCCCCCTACGAAGACATCATCAACACCGATTTTGCGCGTCGCAAATGTCACTGGAGTGACGACACCATCTATGCCGACATCATCGCCAAGATGAATCTGCGCATGAACAAAGGTGATGTACCACTTAACCTCAATGCCACTGGTCTGATTACCCACGCATTCCTGTATAGCCAATCGGCTGACTTGCGTCAGTGGATATACGATTACATCAACGCTTGGCAAGCCCGTGCCCAACGCAACGGAGGCATCATTCCCGATAACGTCGGTCTGAACGACATCATCGGCGAACATCTTGATGGCAAATGGTGGGGCGGCTATTACGGCTGGCGCTGGCCTCACGGCTTTATGACAATCATTGAGCCCATCACCAACGCCTGCATGAACGCCTTGCTCATTAGTGGAGACCCTCGCTGGCTCACACTTGCCCGCCAACAGCTTGACGCCAACTGGGCGCTGGGTCGTGAGATTGACGGCCAATATCAGGTGCCATACCGCCACTTCGATAATGGTTGGGGTGATTATCGCCCAGCGCTCCACAAGTACCCTATCTACCTCTGGTATGCTTCATTAGCCGACGAGGACCTAGATCGTGTGATGCGCATCCCGCGCCACGAAGACTGGAGCGCCATCCACATCGGCAGTGGCAAGCACTATATCAGCAATACCCTGCCATGGTTCGAGTATGTACATGGGCGCAATCCTGACTACCCCGAGCGCATCCTCGCTGCCAACCTGACCCTCGTCGCCAATCAACTCACCAAAATGCGATCGCCGATTGCTGATCCTGCCAACTGGGATGACATCAGCGGGCTCGATCAACGCCATATCAACATCAACATGCACGTCGATCCGATACACGCCTGGCAAGAATTCACACCGGTGTGTGTCGAGGGACTTCTGCAACTCACGCTCGGTGCGCCGATGCATATCAGCCACGGTGGCCTGCAGTTCGGTCAAGTGCGCTACTACGATGGCCAACGCCGTCGCCCCGGTTTGCCTGCGGGGGTGGCCACGCTCGTCTCGCAGTTTGACCAATACACCATGACAGTGACGGTCGTTAACACGCACGCCAATCAGACCCAAGAATTGGTCATCCAAGCTGGAACATTCGGCGAACATCGCTTTGATCGCGTGCGCATCTGCGACCAACTCGGCCGCACGCTCATCACCCAAGAGGTCAATGGCCCATGGTATGGACTGCACATCGCCCCCATGGCCGGAGCAGTACTCCACTTTGATGTTGAGCGGTACGTCAATCCTCCGTCATATGCCACGCCGTGGCAAACCCCTAACGACGGCGATAGTGTGATTCGTGGGAGAGAGTAGATGCAATACACACGACTCGGGCGCACCAACTGGCAGGTTTCACGCTTGGGGCTTGGCGGTGCTGCCATTGGCGACGAGTTCGGCCAGATTAGCCAGGCCGATGCCATACGCACCATTCATCACGCCATAGACTGTGGCATCAACTTTTTGGATACTGCCGCCCAATATGGCCGTGGCGAAAGTGAGCGGCGCTTTGGCGTGGCACTCAAAGACAAACGCCATCGCGTTTATCTCGCCACCAAGGCGGTGATGCGTGGCACGCCCTACGACTACACTACCACCATGGCCAGCGTCGAGGAGAGTCTGCGCCGACTGAACACTGACTACATCGATTTGATTCAACTCCACGAGGCCGAGACGACCACCTTTGAGGTGGCCATCGAGGGATGTATTGCAGCTTTTCTGGATCTCAAACAGGCCGGCAAAGTGCGTGCAATCGGTGTCAACGCCCGCAATCTGGCCATTCTGGAGCCCTATATCAAAACAGGGCACATCGATACCGTGTTAGCCTATTGTCGCTACATGCTCATCGACATCACCATGCACGACGAGCTCTTTCCGCTGACCCGCACCTACGACATCGGCGTCATCAACGGTAGCCCGCTCGGCATGGGAGTCATGACCGATACGCCAGCACCGTTTTTGCGCGATCAACACGCCTTACTCGCCGAGGCCGAACGCCGCAAAGCCTTGATTCCTCACCTCAAAAAGCCAGGGCCACATGGCTTTATTGAAGCCACAATGCGCTATAGCCTGACCAACGACGATATCGCCGTTACGCTGACCGGAGCGCCATTTATGAATCAACTTAACCAACATATTGCATGGTGTGATGGTGTTGGCCCAACAAACGCCGAACGCGCTACATTACATCGCCAATTTGCCGGCCAACGCTTGTTTGACTAAGCCTGCCGCCCAGGCGCCTGCCACTCAAACCCAGCTGGCAATGAATCAATCACCAAAACCCAGTCGGGGCCACCAAACGGCGTGACAATCTCAATTGGCAACGCAGTGGTTCGTTCATCCAACCATTGCGCATGCCCCGTACGTGGATTAAACCACCACATCCGATAGGTTGGACCCAGCAGGCTCGATACATCAACGGTCACCGTCTGATTCGCCGGTAAATACACCATGGCGTAGCTACCAGCACTATCGCGACAGGCCTGAATATGGTGGGAGCCATCCCCTTGGCCGGCAAGAATTAATGACTGATCAGGAATCCGTCGAAAGTATGGGCGCGATAATAGCAAGTGCTTTGCATGTTGCACCTGACTCGCCCCAGGCAACTGTAGGGCCTCTTGCCACGGGCGTCGTGCCCAGGTCAATGGCTTATGACCAATGCTCCAAAATTGCCAAATCGGATGACATCCATAAGTGTGCCCGTGCGCACCCGCAAACAACGCCCAATAACAGGCCTTGCGTACATCATAATCATCCAAGTAGCCGTGCTCAATCGCAAATCCGGCTGGGTGATCTTCGTAACCAGGCTCGCCATCCATGCATGGCTTGGTAGGTGTCAGCGCATAGTCTGCGTCAATGCTTCGCCAATTATCGCGATTACGCGCATGACCGCTTTGGAGCATATGAAAATCAATCCAATCAGCCTGTCCAAAGTACTGGCTCGAATGTTGCTGCCCCTGCGGATGGAATGTGCGTAAATGACGCCCTTCGTCACCCGCATGTAATCCGGCCGCCATTGCCTCAATAATCGCATATTGGGTGGCGTTCTCGATTGCACGATCACCGCCGAGTACCCAAATCACAGCTGACTCACGATAACGCTGTCCCAACCAGTGGCCATAGTGGTATGCGTTTTCAGGAGTAAAAATCTCAGGGCCTTCGCCCCATTTTTTGTTCCACTTGTCCCCCCATGTCGGTAACAACGCCATTACAAGTCCAAGCTGATTTGCTTTTTGGACAACTGCATCGACATGCGCAAAGTAACGCTCATTTGGAGCCAATTCAGATATGTTGTCGAACGGCAGATCTCCTTGTGCATTTGGGACACGTAATCCATCGAGTTCCGCCAAAACAACCGCCTGAATAACCGTAAAGCCCTTAGTCAGACGATCAGCAAGATAATAACTTGCTTGGTCATACGTCAAACGATGGAATAACTCCCAGGCTGTGTCGGCCAAATAAAAAAACGGCTCCCCATCAGACTGCCGTAAATATCGTTGATTTGCACTGACTTGTATCATCTCGCATCACCCCTCAGCGATACGCCAAAACCATTTTTGTGTTGATGTGCCCTACGCCATATTACTCATCTGCAATCCGCCGGAACCATTGATGCATCCAGGCTGGTGCACTCTCAATATCACGTAACAGAGCTTTACGGCTCACTGACGATAATTGCTGACGTAATATACTCACATGATCGTCATTCACCAGCGCATCACCAAGATAACGCAATGCCTGAATCAAAATACCGCTCGTGCGCCCTGCACACTGTAAATAGCGTGGGGCGGCTGGACGTATTCGTATGACAACATCGGCAAGTTGAATAACACGGGTCGTATCTGCGCTTAATAATACCACCTCGGCCGGAGGTGTTGGCACAAGACCAAGCAGGTAGCACGCATATGCTCCACTTGGTACGAGTGGTACTATCTGGTCATCGTTGAGCGCATCAATTATTGATGCCAGTTTCACTGGCACCTCACCAACGACGGGTAATTGCTGCGGGAACACATAAAGACCGTGTGCAATACGACGGATGACGCCCTTTTTGGCGAGTCGACCGAGTGCCTGATCAAGTGTGTTACGTGGTGCAAGACCACGTAGTCGCCCAGCATGCCAAACACTCCCCCGACCTGCCCGGCGCATACGTGCCAAAATCTGTTGTTCAACTGGTGTTGCATCAGCTGATGACGACAAAGGAGGCATGGAGATACACCAACATACGAGTGAGTCACCTCAAATATAGCATATCTGATCTGGCGAATACCCTCCCATCAATTCTATCTTTGTTCTACAAAGGTTATACATTCACAACAGAAATATTACGTAACCGTAAGTGGGTTTCTCGATAACCCGTGCTAGGATAGTCTTATTCCCCTTTACTAGAGAGGTCTATCATGCAACGCGTCTGTTTTTTGCTCAAAGTCAAAGCTGACCGATTATCGGAATATACCCAACGGCACCAAGAGGTGTGGCCCGACATGCTCGAGGCATTGTCACGCCATGGCTGGCACAATTATTCGCTCTTTTTACGTGATGACGGGCTACTCGTCGGCTATCTCGAGACACCAGATTTTGCTCGGGCTGTAGCAGGCATGCAATCCGAAGAGGTCAATGCCCGCTGGCAAGCTGAGATGGCGCCGTTTTTTGAGGCACTCGACAGTGGCGCCGCCGATACCTCGCTCCTGACCCTGACCGAGGTTTTCCACCTAGCGTAACTAGCCCTCGCACTGTTGCTGAAATTCAGCGTCACTCAGCGATAATATACGGAACATATCAAGGAACCCTACCAGCGCCGGGTAGCCACTCCAGCACAAAATGACACATATCGTACCTAGCACACGCCGCCCCATATAAAAATACTGTGCACCAATAATCCCGCCAAAAAACGCCAACAGCGCTGCCACACTGCGGCGCCGTGGTGCGGCTGTAGGGCGCACATCGCCAAACATCGCACCACATCCCGCACAACGTACGGTAAACAACGAGTTCGCCGTGCCACACTGTGGACACGTCTGCGACGTGTATCGTTGCACTCCTGATGAGACCGAGGCAACGAGTGGAGTGAGTGCTGATGCTGTCGATGTGGCGTTGGTAGTCGGTGCGTTTCGCGGCGTGCCACACTGCGGGCATTTGGCATCATATGTTGATCCCATACCACCGCACTGTGGGCATGTCCAATAGGCAGAACCTGATTGATTACTCATGATTTCCAACTTTCAAATTCATGGCACATGCCATTTTTCAAATTTTATTTTACTGCATGTGCCATGATATGTCTATAATACGTTGTACTGTCACAAAATGTTGCAACTACGTATCCATGCGCCACAAATCCGCATACGACTCACGGCGACGCATCACTCGTACCTGCCCATGACGCACAAGTAATGCGGTTGGACGCGGCACCATATTATAGTTACTCGCCATACTTAATGTATAGGCACCTGACACGGCCAATGCCACCAGATCACCCACCATAGGACTTGCCAGCGCCGTATCTTTGAGCAGAAAATCGCCTGACTCGCAATAGCGCCCAGCCACATTGACCACCTCATCAGCAGTATCAAAGGCCCGATTGGCCACAAGCGCCGTGTACTTGGCACCGTATAACACAGGTCGAATGTTATCGGCCATTCCACCATCAACATGCACCCAGCGTGGCAAATCACGGACTGGCTTTGAGCCAATCACCCGGTAAATCGCCACACCCGCCCGCGCCACAATCGAACGCCCGGGCTCAAGCTCAAGGCGCAAGCGCGGCAAGCCATGTCGCGCGCACCCCTGTTGCAACTTTTGCCACATCGCTGCCACACTTGTAGCAATATCGGGTGGCTGTTGATGATCCAGATAGGCCACTGCCAAGCCCCCACCGATGTTCAGAGCCTCGATAGGTAGCTGATAGGTATTACGCAACATGACAACCTGCTCAAGCAATACATCAATCGCCGCTACATGTGTATGCGCATCAAAAATCTGCGAACCAAGGTGCGCATGAATGGCCGTCAAGCGCAATCCGGACGCTTGCGCGAGTAACGCGCCAACCTGTGGCATCTGCTCAATCGGGAAGCCGAATTTTGAGGCGTAGTGTCCCGTCTGAATATGCACATGTGTATCAGTCGCAATATCTGGTGTCACACGAATTTGAATGGGGAATGGTGTAGTACGTCCAGCAGTTTTGGCCATCAACAACTGAAGTTCATCAAGATTATCAACGACAATCGCCCCAATACCAGCAGCCAACGCCTCATCCAACTCACGTGGTGTTTTGGCATTACCGTGCATATGGATGTGCATCGGGTCAACCCCTGCATGCAACGCAAGCGCCAACTCGCCCCCCGACACCACATCGAGTGCCAGCCCTTCACTGTGGACAACCTGCGCAATCATCGTATTCAGTAGGGCTTTGCCAGCATAGTGCACCACAGCGTCGGTAGCGCCACAGGTCACACAGGCATCACGATAGGCCTGACACATCTCACGAATCGTCACTTCATCGAAGATATACAGCGGGGTATCATACTGTGTGGCGAGCTCCGTCACATCATGGCCGGCAATCAACAAATGACCGTTAGGGGCAATAGTGGCCGTCTTTGGCCAGACATGACTCAGTGACATGCGCATCTCCACTTTGCAATAAAAAACCGTACCGGTGGAAGTCCACCGGTACGATTATACCAATCAGGCAGTGAATTAAAGCAGACCGGCTAATACGGCAAGGGCTGCATCGTAATTTGGATGCTGACCTGCATTAGGCACGTACTCGGCATACTGAATCACGCCAGCGGCGTCGACCACAAATACGGCACGGCTCTCGAGACGAATCTCTTTGACATAGGTGCCGTAGGCGGCCCCGAATGCCATGGTACGATGATCTGAGGCAACCACGATGTTCTTGATTTCGTTGGCACCACAGTAGCGACGCAACGCAAATGGCAGGTCTGCTGTCACTGACAAGAACGTAATCTTGTCGCCATGTGTGCCGGCCTCTTCGTTGAAGCGCTTGGTCTGCAAATCACAGACGCCGGTATCAACTGATGGGGCAACGCTCACCAACATTGGCTTGCCGGCCATGCTAGCACTATCAATATCCTTGAGGTCTTGACCCAATAACACAAAGGCTGGCGCCTTATCGCCGACCTTGAGCTCAGGCCCGACCAATGTCTTTGGCCCGATAAAATCAAAAGCGTTGGCACGCTCCATGCGCAGACTCCTCTAGTTGCTACGATAACGAATGGACACACCAGTATCACTATACCAAAAAACAAACCGCGGGGCAGATATCTGCCCCGCGGCCAAAAGACACACCTTATTAGAGACCAGCAGCACGACGCAATGCATCGGCCTTATCAGTGGCCTCCCATGGCAAATCGATATCGGTACGACCGAAGTGACCATAGGCTGCCGTCTGACGATAAATCGGGCGGCGCAACTTGAGGTCGCGGATAATGGCACCTGGGCGCAGGTCAAACATCTCATCGATCAACTTGGCCAACTTGGTCTCATCGATATTGGCTGTGCCATAACTCTCAATGCTGATTGAGACAGGGCGGGCCACACCGATGGCGTATGACAACTGCACCTCAAAGCGATCAGCCAAGCCAGCAGCAACTACGTTCTTAGCGACGTAGCGGGCTGCATAGGCAGCACTACGATCGACCTTTGTCGGGTCCTTGCCTGAGAATGCGCCACCGCCATGACGCGCAACGCCACCGTAGGTATCGACGATAATCTTGCGACCAGTCAAGCCGGCGTCACCATGTGGGCCACCAACAATGAACTGACCAGTTGGGTTGATGTGAATTTTAGGATTGTCCAACATATCAGCTGGCAACACCGTATTCAAGATGTGCTCTTGGATCTGCGCACGTAAGTGCTCTTGATCTGTTTCAGCCGTGTGTTGCGTGCTCAAAACCACCGTGTTGATGCGCTTTGGTTTGCCATACTCGTACTCCACCGTAACTTGACTCTTGCCGTCTGGGCCGAGAAACGGCAACTTGCCGCTCTTGCGAGCCACAGCTAACTCACGAGTCAAACGATGTGACAAGCTGATGGTCAGGGGCATCAACTCAGGCGTCTCATTACAGGCGAAGCCAATCATCATACCTTGGTCACCGGCACCAACAGCCTCGACTTCGGCATCTGTCATTTCACCGGTCTTTGCTTCGTATGCCTTGTCGACACCCATGGCGATGTCGGGTGACTGACCATGGAGGGATACGACCACACCACAGCTGTCGGCGTCGAAGTAGAACTTACCGCCGGTATAGCCGATTTCTTTGACGGTCTGGCGTACAATATCTTGAATATCACCGACATTGCCATTGACAGTTACTTCACCCATCACGGCAATCAAACCGGTGGTCGTAGCAGTCTCACAAGCGACGCGGGCACGGGGATCAACAGTCAAAAACGCATCCAGAATGGCGTCAGATACCTGATCGCACAACTTATCCGGATGACCCTCGGTTACTGATTCTGACGTGAATAGCAACGACGGGGATTTCATAAAAGTGGTTGACATGCTCTATCCTTACATCTAGCTAGATATACAATCGCACACACACCCCACGCTGTCAGAATGACAGCGTGGGGTGGTGATAACTAGGTTCCCTCTTCCCACGAACCCAAGTACTTAACTTGTTCTGCGGTCAAATCGTCATAGTTGATACCCATGGCACGCAATTTGAGTGCAGCGATCTCACGGTCGACTTCCTTTGGCAAGGCATGTACCGCTGAAGCCAACTTACCTTGGTGCTTAAGCAAGAACTCGGTAGCCAAGGCTTGATTGGCAAATGACATATCCATTACTGCGCTTGGATGACCCTCGGCGCTAGCCAAGTTAATCAAGCGGCCTTCGCCAAGCAAGTTGATGCGGCGGCCATCCTTAAGGATGTACTGATCAACAAACGGGCGTGGCTGACGCTTCTCAACCGACATGGCCTCGAGATCGTCGATGTTGATTTCGACATTGAAGTGACCGCTATTTGAGACAATACAACCGTCCTTCATTGCCGCAAAGTCTGCGGCATCGAGGACATGCTTATTGCCGGTGGCAGTGACGATGAAGTCAGCCTGAGCGGCGGCCTCTTCCATTGGCATGACGCGGAAGCCGTCCATAGCAGCCTCAAGAGCCTTGACTGGATCAACCTCGGTCACGATGACCCATGAACCCATACCACGGGCGCGCTCGGCGATACCGCGTGAGCAGTAGCCATAACCAGCAACCACAAAGGTCTTACCGGCCAACAACACGTTGGTGGCGCGGATAATGCCGTCGAGGGTGCTTTGACCAGTGCCGTAGCGGTTATCGAACAAGTGCTTGGTATCGCTATCGTTCACGGCAATGACAGGGAATGGCAACACGCCATCAGCGGCCATGGCTCGCAAGCGAATCACACCAGTGGTTGTCTCTTCGGTGCTACCAAGCATCTGTGGGATGAGGTCGCGGCGGCTCTTAAGAATGCCTGAGACCAAGTCAGCACCGTCATCTTGGGTGACGTGTGGATTGTGGGCCAACGCCGCCTCGAGGTGCTTGTAGTAGGTCTCATTATCTTCGCCCTTGATGGCGTAGACTGGGATTTCTTCGTGAGCAACCAGGGTTGCAGCAATGTCGTCTTGAGTTGACAATGGGTTTGAGGCAGCCAACACCACATCGGCACCACCCGCAGCCAAGGTGGACATCAAATTAGCCGTCTCAGCCGTGACGTGCAAACATGCCGAGACGCGCATCCCTTTGAATGGCTTCTCTTTGGCGAAGCGCTCGCGAATCTGGCGCAACACGGGCATTTCATTCTCGGCCCAGGTCATGCGCTTACGCCCCTGTTCAGCCAAACCGATGTCTTTGATGTCGTACTGTTTACTTGTCATGAACAAACTACTCCTTACACACAAATACCGTTACATTCCAACGAACTCACACTGACCACTGTGCATCGCACGGTGCCATGCATCAATAACCTGGGCGTTGGACAGTGTGGCTGACGACTGTGTCAATACCAAGCGCTGTGCGGGAGCTGATGCTACCGCATGCACAAAAACCTCGGCCTGATGCACAAAATGACTGGCAGGTGGCACCACTATTTGCGACTCTTTGGCAAAGTGGGCTCCACGCCACAGACGCACAACCGACACACGATCAGGGAAGACCGTGAATGGTCGCTCAATCTCTATTACACCATCATACCCGATAATTCGTGCTTGTTGGTAAAATCCGCCCAAAAAGCTTACATTTATCTGGGTTTGACACTGGTGTTGATAGCCAAATATCCCCGACGCCAATACGTCAACGTCGTTGCCTCCACGCATACCCAGAGCATAGACGGTAGTCGGCGTCATGTGGGTCACCAACTGTGCTAGGCTGACACCGTAACAGCCAATGTCATAAATTGCCCCACCACCGACAGACTCTACCATGCGGATATCCTGTGGGTTATCTTGACGATAACCGAAGTTTACCTGCACCTGTCGGACCTCGCCAATATCACCCGCAGCAATCAATGCCAATACCTGCGCAGTTTGTGGATGGAATCGATACATCATCGCCTCCATCACAACCACATTGGCCTGATTGGCAGCCTGCTGGATTAATGTTACCTCAGCAGCACTACACGCCATTGGCTTTTCGATCAAGACATGCTTGCCAGCAGCAATCGCCGCCAGCGCTACCGATGCATGCATGTGGTTCGGGAGCGCAATATACACTGCATCAATGGTATTATCTTGCCAAATACCATCGAGCGTATCGTAGACAGTCGGTGCACCCAGCACATTCGCAAGATCTTGGGCGGCATCACGTCGACGCGCATACACCGCCCGGATTACGACGGATGTTGACTGCTGCATCGCCAAACCGACCTTGCGAGCAATACGCCCAGCCCCGATAATTGCCCAGCGGAGCATACCTATTCGGCCCCCAACGCACGTGCAACCGCTATATCATGTCCATAGGCGGTCACATAACGCTCATAAAACTGTGCTGGCGTATACAGATGCTCTTGACAGCCGTGATGCTCGATGGCATAGGCACCAGCCAACGATGCAATCTTGCCACAACTCCCGGCTGGCAACCCTTTTGACAAACCAAAGACGAATCCGGCCAAATAGGCGTCACCAGCACCAGTGGGATCGCGTACCTCATCAACGGGCGCAACATCAATCTCGGTGACGACACAGCTCCCAAAACGCGCATCCGAGATAAACGAGCCCTTCTCACCACGGGTTAAGACCGTCAGCGGTACACTATCAATTAACTCCTGCTCGCTTTTACCAGTCATCTGTGCCATCATGGCAAACTCATAGTCATTACCAATCAAGACATACGCTCCATTGAGACCATCGAGAATCTGCTCAGCGGTCAACCGTGGCGTCTGTTTGCCCGGATCAAACATAAATGGCACACCCATCTGACGACACTCGCTGACGTAGCGCGCCATTGCATCAGGGTCCGTTGGCGAGATGATGACCAAATCATCTGCAGTTAATCCATGCCCGAGTAACGACAAATCGCGCGATCGCGCCATAGCACCCGTATAAAATGCCACCAACTGATTGTTGGATTGATCGGTATTGATAAAACATGACGCCGTAAACTCGCCGACCACCTCATGAATGCCCGACTCGTCAATCCCCTGATTGCTCATCCACTGACGATACTCACCAAAATCCTGCCCAGCCGAGGCAACCACCAATGGACGCTGACCCAACAATGCTAACGAATAGGCGATATTACCAGCCACACCACCACGCATGCGCTTCATCGAGTCCACCAAAAAGCTGACTGACAACATGTGGACACGGTCAGGCAAAATGTGATCTTTGAAGTATCCGGGGAAGTTCATGATATAGTCGTATGCCAACGATCCTGTCACTACTACGCGCATCTGCCTACTCCTTATACTCGTTGTTCAAAATAGTGTCGCAGCTTATCTGCGACCTGACATGTCACATTCATTGCTTGAGTGGCGTTCGCCACATTGGTCTGACCAAACGACGTGACTGGCATCACCATCAACTGGTTTGCGAGCACATGTGCATCAATACCGGATTGGATCAACTGCTCCACTATCGGAATCAAACTACGCATCACTATCGCCACGTCATCGACTGCATCGCTCACTGCCACACAGCCCAAGCCTAATACACCCTTCCGTGTAAAAAACTGCTGGAGCGGGAGAATAGCATTAAGAAGCGCACCTACGCCCATACTTTCACAAATATTGACCACAAACACATCAACAGGCAACTGAATCAGATCACCGATTTGACGTGTGGCACCAACAATTAAGCCACGTTTTACGTGTGGTGCTGGAATAACAGACAATATGCGCGATAATGCCCACACCATATCGTCACGGTCAATCTCCATAAACGGTGAGTTCATCACATCAAGGAATGGCTCCTCGATACACATCAATACCGGCCGTTGTATAGCTTGTAATTGCGCAACCTGCCAACGCACGCGTTGAATGAGATGGATGACTAACCCCTCAAAAAGCGTTGCATCATTAATAATTGGCGTCTGTGTCTCATCGTTTAACTGGGCTGCTAACGAAATGGGACCAAGGATTTGGCCCTTGATACCACGCTCAGGTGCCAACTCCTTGGCGAACGTCTCGAACGTCAACAACCCCTCAGCCTCGCGCAGGCGCAAGGGTATCTGGTGCGGGCGTCGCTCAAGGTAATCCAGCGCCAAGCGAGTTAACTGTGCGTCGCTTTCACGGCGATGTACCACCACAAGCCGTTGTTTTTCGTCAACTACAACTCCTGGGAACCCATAGCTTGACTGTACGACACTCCGCTCCCAAAAGCTACGCTGTGGTAATTGCGGCCATGATACCCATGGCGCAGGGCACTCGCGGAGGAATTGCCATGCTTCTTCAATATTCGTATGCGGTAACGAGCCAAAAAAGAGCGGTGCAACCACAACTTTCGCCTTACTCCTGCATCAAATCGGCCAAGCCACTCGTATATGGCGACATCACTACGCCACGCTCACAAATAATCCCGCTAATTAACCGTGCCGGTGTTACATCAAAGGCCGGATGCGCAGCCCGCACTCCCTCAGGGGCAATCCGCCGACCACTAATCATTGTGACCTCGTCAGACGACCGCTCTTCAATTGGGATCATGCTGCCATCGCTAATACGCATATCAATCGTTGATGTCGGCGCAGCCACATACATCGGGATACCATGAGCATGAGCCAATACTGCCAACCCATAGGTGCCAATCTTGTTCGCGACATCACCATTGGCAGCAATGCGATCGGCACCAACAATGATACAGTCGACCAGCCCCTGCCCCATAAAATACGCTGCCATGTTGTCCGTAATCAACGTCAACGGCACACCGGCTCGTTGCAACTCAAACGCCGTCAAACGCGCACCTTGCAAATACGGTCGTGTCTCGTCAACATAGACATGGATTTGACGGCCCAGCTCGTGGGCACGATAGATCGGCCCCAATGCAGTACCATAACCAGCAGTCGCGAGTCCACCTGCATTGCAGTGTGTCAAGACGCGTCCACGCGCTGGAATTAATGGCTCGCCATGACGACCAATGGATTGACACATGGCCAAATCTTCATCAAAAATCGCCTGAGCTTCACGTTGCATCGCTAGGCGAAATGCATCAATGGGCAAATGCTGTTGAGTCACCGCAAAGTCATACATCCGCCGTGTCGCCCAAAACAAATTCACTGCCGTCGGTCGCGAGGCATCGAGTTGTGTCCGGGCGGCCGCTAATGCCGGCAATAGCTCGTGGCTCTGTTGGGCAGGTGTGTGGGTAGCAACCAAGGCCATACCGTAGGCAGCAGTACAGCCAATTGCCGGCGCACCGCGCACCTGCATCGAGCGAATCGACTCGGCCACATCTGCAACCGTTGTATATCGATTGACCACCTCTTGTTGCGGGAGCAGACGCTGATCAAGCACAAGCACACCACCATCAGCCCATGCCACCGATTGTAGTTGGGTCATAACCGTTAACCTTTGTATATCAAACTGATGACACACCGATAATGAAGTATATCACAACCCCTTTGTTATCACGATGTGCCGTATAATAGTCCTGTTCACCCGCGTATCACAGAGGAGCACTCCAATGACAGTCATCACCATCACGTGTGCTATGGACCTGGTAGCGGATCTGACGACACACTAAACTCCCTCGACTACCACGCCATTTGTACACTCCCTGATGCAGTCGTGAGGCCCTTTGGGGTCACGACCAGTTTGTTGTTGCATTTTTTGATAGGAGTGTCCCATTTATGTCGTTTTTTCGATCGCCGAGCATCCGACTCGCTCTCGCGGCTAGTCGCTGGCTCTGGCTTATCCTTGTGCTTGCCGGTCTGACTGCAGTTATGACCGTTAGTCAGCCATTTATTGTGCAACGTATCATCGATGCCGCACTCGCCCAACAATCACTGATCCCGTACGTACTTCCATACCTAGCAGTGGTGGTAAGTGTGCCCATCGTACAGTTGCTCATCAGTAGCATCGCCAGTCATAGCGCTTGGAACGCCACCAACGCCCTACGGCACGCTACCGCCACAGCAATTTTTGCCCAGCCGCTCGACTTTTTTCGCAGTCACGGTATCGGTGAGCTAAGTGAACGCATCGATGCTGATAGTGGCCAGTTACACGGCGTTTTTGGCGAGGCAAGTGCGCGACTCGTCAGCACAATGATTCTTGTAATCAGCGTAGGATTCACCACCTGGCTGATAGATCCACTCGTATTTGTCGTGATGATGCTCTACCTCAGCATCGGCATCACCATCATCGCTTGGAGCCAACGCGACAATCACCACGATTGGGAGGCCGAACGCGGCGCCGATGCAGCATTGTATGACACGATTGAGGAAAGCTTTGCCAGTGTGACTGACATACGTGCAGTTGGTGCCGAATCTCGCCTACATCAACGTCTGACTCCACGCATCGCCACACTCCTACATACCCATCGTACGGCTCGCCTACGCAGCCAAGTTGCCCAACTGACCTCGACCACCATCAACGCCGTTGGTTGGTTATTGGCAATTGGCATCGGTATTTGGCGCTACCAGAATGGCACCGGTAGTATTGGTGAGGCTGTAGCATTGCTCGGTTATGTTACACTATTGATCAAGCCTATTGATGAGGTTCGCGGGATTGTCCAAGAGTACCAGCAGGCCCGTGGCGTCATCAGTCGCATCGACGAACTAATGCAACCGATACCCTTCGTTGACGGCAGACAGACACTGCCATCAGGGCCACTGTCAGTGCGCCTCGAACAGGTAAGCTACCGCTACCCAAGTAGTCCTGATTGGGTGATTCGTGACCTGTCGTTGACTATCCCTGCCGGTACCCACGTAGCCATCATTGGGCGCACCGGCAGTGGCAAAACCACTCTCGGTCGATTGGTTAGTCGAATCGAACGCGCCCAACACGGCTCCATCCTACTTAACAACATCCCCATCAATGACATCAGTGAATCATCATTGCGCAATTCGGTCGGTGTCATCAGCCAAGAGAGCGATATTTTTAATGCCACACTGCGTGACAATATCACCTGCTTTGCCACTGGCTACACCGATGCCACCATCAGCACTGCCCTGCATGACTGTGGGCTCGGCGATTGGCTGAAATTGCTACCTGATGGTCTCGACACACCAATTGGCGACGGTGAACACGCCTTGTCGCCTGGTGAGCAACAACTGCTCGCCGTAGCCCGTATCGCCATCAGGCAGCCTGGCATCATTGTGCTTGATGAGGCCAGTGCCCATGTCGACCCGGCCAACGAACAACGTATCGCCACGGCCCTGGTCAATCTGACGAACAAGCGCACCACGCTCACCATTGCCCATCGACTCAACACGGTCTATGCTGCCGACCTTGTCATCATCATGGCTGACGGCGTGGTCATAGAGTCTGGAGTTCCACAACAGCTCGCTGCCACGCCGGGTAGTCATTTTGCCACCCTCTTGGCCACTAACCTAACAGAGGTGTTATGAGCATCCCTACACCACACTTCACCCGCGCTATGATGGCCATGACACCGGGCGTCTTGGCGATCTATATGCTTGGGCGCATCGCCAACGTGCTTTTGCCGTTTGGCATCATCTTGATCGAGCGAATCCTGTTCAACCAGCTAGGTCTAGCAACTAACGACTTGAGCCTATGGACAGTGATTGCGACCTACGTGTCTTTGATGGTCGTCCGCATGGGCAGTATCATGGCCGAGGCCTGGGGCGACGTCACGTTCCGCTATCGTCTCAAGGGAATATTACATCACAATGCGCTCCAGCAAGCTCTTGAACGCCCAGGCGCCGAACCGTTGCCCGTCTCAGCCCTTGAGGCCATCAACCGCCTACGTGATGACGTCGACGAGGTGGCTGACTTCCCCTTGTGGATTCCCGAGGTGATTGCCACTGTCGGCACTGGGATTGTTGCCTTTGTTGTGATGAGTAGCATCGACCTAATGCTCAGTATTATGAGTGTCATCCCCCTCATACTCCTCGGCGTAGCGTCATATCTTATCTGGCCACATTACCTCGCCTACCGTTATCAAGCGGGCATGTGCGAGGATCGCTTTACAAGTCTGCTGGGCAGTATGATTGCCGGCGCTCAAACTATCACACTCGCCAATAGTAGTGCCCCCGCACTTGAGCGCCTCAACGAGATTAGTCAAGAGCGCCAGCGTGTTAATGTGCGTGGGCATATCTTGTTCCAAGCGCAGAGTGCCCTAGTATCACTCGGCATCGGCATCTGTGGTACAGCTATCTACTGGTATGGTGGCACAGCCTTGAGTACTGGCGCCATACAACTCGGCGATTTGCTTCTGTTGGTAAGCAGTCTTGGGATTATCGCCTGGGTGCCCAATGTGATTGCCACATTTATCGGCGATTACGCCCAACAAAAAGTCTCCATCGGGCGCTTAACCGAGTTCATGCCAAACAATCCTGATGGGCTCATTCGACCGTACCGTTGGTGGTTGCCGGTGCGTGCGGATTCAGCACTAGCCCCACGACCAGCCTTGACAGAGTTGACGCTTCATAACGTCAGTTACACCTACCCGAGTAGTGGCGGTGGCATCCGCAATGTCAATCTCACTATTCCACGCGGTAGTTTGACGGTGATTACCGGTGCCGTTGGGAGTGGCAAAAGCACTCTCTTACACCTGCTGAGCGGGCTCCTCGCCCCACAATCCGGCACGATAACGTGGAACGGTCAATCTATCACGCAACTCAGTGCGCCACAAGTGCTCGCCACCACGCAGATTCCGTTTTTGGTGAGTGACACCCTACGCGAGAATATCACGCTTGGTGCAGCTGACAACCACCTACCACAAGTCCTCGCCGCCAGCGACCTAACCCACGACATCACCCAACTCCCCGACGGCCTCAACACCATCGTCGGCCCACGTGGGGTACGGCTCTCGGGTGGGCAACGCCAACGGGTAGCACTCGCACGCATGCTCTTGCGCCCGGCCGAGATCCTTGTGCTCGACGATATCTCGAGCGCCGTCGATGTCACCACCGAGGCATATTTGTGGCAATCATTACGTCAACACAGCGCCAGCACATTGGTGGCGAGCTCACATCGCCGTACCTTGCTTCAGCAGGCCGACCAGATTGTGGTGGTGACCAACGGCACTGTCGTAGCGCTTGGACGTTACGAAGACGTCGCACAGCATCTGACACATCTCGACAGTTAACAAAATGCCCCGGTGTCGACTAGCCGACACCGGGGCGCACCATAAATCGCTCTAAATCCCCATCACTGTCAACAAAATCGTCAACGTAGCCAAACTCAATACTGTCGAGACTACCACGCTCCCTGCCACAAACTGTGGTCGTGCATTGAACTCAAGTGAGTAGAGCACCATGTTGACGGCCGTTGGCATGCTCGCCTGCAAAATAACAACTTTGGTGGCCAGTGGGTCAAGCCCGAGCACAAACGCAGCGCCCAAGGCAATCAAGGGTGACGCGAGCAGACGAATGCCAACACCGATACTCGTCAGTTTGACATCCTCGATCGCGGTATTCTGGGCCAACTGCATGCCAAGTAGCATCAACAAAAACGGCAACGTCGCTTGGGCCAACAAATCAACACCGTTGAGCATGGCGCCGGCCACATTGGGAGCGCCAACCTCAAAGCCCATCCAGCGCAAGGCAAGAGCTGCAAGTACCGCATAGATGGGGGGCATCTTGAAGATCTGGCGCAAGCCCGTCTTCCAATTACTTTGGCCAGCCTGAGCAATCGCAATCGTCAACGTCTGGGCCATAATCGCTTGGGCAATAAAAAAGAGCAAGGCTCGCTCAAGACCAGCCGGGCCAAAGGCAAAATTCGCCGTCGGCAGACCATAATTACCCGAGTTCATGAACATCGTGACGAGCAGTAGCGCTGAAGTACTTTTGGCGTCTTGACGCAGAAAACGCGCAATAATCAGTGCAAGCAGCCCTGAACCTAGACAAGCAACCACCGAGACCAGCGAGATGCGCAACACATCGTTGCCAGGAATATTGATTTTGATGATATTAATAAAAATTAGTGCCGGACTCAGCGCATACATGCTGAGTCGGTTGAGTGACCGCGTATCAATCGGCAAAAAGCGCTTGAGTGCATACCCAATGCTCACCACCACCACAATCGGCAACAACACATCGATAAAGGCATTGATGAGCATGGGTATCCTTTTGCACAGACGCATTGGCCATGCGTCTCATCTATCTCTCGCCATCTCGCCCGCATCGATACCACAGGCGCATGGCCATGCGTCTCTGATTATCCCTACCACACTGCCCCAAAAATCATCTCGTCTACGAGGCGTTCAACCGGGGCATGATCATCATACAACACCACAGGCCCACGATCGCTCACCAAAAAGGGAAAGCCTGAAGCGTTGGCCATTACTGCACGCAACGCAGGATCCTCGACCTGCTGATAATTGGCTGCAAAATTTGCCGCCCCATCAGCAATAAATTCGGTCGACCCAATTAACATCCAATTACCGAATGAGGACGTCTCGACGATAAATACGCTCGGGAACACCTCGAGCATCGTCGTGGCTAACGTCTGTGCCAAACGAATATCGCCGTCGGCACCGAGGCCAGCGTTCAACACCACCACACCCTTGGGGTTCAAGCGATCCCGCACCTCACCAAAGAACTCGACAGTGGTCAGATGGAATGGAATATACGGCTGATGGTAGGCATCAATCGCAATCACGTCATACATCGTCGAGGTGGTCGCTAACCAGGTACGCCCATCTGCCACATGCACGCGGTAGTTGGGATTGCCACCAGCTACCGCACTATCGTTCATGCCAAAGTACTGCCGTGCCACATCGACAATCGCGCCATCAATCTCGACCGCATCCACCTCGGCATCAGTACCATGTGTCGCCAAAAACTGCGCCGCACCGGTCCCCGCTGCAGCCCCAATCATCGCCATCTTCTTAATATCATTCGGGCGGCGATTAGCCACCACATATGGCGCCACACCAAAATAATCCCACGGGCCGCCGCCAGTCAACAAATCACGACTATCGCCGCTCGTCAGATAGCGCTGATTGAAACTCGAATGCACTGCCATACCCTCGTTGAGCAGCAACAGCGTCTGATTACCAAACTCAGGATGTGCACGTGTGGCCACTTGAATAACATTGTTACCCGACTCACGCGTGTCAATGACAGTACAGTTGATACACCCTGCTGCCAAACTCGGCGGTCCAGCAATCAGGCGCCACAACAACAACGCCACCACCAGCGCTAGCCAGCCGAGACGCGACCAACGGCGGGAGACCCACACCGCTAGCACGATTAACCCAGCCGCAATAATCAACAGTGACTGCGTCGAACCAAACTGCGGCACCAGCCAGAGCGCCGTGGCAAATGTACCGGCCAGCGATCCGACCGTAGCAAAGGCCGACAACCGCCCAAGTACTTGGCCAACCTGCGCTGCATCAGTGGTCAACAATGCCACACGATTGGCAAACGGCGATACGGCAGCTAATAAGATTACAGGCGTCGCAAATAGCACTAGTGCAATCACCAGTGCCGCCAAAAAGCCTCCGACTGCGACACTCTGCAAGGCCACGCGGGCCCACGAGATGACGGGCGGTGCAATCGGCGCAATCAAGGCTGTGGCAATCCCAGCATACAAAATCAAGCGCGCCATAAAATCAACATCTGTGGCCGCATAACGATCAGCCCAACGACCACCCAGGTGATAGCCAATCGCCAAATACAACAGCGTCATACCAATCACCGCTGCCCAAATCGGCTGCGAGGTGCCAAAGGCTGGCGCTAACATGCGCGGCGCAACCATCTCCACGGCGAGCGTTCCTGCGCCAGCCAGGGTGACGGTCGTTAATAACCGCGAAATCGGCGGCGCTTGTATCATCGACCCACCGATGAGCGAATCAATACCTCGAGCACCTGCAACAACAACATGGCAATAATCGGCGTAAAGTCAAACATGCCACCAGTTGGGAGGATACCGCGCAACGGCGTCAGAATTGGCTCAGTAATTTCATTCAAAATTTGCGTGATGCGCATATTCCCTGTTTGATCGACCCACGATAACAACACACGGCCAATAATTGCCCACGACAACACGTTTAAAAGCAGAATGATAAATTCAACAAAAAAATCCATGTCAACTCCTCCATCCACCACAAATTGCTGTGATTGTTTATTATGCTGTATTGTAGACATCTTACATGAGCAAATGCTCATGCAAACGCATGATTTATGACTCCAAGCGAATCTTCACGGCTGCCGCATGCGCATGTAACCCCTCAGCCTCAGCCAACCGCGCCGCCGCCGGACCAATCCGTATCAGCGCATGCTGATTTAGCCCCACCACCGAAATAATCTTACGGAAGTCATCCACATTCACCGGCGCGGCAAACCGTGCCGTCCCACCCGTTGGCATGATATGCGACGGCCCTGCGATATAATCCCCGAGCACCTCAAACGACTGCTCACCGATAAATACCCCACCCGCATTGCGCACCCAGCCTAGATAATCCCAAGCCTGCTCAATCAACAAACATAAATGCTCGGGTGCATAGGCATTGCTCACTGCAAAGGCTGTCTTAAGTGAATCAACTACCACAATCCCACTCCGCAAGGCCAATGTCTCGGCAGCCCCAGCATTATCCGGCAAAAGCGCTAACTGACGGGTCAATTCAGCCTTAACCTGCTCAGCAAATTGCGTCTCAGTCGTTAGCAAAATAGCAGCCGCCTGCACATGCTCAGCCTGCGCTAACAAGTCGGCTGCCACATACGCCGGATTAGCCTGTGCATCGGCAATCACCAACGTCTCGGTGGGACCGGGCAAGCTCTCAATCCCCACAGCACCATAGACCATGCGCTTAGCCAACACCACGAACAAGTTCCCTGGCCCGGCGATTTTGTCGACACGGACAATCTGTTCCGTGCCAAACGCCATCGCTGCAATCGCCTGTGCACCACCCACACGATAGACTCGATCGACACCAGCGACATGCGCCGCAGCCAAGACAATCTCGGCAACCTCACCAGTCGCCCGTTGGGGCGGCGAACAGACCACAATCTCGTCGACACCAGCCACCCGTGCTGGAATCGCCGACATCAACAGCGTCGACGGCAACGGCGCTGCTCCGCCTGGCACATAAATCCCCACACGCTCGAGTGGCACCACCAGTTGCCCCAAGGTCCCCTCACTTGTCACATCCATCCACGATTGATGGTGCTGTTTGCTATGAAAGCGTCGAATCTGCTCAGCAGCTAACTGCAAGGCATCCTTGACATCATCTGGCTGGGCCTGCCAGGCTGCCACAATCCGCTCAGCAGGGACTTGCCAGGCAGTCGGTACACTACCATCGAGACGCTGACTCCACTCGACAAGCGCCACATCGCCACGCTGTCGCACATCGTTGACAATTCGCTCAACCGCCTGGGCTGGCGTTAGCCGCTCACCAAAGCGCTGGGCGATGCCGTCAAGCAACGCCGGCGTGACCTCGACCTCGTCAAACGGCACCCGCTTGAGAACACTCGCTTGAGCAGTCGCCACATCAGTAAATATCGGGATAGGCATACAATTACTCGATTTCTTTCATGACCTGGGCAAATGTCTCACTCGTCGCCCCAAAATAGTACTGTGCCGGTGTCACCGTAATCGCATCGCCGCCGAGTGCACGCAAGTGGCGCACCGTCGCTAACACCTGATCCTGCGGAATCACCAACGTCACCATGAACAGCGTTCCTGCCATGCCGGGACGCGGCCAAACTGGAGCAATTGTCGGGCCTTGGGCACCAGCCAACTCGGGCCGTGCCACAATCCGCTGCCCAACATCCTCGACCGACGTGCCAGCAATGTTGGCTGTGACTTGTACCACCCCGCGGGCACGCCGACGCGCCTCGACCATTTCAAGAATGGTTTGCACCGTGCTCGCAACCTCGGGGGATTGGCGCAAGGCCTTTTTGGAGCTAATCAGACAGGCCTGCGACCTAAGAATCGGGCCACCAACAATTTTAAGCTGATTATCACGTAACGTCGTACCAGTCTCGGTGATATCGGCGATGATATCTGCATAGCCCAAGCCAGGCGCCGCCTCGGTTGCCCCTTGTGAGTCAATAATCCGGAACGAGTTAATTCCATGGCTTTGGCAAAATTGTCGTATCAATGCAGCATACTTAGTAGCAATCCGCAACGTACGCCCAGCTGCATGCAATTCAGCCGCCAAATCAGCCAAATCACGCCACGAACGCACATCAATCCAGGCCTCAGGTACTGCGAGCACCAACTCACAACGCCCATAGCCCAAATCGTCATGGATGACTATCAAATCATCACGGTCACCACGCAACTCTTCGACTAAATCGAGTCCGCTGACGCCGATTTCAATTTCGCCATAGGCAACTTTTTCGATGATATCGGCCGGTCGATGCAACAACACTTCAACACCCGGTAGTGCCGAGATAGCAGCCGTATAGCGGCGCGGGTTTGGACGCACGATGCGCAAGCCGCAGCTCTCAAAAAAGCTGAGCGTGCCGTCATATAAACTCCCTTTGGAGGGGATAGCAAAGCGTAGTGACATCTGACCTACTCCTCTTTGGCGGTTCGTTGCCGCCACCAGTCGTTGAGTGCCTGCTCCCACGATGTCCGCAAAAAGGCCTCAGCATAGTCGTTATAGCCGGCGATGCGGCGTTCATACGTCTCACGCAAAAACACCAATCCATCCGGCTGTTGCATGCGATTGACCCACCCAGCAATGCCGACAACGGCATCATCGAGCAATGTCTGCCCATCAGCAGCAGTCGCCAGCCGCGGGTCCTCGCCAAGCACCGCATATTCACGTGGATGCAGTGGTGCTGGCCCTAGACGATCGAGCCGCACCAAATCAGGGCGCAGCGCCAGCGTTTGGGCGGTCTCCCAGCGGCCCGCATGATCGAGGTAATCCTCACTTAGCACGGCCGCCGGTGGCAACGTCAATACCACTAAACCATGACGCTCATACGCAGCGAGCGCAATCCTCATCAACTCGATTTCATGACCTTGGGCATAATGACCGCTAATCAGTACCACATAGCGAAAACCAGCTTTGGCCAGGCTGGCAAACATATCCTCGATTACCGCAAGCATAGTGCTGGTCTGCAATGCCAACGAAAACGGATGTGGCAAGGTGGTCATCGGCCACCACGTCATCGGCAACAGCACGCCACCGACTTTTTGCACCAGCTGATCGGCCACATACTGGGCAGCGATTCCATCCATACCCAGCGGCAAATGCGGGCCGTGCCACTCCAGCGCTCCCCACGGCAAGATGGCCAGTGGCTGGGTTGCCAAAATAGCAGCCAACGTATCGGGATGGAGCTCGGTATAGCGGCCCCAGTGTGGTGTGGTCATGCTGATATCTCCTGCTGTGATCGCAAACGCAACAACGCATACAAAGCCTGGTTGACGGGAGTGGCTACACCGAGCGACCGCCCTTTGGCGACGACTGCGCCATTCAGCGACTCAACCTCGGTCGGACGCCCGTTAGCGACATCGCGCGCCATCGATGAGCGGGCCGTAGCCGGCATACTGCGCGCCGTAGCCAAGGCACTCGCCACCGGGTCAATCTCAAACTGCACGCCATCGGCTTCTGCCACCTTGCGCGCTTCAGTCAGAGCCGCTATCAACGTCTCAATAATTTCACTATCTGCCATCATCGGGCCGAGAGGTGCCTGCGTCAGCGTGGTAACTGCACTCATGGCCGCCACAAAAATCGCCTTGCTCCAGAGGGCAGCCCGACCATCAGGCACCACAGTCGCCGGCGCACCAGCATCATTCAAGGCATGCATCAAGGCCTGCGCCAACGGCGAGATAGCATGCGGCGGCAACGGGCCATAGGTCAGACGCACCGGCTCAATACCACTGCGGATGACGCCGGGTTCCTCAACACTTAACTCACAATAAATCAACCCCGGCAATGTCACCGCTGTGCCGTATATCTCAGCCACCTGTTGATAGGCTGCGATACCGTTTTGCATCGTAAGAATCACCGTACGCGGCCCAATCATCGGCTGGGCTTGCCTCAACAGCTCGTCGAGGTGGTAGTTTTTGCTAGCCGTAATCACCACATCACAGACGCCGACTTGCGCCGGCGTATCGGTCACAAACGTCGGATGCGCCACCCACGCTGATTGTTGCGTTTGCGGGGCTGGTTGGATACGTATCCCATGTTGCCGGAGCGCCTCAGCATGGGCACCACGGGCAATTAACGCCACCGGATGTCCCGATTTAGCCAGTCGGGCACCGAGGTAGGCACCGACACCCCCCGCCCCGAGAACGGCGAATTTCATACCTGACCTCCGCAACGGGCCACCAACGCATCAAGGGTGAGTGACTCTGTCTGACGCTGATCGCGCCACTGTACCGTCCGCGTTGCAACATCGGCAGCTTGCACGAATACCACCTGCTGGTCGCGACGTTGGGCATCGCGCACTTGTTGACTCAGTGGACGCTCACGCAACTCGCAGATAGCAATCACATAATGCGCTCGGAGAAGTTGTGCCACTTCGAGTGCATACGGATAGACCGTCACATCCTCCCAGGCCACCACAACTGCGCGTTGTGCCGGGGGCATAATCTCAGCCGGCGCAGCCAGCACCACGCGCTCAAGCCCATATGAGAACCCGACGGCGGGCACGCTTTGCTTGCCGCCGAGTGCCCCAACCAATTCGTCATAGCGACCACCGCCACACAGTTGCAGACCGCGCAAATCGTCGATTTCGAACATCATGCCGGTGTAGTAATGCAGGCCTCGCCCAATACCAAAATCAAGCGTCACTCGCTGCATATCAACACCATGGGGCGCCAACAAATCAATCAAAGCCCGCACCTCAGCCAACCCTGGGTCGGGGAGCTGATAGCGGGTAATCAGGTCAGTCACATCTGCGAGGGCCTGGGCAGGTGCACCACGAATGACACTCAGCTCAGCCAAAAAGGCAATCGCACGTTCGACCGTTGGGCGCTGATCGTGGGTCCGCAAAGTACGCACTAGTCGGCGCACAATCTCCTCGGGTGGGCGCGTGCCAAACTGCAAATTGACACCAATTGAGCGCAGAGTATGTAACAACAAATCCTCAGCCTGTGCATCATCGAGCCCAGCCAAGACAGTGGTATCAAACCCTTGTTGTTCACCCTCGATTTCGCTCATCAGCGCGTCGCGTACCACATCAACACCACGATTACGCATACGTTCAAGGCTCCACGTCAACACACTCCGCGTGCGTTCGCTGACACCGAGCGAGCCAAGCAACGCGCGGATAATACCGATATGACCGATGCTGATATGGTATTCACGGATCCCGACGGCATGTAGTCCAGCACAGGCGACACCAAGCACCTCGGCATCGGCGCGCGGTGCCGGGGCGCCAATCATTTCGCCGCCGATTTGGGTGAACTGTCGCCATGTACCACGCTGTGGCCGTTCATATCGAAAGACCGGACCGGTGTAGCGCAGGCGCAACGGCACCGGTTGATCGACGAGTTTACTGATATAGGCACGCAGGACTGATGCAGTCCACTCAGGGCGCAAGGCCAGATCACGGCCGTTGAATGAGAATTCATAAATCTTGCCAGCCAACTCCTCGCCTAATTTGCGTACATACAAATCACGATGCTCAAGGAGTGGCAATTCAATTGCTTGATAACCGTGGGTGCTCAATACATGGTTGATTTGATGGGCTATATGCTGTTGCCGGGCAAAATCGTCGGGCAAAACATCGCGCATTCCACGTACTGCATCAACTAGGTTATCCACCTGTGTACCTCTTTTGTTGCAAAAATAAACGCTCCCTGTGTATTTTACCCGAATATAGCGATGTGCTATCATACAAGGAGTGGCAATTCGTCGACAGACTATTTGCCTGACATCTCAGAACGTGCTATACTAATCCGCATTGTGTGCTATTGCACGTATAGTTTCTTGACTACTTATAAGGAGCGACGGCATCATGTCGCAGCAAATTCTCGACGCCATTGAGCAGCGTCAACTCAAGGCCGACGTGCCGGATTTTCGCGAAGGCGATACGGTCCGCGTTGGCGTGCGCGTGGTTGAAGGTAGCCGCGAGCGTGTCCAGGACTTCGAGGGTGTAGTAATTCGCAAGCGTGCAGGTGGTATCAACGCCAACTTCACCGTGCGCCGCATGGCATCACACGGAATCGGCGTCGAGCGTACCTTCTTGTTGAACGCTCCCCGCGTCGACTCAATTACCGTGGTTCGCCGTGGTAAGGTTCGTCGCTCACGTCTCTTCTACCTGCGTGGCTTGACCGGTAAGGCTGCCCGCATCAAAGAGCGTCGCTAACGACCGATGCACGCCTGGGCATTACAGCTGTATCGCTGGTTGCTTGAGCGCTTGTACTACCAATTTGCCCCTTTGTACGACACAGTGGCTACGCTTATATCGCGTGGCCACTGGTTTATTTGGGGTGAGGCCCTCATCCCATTTTGCGCCGGCCCCGTCCTCGAGTTAGGCTGTGGTACCGGGCATTTGCAGGCCAGCCTAGCCACACACGGCATATGGAGCATCGGTCTCGATCGCTCGCCCGCTATGCTCGCCCAGGCACAACACCGTACAGCACGCCTAATACGCGCCGACAGCCAGGCACTCCCCTGTGCCGATCAATCATTCTCCACCGTAGTTGCCGCATTCCCTGCGCCCTACATTGCAGATCCAGCCACATTGACCGAGGTCACCCGCGTCTTAAAACCTGGTGGCTATCTTGTCATCTTGCTCGCAGCAGGGCGCATGCAATTGCAGGCGCACCCACTATGGCACCAGCTCACACAGCAGAGCTGGTACCTCGAGGCACCGGTAATCACCATGCATGCCACCCAGTTAAATATTATCGTGGCGAGGCCCCCACATGGCACCCACACTTGAGCATGAACTACACTTTGTGACCCAAGGATATCACCTAATTGCCGGTATCGACGAGGTCGGACGTGGCTGTTGGGCCGGTCCGGTGGTTGCCGCAGCGGTCGTACTCAGCGATGTGGTCTATCACATGCCCAATGTACTCGCCGGCCTCAACGACTCAAAACAACTCAGCGCAAACCAACGACTCGCTTTGGTTGACACGATTGAGCGAGTGGCATTAGGTATCGGTGTGGGCATAGTCTCCGCTCACGACATTGATACCCTCGGCATCCTCACGGCCACGCGCTACGCCATGCAACAAGCGGTGATGCAGTTACCCGTCATCCCACAGGCTATTGTGGTAGATGCCGTTGCATTCCCCCGTTGGCCGATCCCACAACAAGCAATTATCAAAGGCGATGAGCAAAGTCTATCGATTGCAGCCGCCTCAGTTATCGCCAAAGTCCGGCGCGACCAAATGCTCATTGCCCTCGATCGCACCTACCCGACCTATGGATTTGCCCAGCACAAAGGCTACGGCACAGCTCAACACCAACAGGCATTACGACAACATGGTTTGATTCAGCAGCATCGCCGGAGCTTCAGGCCCATGGTTGAGATGTAGGTTTTACAATACTGGGCGCCCTGTCGGACACCCAAACGCCACATGGGGCGTCGATAGCGAGCGATACACCTACCACAAAACCCTCCGTGGATCTCACATGCATACTCCCATCACATCATGGAATCACCACAATCAACATCTCCTCTAATCCGTCATTGCATGGCCACGTACTCAATGGATGTGCTGCATGGTATGTCTCGTGGCCGTGCAATCTTCTCCTATGGATATTCAGCGACCTACCTATTCCCTTCGAACAAGACTGCACGCCCGTATCGGCCAAACGGCCCTGTCGGACGCCCATATGACAACAGGGGCGCTGCAAGCGACACCCCTACCTGAACCACCTCCGTGCCTCTGCGCGCAACTTCTGCCTGGTCCTCGTGAAAACACCATACCGCCACCCAATCCCATACCGGGCGCACTCTCGGACGCCCATACGAACAGGGCGCCACGAGCGACACACCTACCACAACCTTCGTACACAAAAGGGCACCATAGTGATATATGCAGAACGAACGACTTTTGGTATAGTTATGGTGAGTAGCGATATTGCCAAAATAAAAGGAAACCGATGGGATTTCATGGGAGACAGACCGAACTTGCGCTATTGCGCCAATACTGGGATTCATGCACCCAACGCAAAGCCCCGAGCGTTGTCACGCTCGTCGGTGAGAGTGGTATCGGCAAAAGTCGTATAGTACGCGAGTTCTTTCGACAACTCGTTAATGATCCGCAGTGGAATCCATCAGAGCATGATTTTTGGCCAACCGACCCAACCAGCGTAGCCATCCTTGCAACTGACCCACTCGCCTCCGAACATGTAGCATCCGGACCACCGCAGTTTCTGTGGATCGGGCTCGACTGTGCACATATTCCTCTTGATAATTTGCTCGAACAAATCGAAACGCAACGACAGCTCTACCAACGCTTTCAGGCCCCGCTCAAGCGACTCGGTCAAGGGGTGCGCCAAACAATGGATCCCCAGCGCTGGACATCGTTTTATAACCAACACTTGGCCTCGGTAGTACATACCGTCTTGTCGCCGGTCGCCAAGACTGACGACGAGGCCACGCCCGAAACATTTGCCCAACAGGTTATCATGAGCAATCTAGCGCAACAGATTGTGGCAGTGAGTCCGCTACCAGTCTGTTTGTTCCTTGATAACGTCGATCGCCTCAATCAGGCTAGTCAGCACGCAGTAGCACATTTTGTGCATACATCACTCAAGCAAGATTGGCCATTGATGATCGTAGCCACGCACCACAACGAGCGTTGGGACGAATTAGCCGATGATTATATTTGGAAAGAGAATATCTGGGTTGAGATAACGCCAGCTAGTGAAGTCGATGCATTTAGTTACTTGGCCGAGCACTTTAGCGGCTTGACGGTTGATCACATCGAATACATATTACAAAGCGCTAATGGCAACTTTCGGGTGCTCCACGAGTATATCAATGAACTGCGCGCCAATCCAAGTTACTTCGTCAACGGCGATTTTAGTCAGACACTAAACCCAACCGGCAGCGCTCGATTGCGCACCTGGCAGGCACCTCATCAACGTATTTTGGCGCAACGCTACCGTGACGAACAAGCCGGCGTCGAGCAGTTACTCCAACATATCGGCCATCTCAATCTCGATTTATCGTTTTTGTTGACCGTGGTGATGCGGCAGAACCCCAAACCACTCTTACGATTGCTTGATGAAGCCCTTGAGATATGGCTCAACGAAGCCTTTGACGACCACGGTGAATTACTCAACTCAGGCAACAACACGCTCGCTGATTTACCGGTGACCCACCAACAAATGCTGACCACTCTCGGGCACTTACGCCTACCTATCAATGGCCGTTCATGGCTCAAAGCCACGGTGATGGCCTGTATCAGCTACGGCAAACAACAACAATGGTCATACCTGAATCAATACGCCAGCACGCTCGACAGCGTTGATTGGCGCCAACACGCCGGCACCACCATTGGCTGGCAGACGCTTGAACAACTCGCGTCACAACTCCAACAGTCCGGTAGCTACCCAATGGCCAATCAGCTCTATGATGCGATTGCCGATGAACAGCAACCCGATGCCGAGTTTGCCGATACCATCGAGCACAACGATCGTTATGCCAAAATTCTGCACACAATGGTGCAACATGCCCAACCCCAAAAGAACTCAGCTCGCACGCTCGAACTACTCGAGCGCAGTCTAGAGCCACTGCGTAGCCTGGCCCGTACCCGCGTCAACGTCGAAGATTTGCGCAATGTGACCCAGACCCTCCTACAAATCGGCCAAATCTACGAAAAACGCGGCTTGCCTGTCGTTGCCTCCGTAGCAGAGCCCTACTTTGGCGAAATGCTGATGCACCAACGCAACCGACTCAAACCGGAGAGTCGAGCCAGTGCCGATGCCATGTACGCCGATGCCATCACACTCAGTCATGAGGCACACGGCTACGCCAATCAGCTGGTTGAGACCCAACAAACGACACCCAACATCCACCAGCTCGTCGGCGCCCTCGGCCAACTGAGCCGATTACAACGCGGCGCCAATCAAACCAGCGATGCACTGGCAATGACCCAAGAGTGGCTACTGTGGCACCGCCAAATGAGCTCGGGCGCAATTACACCGACTAGTCGGCGCACTCAAATCGGCATTCTGATTCAACTGGCCGAACTGCACCTGGTCACCAACAACCAGAGCGAGGCAATCGCTACCCTGACCGAGGCTATGGGCATGTCCCAAAGCTTGCATGGCGCAAGCGAGACACCAGCCGATTACCTTCAGCGCAGCCTCATCCTCAGCGCCCATAGCCGTAGTGCCCTTGCTAATAGCGATCGCAACCGGGCACTTGAGGTGGCCATCGAGCTGCTCAACGTACGCCGTGCCATCACCAATCAAGCACCCTCAATGATACATGTGCGCCATCTGTTGAGTGCCATGCACCTGACCGGGCAGCTGCTCAGCCAACTCAACTACCACAACGAGGCGCGTAATTTGGCCAACGAGGCCCAACACATTGCCAATCAGGCCTTCAGGGCAGTTCCCCCTGCCAAAGTGCGGTACGATATCGCCGTTTTGCGCAGTTGGAGTCAATTCGTCGGCTAGTCACTACACATCAACCCGCTAATTCTCGTACAATGATGAGGATTCAGGTTGATACGATTGAGGACACCGCATGACGAACGCATTTGATGCACTTGAATATGTGCGCCAACTTCGCACAATTGGCCCCGAGATGCCATTCCCATTAGCGCAGCACATCGTCGCTACCGGCGAGGACGCTGTCGCCCCACTTGTCGCCCTGGCCATCGACACCGAGCTCTTAGTCGGTGCCGAGCCACGCTGCTATGCCCCCATCCACGCCTTACGCATGCTCGGCGAGATCGGCACCCTCGACGCCGTCGCCCCGCTGATTCATGCACCAATCCCTGCCGCACCTAATCAAGCCATCGAGAAACGCACGGCCATCTGGGACGGCGAGTTACCCCAAGTCATCGCCCGCATCGGCGTTGCCGCCTACGAGCCACTCATCGCACTACTCGACGACGAACACACCAGCAATATCGGCCACCACCGCGCCGCCATCGCCTTGGCTTACTTGAGCGTCGCCCAGCCCGATCTGACCGACCAAATTGTCACAACCCTCGAGGCGCGTCTCACTAGTACCGATACCGACCGTAACGCATCAGTGGCACTAGCATTGGCTAACATGGGCGTTGATCGCAGTTATACGGTAGTGATGCAGGCCTACAAAGATGGACATTTGGCCAAAGACGCCGTCCAGCCTGGACCATTGCGTCAGCTCTTGCTCAGCAAAAGCAACGCCCGCTTGCGCTGTGTCACTCACCCACTCGACGAGCGTTATGCCCACCATCCGCTGACGCCGACAAATTAAGCCACATGGGAAGAGACTATGATATCGATTATCCTCAACGAATCGTGGGAGGCGGCGCTGTTCGAGGCCGCCTTCGCCGGCGAGGCGCTGACGCTCTACCCTGCAGGAACTCCTGCCAGTGCAGTTGACCCTGCTACCACGGTGCTAAGCGTGTTTATTCACACGCCGATTAACGCTACCGATATGCAGCGCTTGCCCAATCTACAGCTCATCGCCATCCGCGCCACCGGCTACGACCATGTTGATGTGGCAACTGCAGCGGCGCGAGGTGTCACTGTATGTAACGTGCCAGCCTATGGCGAGCGCACGGTTGCTGAGTATGCTATGGCGCTGATGTTGGCCTGTACGCGCCTGATTATCCCCAGCACATTACGCCTCAAACAGGAGTGGAGTAAGGATTTACACGACCTACGTGGTGTCGATTTGTTCGGCAAAACAGTCGGTATCGTCGGCACTGGCCTGATTGGCCGCAACTTTGGGCGCATGACCACCGGCTTCAAGATGCAGATTTTGGCCCACGACCTCGCTCCCAATCACGAATGGGCCGAGGAGGTCGGTGCCCAGTATGTGGACCTCAATGATTTGTATGAGCAGGCCGACATCATCTCATTTCACGCCCCACTCCTGCCGAGCACCCATCACCTGTTTAACACGCAGAGCTTGAGCCAGGTCAAACCCGGGGTCATCATTGTCAATACATCACGCGGCGCACTTATTGAAAACGCAGCGCTCTTGACGGGCCTTGACCAAGGGCTCATTCGGGCTGCGGGACTCGATGTCATCGAACATGAGGCTATGATCGGCAGTGGCAATCACACGCCCGAAATTGCACTGATGCGCCAGCTCCTCGACCATCCACGCGTCATCGCTAGTGCCCACAACGCATTCAACAGCGCCGAGGCCCTCGAACGCATCATTACCACCACCATTGCCACCATTTGCCAGATGCAGGCAGGTATGGCACCACAGTACGTGATACGCCGGTAGAGACGCAGCACTGCTGCGTCTCTACCCGGGGCGATGATCATCCCGGGCGCCCTGTCGGACGCCCCTACGGGGTTACCGTGGCCACAAACTTGACCGACAGGGCAGCCTCATCCTCGGCCTTGAGCACACCACCGATATCGGGTGCTGCAAAACCGAAGTCACTCATCTTGATGGTCGTGGTGGCCTCACCCGTGACTGTGTCACCCTGCAACGTGCCGACTACCGTCCACTCGACCGGCTTGGTCACATCACGAACCGTCATGTCACCCACCAACGTGAATGTGACTTGCTCACCCTCGGTGTAGCTGGTCGGCAGATTCAACGCATCGGTTGAGACAAAGTCCGCATAGGGGAACTTGTCTGACTCCAACCACTGTCGGCGAATCGCATTGTCGCGGCGAGGGCTGTCACTTTTGAGCGTGCGCAGATCGACGCGCATGCGGGTCACCTTGCCACTCGGCTGGCCATCAGTCGTTACCTCGAACTCACCCTCGACGGCATTGGTCACCCCCACGGCGGTAAACAAACGATTGTCAGAGAAGAAAATCTCCTCCACCGCATACTGGGCACTGCTCTGCGCCGGATCAATCACAAACGTGCGCGGGCTAGCAGCCGGTGCCGCCGTATCTGTGGCTGGTGCAACAGTCGGCTCGGCCGTTGGTTCCTCAGCAGCCGGTGCCACGGTCGGTTCCACTGCGGGCTCCATGGTTGGCTCAACAACAGTCACCATGGTTGGAGCCATAGTCGGCTCGGCGGCGGGGGCAGTTGCACCACAGGCTGTCAAAACAACGACGAGGGCACTAAGAATTACAAACTTCTTCATTGTGGGCATCTCTCTTCAGGTTACATGAATCATTGACGTTTTGGTGATACGCACGCGCTCAACAATGAGTCTCATCATGCCTCTACAACACCAGCGTCATATAGTTGACAATGTGCACATCCATCAATTACTATACCTGACATCCAATTTGTGCAAACGTTTGCACAGATGAATATTTGTTGAGAAAAGCAGCCGAGGAGTGGTATGCGTCGTGTCTCAATAGCCGACATCGCCCGTCAGGCCAACGTATCGGTCTCGACTGTCTCGCGGGCGCTCAAAGGCAATCAGCGCATCAGCCCTGATGTGCGCCAGCGCGTCGTACGCTTGGCTGCCGAGCTCGGCTACACACCCAACGCCATCGCCCAGAGTCTGCAACAACGTCAAAGCAACACGATTGGACTTGTCGTACCTGATGTCGCCGATCCGTTTTGGGGGGAGGTGGTCAAGGGCATCGAGCAGGTGCTCAGTGCCACCAACAAAGCCTTGTTTTTGAGCGCATCACATCATGACGCCATGCGCCAACTGCAAGTGATAGAACTCTTCTATCAGCGGCGGGTGGACGGGATTATCATTGCAGACGCCCAACTCAGTACCACGCAGTTGGCGCGCCTCGAGCAACTCGGCGCTCCCATCGTTTTTCTCAATCAACAACGCGAGCTCCAGGATGCACAAGTGCGCTCTATCAGCATCGACAACCGGACGGGTGGGCGGATGGCGGCCTTGCACCTGTGGCAACTAGGCCACGACCACTTTGCCTATCTGGGCTCGACCAAGCGTCCAGGCTCAAATCAGCAGCGCGCCGAGGGCTTTGTCAGCGAATTGACGGCCAACGGCGTACCCGAGCGTCAGATTATCGTGCGCCACAGTAACGACCTGCACGACGACCTCGATTTGGGCTACATGTTGACCAAGCAACTGTTTGAATGGCACCGGCCGACGGCGATTTTTTGTTATAACGACATCATGGCGCTCGGTGCCCTGGCCTACATCAACACGCTCGGATTGCAGGTGCCCAACGACGTCAGCGTGATGGGCTTTGATGATGTGCAGATGGCCCGTTACAGCACGCCGGCACTAACGACCATCGGCCAACCCAAAGCGGAGCTCGGCCAAGTGGCAGCCCGCACCCTCCTCGATTTGATTGCTGGCCACCCGGCCACTGATTGTCTGCTCAAACCATTTGTAGTTTCACGCGCAAGTACCAGTCGGTACACGAAAGGAGATCGGCAATGACGCCCACCTACACCGCCGCCAATTTGCTCGTCGCACCGGGCAACTCACAAGACCCCGATGTTGTCGTCGAGGTCACGCCCGCCTTGGCCCAATGGGAACACATCAACTTTCAGGTGCGCCGCCTCGCCAGCGGCAAGAGTTGGCAGTTCGCCACCCAGATGCACGAGATGGCAATTGTGGTGCTCAGCGGTACCATCAACGTGGTCAGCAATCGTGGTACCTGGCAGATGGGCGGTCGCCCGCACGTATTTGCGGGTGGCGCCTATGTGCTTTACCTGTCGCTCAACACGCAACTGACGGTGACGGCTACTAGTGATGCCGAGTTTGCCGTGACTTGGGTCAGCGCCACCCGCGAGTTCACCCCGGTGCTGGTCACGCCAAAGGACATCGCCCAAGAGATTCGCGGTGGCGACAATGCCACACGCCAGATTAACCAGCTAATGCCGCCAGGATTCCCCTGTGAGCGCCTGGTACTAGTCGAGGTCTACACGCCATCGGGCAGTTGGTCGAGCTACCCACCGCACAAGCACGACGTCCACCGCGTCGGAGCGGATGGCACCTTGCTTGAGGCCGATCTCGAGGAGGTCTACTTTTATAAGCACGACAAGCCGAGCGGCTACGCCTATCAGCACGTCTACACCGACAAGGACTCGCCATTACAGCAGGCCGGTGCGCCCATCGATGCCGTAGTAGTCGCCCGCCCTGACCACGTGGTGCTCATCCCCGAGGGCTACCACCCAGTTACCAGTGCCCCCGGCTACACCACCTACTACCTGAACGTACTGGCCGGCAGTGCTCAATCGCTCGCCAACGTCGATGACCCCAATCACACCTGGGTCAAGCACGAGTACCAAGGCACCGACCCGCGCATCCCGATCTATCCACAGGGGCAATAATCATGACGGCACGTACGTATGATTTGCTCTCGATGGGGCGCTCGTCGATTGACCTCTACTCGAACGACGTCGGCGCCGCCTTTGTCGATATCACCAGCTTTGCGGCCTATGTCGGCGGCTGCCCGACCAACATCAGCGTGGCCACCCAGCGCTTAGGCGGCAAGACGGCCTTATTGACGGCGGTCGGGGCTGACCAGGTCGGCGATTTTATTCTGCACTTCTGCCAAAAAGAGGGCATCGAGACGCGCTATACTCCGCGCAAACCTGGTCATCGCTCGAGTGCGGTGGTCTTGGGCATCGAGCCGCCCAACAAGTTTCCTTTGACCTACTACCGCGACAACTGTGCCGACATCGAGTTGACCATCGACGATGTCTTGGCCAGCCCGATTGCTGATGCCCAGTACCTACTGATAAGCGGCACCGGTTTGTACCGCGAGCCTTCACGCAGTGCCACGTTCTTTGCCGCCGAATACGCCCAACGGCATGGCACCAAGGTCGTGCTCGACATCGACTTCCGGCCGGATCAGTGGCACGACCCACGAGCTTTTGGCGTGACGTTGCGCTCGTTGTTGCGCAATGTCGATGTGGTGCTCGGCACCGAAGACGAGATCAACGCCATGATGATGGGTGAACGCGCCGAGGTGCGTCTGACGCATTCGCAGGTCTCCGATGCGCGCGTCGGCGGCGACGTCGATGCGGCGATTGCCACGATTCTCGGTATGGGGCCACGCCTGCTCTTCCAAAAGCGTGGCGCCGACGGCTCACGCGTACACGTGGTTGGCGTCAATGGCATCGAGCGCCTCGAGGCGCCCGGCTACCCGGTCGAGGTCTACAACATCCTTGGCGCCGGCGACGCCTATGCCGGTGGCGTGATTTATGGGCTGTCGCACGGCTGGGAGTGCGCCAAGGCAGCCCGTTTGGGCAACGCCTGTGGCGCAATTGTGGTGACCAAACACGGCTGTGCCAACTTCATGCCGACCATGGCCGAGGTCAAGCAGTTTGTGGCGCCACTCGGTGGGTTTTAGGAACACATCAAAGGACAGATTATGACAACCATACGTTTAACTATGGCGCAGGCCTTGGTGACCTTTTTGACGCAACAATACGTCGAGCGCGACGGCAGCGAGCGTCAGTTTTTTGCCGGCTGCTTCGGCATCTTCGGCCACGGCAACATCTCGGGTATGGGCCAAGCGTTGCAACAAATCCCGGCTTTGCGCTACTACCAAGCGCGCAACGAGCAGGCGATGGTGCATGCGGCCACGGCCTTTGCCAAAACAGCCAACCGCTTACAGACGATGGCCTGTACCACCTCGATTGGCCCAGGCGCCACCAACATGGTGACTGGTGCCGCCACCGCCACCATCAATCGCTTACCGGTGTTGCTGTTGCCCGGCGACATCTTCGCCCGGCGCAACGTCGACCCCGTCTTGCAGCAACTCGAGTGGAGTCAGAGCCGCGACATCTCAGCCAATGACTGCTTTAAGCCGGTTAGCAAGTACTGGGATCGCATCAATCGCCCCGATCAACTGCCCAGCGCATTACTCGAGACGATGCGCGTCCTGACCAGCCCGGCCGATACCGGCACCGTGACGCTGGCCTTGCCCCAAGATGTGCAGACCGAGGCCTTCGACTATAACACTGCACTGTTCGAAAAGCGCGTCTGGCACATCAGTCGCATCCGCCCCGACCGGGCGGCCGTCAGCCGGGCCGCCGCTCTGATCAAGTCGGCCAAGCGCCCGATGATTGTGGCCGGCGGCGGCGTGATTTATAGCGATGCCAGCGCCGTATTGGCCCAGTTCGTCGATGCCACCGGCATCCCCGTGGGCGAGACGATGGCCGGCAAGGGCAGTTTGCGCTACGACAACCCACTCAACCTCGGTGCAGTCGGCGTGACCGGCACCTTTGCGGCCAACCGAATCGCTCGCGACGCCGACGTGGTAATTGGCATTGGTACGCGCTACAGCGACTTTACCACGGCCTCCAAAACGGCCTTCCAGCACCCCGACGTGCGCTTTGTCAATATCAACGTGTGTGAGCTGGACGCCGCCAAACACAACGGCGCCATGTTGCTCGGCGATGCCCGCGAGGTGCTCAGCGAATTGTTGATAGCTCTGCAAGGTCATCAGGTCGATGCCGCCTACCGCGCCGAGGCGCAACGCCTACAAGCCGATTGGGACGCCGAGGTGCAACGCATCTACGACATTCGCCTGGCCCCACTACCCAGCCAAGGCGAGATTATCGGCGTGGTCAACGACCACAGCGACCCCGAGGCCATCATGGTCTGTGCAGCCGGTAGTTTGCCGGGCGACCTGCACAAATTGTGGCGCGCCCGCCACCCCAAGAACTACCACCTTGAGTACGGCAATAGCTGTATGGGCTACGAAGTGGCCGGTGGCCTCGGCATCAAGATGGCTGCCCCCGAGCGCGAGGTATATGTGATGGTCGGCGACGGTAGCTGGCTGATGATGTCGAGCGAGTTGGTCACCGCCATCCAAGAGGATCGCAAACTGATTGTGGTGCTGATCGACAACGACGGCTACAAAAGCATCGGTGGCCTGAGTCGTTCGCTCGGCCAAGAGGGCTTTGGCACGCGCTACGCCTACCCGCAACACAACATGCTACCGAGCGACGCCGACGGCAACGACGTGGTACGCCTGCCCGTCGATTTGGCCAGCAACGCCCGCAGTCTGGGCGCAGACGTCATCGAGTGTCGCACACATGCCGAGTTTGTGGCTGGTATCGCCCAGGCCCGCCAGAACCGCAACACGACGGTGGTCTACATCCGCAATGACCGATACCATGGTGTCCCCGGCTACGAGAGTTGGTGGGATGTGCCACCGGCCGAGGTCAGCACCAGCCCCGAGGTCCAGGCCAAACGCGCTGAATGGGCGACCATGCGCGCCAAGGAACAGGATTATTTATAAACCTCATCCGTAGAGCCGCAGCATGCTGCGACTCTACGGATGGCACATGGCATGCTGCGGCTCTACCGGGTACCGATATCAACCGATACCATCCAAAAGGATTACCATCACATGTCACACATCCGTATTGGCCTGCTCGGCGCCGGCCGCATTGGTCAAGTCCACGCCCGCACGATTGTCCAGCGCGTCCCCACGGCCAAACTTGTCGCTGTGGCTGACCCGATGCCCGGCGTCGCCCAACAGTTGGCCGAGCGCTATGCGATTGCCACGGTCACCACAGATTGCATGGCCGTCATCAACGACCCGAACATCGACGCCGTGATGATTTGTACGCCGACCGACACCCACTGCGACTACATCATTGCAGCGGCAGCGCAGGGCAAGCACATCTTCTGCGAAAAGCCAGTCGCCCTCGATTTGGCCCAAACCGATCGCGCCCTGACAGCAGTGGCGGCGGCCGGGGTCAAGCTCCAGCTGGGCTTTAACCGGCGCTTCGATGCCAACTTCGTGCGCATGCGCGAGGCGGTGCAGGGTGGCCACATCGGCACACCCAAAGTAGTACATATCGTCAGCCGTGACCCGGCGCCACCGCCTGTCAGCTACATCAAGGTCTCGGGCGGCATCTTTTTGGACATGACGATTCACGACTGGGACATCGCCCGCTTTTTGATTGGCTCCGACATCGCCGAGGTCTATGTGCAGGGTGGCGTTACTGTCGATCCCGCCATCGGTGAGGCCGGCGACATCGACACGCACGTGACCATGATTCGCTTCGAGAACGGCGTGATTGGCACCATCGACAACTGCCGCCAAGCGGTGTACGGCTACGACCAGCGCGCCGAGGTCTTTGGCAGTGCCGGCAGCATCGAGACGGGCAACAACTACCCCAACAACACGGTGCTGAGTACGGCGAGTAGCGTCCAACGCGACCTGCCGCTCAACTTCTTTATGCAGCGCTATATTGAGGCCTACGCCGCCGAGATCGAGGCCTTTGTGGCGGCGATTGTCACCAATACACCGGTGGCTGTCGATGGCCATGATGCGCGCAAAGCGTTGATTGCCGGGCTGGCCGCCTGGAAGAGCTACCGCGAGGGACGTCCCGTCAAACTGGCAGAGATTGGCTAGTGCGCTAGCGCAGCAGAAAGGATCGATATGCAGACGTTTCGTGTGGCATTTTTGGGAGCGGGGCGCATCGGCCAAATGCACCTCAACAACCTCAAACATCTCGACGGTGTCACCGTGCAGGTGGTCGCAGATACCAACGCCGACATGGCAGCGCGTGGTGCCGCCATGGTCAATGCGCCGCGTCACACCGACGATATCATGGCGGCCATCCAAGCGCCTGATGTCGATGCCGTGATGATTTGTACGCCGACCGGCACCCATCCCGCACTCATCAAAGCGGCCGTGCAGGCAGGCAAACCGGTCTGGTGCGAAAAGCCGGTGGCGCTGACGCTGGCGGATGTCGATGACCTGAGTGCGTTTGTGGCACAGTACGACGTACCCGTCATGATCGGCTACATGCGGCGCTTCGATGCGCGCTATCAGCGCGCCAAAGCCCGATTGGATGCGGGTGAACTAGGGCAGGTCGAGCGCTGGTACTCCAAAAGCATCGACGCCAGCCCGCCCAGCCTGGCATTTATCAAGACGAGCGGCGGGATTTGTATCGACATGATTATCCACGACTTCGACTTGGCTACCTACTTTGTGGGTGATGTCGACGAGGTGATGGCGTACGGGGCAGTGCTGGTTGATCCGGGCTTCATCGAGGCCGGTGATGTGGACACCATTACGGTGATGCTCCGCTTCAAAAACGGTGCCATCGGCGTCATCGAGGGCGGCCGGCGCACGGCATGGGGGTCGGATATCCGCACGGAGATTATGGGCAGCAAAGAACGCGCCATGGTGGCATTCCCCAATTCGCCACCGAGTAATATCGACGGCGACGCCTCGCCGATGGTATCGCGTGGTAACGGCTTTAGGGAGGCGTATATCACTGAGCTCCGCTACTTCTTCGACTGCTTGCGCACCGGCACGACACCACAGCCAGGCATCGTTGAAGCGGGCAAAAGCCTGCGTGTGGCGATGGCGGCCAATCAAAGCATGCGTACGGGCCAACCAGTCCGCGTCTAAACCGGTTGTGCACGCGTTATCCGCCGTTTATCCACGAGTTATCCACATTATATCCCCCTGCAAGTGCGGGGGGATGAATTATTGACACCGCTCGTGCTATACTGCGCACATCATCATTCAGAAAAACACACCGAAGGAGGGTCCTATGCGTACCTGTAGCATCATTGGCGCTAGCCTACTCAGTTTGATTGCGGTGCCGGCGCTGGCATTCGCCGTCGTGTTCTACGGCTTCGCCCAGATTGTACTGGGGTCACCGTCGTTTGTGGCCAAACTCGAGCCGGCCAACATCGAGGCTCAAATCCGCAAGGCGGCACCCTATCTCGTGGCGAGCGCGCTGACCAACCCGAACGACCCGGACAACCAGCAACTCGTCAACGACCTTCTCCCCGATCCGGCCATGCGAGCTATGGTCACGACGCTGATGCCGATGCTTCTCGAGGTGACCAACGGTGATTTGTCGAGTGCATCGCTGGCCCAACTCGATAGTCATATCACCCAAATCATCGCTCAAGCACCACCCTGTAGCGCCGAGGTCGAGGCGGCGTATGCCCAAGCCATCGCTGGCACGGGGACACTCCCAGGCGAACTCTGTCGCCCTAGCGACGCCGTGCTTGCGCTCAAGATGGCAACGCGCTTGGCCGATGAGCTACGGCAACTCTTCGATGGAATCGCCCAAGCGCCATTGACGACGCCCGACGGTGACACCGCACTTTCACCACAGCTGATGAGCCAAGATATCACAGCCTCGATTGCGGCGGTGCGCGCCAACGCAGGCCAAGGCTTCATTCTGCCGTTAACGCTGATTGTGCTAATACTGGCCTTGGCGGTACGGTCGCTCCGCGAATTATTGGGCTGGAGCGGCGGCATCCTGTTGTTTGCCGGCTTGATTGGGCTCGGCGTAGCATTTGCCAGCGGATCACTGTTGGCCATCGATTGGCAGTCCACATTCCGCCAAGAGCTCCAAGGTCCCGAGCTGAATCTGGCACTCATCGTGTTCGAACTCTTCGACACCGACGCCTTTGGACCCTTGGTGTCATGGATCAATACGGTCAACGGCGGGATGGCGATTGGCGGGCTAGTGGCCATGATTGCCAGTGCATTCTTGCCCCGACCCGTACGCCTAGCCACAGCGCCGGTCGGGGCAGACCCGTCGGTCGGGGCCATTCCCACCATGCCCGGCGGTGCGCAGATGCAGGACCCAGGGGCCACACAACCGATTCCGACCGGGGATGGTGAACGCAAAGAGTAGATAGCCACACGCCCTGTGCTAGTGACAGATAAGCGTCTGTAAGTAGTGCAGGGCGTGACGGTGAATGGGGAGATTGGAGGGATGCCATACGGGTTCGTGAATGACGACGATAGTCCAATCTCCTTCGTCGTATCCTGCGGCAAGTTGATCTACCGGCATCGCAAAAAAGAGTTTTGCATCGATGTCGGTATGATATAAATGTTTTGGAAAATCTCCCGCATAAATGAGCACTTCTTCTGTCGCTTCTGGTTGAGCATGCCACGCAATTGTGCAACGATACATGGTGTCTGATTGAATCTTCATGGGCACCTCTTTGATAAAAAAATACACATCACTTGATCTTTTGGCCATTCATCCCTATAATCGCACTAATTACGTTATTCGTATAGGCCAAAAATCATGACAAATGCACACGCCTGGCATGGCACCTTCGCTGCTTTTTTGCAAACGCCAGATACCACATTAATTGAACTGTTCCGTGCACATCATCGTAAGTCTAGTGTGGAGCAACCCTCACAATCTCACGAAACTGCATGGCGTGATTCTTGGAAAGTATTACGTACAACATTTCAACAACTGATTAATCTTCATGCTGAAGCCAATCAATGGTTTGTCGTATTTGAATATGAACTCCCGCGTGAACGTGGTCGGCGGCCTGATGCCATTATTTTGACTGGACGAAGCATGTTTGTGCTTGAGTTCAAAGGCTATGGCTACATTGATAATGCGCATGTCGATCAGGTACACGCATATGTGCGTGATTTTGTAGCATACCATAGCACATCGCATGCTTATGCAGGTGCAATGTTGCCAATTCTTGTACCCACACGCATGAAACTCACACGGCAATCGCGCAATATTGTGCAAATTGTCTCACCTGACTTCCTTGCTGATACACTGTGGGATTTCTACTCACGCGGTCAAGCCACAGGGCTATTGGATGAATCTTGGCTCAACGGCGAGTACGAGCCACTCCCCACATTGGTGCGAGCTGCACGAATTATTTTCAATAACGAACCGTTCCCTCACATCCGTCGTGCCGCGAGTAGTGGTGTCGAAGATGCCATGAAGTATGCGATTAAAGTAGCGGAAGCAGCTGAAGCACGACAAGAACGCCATCTCGTGCTCATCACTGGGGTGCCTGGCGCTGGCAAAACGCTCGTGGGCATTCGCTTTGTTTATGAATATGCCGCAGAGCACAGTGATGAACGAAATAAAGCGATTATGTTGAGTGGTAACGGCCCCTTAGTCAACGTGCTCCAACACGCACTTCGTAGCCGAGTATTTGTCCAAGATGTCCACGGATTTCTCAAAACGTACACGCGTGAGGGCGTACGACCACCCAAAGAACACATTATTATTTATGACGAAGCACAACGTGCCTGGGATGCGGAACGCTCTGCAGAAAAGCGCGGGACGTCGTATTCCGAGCCTGACGATTTTCTCCTGATTGGCAGTCGCCAACGCGATTGGTCGATGATGATTGCCCTCATTGGTCAAGGTCAAGAGATTCATTTAGGCGAAGAGGCTGGACTTAGTCAGTGGAATACCGCTGTGCACAATGCCAAACAACTCACCGGCACGAGCTGGATTGTGCACACACCAAAACGACTTTCACATGTCTTTGCGGATGCAGACAAGCTGTATGTGAGCGACAAACTCGACCTTGATCAATCATTGCGTTCACATGTCGCCGAAGAAGTGCAGGAGTGGGTTTCTACGCTACTCAATGGCACAAATGCCGTGCTCGTTGATGGCCAAAAGCCACGCTTTGATGCCAGTGTTATCCAAAAAACGCAACAGCTCAGCAAAGCTATTAAAGCCGATGGATTTGTGTTGTATGTGACGCGTGATATTGAGTTAGCCAAAACATACGCACAACACCGGTATGTTGGAGAGTATGACAAACGCTATGGATTACTCGCATCATCCAAAGCAAAATGTTTGTCACAATTTGGCATCGACAACGACTTTCAAGCAACTCGTCGCCTACGTGAGGGGCCATGGTTTAATGACGAACCATCATCGCCATATTCGTGTTGTCAACTAGATGCAGTCGCCACTGAATTCGCCTGCCAAGGGCTTGAACTCGACCTGCCTATTGTCTGCTGGGGTGACGATGTGCGATTTGTACGTGGGCAATGGGTGACGCCACCAATGAATCGTTCCAGTGCCAAAGATCCACACCGATTGCGTGTTAACGCCTATCGTGTCTTGCTTTCACGCGGTCGAGACGGCATGGTCATCTTTGTACCACCCATCCCCACACTCGACGAAACGTTTGCGTTACTCGTACAAGCTGGGTGTGATGTTCTCTCACAAGACGCCCCCACCACTGAGCTCCCGTATGCCCTGGCCCTCACCCCCTAACCCACCTACTCCTCTCCCCACCAGCCTTGGCGGCGGAAGAACCAGAGCAACACGGTACTGGCCACCACCATCACCGCCAAGGCGAACGGATAGCCCCATGTCCATTGCAACTCGGGCATCACGCTGAAGTTCATGCCATAAATGCCGGCCACCATCGAGTTGACCATCAAAATAATTGAGGCCATGGTCAGCACCTTCATCACCTGATTCAGCCGATTCGACTGCACCGACAAATGCACGTCCAGCACCGTGGCCAGCAAATCGCGGTGCAAGTCGATTGCATCCACGATGCGCAACACGTGATCATATACGTCTTGCATATGCGTAAAGGCCGCCGTGTCGAGCACCAACAAATCGCCGCGCAACAGCGCATTCAATGCCTCACGCGCCGGTGCAATTTGGCGGCGAATCGTCAGCAACATGCGCTTGAGATGCACAATCTCGCGTAGTTGATGCGCCTGCGCCCCCACCAACATCTCGGTCTCGAGCGTCTCGACCAGGTCGCCGATATGGTCGAGCATGGGGAAGTAGCTATCCACAATCGTATCCAAAATCACGTGCAACAGCCCAGCCACACTCAACGACGGCACATCGCGCAACGACTGCCAGCGGGTGCGGGCATCGTTCATTACCGTCAAATCACCACTGTGAATAGTTATCACCTGCGTGGCCGTGACAAACAAATAAATCGGTATGGAATGCAGTTTTTCTTTGCTACGCCCGTGATAGCTCAAGGCATAAAAAACAAAGAACACCCCGTGCTCGTAGCGCTCAATCTTGGTGCGCTGCCCACCCTTAAGGATGTCGTCGATAATCAACGGGTGCAGGCCAATCTCCTGCAATTGCGCCTGGGTGGGCTTGATAATATCGACCCATAACTCGTCCATGTGCGCTCCTCGTGTGTATGCCTTGATTGCCCTATTATGCCAGCAAAAACGCCATCGCCCGAGTCCACCATGGTACAATTCGTCTGATACGACTCTCCAGATAGACGAGGAGCGCATGAGTCACTACGAATACGCCACGCCTGAGAACTTTCTCGGGCTCGAAGGCGATATCGCCAGCTACGAACAAGCCCAGGTATTAGTCTTGCCAATCCCCTACGAGGCCACCGTCAGCTTCGGCCAAGGTGCCCGTGGCGGCCCGCGCGCCATCATCAACGCCTCGCGCCAGGTCGAGCTGTATGACCGCGAGTTCGACTGCGAATACGCCTTCGAATATGGCGTCCACACCCTGCCTGCCCTGGCTCCCCACACCGCCGGCCCCGAGGCCATGGTCAACGCCATCGAGGCCTGCGCCCGCGAGCACATGGCCACCGGCAAACTCCTCGTAGGCCTCGGCGGCGAGCACAGCATCTCCAGCGGCTTTGGTCGCGCCATCAAGGCCATCCACGGCGACTTCGTGCTGGTCCAAATCGACGCCCACAGCGACCTGCGCGACAGCTACGAGGGGAGCCCCTACAGTCACGCCAGTGTGGCCCGCCGTATCGCCGATTTGGGCGCCCCCATCCTGCAATTCGGCATCCGCTCCATCTGCCAAGAGGAGATGGACTATATCCGCGCCACGCCCGCCACCACCCGCGTCTGGTTCAACGACGACGTCCATGCCGGCGGCCACTTGCCCGAGCTGATCGAGCGCATCAAGGGCAAAAAGGTCTTTTTGACCATCGACGTCGACGGCCTCGACCCTAGCATCATCCCGGCTACCGGCACGCCCGAGCCCAACGGCTTGAGCTGGATTCAGACCCTCGAGATTGTCCGCACCGTCAGCCAACACGCCGAGGTGGTCGCATTCGACTGCGTCGAGTTGGCGCCCATCGCCGGCATGCACTCGAGCGACTTTATTACCGCCAAGCTCATCTACAAGGTGATGAACCTGATTATGGCCAATCGCGCCTAGTCATCGCAGCCGTATCTGACCAAAAGCGCTGCCCGCGTGTCGCACCAGCGTCCGGGCAGCGCACCTGTTTGCCATGGCTACAGACGATGCACCTGTCGCACGCCACGCAGCCACTTTCCCAAAAAGAAAAAAAGGATTACGTCAACCCAGCCACCTCGTGCTGTAGGGCTGCCACAATCTGGCCAATCGCGCCTAGTCATCGCAGCCCCATCTGACCAAAAGCGCTACCCACGGGATCGCACCAGCGTCCGGGTAGCGCACCTGTTTGCCATGGCTACAGACGATGCACCTGTCGCACGCCACGCAACCACTTTCCCAAAAAGAACATCTACGACAACTCAGCCACCTCATGCTGCAGGGCCGCCACAATCTGGCGCAGGCGGGGCTCGTCCACAAACGGATTGAGCACCACACTGCGTAACCAGCGCTGACCACGCCAGCGTGGCGTCGAGAAGAACGCCATCCCCCGTTGGTGCAACCGCTGTTGAATCTGCTCCACCTGTGCATCGCTGGCATTTGTTGGCCTGAAGCAGACCAGATTCGTCGTCACCGGCGCCGCCAGCGTCATGCCGGCCTCGGTCACCTGCTGCGCAAAGGTCTGGGCCAGTGTCATACTTTGGTCGATTAGGTGAGCTGCCCCGTTACGGCCAATCAGTTGCATAGTCAGCCACAACTTGAGCACGTCGGCGTGACGCGTGCCTTGCAGGCTCAGCTCACCCGGATTGACCAGGTCGGGATCCTCGCCCATGTACGGCGCCGCCACGCGAAAGTAGTCGTGCAACCACTGGCGCTCGTGCACCAGCAACATGGCGGCCGTTTTGCTGACGTACATCCACTTTTGCGGATTAAACGTGACCGAATGCGCCAGATGAATGCCGTTCAGCAGGTGGCGATGCGGTTTTGAGAGTACCAGCGCCCCACCATAGGCCGCATCGATATGCAACCACAACCCCTCGTCGCGCACCACGGCAGCAATCTCGGCGATGGCATCGACCGCACCCAGCACCGTCGTGCCGGCCGTGGCCACCACACAAAACGGATCTTTGCCAAGGGCGCGCTGGTCGGCAATCGCTTGGCGCACCGTCTCGCCCTGCAAGGCCCCGCGCGCATCAACGGGCAGGCCAACCACCGCCTCGGTGCCTAACCCCATAATCATGGCGGCTTTGTGGAGCGAGGTATGTGCCTCTTGCGAGGCCAGAATCACCAGCGGGCACTGGAATCCGTACATGCCCGTGCGTTGCATCCCTTCGTAACGCGCATTGCGCGCCAGCACCAAGGCCTGTAGATTGGCCAACGTCCCACCCGAGAGCATCACGCCACCGGCCCGTGGCCCAAGATTGAACTCGGCGGCCAACAAACGCACCAGACGATCCTCGAGGCGCGCCGCAAACGGGGCCATCTCGAGCGACAGCATGTTGTTGTTGGTGGCGGCGCTGACCAACTCCCCCAAGAAGGCCGCCGTGCTCGGCATGGTGTCCATGTGGCCAATATAGCCCGGGTGGGCCGGGTTCATGGCACCGTCGAGTGCCTGTTGGATGAGCGGCAAGAGCACCTCGGCTGGCTGTGGTTGCTCAGGGAACCGCATTAATACCAAACTCCCCGGGTCAGGCTGCATCGGCTTGGCGGCGGCCTGTGCCAAATGGCCAATCAACAGGTCCAACACCTGATGCGCCAGCGCCGCAACCTCGGCCTGATTGTGGCCATGCGGATTCACGAATGCGCGCGGGTCAATACGACTACCTCGAATCATCGGCGGCTCCTTTGTCATGCGGTACCGGGGGTATACCGCCGGTAGAGACGCAGCATGCTGCGTCTCTACCGGTGGCATGCTGCGTCTCTACCGGCCAATTTATACCAATTCGCCGACCACACCACGTTCCATCAACTGTTGCATCAGCGCCATTAATTCATCAACGGGCATCGGATTGGCTTGCTGATGCCAGTGTACCATCACGCCAATCATAGCCGAGAGCACGTATTCGACCACCACCTCGCGTCGTTGCATCTCGGCCGGCGTGCCCGTCGCATATAACCCCATGATGGCCGGCTTGATCTGGCGTTTGAGTTTGCCCGCAAAAGCCGGATTGCCGCGTTCGCCGAGCAGGACTGCATAATATTTGGCGTTTTGGTCATACCACTGCCAAAACTGGGCCAGTGGCATGCCCCTGCTCCCGCGTGGCCCCGCAAATGGCGGCAAGGTGTCGACGGTCGGGATAATACGCCGTTCAATCTCCTCAAGCACGGCATACACATCAGTGAAATATTCATAAAACGTACTGCGATTGTAGCCGGCCCGTTGCACCACATCTTTGACGGTAATCTGGGCAATTGGGCGCTGGCAATACAGTTGCCAAAAAGCGTCAATCAGGTTTTGCTTGGTCTGGGCCGTGATGTCGTGGCGCTTTCTCATCGTTACTCCTAAATCCTACACCCACCCGCCGATTGTTGGTTGATGCCGTGGATTGCGCTGTGTATGCTGAAATCATACAACATGATGTTGGATTTAACCAGAGGAGGAATGGACGTGATTACGATTTTGTGTGCCGGGTCGCGCGGCGACTTCCAGCCCTACATTGCATTGGCGCAGGAGTTACAGGCCCATGGCAAGGCGGTACGGATTGCCGGGAGCAAGAGCTTTGCCAGTTTTATTCAAAGCTACGGGATTGAGTTTTTTGCGATGAACGCCGACATCGAGTCGCTCAACGTCGATCCCAAACTGCTCGCACAGGCCGGCAGTGCCGATAACCCGTTCAAGATGCTGCTCGCCTTCAACAAAATGAAGGAGTACGGCATTTATATGACCAGCGATTACTTTGCAGCTTGTGAGGGGAGCGAGCTGATTATCTACCATCCGGGCGTGACTATCGGCTACTATGCGGCGCAGGAGTTGGGCATCCCGGCTGTACTGGCCTCGCCGTTCCCGATGCACCGCACGCATGAGTACCTGTCGGTGGTGATGTATGGCAAAGCGCCGGCCAACCGCCTGACCATCCCGCTGAGTTACACCATGATTCAGTCGATGTTGTGGTTGGCCAGCAAAGACTCGGTCAAAGGGTTTTGGCAGGAGCGGTTTGGCAAGGCGCCAGCGGAGTTCGGTATGCCGTTTGAACGCCACAACAGCGCACGCCAGCCAGCGGTCATCTCGTGTAGCAACCACGTGTTTGCCCGGCCGGCCGATTGGAACCCGCACATTCACCAGCACGGGTACTGGTTTGTGGAGGAGCCGCTGCCGTACCAGCCGAGTGCCGAGTTGGCTGCGTTTCTGGCGCACCCAGATAAGCCGATCTACATCGGCTTCGGCAGCATGACGGGCATCAACAAACAGCCCGGGTTGGCCGAGTTGGTGGTCGAAGCGGTGTGCCAGAGTGGGCGCCGGGCGATTATCAGCGGGTTTGAGCCGGTTGCGCAGTTGCCTGAGTCAGTGATGGCGATAGATGCAGTACCGCACACCTGGCTCTTCCCGCAGGTTGCGGCGGTCTGTCATCACGGCGGAGCCGGCACGACGGCGGCCGGGTTCAAAGCTGGGGTGCCCAGCCTGATTGTGCCGTTCGCCAACGATCAATTTGCCTGGGGGCAGCGGGCGCACGATTTGGGGGTGGGTACGGCGCCGATTGCGCGCACACAGCTGACGGTCAGCAATCTGGCAGCGGCCATTGGTTACACGAGTAACTCAGCGATACAACGGGCTGCAGCGCATTTGGGCCAGCAGATTGCCACAGAGCATGGGGCGCGACGTTGTGCCGAGGTGATTGCATCGATTCCCACACCCAAAGGGGCAGGGCGATAAAACAACCGATAGACAGAGACGCATGGCCATCCACCGACGGTAGAGCAGCAGCATGCTGCTGCTCTACCGTCGGCCCCCCGATCATTTACCCAATCGTATGTACGCGCGTCATCAACAGGGCCAACAACGCCGTACGCGGCACAATGCTGTCGATGTCGATATACTCGCGCGGGCTATGGTCGTTGCCGCCCACGGGCCCGAGGCCATCGAGCACCGGCAGGCCTTGTTGAGCCAAATAATTGGCGTACGACATGCCACCAGTATGGGCATCGTTGGTCTCAAAGCCTAGCTCACGGGCGCACTGTTTGGTCAACTCGGCGAGTGAGGCAATCGTCGGGGTGCAGGCCATGGCAGGCACGCGAATGCCACCCGTCACGGTAGTGGCGGTCCCAGGCACAAACACTTGTTCACCAATAGCCCGAATGGCAGCCTCAACCGGCGCTTGGTCGGCTGGATCCACGATGCGCACGTCGATTTTGGCGCTAGCCCGATCAGGCACAGCATTCGAGACAGTGCCGCCGCTGACCACACCCACATTCAGCGTCGTGCCCGGGCGCATGCCATTGAGGGCGTGGAGCGCCACGCTTTGGTGAGCCAGTTGCACAATCGCATTGGCACCTTTGTGGGGCTCGACGCCGGCGTGCGCCGCTTTGCCTTGCACCTCAAAATAAAAGTTGCCGCCGCCCTTACGCGCACTGACAATATCGCCGTTCTCGCGGCCGGCCTCGAGCACAAAGGCTACGTCGTGTTGAGGGGCCAGCTCGGCAAAGGCGCGGAGTGAAACCTTCATGCCGGCCTCTTCGTCACTACCACACAACAAGGTGATGGCGCCAATATGCCCCAAGCCACCACACTCCTCGAGGGCCATCATGGCGTACAAGGCCGAGAGCAGACCACTTTTGTTATCGCACGATCCAGGGGCCAGCAAGGTATTACCCTCGATGCGCATCGGGCGCTCGGCAGCCACGCCGACAGGGTAGACGGTGTCGAGGTGGGCTGCCAGCAAAATGCGCGGGCCGCCCTTGCCGAGAATGGTAAAGGCGATGGTGTCACCGAACTCGTCGTCCTTCCAGCGTTTGACCTCCCAATTACGTCGGCGCCCCCAGCGGGCCACCCATTCGCCGGCCTCATCGACACCGACTTTGGAGTCAGTCGGGCATTCGATGGCACACAACTGGCGCAACTCTTCGATATAGGTATCGAGCTGCGGGGTCAGGTAGGACTGGAGCGTCTGTGGGAACATGGGGGTGTCTCCTCCATCTAAGGCGGCAATTTGGTCGTGCAACTCCCAGATCATGCGCATCCGACGCATATGCCAGGCCGGCCGTTTGGGGCCAGTCTCGCGCATCAAAATCAACTGGCGCACGCGTTGGCGTAAACTAATCCGTGAATTCAGCGGGTGATCCATGGGCGTATGCCGTTTCGTCGTATGGTGGTTCTGTGTCGTCATTATATAAAAAATCGGGCCCATGGAGAGACGAAGCATGCTTCGTCTCTCCATGGGCGTTGGACATCAACCACCTACGCATCGACACCCACGGCGCGCAAGCGCTCGGCGTTGTCGTACACGGTCAAGGCATCAATCATGCGATCGATATCGCCATCGAGCATGCCGGGCAAATTCGAGAAGCTCTGGCCAATCCGGTGATCGGTGATGCGATCCTGTGGGAAGTTGTAGGTGCGCACCTTCTCGGAGCGCTCACCACTGCCGACCTGCGCCAAGCGCGACTCACCGACTGCTTTGGCACGTTTGGCCTCTTTGATGGCAAACAAACGGGCACGCAACACGTTCAAGGCTTTCTCTTTGTTCTTGAGCTGTGAACGGCCATCTTGACAGGTCACAACCATCTCATCTGGCGTGCCACCTTTGTAGACGATACGCACGGCTGAGTCGGTCGTATTAACGCCCTGACCGCCATGGCCACCCGCACGGAACACGTCGACGCGGTAGTCCTCGGCCTTGAGCTCAATATCACCGTCGTCATCGAGTTTGGGCAATACGGCCACTGTAGCGGTCGAGGTGTGGATGCGCCCACGAGCCTCGGTGGCCGGTACGCGCTGGACACGATGCACACCGCCTTCGTACTTAAGACGGCTATAGGCACCTTGGCCCTGGATTTCGAGCGAAACTTCTTTGTAGCCACCGATACCGTTTTCGTTGGCATTAAGAAGCTCAATCTTCCAGCCTACACGCTCAGCGTAGCGCATATACATACGGTAGAGGTCGGCTGCAAACAAAGCCGACTCATCGCCGCCTTCGCCTTGGCGCAACTCAATGATAACGCTCTTATCGTCATTCGGGTCGCGCGGTAACAACAGAAGCTTCATCTCTTGTTCGAGCTTTTCACGCTCGGCGTTGAGTGGATCAATTTCATCTAGCGCCATCGCGCGCATGTCATCGTCATCGCCGTTTATCATCTCTTGGGCGTCGGCGATTTGTTGCATTACACTGTTATACCGCCGAAAGGTAGCCACTACCGGTTCGAGATCGCGTTGCTCACGGGCAATTTGTTGGAGTCGGGCCAAATCGCTGAGCACTGCTTGGTCAGCCATTTGATTCGTCAGATCTTCGTAGCGTTCAACCACGCTATTGAGTCGATCAAACATGGCGTCTCCTTTGTGTATAAAACATCACTATATCTGCACACAATACATATGTGAAAGTCACAATAAAAAACATACCAAAACCGCTCCGGTAAAGACCGGAACGGTTGGTATGTATGCATCACAGGCGCTAGTGACCGGTTTGGGCCATCTTCTTGCGACGGTTACGCTCAGCACGGCGGCGCTTTTCTTTGCGCTGCTCGCTCTTTGACACGAACTGCATCTTCTCGCGGTAGGTCTTGGTGATACGCTCAGCCACGACGATTTTGTTGAAACGGCGAAGCAACTGCTCGATGCTCTCTCCGTCACGGCGTTCAATCTTCATTGCGCGTGGGTTAAACCCGTTCACCCCCCTCCCGAGTTGACTAAAATAATACCGTTTCCAAGTATACGGGGTTATGCTGGCAATTGCAAATGAGGGAATACTGAGCGTCGTATGGAAGTCCGATAGGGTACACAGTGCCCACCTCGTTGCGTGCTGAGGTCCACACCGTTCTGGTAGGGGCATCACTTGCAGCACCCTGTACATTTCATGTCATTCTTCCCACCTCGTTGTGCGTAGAGATGCAAGGGCACAGAGATTGGTCTCCACCCCGTACCGCCCCTGTATGCTACGCATGGGCGTCCGACAGGAGCCCCTGACACAGTGCCACATCATTACTGCATCCTATGTCAAGCCGGTCATCAATTCTTTTTTGAGGAAGTTGTAAATCTCGCCACGCATCAATGAAGCGTTTTGTGCATTCAGCTCAAGCTCCATAATCACATATACCGCAATCACGCTCCCGCCCATCCCCGTAAAATCATTCAGACCATAGTCAGCCACAGTACTCAGGGTTTTGGGCACCACCCCGGTAACACGCCAGCCATTGAGTCCTGCAATTTGTACTTGCCCAATATTGAATATTTTGGCCAAGTCAATGCCAGTCATCCGCGAATCAACATCAATTGCAATCGAACGATGTAAATAAATTGGTGGGCTCTGAGTAGCTCGCAAAATAATCTTCTCAACCTGTTGTTGCAGTTGTGCCTCGTTCATGGAATCTCCCTTGTTAGCTCAGGATGCAATATGCCATGGTCGCTGGTCAATATGATAACGCTCCAGCGACCACGGCTCCAATCAATTAGACGCTCCGCACCGGTCGGTAAATGCCAGTAATTACGGCGCCACCAATCACGTTGCGTTGCGTATTCGTGTAGTAGTGTACGCCAAGCCCCACCGTGTGGAATGCGACCAGACTCACCAAACGACTCACTGCCGTTTGCGTCATGACCTCAAACTGCCAGGATTGCGCCTGATCAGCCCATAATGTAGGGAGTTGTGGCACGGCAATCATCGCCTCGGTCAGTGAGGTGAGACCAACAACCTGCGCCCACTGTGCAATCTGCTGCGGCGCAACACTTAACTGACGCGCAATTGCCGGATTGGCCCAGGCCCATAACCATGTTGCATTGCTGGCACAGAATGAGCCAACCATCTTGACGGTAGCAACTGCTACCGTCTGACCATGACGCGTGTACGTCACAGTTCCTTCGTCTTGCGATAGTCGCCAATCGCAACGAGAGAGTTGATACGCTTGCTCTAATTCACGTTGGCGCCCCCGCAACCACCGCTGATAGCCATCAAGCGCCTGTACTCCCTGATTCTCCAATCCTTGCATATGCCCTCCTTTTGCTTTTCCCAATTTCATTATATGGATTTGATAATGCACAAATGTGGTTTTTGATAACAAAATGAAAGTTCACAAATGTGGTCTTTGTAATAAAAATGACATGTATATATATCCACAACATCGGGTATTAGAGGATGAATGAGAAATGATACAATAGGCGTAGTTACCGCTGATACAAGACACAAAGGGCAACATCATGGCCACACTACGCGCATTACTAGTTGGAGCAGGTGGGATGGGGCAGTCCTGGGCAAAAAATTTAGTTGCCAATGCCGATGTCACATTCGCTGGCTGGATTGACATCCGCCCAGGGGCGGCCGCTGATGCAGCCGGAAAGCTAGGGTTGGTAGCCGACTACTATGGCGATGATTTAGGCACTGCATTACGGGTCGTACAGCCTGATTTTGTCGTGGATGTCACCATCCCCGAGGCGCACCACGATGTTACCATCACCTGTCTCAATGCGGGTATCCCGGTAATTGGTGAGAAGCCGATGGCAGTCTCAATGGATCAAGCACGTGCCATGGTCGAGACCGCAGATCGTACTGGCGTGCGCTACATGGTCAGCCAAAGTCGACGCTATGATGCACGCTTGTGGGCCTACCGCGACGCCATTCGCCACGTTGGCGAGACAGGAATTCTGAATTCAGACTTTTATATTGGGGCGCACTTCGGTGGATTCCGTGATGAGATGGCCCACGTACTCGTGCTCGACATGGCAATTCACACCTTTGATGCGGCCCGCTATTTGCTCGGCGATGTCACGCCCATATCGGTCTACTGTGAGGAGTTCAATCCACGCTGGAGTTGGTACAAAGGTGATGCCGGTGCAGTAGCCTTGTTTGAGATGGCCAACGGCGCTCGATTCACCTACCGTGGCTGTTGGGCAGCCGAGGGTCTACATACCTCATGGGAGGCCGATTGGCGGGCAGTCGGTAGTCAAGGCAGTGCCACCTGGGACGGGCATGACGACATCAAGGCTGAGGTCGTCGTTGAACGCAGCGGGTTCCACGCCAAGTGTCAACAGCTCCACATGACCGCGGCCAAGGATATTGCACATGGGATTGCCGGATCGCTCAAGGACTTCATCAACAGTCATCGCACCGGCGCAACACCCATGGGTGATTGTCGTGACAATATCAAAAGCCTAGCCATGGTTTTTGGTGCGATTGAATCAGCCAAACTCGGCAAACGCGTGCAGATTATCATTTAAGAAAGCGAATCATCGATGTATCAACACACTATACTCGATCATCACGATGCCCAAAAAGCCATCAATGCCATTTTGCCCATACTCGAATCACGTGGTGCCAAAGGGGTGATTGCCGTAGCCGATGCCCATGGTGAGCTCATCGCCCTGATCCGCATGGCCGGTGCCCCGCTCCAGTCAGTGACTATTGCCACGAACAAGGCGTTTAGTGCAGCCCGCGCATGCAAACCAACCCGCGACATCGGCCGCAAAGTACGCAGTGCCGATCAAGGCTTTGATATCGCATACTACGGTGATCCGCGCTTTATTGGCTGGGGTGGCGGCATGCCTGTCATACACAATGGCACATGTATCGGGGCCGTAGCAGTCAGTGGGCTCACCGAGGACGAAGACGCCGAGTTAGCAACCGTTGGCATCGATGCCATCTTGAAAGGATAACACGATGTATATTCCTGTTGCCAATCGCATACATGATCGACCGCGCCTGATTGCGTTCATGCAACAATACGACTTTGCCACGCTCGTCACCAACGGCCCTGATGGCTTACCAGCCGTCAGTTACGCACCGGTGATGGTCGAGACCACCGACGATACGATGCATCTCATGTTCCATTTGGCCCGCGCCAACGACCACAATGCGTTACTCAAAGCAGGTACACCAACCACTGCCATTTTCCGTGGGCCGCATGCGTTTATCTCGCCGACCTGGTACGAGAGTCCCAATGCCGTGCCCACATGGAACTACACAGTCGTGCACGCCAGCGGCACCTGCCAGGTCACCGCCGAGCCCGATACCGTTATGCCTATGCTCAACGATTTGACGCATATCTACGACCGTAATCACCCCGGATTCACCCAAGAGGGTCACGGCAATATGCTCCCTGGCATCGTGGCCTATCGCATGACGATTACCAAACTTGAGGGCAAGTTTAAGTTGGGCCAAAACCGCCCGCTCGCCGATCGCGTCGGCATGCGCCAAAAACTCGAAGTATCACATCGTGATGATAGTCGCGCGCTCGCCGCCATCATGAAAGAATTCGAACCCGAATAGGCTCCGTTACCCTGTTGCCACACAAATGTGAAGTGACAGGGCGTTCTGGCATAAGAGTACAAATCGCCGGCGCACAAGACTCACACTGGGTTTCGTGCACACCGCGCCACTAGGTTGTCATGGCCCGCATGCAGTGACCATTGCGCTCATTCCATCAGTGCATGGCCACGTACTCCTGCAATCTTGTGCCGCATGTCGCGATGGTGCGTGGCCGTGCAATCTTCTTCTCAGCAATCATGTAGATTGCCGTGGAAAAAGACTGCACGCCGGTGTTAGCACAATCGCCACCAGGTTGCAATGGTCGGCATGCAGTGACGGGCTGGGGAGTTTCACCTCTGCGACTCGGCGTCTCTGCGCGTAACCTGTGACATGAGGGAAGTGGCGCCACGTTGCCATTGCCCGCATGCAGCGACTAGTGTTATTTTGTTACAATAATTACGACAATTTGTAGTTTTAAAAAAAGGACCAACCGACGATGGCACCATCACGACTGTCACTATGGCTCAGTGGAGTAGTTGCCTGATTGTCGGTGTTATTATGATCCGCAATGCATGGATTGTCGATGATGCCTATATCACCTTTCGCACGGTAATAACTTTGTGAATGGGTACGGCGTAACATGGAACCCTAGCGAGCGTGTGCAGTCACCCACTGTGGATGTTCGTTGTGACGGGAGTGTATCTATTCACACATGAGCTCTTTTTTAGTGTCATCGTGCTCTCATTTGTGCTGAGTATGGGTGCATTTATCCTCTTATGGCGTAGTGGCTCGCGTGAATGGTGGAGCGCGTTATGGCTAGGCAGTGCATTAATTGCCAGTAAGGCAATTCTTGATTACACGTCATCAGGGCTTGAGAACCCATTATCGTATCTATTTGTGGTGCTGTTTGTCGTCGTCTTTCATCGTGCGCTGAATACATCAACGCCTACAGCACGCCAAATCGGGATACTATATCTCATCGCGGTGCTGAGTTTTTTTAATCGGAATGACACCATCATCATCTACATGCCAGCCTTACTCTGGGTGACGTATCAGGCCCAATCCCTCGGTATCACAACGATTATGCGCACGGTGGCGATTGCCACGCTGCCAGCGAGTAGCTGGCTCATCTTCTCGATTATTTATTATGGATACCCGTTACCGAACACGGCCTATGCCAAAGCACTTGCAACTGATATCCCGCTTGAGTGGCAATTACAACGTAGCTGGGATTATATATGGAACAGCTGGCAGTGGGATACCGTGAGTTGGCTTATGTTTGGTGGAGCGCTCGGCTATACGCTATGGCGCAAAGCCTGGCGTGATCTCGTCATAGTGGTATGTCTATCACGAGGGTGCAGCCCTGCTCAACTGGCGCCCCGGGCTGGCGATGCCTGCACACGAATGGTATCGTTGGGGGCAGATTGCACGCAATGACGGACAAGCAGTCTATGTTGGGGGCGCGCTCGGTGGGGAGGCAATCGGCTATGCCTACTACGACGCCATCCGCCTGATTACTCGGGCACCACTGTGGAGTCAGGCACGCTGGTGGGCGATTTGGCAGATGAATACCGGTCAGTATGAGTACCTTCGTACGCTCGAAGTTGACCACTATATTGATAATGGTCGCGTCCATTTGTTGCTTGATGATGTCGAGGATGGTGTAGATTCTGTCTATCAATAGCAATCGGTCGCTATAATAGACAGAGATACGCACATCGTTGATTGGGGTACACAATGATGCACACATTTCACTATCGCTTGCACGCTCATATTGCCCCCGACGTAAATCGACGAATCACTCGTGATGGACGAATCGGCGAGGTATGCATGGTGTTGCAACGTCCAGATGGGCGCATTTGGTGTGCCGCCAAGCAGTACTACCCTGGCCTAATTGCGCGCTTGCTGACCGGTGGTATTCATCCCGGCGAGCAACTCGAGGATGCTCTCTTACGTGAAATCGCCGAGGAGACCGGGCTTACACCGTTCCACGTCACCCCTTTGTTCCATGTGGAGTATCAGAGCGTCGTGCCATTTCAGACGTTTGCCTACCTCTGTCACGTCGACGATACACACCCAGTTGCACATGATCTAACCGAGGAGATTGCCCATTTTGAAGCGCTCGATGCGCATCAACTCAATGCACGAGCCGCACAACTCGAAGAACTGCCTGCTACCCATGCGCCCCAGATCGGTGGTACTTGGCAGGAGTGGGGAACGTTCCGGGCAGTTTGTCATCGTACACTGAGTGATATTCTCATCAATCAAGGACTCTAACCCCATGACCAATGCATTTATCCATCATCTTGCCACCCAATCGGTCAGTTACAACCCCATACAACGCATCATATCCGCATATAATTGGCAGGGTCATGCTGTGCGATTTGAGACACCGGGTGAGCTGTTTCATGCGCTGCACCATCATCATGTCTACGCACGTCAAGCAGTGATTGCCTCTGGAATTTGGTTGTGTCTTGATCATGGCGTTGATATCCAATTACTACCACTCAACGAGGTACCCGTATTTGTAATCGAGTTACACGAACGCATGCGCACAACACCCCAACGTATGCCACTGCTCCAGCAAGCACTCCAACGACTCGATCGCGGCAACGAAAAATGCGCACGACTCGCATGCGCACTCCTCACCGACGATGACCATTTAACAATTATCGACAAAGATGGGTTATTTGCTGCCACGATACAACGTATGCTTGTGCGGGAGTCAGAACACCCATCTGTGTACGTCCACCTCAGCACCACAGGCGACATGCACCCAGATACAACCCTCGCACTCGTGTGTGGCGGTATTAACGATGATGGTACCGTTATCGATGACGACACAGCCACACTCATGCAACTGCTGAATATGCGTCAGTTACCGCGTTACGTGGTTGCACCTCAGGGTCCGCGCAATCTACCGAGCATACACACTGATGCCCCCGTAAGTGCCGTAGTAACTGCACGAGGTATCTACCGACCTGATCGGGTGCAACGCTTTTATCGGGATAGTGATATGGGAAGTGATATTATCTCACTCAGCTAGCAAACGGCGATACCCATTCATTGACGGTATAGCCAAGCCGCGCAAATAACTCGTCATTGCTACTGGCAAAATACCCATACAAATAGCGCATGAGCACATCATCCGTCACTGGTGTGTAATCGCTGTCGTTGGCATTGACAACCTCGTCACGCGACGGTGGCAAAAAGGTTGAATCAACGCCCAAAAATGCATATAACCGCTGAATCACGCTGATATCATGCGTCATCTGTTCGTAGATCATGATATGGATTTGCGCAGGATCAAAGTAGCGCTCATACATGCGGAGATAGTTGATATACCGACCACGTTGCAGATACGCAAACGGCGACACCGAAATCTTGCTCGCATCGTAGTTGTGTCGCCGTTCTTCTTCGTGATAAATTGCCTCGGCCAGCGTCGCCTGCTCGACTCCATGCTTCACACTAAAGCTATAGTTCGAGATAGCGCGCTCAACCGGATTGCGCAATACAAAGACAATCTTGGCGTCAGGGATAAGCTGTGCAATCCGCTGCGCGGCCGATTCAATTTCGATGTAGCTGGTCGATTTCTCGCCATACATCGTGGCACCGGCTTTATGGCCAAAATAACGATGTGCATAACTCACAGCGGTCACCTCAGCACGCCAGTGCTGAATGAAGAATTTGGGCTCAGGGCGGACGGGTAATGCCATCTCAATCTGCGGATGTTCTACACATTGCTGGTAGAGATACGTGGTCCCAGAGCGTTGAGCACCCGCAATAAAAAAGTGATTAGGCATCGTGTGTCACAATCTCTTTGATGTGGTAGGTCTCTTTAGAATTCATCTGTTGCAAAATACGAATCGTATATTCACCAAGCATACCAAGCATCAAAATAATCACACCGTTGAGTAATGCCAACATCACCATGATGCCTGTCCACCCTTCGATCTGAATACTATCAAACAATTTGCGCACAATCAGCACCATACCAATCAAAAAGCTAACGCTCGCAATAGCGAATCCAGTCATGGTAACCAGCCGCAACGGCCAAATGGAATAGTTAAACAGAATGCGTAATACCAAACTGATGATGCGCACCAAATTGTAGTTACTTTTGCCTTCATGCCGTTCTTGATGTTTGACCCACGCATTACCGACCGACTGTGCAAACATCAACGCAAGTCCAGTTGTATAGGGGTACGCGGTACGATAGCCGATCATACGATCGACAACCTCACGTCGAATCAAACGAAAGTTCGTAGGTACAATGTCCGGCGGACACATGAAAATACGATTGTTCATCTGTCGAATCATCCCACTCCCAAACCGCCGTACCAATGAATGTTGCTTTTGAACAAACCGCCCAAACACGACATCATGATTGCCGTCACGCATGCTATCAATTAGATGAATAATCTCCTCAGGTGGATTTTGCAGATCATCATCAAGCGTAATCACATGCAACCCGCGGCTCTGATGAATGCCAGCAAAGACGGCATTGTGCTGGCCATAATTCCGCAATAGATTAATTGCAGTGACTTCAGGATACTGTGCAGCCTGTGTTGCAATCACAGACCAACTTGCGTCACGACTCCCGTCATTGACCAAAATAATCTCATAACTCAACCCATGAAGCGCAAAGAACGCCCGCGTGCGTTCGATTACCAGCCCAACGATTTTAGCACTGTTGTATACCGGTATCACTACCGAGTAGAGAGGATTGTTCGTCATCATCGTTCCGCTTTATCATGTACTTTGTCCATTATACAATGCGCAGTTGCACAAAAAACCTAGGAGTGCGATGCACTCCTAGGTTTTTGCCATATCACATATTATGCGATTGGCCGCAATCCCGCCTCAATGCTTGCACGTCGAGGCTCAAGAAACGGTGGCAACGCTAATGACTCTCCCAGTGTATCAGCTGGTTCATCAGTGGCAAATCCAGGTCCATCAGTGGCAAGTTCAATCAGAATATTGCCAGGCACCCGCGTATACACAGAATGGAAGTAAAAGCGGTCAATGATATGCGTTGGTTGTAATCCCGATCGACTCAAACGATTGATCCAATATGTCGCTGCATCATCATCAGGAACACGAAACGCAATGTGATGCACACCACCCGCTCCCAAACGGCTTGGCGGCAGATCAGGCGCCACTTGGACTGACAATGCCCCACCGACCAGATCACCGACGGCGTACAACAGATGTGAACGCTTGGGGTTGGTAGCATCCACCTGCTCATCAATCAGAGATAAGCCATAAACAACTCGTAATACCGTATCAAGTGGCTCCCGGTTGCGCACTGTTACCCCAGCGCCAAAGATACCTTTTATGCCGTGTTCCGCGGGGACTGGGCTCTTGGCCCACGGAATACCACCTGTACTCCCATCATCACTAATCACCATCAATCGCTGCCCCTCAGGATCACGAAATGCTAGAGCAGCATGGCCGTGCCATGTCGATATTGGGTCAGCATCAACTCCATATGATGCCAGTCGCTCAGCCCAGTACGCAATCGATTCAGCACTTGGCACACGCATGGTCATCAGATCAATCGCACCCGTACCGCGTTGCTGTGACCCTATCATAGCCCAGTCGAAGAAGGTGATTGCAGTGCCTGCTCGCCCGATTTCGTCACCATAATAGAGGTGGTATGCACTCACATCATCCTGATTAACCGTCTTCTTGACCAATCGCATGCCTAATACTTGAGTATAAAAATCGACGTTACCCTTGGCATTACTTGTGACGGCTGTTACATGGTGATAGCCATTAAGTTGCATTATCGACCTCCTTCAACCAATATGTTCTTGTATACAGCATAGCATCGCACGCATAACAAATACGTCATCATTGCGTTAACATTAACGGCGCACAAGTGCTTACAACCAGTGTGTTTCGTTATTTATCAACCAAATAGGTGAATTATTATGACAACGTAATCAGAAAGTAATCTACACAATGTCATAGTAAATGAGAAAATCACGTACTATCAAAATGAAAGCCTAGCAACACCATGGAGATATCCTCGAGTATGCGACGATTGATTCTTTTGGTCGTACTCAGTAGCATATCGATTGCGCTTGGCATGATACAGTATCAAACAGCCAACGCCAAAACCCTGCCTGGGCCAGATATTGGCGTGGGAGAGGACTATGCGTGTGTCCTCACGTACTCTGGTGACGTGTACTGTTGGGGGGATAACACCTACGGCCAACTAGGCGACGGCACCACAGTCGACAGTATATACCCCGTACAGGTCACAGGGATTAGCGGCATTGTACGCATCAGCGTTGGCCCACATCATGCCTGTGCTATTGATGGTTCCGGTGCCGTACACTGTTGGGGTCGCAATCATCGTGGCCAATTAGGTACCGGTGATACCACTGATGCGAGCACCCCACAAGCGGTCACTGGGACCGACATGAATAGTAATGTCGTTCAAATTTCAGCAGGTACTGTTGCCACTTGTGCCGAAAAAGATGACGATATACTCTACTGTTGGGGTGCAGGGAATGCCATTTTAGGGATAAGTGGTCTATCCGCTGATGTGCTTGTGCCAACATCAAGTTATACATTTACCTCAGTACGTGGGTTAAATCTTGGCACTACTCATGCCTGTGCAACACAAATACATGGCACCATCTTTTGTTGGGGTGATAACTCATACGGTAAGTTTGGTGACTCAGGCAATGGTAGTACTCCCGTGAGTGGCTTTTTTGACCTTGACTTAGTTGCAGACTTAGCCACCGGCCTGCATAACACGTGCGTGGTTCGTCAAACAAACGATGTCTACTGTGCAGGGCGTGACGACAAAGGGCAGCTCGGTAATGGTGATGGTGACGGTGATAGTGCAACCGATGTGAATGATTTTGGGATGGCATCACCATGGCTCGTCAGCGGTATCACCGATGCCCAAATGGTGACCATGGGTGCAAATGCAGAATTTGCCTGTATCAGCACAACCGTAGGTGCCGTGAATTGTTGGGGCGCAAACACCTATGGCCAGCTCGGCGACGGTACAACCACCAATGCGCCCGAGCCTGTCGCCGTAACAGGCATCACAGGTCAAGTAATTCGGCTGAATGCCGGCACCAATCATGCATGTGCGATTATCACCACCGGCGAGATCTATTGTTGGGGTGATAACCAACAAGGTCAGCTCGGTACGGGTGATACAAATACATACACCACTGCCCAAGTTGTCCAAGCATCAGTCGGGGTCGATTTTGACAGTAATGATTCTCATACAACCGACTTAACTACACCCACCATGCAACTGACTAATACGGTGGTACGCACGAGTGTACCAACGGCAATTGCCCTTGGGTACCCCCAAAATGGCCAACTCGCTGCCGCACCACAGAGCACGTGTGCCCTCAACAGCATCGGCGATGTCTGGTGTTGGGGACGGCTACTGCTTGATGGCAGCCTCGTGGATCAACTCAATCCGGTCTCATATCCCGTCTTTAGTGCCGCAGAAATTGTCAGCGGTGGCGATAATTCGTGCGTAATTACCCATCTGGGGCGCGTCTTTTGTTGGGGCAACGACAGTGACAGTGAGACAGGATGTGGTACACGCTGCGAGGACGGTACAAATCCAGGTAGTCTCGTACCGCATCTCTATAATGTTGAAAAAATCGCCGTAAGTGCAACGCACGCTTGTGCCATCGACGAACAAGGAGCTGTCTGGTGCTGGGGGAATAACACGCTCGGGCAAACAGGCGATAGTGGATACCCCAATACGATAACTACTCCCGTACAAGTTACCCTCACCAGTGTAGCAACTGCGATAGCCGTATCAACAAGTACTAGTTGTGCCGCACTTGATACCGGCATTGTCGAATGCTGGGGCGATGACAGCAGCGGGCAGCTCGGCGATGGTGATGATATGCTCGATAGCAGTGGGTCTACGGCCATCACAGTCCAAACCAGTACCGGCGACCTGACCGATATCACACATATTGCCGCCGTGGCCAGTAGTTTTTGTGCCGTCAAAAGTAGCGGCACCGTCTGGTGTTGGGGCGATAATTCGACTGGACAACTTGGTAACGACAGCGGAAGTAGCAGCGATAATGCGATTGCGGTAACAGGACTCAGTGGAGTGCAAACCATTGCTGGTAGTCTCCCAGCTCCAGCGACGCTGACAACTGGGAGTTTTTGCGTCACCACACCAAGTGCAAGCTACTGTTGGGGCGAGGATGCCCTCGGCGATGGCAATGGGATACCTGCAGCGACCCCTGTCGTGGTCACAGGATTGATAAGTGCCAAATCAATTGCCCGATCGGATAGCCATGCCTGTGCTATCTTGCTCACGAATCACGTCAGCTGTTGGGGCACGAATAATGTCGGTCAATTGGGTAATGGTACGACAGATGATGCCACAGAGCCTACACAAATCAGTGTATTTGCTGTAGCAGATACGCCAACCCCGAGTGATACACCAACCCCAAGTGATACACCAACCCCAAGTGATACACCAACCCCAAGTGATACACCAACCCCGAGTGATACACCGACAGCATCACACACAGTAACGTCGTCGCAGACCCCCAGTCGTACGTTGACCCCCAGTCGTACGTTGACCCCCAGTCGTACGTTTACGGCAACACCTACCACATTTGCACTTGTTCAGACACGTGCTGCAGCAGCGACTCAAACGAGTGCGGCAGTCCAAATAGCAACTGCAGATAGTCAAGCGACAGGTACAGTATTTGCCGTCAATGATGCAGCCACTGCCACCCGAGAGGTCATCAACGGATCGCCAAGTCGTACACCAAGTCGTACTGCGACTACCACACCGCGCAATACAGCGGAGCCTGTCACCAAAACGGTATATGTCATGCGCATCCGCACGCGCACAGCAGTCGCACGCCCCACATTGACTGCACAAGCTGCCACACACACCCAAGTTGCCAAACTCACGCAAACAAGTATAGCCCAGCTACTGCGCACACAAACACAACAAGTCGTCAACAATCAACGCACTGCTACTAGTTTGCACCAAACACAAATAGCCATCATAGACAATCTGACCAGCACCGCCGAAATACTACTTGGCAGTCCATCACGCACGCGAACTGCCACAGTGACTCGATCACGTACCCGCATAGCCTCTCGAACGCCAACGATGAGTCGTACTCCCAGCGCAACTGCAAGCGTCACAAGAACAGCCACACGGACAAGGACAATCACCCCGTCACGCACATCAACATCTGTTGCACTCAATGCGAGTGCAGTTACCATCTCGCGTACGATCCATGACATTTCGTTGAACAACGCTGAGACCGTCATTTATGCATTACGGAATGGCAATGCGAATAACGGGGTGTCCACACGGCTCACAGCTCATCATGCCAACACACTCGCAACACTACAGACCCTTACACTGCCGTTTCAACAGGCACTCCATCTCGAACGGAATGTGAATCATACGACTCAATTTGCTGTTATTGGCCGCCTCAACTGGCAAGAAATAGGCATTCAACTGTTTGACACCAAAACAGGGAGTTTGGTTGATATTGGCTACTGGAGCTATCCATCAACCCATACCCCCTCAGCAGTGTTAGTCAGTGGTCGCTATCTCTATCTCGGCTTGAGCATCAATGATCCGACAAGTACACCACGCTACCAAGGTCAATTAGTGGTCTTTGATATTTCACGCCCCACTCAGCCACAAGTTGTCGGCACGCCGTTAATGTTGACAGGCCCACCAACCCATATCATTAGTCTCGACCAAAGCGAATTCCGCATTATCGTAGCCGGCAAAGATGCCCCCTCACCAAATAATCGTGGCTACATACAGACAATTATGCTCCACAATGGCAAACTCATGAATGTAGCGACCGTAATTAGTACGGGCAGTCTCATCTACGATATCGAAAGCATCAGTACGTTCAATCGCATGTCACGCACTCATCGTCTCTATGCTGCAGCACGCAATTACATCTATATCCTTACAATCGATGAACGTACCATGCAAATACAGGTTGCCGGGAGTTTTGGACAATCAAATTACCAATACACCGCGCTTAGTGTCTCACCAGCTGGTTCATATGTGTATGCAATCGCTCGTGACCCCGCCATCGGCTTAAGTGTACTAGTCGGATACGACATGCGCAGTACACCGCGCATTAGTGGCTATATCAACACAGGTATCAATCGAGCACATTCGATCGTGAGTGGCACCAAAAAATTAGTGGTTGCCAATACCAATACACTCCTATCAACAAGTAGCTTAACTATGTTGAGTGGTGCACGCTCGATATGGGTAGTATCGCGCTAACGTTCTAGGCAAAATAGCCAAATTCTGGCAAATATTCCTAGGCAAACACACCATTGCGTGATGTATATGAATTCCGTACAATAATCACTATGCAAAATCATGATTTTTTAGCGCAATATATGTTAGATACAGCCTGGGACGAAATGTGTCACCCTGATGGCATTGCACGCAGTCATTATGTCGAATTAATGAAGCGCATGCAACAGATTACGCCACAAGAACTCCAACAACGACAGCAAGTAGCTGATGATACATTTTTGGCGCAAGGTGTTACATTTACTGTTTATGGACATGAAGCAGGCACCGAGAAAATCTTCCCGTTTGATTTAATTCCTCGAATCATTACCGACCGTGAGTGGCGCCGTGTCGAACAAGGGTTAACCCAACGCATCACGGCACTTAATATGTTTTTGCATGACATTTATCACGACGAGCACATCTTGAATGACGGCATCGTCCCGCGTGACTTGGTCTATAGCTGTCGCCATTATCGGCGTGAAATGCGTGGCGTCAACATCCCACAGGGGGTTTATATTAATGTCACAGGCTCTGATTTGATTCGCCTACCTAATGGTGAATTCGTCGTGCTTGAGGACAATTTACGCGTTCCAAGCGGTGTATCATACATGCTCGTCAACCGCCAAATGAGTAAACAAGTCTTCCCCCAATTATTTGATCATTACAATGTCCAATCAGTCGAGCAGTATGGGCAAATGCTCCTCAGTACATTGCGTTCGCTTGCACCGCATACAAGCGAGCCAAATATTGTCTTATTAACGCCTGGTTCGTACAACTCGGCGTACTTTGAGCACACCTATCTAGCGCGACAGATGGGTATTCAGTTGGTTGAGGGGCGTGATCTGGTTGTGCATAACAACATGGTATATATGCGTACAACAAGTGGCCTACAGAAGGTTGATGTCATCTATCGACGCATTGACGACGACTTCATCGATCCACTTGTATTCCGCCCAGACAGTGTCTTGGGCGTACCAGGGTTGATGCATGCCTACCGAGCCGGCAATGTGGCAATCGCCAATGCGCTCGGCACTGGTGTGGCTGATGACAAAGCGCTGTATGCGTATGTTCCGGCTATGATTAAATACTACAGCGGTCAAGACCCAATTATTAATAATGTAGATACCTACTTGTTGAGCGACCGTGAGCAACGTCAATATGTGCTTGATAACTTGGAGTCGCTTGTTGTCAAAGCGGTCGGTGAATCAGGTGGCTATGGCATGCTCATAGGCCCTCAAAGTACTGCAGCACAACGACATGAATTTGCCATGCGCATTATACAAGAGCCACGTGGGTATATTGCTCAACCGACGATCCAACTATCCCGTGCCCCTTGTATTATTGATGGTCAACTCGAGGCTCGACACGTCGACTTGCGCCCGTACATCCTCTATGGAGATCGTGTCACCATTGTGCCAGGCGGACTCACACGTGTTGCCCTAACTCGTGGATCGCTCGTGGTTAATTCATCACAAGGTGGTGGCAGCAAAGATACTTGGGTCTTGTACGCCGACAAAGAGTGAGGGAAATGCATGGCCATGCTTAGTCGCGTAGCCGACTCGCTCTACTGGATGAGTCGCTACCTTGAACGCACCGAACATACTGCACGATTGCTCGATGTCACACAACACCAGCTCATTGATGTCGATACCACAGTAGCCCAACAACGATGGCACCGCTTGTGGCAGGCACTACATTATCACGAAGCCATGGCCGGAAGCCATGAACCAACCCCTATCGTTGAGTTGTTTACCGCCGACAGTCATTACCCCGATTCATTGGTGGCGTCAGTTACCGCTGCCCGCGAGAACGCCCGTCAAGTACGCGAGCATATTTCATCCGAGATGTGGGAGCAAATTAATCGGCTCTATCTCGATGTTCGTCAACAAGTACAAGGACATCGTTGGAAACAAGCCACCCATCGCTTTTATGGCATGGTCAAGGCTGGTTCACATCTGTTCCAAGGGATTACTGATGCAACCATGACGCACGACGAAGGCTGGAATTTCATTCAGATTGGTCGTGCACTCGAACGTGCACATAATACCGCAAGTCTGCTCCACAGCCATCTCACTATTCTGCAATCAATCCATGACGAACAAGGATCACATCATGCTGAGTGGGTTGCACTCCTCAAAATGTGCAGTGCATTTGAGGCATATTGCAAAGTACACACGCCCGAAGTCACACCACCACGCATGATTCAATTCATTGTGTACGATGCGGTATTTCCGCGATCTATACGCTTTTGTGCAGATAGCATTCACGATGCAACTATTGCTATCGGAGCCAAACATACTCGTGGCCACGGACAAGGCGCGCAACGCGTCACCGGTAAGTTTCAAGCGTTGCTTGAATATGGCGGTGTTGATGATCAATTATTTACGCTGGCCCATAACATCATTCAGGTGCAAGATGGATGTAATCAAATTAGCGCTGCACTTCACGAAGCACACATTGACTATGCCATCGACAGCACATTGAGTAACTAAAAGGGATTCCATGAAGCATCATATTTTCCACGATACCATCTTTTCTTATGACAATCCAGTACGCGAAAGTATCATGGAAGTCCGCTTGCAACCACGTGATGATGAGCGACAACGTTGCCAGCATTTTAATCTTTCCGTAACACCACGTACAATGATTTATTCATTTGATGATGCACTTGATAACGCAGTGCATCATTTCAACATTACTGTTCCAGTAACCTCACTACTCGTACGTGCCGAGTCAATGGTTGAGGTATTGCCGTGCCAGCCACTTCCGTCACATCTGTCATCCGATAGTTGGAAGGCACTCGACTCCTTACAAAATGATCCACTCTTAGATATGCTTCTCCCAAGTCAGTTTGCCCAACCCACTGCGCTACTTACTGAATTTATGCACCGTCATCAGATTGAGCGTGGGCATGACCCACTTTCCACAGTTAATCATATCTCTACACTCTTGTTTGACACCATTACCTACACGCCACAATCAACAAGCGTTGATTCACCTATCGATGTCGTACTGACTCAACAAAAAGGAGTCTGTCAGGATATCACCCATGTAATGATCGCTATTTGTCGCACATTAGGCATTCCAAGTCGCTATATCAGTGGGTATCTGTACCATCGTCGTGATGACCACGACCGATCACAATCAGATGCCACTCATGCCTGGCTCGAAGTGTGGTTACCTGATCTCGGCTGGATTGGAATCGATCCTACCAATCGAATCTGGGCCGGTGAACGACATATTCGAATTGCTATTGGCCGTGACTACGCTGATGTACCACCAACACGCGGTGTCTATCGCGGCCAGGCCATCGAACACCTCGATGTTGTCGTGTCAGTAAATGATGCCAATATTCACACCCAAGCGCCACCTCCTAAACGACCTAGCTGGCCATCAACACCCTCAATTGCCCAACAAATCCAACAACAACAATAATTTGTATATATATTCGTTATTTTGTACATGAATATTGTGTTCAGTATTAATTATTTAATTTTATTATCTAATTGTATCCAAATATTCATGTACGATGACTAAATAATGCTATACTATTCTTGATTAGATGATTAGAATAACGTAACAAGTGTGAGGGAGAAGAGGTTTCAGATGCGACATAGATTGAACTGGCGTGTCATCCTAGTAGCTGCGCTACTAGTTGTATTACCATCCTGTGCATTTGGGACGCGCACAACGCCGCCCCAAGCAACTGGAAGCACAACAGCACGAACATCCTCGGCAGTTGCTTATCTGATTGAGAACAATCCTGATGTACAGGCCTGCATCACTGCAAATGTTGCACGACTCAATGAGATTCAAACTAACAATGAGTTGGCTTTACAAAATAGCTCTATTGAAAATAGCGCCAATCTCCTGAGTCAAGCAATTTTCATGAAAAATTGGGTTACGATTTATACCATTAATATGGAGCCACTCACCATGAGTGCTCCTTGTAACTTTGATGATATAGCCGCAACAATCGATGCTCGTGTCAGCGATGAAAACAAAGCACAACTCAAAGCACTCATCGACATTACTCCTGAGATTACACGATACCGCAATCTTGTATCGGATCTTGCGGTATTTATCTCATCTGATGAGGAACTCGATACCTATCGTACATCATTAGCCACAACCGATGATACAACCGCCACACAAAGTGTTGATATCAGTAATGCTATCAGCGAATTACAGGCGCAACGACAAGATATCGAAGCGCAAATTGCCGCCCTTGAGCCACAATTAAGCAACGTTCCCACCAGTGAGCCAGCATCACGCGTTGCCATCAAAGCTCTACCACAACTCAACAATGTTAATACAGTAGCGACAGCTATGGCACAGATGAATGTCCAGATGATCTCGATGAGCCGACAGCTCGAAGGGCTTAATGAACAGGCAGTTGCCCAAAGCAACTATATTGCACTCCAAAGCACTGCTATTGCCCTCCAAAGTCAGCGGAATGATTTGCTACAGCAAGAGGTTGCACTTCAGAGCAGTGTCCTAGCCCAGTCATCCGGTAGCAGTGGCAATAAGAGCAGTACATTTGAGAATCGAGTAATGTACCATATCAGCTTCTTGTTCCCACTCAAGGTTCAAACGCTACAGGATTATCGCACCAGCACCACCGATCGTATCAATACACTATCAACGCTGGTCGGCGCTAATGTCTCAGCTACACCAGTCGTAGAGAACTAGTCCACACAAATATCCCCCTTTTGGTGAATCAACCACTAAAGGGGGGATATTTGTGTGCATATCAACAGCATGATGGCATTATAGCTGTTGTCGTATATTGCTCAATCAGATCATTCGTTTGATGTACGTACTCCAATGGTGCGGTTACGAATGTATGACGACAATCGCCACCTGTGGGCTATACACCACAGGGCCGTGTGTGCTACTCATCGAATTCGCCGACCTCATAAATGACTACATCACCCTCGCGGAATACCTCTTGCGCTACAATGTCGAATACGGCAAAACCTGACTCCCCGTACAATGATCGCTCAGCATTCCCTACATAAATGTAGCGTACGCGATATTCACGTAACAGACCAGTCACTAAGCCTGAGTCACCACTCTGATAAATTGAACGCACTGCCTGCTCACGGATACCAATTTGATTGTTGGCTTCAGGATGGCCACCACGCCATTGTCCTTGATGCCCAGGCCAGCCCATAATTGTCGGCAATCCGGTGGCCGCTGAGACACCACCAACACCAAGCCCACGCATGTCATACTGACCATCTACAGCCTCAACAATCACACTGCCATCCGGCGCGTTGGCACGCAGCCAATCAATCGATGCAGTACCCCCATTCACATAATCGCGTGGCGTGCGACCCGCTAATGACAATTCACCACCTCTGATCAACGATTGCCCAAGCGTGGCTGCCGGGTACACTGCAGCAGCAACAATCAATGGTAATACACTAACAAGCAATGCTGTCCGCCAGTATTTGGTGGCGTGCTGCCAAATATACCACCCGGCAATCGTCGCAGCCACTCCCCACAACCCCCATACCTGATAATAGAACTTAAACACCGTGTTCATCCGCGAACTAAACGTGTCACGGATATAGACAACATCAACCGCAAGCGTCAGAATACTTGCAAGCGCTACTACACCTAACCAGATTGCCATGCTTGGTGACACATCACTCCGCCGAAATGCAATATGCAAAAGGAGTACAGTCAATGGAATCGCAGCAAGTGTCACAAACCCAATCGCTACTCCCATTGCACCGACGACGAATGTGGCAATCAGCAATCTACGCTCAAATGGGCTTTCAGTCATGTGCGCGATTGCAATCATAATTGGGACGATGAATAACCCAAACATGATAAACAATCCGTGAAATTCGGTTCGAGCAGGTGACATACCGAAGAACTGCGATAATGTACTGATAATCGGTATGTCAACGAGTGGTGCCGCATCGCCAACCAACGAATGGAATGTCGTGTGAAATGGGAGATACAGCGCATACGACAAGCCAATCACCAGCAATACTTCACGTCCAATCGTGCGCCATGATTGGGCGGCACGAACCTGTTGCCACACCGCTGCACCCAAATACAACAGCAAAAAGGTCGGATAATCCCAACTGTTCAACGGATACAATAAGCCAATCAGTAGTGCCGGCAACACCACATCAGGTGTAGGGGCCTGTGCACGGCGCAGGGCTAGTCCAACCAATAGCAATGTGAATGGCAACGACATGACATGCGGATGCATATCACCAAGCCAATATGAAAAGAATGGGAATTCGGTAATCGCATACCGCCGCTCAAATTGTCCGTCACCGAGTGGCAAGGCATCCCATACTGCCCGCGATGGATTCCACCAGTTGAACGCATTCCACATGTCACGTGGAATACTTTCGCTCATACCATCAAAATCCCACCCGCGGAATGGCTGACTCAACACAAATAACTCACGCGCGCCTAGTCCATTCACCACAGCACGCCCAATATCACGTGGCTCAAACGCCAAAATTTCAGGTATGCCACTCGCAACCTGCAAAAAACCACCCAAATTACCAAGCACCAATACAGCCAATACTGCCATTATCGGCCAAAGCCACTGCTGCCATCGCTGTATGTATTGGTGTGATGAATCCCATGTAGCAATAGCAACACCCACGAACGTTGCCGCCGTTGCAGCGACCATCCCTGCCGTGGTTGCTAACGCCAAATTATATGCAGTCGCTGCATCAATTGAGGTAATACTCGCGGGTAACGCAGCCAGCAAATATCCCGCGTAATAGTAATTAATACTAAACCCAGACATCCATGGGTCAAGCGGCGGAAAGCTCGGACTGTTCAACATGCTATTAAAAAACGCATAGTCCATGGGGCGCTCAGTTCCCCACGGATCAGCATTCTTCCCACGAATATAGAGCACCATCATAAAGCCAATAATGAAGAATAGCTCGCTCCGCACCCAACTTTGCCAGTGTGTACGGAACCATGGCACATCAATACCACCACAGAGACGCCACCCCACATACCCAACAGCCACGCCCACGACGATCACGCCACCACCATTAAATGGCAGTAGTCCGATCATTGCGAATGTCCACACACCAACACCAACCAGCGCCAAACCGAGTGGACGTGCCATGCCAATCATCGATGATGGCATTCCGCCAAAGAGATATTTGCTCCATGGGATGCCGATAATGGCAAACATCCCAATGACAATCCAGTGCAATAGCACGTCGTTCATGCAATCACTCCTCAGCGATCCAAGCGCTCAAGCGCATCCAAAACATCTTGGCGGAAAATGGCATCATCTGCTGAATTATCGAGATATGCCTGGTAATCACGCCGGGCATCATCAATATCACCGAGCATCTCGTGAATCTTACCTCGCGTAAAGTAAAAGTCAGCAAAATCAGGGTACTCTTCGATGGCGGTGTCGGTCGCCTTAAGAGCTTCCTCAAACATGCCCATCATCATGTAACCACTCAATAACTTATTCACATTACCAGGGTTATTGTTCACAGCGATTGCCGCTTCATAGGCCTTAATCGCACGATCATTCAAACGAGCCTCGGCTGAAATGTCACCCAACAGATGCAAGACCATAATATCGTCGGGTAGCAATTGTGAGGTTTTCAGCAATACATCTGATGCATCAATCGAATTGCCTACACGGCGATATGCATCAACCAGTTGCATCATCACCGTCACATCAGTTGGATCATCCTCATACGCCTGGACTAACGTTGCCGTATCGATATACTCAGGCTCTGGCTCCGGTTCGGATGGGGCAGAGACCGACTGTTCACTCCGTGTTCCATCGATATCATCAAGCGGCGGAATCGAGACAATTTGCGGTGATACACGATAAATCATCGTTGCTTCCGATTGGAACACCTGACGTACATCGGGCATCTCGCCAATCAACTCTATCCCTTCCTCACCATATGCAGCACGCTCAATTGGCCCGACGACAATATAGCCAACCCGGTAGCGCGATAACAGTTGTCGCTTTTTGGTCAAATCAGTCGAACGATAGAACTCAATTACATCGGCATCGCGTTTGCCAACCACATCACCGTTCCGCTGTTCGCTTTCGTGAAGTGGGCTAACGACTGTCGGCAATCCCGTATTAGCTGCAATTCGCACACCATAACCACGGTAAAACTCAATGCTCGAGTGCATGATAACTGGTGTACCAGTCACGTTTTCATTGAGCCACTGAATAGCTCGGTAATCGGAAACAAAGTCAATATTGGCATCATAGGCACTATACGAGCCTTTTTCCATGAAGACCAAACCATCAAGTGTCAGTGCCTGATCGCGTACCACTCGATACTGCATCCGGTTTGGCACCCCAAACACCGGATACACGGCCCCAAGCATCAATGGCACAACCAGCACGGCCAAAAGTACATAACCAAGTTGATAGCGCCACGTACGCATCTGTTGCCACAATAGTGGCACCAGACTTGCCAAACCGATAGTCAGTAATAACCAACTTTGAATACCAAACTTGAAGACGGTGTTCATGCGATACCAATCGCCATCTTCCATGTGGTCACGCACATAGATAATCTCGACCCCCAAGGCCACAGCCCAAGCAATCAAGACCAACCAAATGCCAAACCAGCGTTGTTGATCCGGCTGGCGTCCAAGCACAAACGGCAATGCAGTCACCACGACAAGCCCGAGCCATAGCCGTGGGTCGGCCAGCCACTGTTGTATCAGAGGCATGAACGTGGTACCTTGGGCATTCAACACCAATCCCACTGCCATCGCGATGAGCAATACTCCAGCCACCACGATTTGCATCGCCTTATGGCGCCATGCAATCAGTGCCACACTTGCCACCGTTGGCACCACAAACATGCCCCACATCGCCAACCACGGCCACCACGGTGATGCTGCTTTGACCAGCGCTACACCGCCAATCTGCGGCACGTACTGCTGGAAAAACGGCAGATAACTGATATACGCCACCAGCGCCAATGCCGCACTCTGCAAAATCGCTACTGGCACAAGACGCCAGCCACCACGCAATAACGCGCGCCGTGCCAAAACACCAGTCATTAACAATACTGCAGTCGGCGCATCCCATGAATTGGTGGTCGCCAACGTCCCCATCACCATTGCGACTAATGGCCACCACACAAACGGCAACACTCCTGGTTGTAACGCCTGCCAAGCGAGAGCCAACAACAAGAGTGAAATCGGCATAGTAATCACGTGTGCATGCAAATCGCCAAATACAAAACTCCAGGTTGGGTACTCGTTAATCGTGTTCGGAATAACGCGACTCGACCCAATAAACCAGTCACCCATGGCAGCCCACAACGATGTCGCGTTGGGGTCCTGCATAATCTGGATAATCTCAGCTAAGCCACGTGACCAACCAACTTGGAACGCAGCAGCCGGATTGCCTAGAACAGCCATGATCAACACAGCGACAATCCAGGCCCAATGTCGACGCGTAATATGCCACGTCAACATAGCTGTAGCACTTACCACTAATGCATATAGCGTAGCCACCGTCAGATTATAGCCAATCTCTGGCGCAATCCCGGTAAAGCGGAGCGGCAACGATAACAAAACGTAGCCGTAGTAGTAGTAATTGAGTGTGCCGTCACTAAAAAACGGTGAGTACGGCGGCATGACTGGGCTCCGGAGTACTGCATTCAAAATACCGAACTCAAACGGCTTTTCGCCCCCCCAGAACGGATGCCACAAGTCGGGATTGGCCATACGCACAATCACAATCACCAAAAACGCCGTAGTAAACAGCAACTCAAAACCCACAATCGCCCGCCACTGCCGACGAATGGACTCGACCACATGCCGCCACCCAACAGTCAGGTACTCACGCGCTCGGGTATGATCAAACCAGACCAATGGTGCGCCAGACACAGGCATGGTGCGCAAACCGATCATCATCAGTGCCAACAGATTGAACGCCACGACCAGCAGTGTGGCCACGAATAACCCCGTCGTGCCGTTGTACATCAAACGGGCACTCACTGGCAACCACAACGCATAGCCGAGGAGCATAAGGCCGATGAGTCGGGCCCATGGCCACTGGCGTTCGCCCAGCCACAATGCCGGAATCAGACCCAACGCGGCAATCAAGTACCAGGCCAGCAACCACAAAGCGCTTACGGCAACGTCGTTGCGTACCGGATTCCAACCGGGCGCTGGTACCTCAGCCAAATCACCCACATACGACGGCAACATCGATTGCTGTGGCAACGGTTGCGGATCAAATCGTGCTAGGGTGCTCGTTTTGAGGACGGCCGGCATGTTACCCGATACTGGAACCTGATAAATAACCGTATTCTCAAGGCGGAACACCGGCGTAATCATGCCGTCAGTCGCCATCTGGGCAAATGCTTGGCCGACATTCTCGCCATACATGGCGCGTTCCATTTGGCCAACATAGACATATTCGATGCCGTACTTCTGAATCTCAGCAAATGTTTTGTCGGCGTCATCACTGGTATACCAGCGCTTTACAGCCTCTTGACGCGCTGTCAGCACTGGACCGACATCGGCCACGCTCCGCTGTTGCGTTTGGTGCCACGGCCAGCCAATCAAGGTCGGCAGACCGGTATGGGTCGCGATGCGGGCGACCCAACGATAAGCCTCGGCATGTGCCTCAAGGATGATGGGAGTGCCCTGTACGTTATCACGCAACCAGTCAATACCAGCGGCATCTTCGACCAACGTAAAGTTGTAGCCGTTCTCACCCCAGGTGGCAATTTCAGTATCAATGTAGGCTTCACCATTTAATGATAGTGGGGCTTCTTTGTCGTACTGTTCGTTAATACGCACTGGTGTGGCAGTCACAGGATAGACAAACGAGGCTGCCACCAGCACCAGCGTAACCGTACGCCATACGACTTGGGCGCCAATTGCGTAACGCCAAATATGTTGCCACACCCAGCCAATCAACACGGCCGCACTCAAGCCACCAAATACCCACACCTGCATACCAAACTTGAAGACGCTATTCATGCGCCCAATATCACCCTTGGCCACAAGTACCTCGGTTAATGCCGAGATACCAATCATGGCGAGCACCATGATAATGGTGAAGATGGTCTCGAGGGAAATCGCAGGTCGGTTTGGTGATGCGACACGGTGCAATTCATCGAAAACCGGCAATTCGAGTTGGACGGCCGCACGGCTCCGCCTCATTGATACCTGCCACAAATGATGACGTTGTAACAATATCAATAACAATGTGCCAATCAACACAATGACAGGCACCTGTATCCACAACGCGGGCCACTCAAGATATATCCCAATGGCCAAGACGACTAATGCCCCAGCACCCGCAATCAAGGCTGATATTGTCGACAACCAGCGCACGCGGATCAACAACAGGACTGCGGCACTCAACGCCGCATACATCCACATCCCCGAAATTTCGAGAAACAGCGCTGTTGGCGTCAACTGCCCTTGCCATACATCAAATCCGGTATAGTCACTCGCAAATGCCCGCGTAAATGGCCAACTGGCAACCCGCGATACCAACAATACTCCAGCTACACCACCCACAAACGCCAACAAGTGCTGTAGGCTATTCGCTCGGTGTTGATGATCACGCCACGAGACTAACGCCAGCGTCAACACGCTCATCCCGACAATTGTGGGGTAATCCCATGTGTTCGTCGCATACGCAACACCACTCAACACACCCAGCATCACAATTGCCGCAGTACGCGCACGCCACCGTGGCCACCACTGCGCCGGGGCACGTTTGCGCGCAATCAACGATAACATCACACCTAACGCTGCCACCAATAATGGCAACCCAATCATGTGCGCATGCAGATCTGCAAACAAAAAGGTAAAGAACGGGAACTCGTTGATAACACCATCGCCCGTCTTAATTGAGACAACGCGGGTCGCATCCCAGAACGCCCACTCCATCCGCCCTTTACACTCCTCAACCATCGCATATGAACTACCTTGGTCACACTCCGTCTCAGTATCACCAGTCCCTGGTAAATACCACAGCGCTTGCGCCCAATTGCCTGCCACTACCACAAACATGGCGGCTAACACCGCTGACACCAACTTGCGCCGGCCATCGATACTTAATGACGCAATCCACCAACGCCAACGATTTGCATACGTTACAGGGAATCGCCCTTGCAACGCCAAAGCGACGCCCCAGCTTGCTACCGCCGTCAATGCAAACATCGTCGGTACTGCCAGGTTATATGCCACTCCCGGTTCAATGCCGGTCAAGTGAATTAACACGCCAACCATCACAAAACCAAAGTAGTAATAGTTCAACATGCCACCCGCAAACCACGGGTCATACGGTGGGAACGACGGGCTCCGCACCACTGCCGTCAGATACGCGAGGTCCATCGGCTTTTCACCACCACGCGCCGGGTGCCATAAATCAGGGTTGGCAGCTCGAATCAAGACAAATGCAGCGTATGCCACCAAGAACAGCACCTGCGTCGACAGCACCAGCCAGCGCACCTCGCGCCACCAGCGTCGCCATACCAGTCGGTTGCGCCACCAAACTACAACCGCCGCACTAACCCACAAGGCGACAATGATGCCGACCCCCCACCGATTAAAGCTCAAAACATTGATGCTCGCAGACAGCCATATCAACCAAGCTACCGCTACCAAACTCAGCGTTTTGGCAATCGCAAAGCCACGATCGGGCAGGGATGCTAACCAGCGTTGAAGTAACACAAATCCGGCTAGGCCAATCAACTCCAACGCCAAAATCCACCACAACCACGGCAGTTGTGTAGTGGTAAAATCGTTGAACAGTTCATTCCATGAGGCGCTGTTGCGATAGGTGGGCCACTGCAAATCCGTAAAATGCAACGCCGTCATCACCTTGCTAGCCCGCATCGTCGGCATCTTGTAGACCTCACCGAACGCTACATCCTTGAGAATGAGCTCCTCGGCTTTGGCTAAACTGAACGTGTCCGTCTTCTTGAAAATCAACACGCGTGGGTGATCATACACACTAAACGCCTCTTCGGCCCACACCGCCGTCGGCACCTCGATGCCAAATAACCGTGGTGACGAGCGGAACTCGGCAACCAACTCAAATCCAAGCGACCCATCAAACAGCGCTTTGTAGTAATTAATCAATCCAGGATAACGCATCACCAAACGCCCCGCCGTGTCATACACGCGGTTGCTACTCATGATGATATACTCGACTTTGTCGATTTGTCCCAAAAATCCCGTCTCGCCAACATCCGGGTTACCGTAGTATTTGCTGTACTCGTCCTCGGCATATACCGCAAAGGCCACACCCTCGTATTGATCGGCACTCCGCCCATCTAACCCGAGTGGCAAACCATCATCCCAGATCTCGGAGCTAATCGCTGTTCCCGGCGGAATATTGGCATAAATCCAACGCGAGGCTGCCACGCGTGTGTGATCTTCGGTATAAATTCGGCTAAACGCATACCCCCATGCCACAGCACCAATGGACACCACCAGTAACGGTACCACCGCCATAAAAGCCAATGAACGCCCAAGTGCTAATGCGCGCGGCCGATGCAACTCGGGATCACCCGGCCGCCACAACCAACTCATTACCTTGTCAAACAAGGCACCTCGTTGTGCAGCAATTTGCATCACCAACCAGGCCGCAAAAATAATCAGAATCCCATAAATCGGCAGGTAATAACGCATCGTCATCAAAAACTGCCCACCCTGCCAACCAAAGAAAAACGCGACCCACGCCCACGGAATCAGATGAACTAAATGCTTGCGCCGAATCAGCTGCCAGCCAGCCACCACAAAGCCGATCCAAGCAGCGATTCCCAACGGCGCACCCATGCCAGCCCACACCATATTGCTCAAAGCGAACACATAACGCGGTCGCGCTGCCCACTGTTGGGTCGGGGGCCAGTCAATCTCGCCCGAGGCAAAACGCGCAATGTCGTTCATGCTCTGCAAGAATCGCTCGTCTGGTCGAATGTCAAAGTAGCCCTTGCCCTGAAAAAATACGTCAATCGGTGTAAAGCTATTGCCCAAATGACTCGTCAAAATTAACTGCGGTGGTGACCCCGGCATCGTGCCAGCAAACATGTCAGGTCCAAGCGTGCGCGCCACAAACAGTGACATGACACCACACACCACCAACATGACTACGTCACGCCATAATTTACGATACTCATGCGCAACATACGCTCGATAGACTCGGGCACCGACAGCGACAATTACCACAAACGCCACCGTCGCAAGCGTAATACGGCTCGCAATTGCTGCACCAATACCAATCGCAGCTCCTGCATATGCGCCAAATGAACCCTTTTCGACAACTCTTATGGCAAAGTAAATTGTTAATAAAATGAAAAATGCGCTGGCCGCATCCACCGTAAAAAAGTGCGACTGTTGAATCAAAAATGCCGTACCGGCAGTCATCAACGCGGCTACATATGCTACGCGCTCACCGTATAATCGACGCGCAATCAAAAAAACCATAAGAATCGACAACAAATCAAAAATTGCCGACCAAGCACGCCCCACACGATGGATGTCACTGGTGTAATTGACCCCATCAGGATTAATCAGATCACGCAATACACTAGGGAATGCCAATGAAATAGCATATTCACCATTCGGCAGTGCTCCCGCACTTACCATCGGTACACGATCAGGTGGCGTTATCAACACAGCAGTGAGACGCGTCAGTTCGTGCGGCAACATCCCATACACGAAGAATTTGTAGTTGCCATTACGCGGATTTAATGGCGTATTTGACGAATCAAAGTATTGCTCAATGGAGTTGGGTAATCGAATTTGTGATGCAACCTCTGTCAAAAATCGCTCATCCGGATGCAACCGGAATGACGGTTCATCCCACATGAATAATCCGCCAAAGCGAAAATAAGCGCCTATTGCCAAAATCAGCAATAGCAACCCAACACGAAGAGCGTATTGACGCATACGAACCAATAATTTCATTATCAATCCCTTTGTGGCTTCACACGTATCTTCATCCACACATACTGAACGCCATACTGCGTCTGTATGGAGACATACAACACTGTTCAAGGCATACTTTTACTAGGGTAATTATAAAGCATACAAATCATTCACGTACACAGTAATTTATTGATTTATCTGTTAATTGTCGTTGATATTGCCAAATAAATGCACCATTCATCATTTTAAAGATGCATTGAGATTAACCACATCTTCAATATCATTCAATAATGGTCTACGCTGACAGATAACTAGGGCTTGTGGTATGATATCCGTGGTTTAATTGATGCGCTCTATGCGCTATCGAGTAGCTTATTTGTGCCACCTAACGTTGTTCATCTGCGTGGCACACCCAACGTATACATCTGTTATTGGAGGGGGCATGCATATCCTCATCACCGGTGGCGCAGGGTTCATCGGCGCAAACTTGACTGCAAATCTTTTACAAGACGGCTACCGTGTCACGATATATGACAACCTCTCCCGTCCTGGTGTTGGCCATAATCTCGCCTGGTTGCGCTCACGCTTTGGTGATAATCGTGTCCAACTCCGCAAGGGTGACATCCGCGATGCGACACAGACACAATCAGCCCTCGCCGATGCCGATATCATCATTCACTTGGCTGGTCAGGTGGCCGTCACCACCTCAGTCGCTAACCCGCGCGAGGATTTCGATATCAATGCACTCGGTACATTCAACGTCCTCGAAGCAGCCCGGCTCTCTGGACGTAATCCGATTCTTCTCTACTCATCGACCAACAAAGTCTACGGTGGCATGGAGGACATCGCCGTCGTTGAGGACACCTCCCGCTGGCGCTATCGCGATTTGCCCCGTGGCGTCACCGAGGCCCAACCGCTCGACTTCCATTCGCCTTATGGCTGTTCAAAAGGGACGGGCGACCAATATGTGCGTGATTATCACCGAATTTACGACCTGCGTACCGTCGTATTTCGTCAATCAGCCATCTACGGTCCTCGCCAATTCGGCGTCGAGGATCAAGGCTGGGCAGCGCATTTCATCATTGCCACCCAGCTCAAACGCAAGATGAGCATCTTTGGCGACGGCAAGCAAGTGCGCGATTTGCTCTACATCGACGATCTTGTTGCCGCCTATCGCAGTGCCATCGAGCGCATCGACTACGTCGCTGGCGAGATATTCAATATCGGCGGTGGACCTGATAATACAATCTCGATTTGGCGTGAGTTCCGCCCACATCTCGATGCGCTCAACGGGGCCCCAGTTGCCGATCCAGCATTTGCCGATTGGAGACCAGGCGATCAACGCGTCTGTGTGCTCAACGTCGATAAAGCCCAAACCGCCCTCAACTGGCGCCCGACTGTCGATGTTACCCGTGGAATCGAACAACTATGGCACTGGGTTGCTGATAGTCGTGCTGAAATCGAAAGTCGATAGTTGCCTATGCGCGTACTTGTAGCACTCACCTACTACCGTCCCTATACCAGTGGGCTTACCATTTATGCCGAACGCCTCGCCGTTGGGTTAGCAGCCCGTGGCCACGAGGTCACAGTCCTCACGTCGCAGTATGACTCAAGCCTGCCACAACAAGAGATGCTCCGCGGTGTCAACGTCGTACGAGTACCTGTTGCGGCTCGCATCAGCAAAGGTGTCATCATGCCCACGTTCGGCATCGAGGCAACCAAACTTGCACTTACCCACGATGTGCTCAGTCTACACATGCCGCAGTTCGATGCTCCCGGATTAGCCTTGCGTGGTCGTTTACAAGGCAAACCAGTCGTGCTCACCTACCACTGTGACCTACAATTGCCCCCCGGTTGGTTCAATCGTATTGTCGACCGGGTCGTGCAGGTCAGCAATCGCGCAGCAGGTATACTCGCTACACGCATTGTGGCCTATACTGACGACTTCGCCACGCATTCACCCTATTTATCGAGCTTCCGGCATAAAGTTGAGATTATCCCGCCACCCGTCGAGATTCCTGATAGCAGTGATACCGATGTCGAGGCCTTCCGACAGCGCTACAATCTGCAAGGCCCTGTCATTGGCATGGCCGCCCGCCTTGCCGCGGAGAAAGGCGTTGAGGTGCTCCTCGGTGCGCTACCTAGGATACTCAGCAAGCATCCAAATGCACGAGTACTGTTCGCCGGTCCATTTGAGCAGGTGTTAGGCGAAGAGGCATACGCTCGCCGGCTAGCCCCACTTTTTGAACAGTATCGGAACAACTGGACGTTCCTCGGCACCCTCAGTCAGCGCGAACTCGCCACATTCTTCCGCGCCTGTGACGTCGTCACCGTGCCAAGCCTCAACTCAACCGAGTCGTTTGGGCTCGTACAGGTCGAGGCTATGTTATGTGGCACCCCGTCAGTCGCAAGCAATTTGCCCGGCGTCCGCCAACCAGTCATCCAAACCGGCATGGGCAAGGTGGTCCCCATTGGCGACTCCGCTGCCTTGGCCGCGGCACTGCTCGACATTATTGACAACCCTGATACGTTCCATCGTAGCCGTGAACAGGTTTCCGAACGCTTTAGCACCGATCGCACTATTACTGAATACGAAGCATTATTTACCCGTTTGTCAGGGAGGAAATAACCCGCATGAGTACCCCACAACGTGACTATTTAGTACCCCACCTAATGACCCTTCCGCCCCACCGCGTCATGATTCGTATGATCGAGGCTCGGCTCTTCGCCGAGACTGCCCCCGACATGCCCGAGCCCATTCTCGACGTCGGTAGTGGTGATGGCACCTTCGCCCAAATCGCCTTCCCCGGCAAGCAGATTTATGGCATCGACCCCATCAAAAGTGACACCCACGAAGCCTATAGCCGCGGCGTATATCAAGGTCTAAGCGTCGCCGACGGCAAGCATTTGCCGTTCGCAGATAACACCTTTGCTGCAGGTTTCAGCAATTGTGTGCTTGAACACGTCCTACCACTCAAAGAGACCCTGTCCGAGACGTTCCGTACGCTCAAGCCAGGTGCCACATTTGTGGCCTCAGTGGTGGGTAACCGCTTCCCTGAGCAACTGCTCGGCACCAAAATCCTCAACGCCCTCGGCTTTGATGGCATGGCTTATGGCCGCTGGTTCAATAAAGTCTCCGTCCATCGCAACACGCTGAGCCGTGCCGATTGGAGCGCCCAGTTTGAGGAGGCTGGCTTTGAGGTTGTCTCATGTCGCCCATACTTTAGCGATCAAGCACTCGAGCTATTCGACCTGAGCCACTATCTCGGTGCACCATCATTGATTACACGCAAATTGTTTGGGCGCTGGATTTTGGCAGCACCATTCACGCTCAATTGGCTGTGGGAGCCGATTTTGCGACCACTCTACAATGCGCCAGCCCCAGCTGATGCGCCGTACTACTTCTTTATCCTCAAAAAGCCTGAAGCGACCAAGTAGCATTGTTGTTTGCCGAGCACAAAGGAGTGTCAGATGTCAGCAGTACGAACCGTGATGATTGGTTGTGGTAGAATGGCCCGACACCATATTCGCAATATGGTCAAAATGCGCAATACCACCAACATCAATGTAGTGTGTGAGCCATCAGCACAGGCCTACGAAGAAACCGCAGCCCTGTTCGAGGAGGCCGGCTTACCCGTGCCCCCCAATCAGCCGGATCTCGCCAAATTACTCAGCGATTATCGTGGCCAAATCGATGCGGCGTTCATCATTACGCCGCACGCTTACCACCACGATCAAACCAAAGCCTGCCTCGAAGCGGGTATCGATGTACTCCTCGAGAAGCCCATGGTGATGAACGGTGCCGAGGCCGAAAGCCTAATTGCCACGCGCAATCGTACCGGCAAGCTCCTCGTCGTGGCGTTCCCCGGCAGTCTGTCACCGAACATTCGCACGGCCGCCAGCATGTTGCGTAACGGCGATATCGGCACCATCAAGACCATTAGCGGCGTTGTCTGGCAAAACTGGGGCGAGCTTACAGGCAACACCTGGCGCCAAATTCCAGCCGTTGCCGGCGGTGGATTCTTGTTCGATACTGGCGCCCACCTGCTCAACACCACGGTTGATTTGGCCGGTGAGGACGTCGCCGAGGTCGCAGCCTATCTCGACAATCAAGGTCGCCCAGTTGAGACCCTTGGAGTCGTCATTGCCCGCCTCAAATCAGGCGTGTTGGTCTCACTTCACGGTTGTGGCGAGGCCATGCCGTCATGCCACTCCGATGTGCGCGTCTTTGGGAGCAAAGGCATCATCTACACTGGAGTCTGGGGCGAGAAGCTTCAAATCCAGCACGACGGTGATATCGCACCCGCCACCGTTACCACACCGGCCTCGCTCGGCGTCTGGGAACAGTTCCTCGGCGTGCGTAACGGTGCAACCAACCCCTGCCCACCTGAGGTCGGCTTGCGCATGGCACGCTTGTGGGATGCCATTCAGGCGTCAGCTGCCAAGGGCGGGAGCTCCGTACGCGTCTAACAGTTCGGTATGACGATTCGTCATTGAAATCAGCAACACAGAGGTTCCATGAAATCATTCCAACGATATCTCGATGTCGTCGTGGCGATTATCAGCTTTGGGTTGCTGATTTCGTTATGGTCGTACCGCGATGCCGTCGTGCGCGACGCATATGCAACCACGACCACCGATCTCGGTCAAATTGCCCAAATCAACATCGTCGGCTTTCACAATATCGAAACGAATGACCAAGGATTGCGCTTTCGCTGGGGACGCCAATATGTCAAACTCCCCATCGATTTGGCGCTGATGAAAAACAACGCTGCCTTGGTGTCGTTTGTCGGCACTACACTGACAACTCAACCGGTTACACTAACGGTTGAAACCAAACTAGCACCACCAATCGTTGTACAAGGCAACACATTCCGCCAATATCACGTATTAGTCAATCACACCGGCATCCATCAACAACAAGCGAACATCACCTTTACCACGACTGAGGCCCAAGTCATCAAAGAGCAAGAGCTCGGCATTGCGCTTGGTCGTGTCACATTTACACCTCTCAAATTCACATTCTCCAAAACACTCAGTCAAAACTACGACCACTTTAATGCCTTATTTGGTATGCTGTTTATCGCTACCATCGCATTCATTGTGCTTGCACGTGGTCTCACTACATCCTCGTCATTCAGCATGGGCGTGAGGGTGACCAGCATCATTACTATGGTAGTAAGCATGTACCTTACCGCCAATTCACCGTTATCAGTACTCCTTGGTGGGTTGGTCATCTTGGGGTCGGTGTTCATCCGCCCAACGCTCTTTGTGCCACACCACCTTGTCACCAAGATTACTACTATTCGGCCACGCATGATCGTGTATGTGTTGTTTATCAGCGTGGCAATATTGCATCTCGGCGTCGATCAAAAAGCAACGTTATGTGAACTAAATACATTTATTAAGTGTTTTGACAACAACTGGAACTTCGCCACCGGCGATGAACCAGCCTACATTCTCGTCGCCAAAAACCTCAAATACGCCGGTACTTCAATGATCGACTTCAACCCAGATGCCACCAAAAAATATTACGTGCATAGCATTGGCGTCTCGTTACTGATGGTGCCAACCGTCGCCGATATCGATATTCTTTGGCCGCGCATATCGTTCATTCTCCTTAATGGCGTTGTCGCCATACTGCTGTATCAACTCACCAGCAGGTTTGCACTCGCCAATCAGCCACCACTCAGCATCTTGCAGCGCGTCGCCATCACCAGCACCGTCATGCTCGGTATGCCCTTGATTCCGGCAGCCAATCAACTCTACCCCGACCTCATCGCTGGTGTCTTATTACTCGGTGTCTGGTATTGGATGCTCAACGTCAATCGACCATCGCCATGGTTCCATTTGCCGTTTATTGTCATGATGGTCGCGTTACCGTGGCTCCACAGCAAAAACCTATACATCTCACTCGGCATTGCACCGGTGATTAGTTACTATCTGTATCGCAATCAGCCCAAAGCAATCGTTGCCGCCTTTAGCATCAGCTATCTCGCCTCGGTAGCGCTTGTCATGTGGTACGGGCTAACCGCTTGGGGCAATCCGTTTGGGCCAGTCAGCAAAAATTCAGCACCGTTTACGTTCGACGGGGTCAGTCGTATGTTCGGCCTGGTATTTGACCAAAACCAAGGCATCCTCTGGCAGAACCCACTCCAACTCCTCGGCCTGTTTGGTATTGGGGTGTTCTACCGGCGCGAGCCTCGACTTTTTTGGCTATGGGGCTGGTTATTCGGCGTACCACTCGTCCTCAATGCACTGCACGTCAATCCGTATGGTGGTATCAGCTACTCAGGTCGCTTTCATTGGAGTAGTGCCGTCATGTTGTATGCGGTCACTATCACCATGCTTGCCTGGTTGATGATGCGCAAACCACAACTCACCACGCGTATTCTCGTGGCATCGCTCATGGTTCAGTCGTACTTTTGGTACATGTACAGCACCCAGACCATGCTCTACCCACGGTCAGTCTTAGGAAACTTGTTGCTCGATCACTACACCATCATGTTTGGCGCACTCGAACCTTATTTGCCCCAGCTCTACTCGCTGTCAGTCACCCTTGCAACTCCTGCAAATTATGTCTGGGTAGGGCTCGTGCTCAGCGCAATGGGGCTGATAAATTATCAGATGCGCCATGAACGGTTTATCACAACGGAGTAGTCAGCGACAACGCACAATCTCGTCTGCAATCACCACTACATCAATCCGAGTGTCGGCTGCACACATCAATGCCGCATCTGCATCAAGGGTTTGTTGCCATCGTTGTCGAATCAAATCACGCCAGCCGAGATCTAACCACCGCCCATCGAGTTGACTCGGCGGTGCTACCCACAAGATGCTTCCGCTAGCAGCGGCAATCTTTTGTGCTCGATTCACATCGGTGTCTACAATCACCAGCGTCCGCTGTTCCAGCGCTTGTAGGTTAGCAGAGAGTCTTTCTTCTTCTGGTAAAAGCGTTGGTCGCACAATGCTTCCACTCCACACCAGCCAGATACATGCCGGGGCCAACCACCACATGTGGCTCCCATGCGTCAGTAACAACCATCCGAGATACCCCCATACCGCTAACGTGATGAGTTGATAGCCAATCATCATCAATGGCAATGGCAACATTGCCACCATGCCGATACACGCTATTGCAATCCATCTGCGGGCACCATATCGACGTCCGAGTACCACAGCGCAGATACCCCACCCAATCAACAATAACCAGACCGGCAGTTGGAACCAGGCACTCAGCACACTCCAGACCAACCACAATAACGCAGCGACTACATCGCCATGCGTACGGTCAGGGCGTTGCCAAACCAACAACCCAAGGCCTGCAGCTAACGGCCAGAGATGAAACAAGAGCATCGTGGCGCTACCTTGGGGGATCTGCCACGCCACCGCACGCACCAACATAGCGAGTCCAACCACAGCCACCCAACCAATCCAGTGCCCCCACCAACGCCAAGCCACCAGCCCGGCTGCGACCACACCAATCCACCAGTGCATATCAGTCCCGAACGTCAGGCCAACTCCCACCACAACGGCTAACTCCCGCCAGGCACGCCGCCATAACAGCACAACTGCCAACACCCACCATACCCCTTGCCACAGCCAGAGACTATCAGCACGCAATACAGCAATCAACCAAGTTGTCGGTATCCACCCCGAGACATCCGGCGTCTGACTCGCCGACCACAGTGGATCAGAGGTGCCAATAATCGCCCGTACGAACGGCACTATGTTCCCTGCAGCGAGCACGATGACAATCAGTGCGCCCCGCCACAGCAACGTGCCACGCGACATCTCCTGTGAGACACCGGCATACCAGAGCACCTGTGCCATCACTCCCGTCGCAGTCGCAAGTATCATCGTCAAGGCTATCTGCCCGTCACTCCCACTCACGATGCCTAGTAACGCAGCAGCCCGTAACACACTCTCACTATCAAATGCCCTAAACCCTGCCAACCATGGATCAGCAACAACTGACCACGTCCCGTGCATCTGTTGGTTGATGATAGCCACCTGATGCCACCAGTCATTAGTCTGACTTGCGCCACCAGCCCACCAGGCCGACAGACCAACCATCAGCAACCATATAACCTCACCGCCGATCACCATTCGCCACTGGTGACGCACCTGCACGATAATTTGTCGCCACCGGTGCCACCAGCCCCATACGACAACTGGTATTAATACGCCGAGGAGTAGTCCAACCAACCCAAGCGCGATTGGCAGTCCGCTGATACCAATCAGGATTAACACCCCTATAGCCCGACCAAGCGTGACTCCATGATCACGCCAACGCCCCAACCATGGCAACAACATGAGCATCAACCCGTCGACGATCAGTAACCAGGTTGACCAACCACCAACACCCCGCCACAACAACGCCTGTTGCCGTGAATCCTGCCAGATTACCCCATCAATCACCCCAAGCGTTGGATATGACCGATACTGCATCGTCGTCGTATCAGCCACATCGCTCCAGCGTACATTAGTCAACAATCGTTCGTTCAATGTGGGGACATCCAACCGCGCCCGATTCGCAAATATCAGCACCTGTGGGTGGTCATACACACTCAATGCCTCCTCCGCAGTGCGTGTATCGCGCCACCACGAGCCGATATGCGGCCAACGTGCCGCCTGATATACCAACTCATACCCCAAACGCCCATCAAATAACATGGTGTAATAGCGCGTTGTGAGTGGGTAACGCAACGGCATCTTGGGAATCACGGCATGCCCACGCGCACTACTGAGCACGATATAATCTGCCTGTGCAATCTGTGCAATCATACCTGGTTGATTGTCGTCAACCATGACAAACTTTCCCGGTCGATCGGCATCAAATATCATTAATTCAACAAACTGATAGCGCCCCGGTGTGTCATCACCCATCACCAACGGCAACGCATCATCCCAATGCTCAACCGCAATCACTGCATCATCCGGAATATGTTCATACATCCACGCCGAAGCCTCCATTCGCGGATGCGGTGAGTCATACATTGTTTGCCACGCCAGTGCCGGTATCAGACTCGCGCTAATCAACACCACCAGTCCCCATCGCCGCCATGCACTTGGTAAGCGCACAAGTGCAACCAGCGCAAATACACACAAACCAGCATACATCGGCAAATAGTAGCGCATGGTCATACCAAATACACCACCTTGCCACACAAAAAATCCCACTAGCCATATCAGCAAGAGCCATACCGGGCGCCAGCGCCGGCGTATCGTCAGCCAAATTCCTATAAGAGCACTGGTAGCCACAACTGGACCAAGCCCCCACCAACTCAATTGCCCCCATGGGTACAACCATGACACCGCATCAACCCACTGAAACGTCGGCGGCGTATCAACTTGCCCCGCCACAATCCGCCCTGCAACCGTAATATCCGCCAGCCACCGTGGCTCAAACCATCCTGCCTGCCACCACGTCGGATCGGCCACCCATAACACACCGAGACCCACACAGGCTGCACCGAACGCCATACCGAACATACGCCATGACCAGGTTACGTGCATCTGGCGTACCCATACCACCACCGCTAATCCAACAATACTCAGCATGGTAATACGCATTGCGCTCGCCATCGCCACACACACAGCAAACAACATCCAATCACGCCAACGCTGATGATGCAACCGTAATGCAATACCGAGTGCTGCCACTATCCATGGGCTGATCATGGCGTCCACCGTAAAGAAGTGACTCAGTTGCATCGGTAGTGGCGCCAACGCATACAACAAAGCCGCCCATGCACTTGTGCTTGGCCACAATACTGCACGCGCCAGCCAGTACACAAGCAAAATTGTCACCACCTCGCTCATCCATGCCAGCATACGCCCTGTATTGCGAATCTCAATTGGTGTCGCATCATGCCCATAGAGCACATCGCTCCATATACGCACCATCGTGGTCGGCAACGCCCCATATACAAATCGCTCCGACCACCCAAAATTACGGGGATTTAATGAGTTACAGCCACTTGCACGACTTGGCTCCCATTGATTCGGCATGCGCTCAACTCCACGCAAATCACGTGTCGCACTCGGCGCCGGAACATTACCATCAACGACACAGTCGTTATTACCATACGACTGCCACTGGTCTGGTACCTGCAAACGCACCACCGTATATACCAAAAATCGCTCATCAGGATGCAACGTGTGGGGGCCATCCCAACTATATAACGCTGTCCCACGGCCGAGTGCGCCAAGCAGGATAGCACAGCCCAACACCAGCATTGGTCCATATCGGCGGATTATGTCACGCATAGCTTATGCCCTTTGTTCGTGATAGCATCAGTATAATGTGTTCAATCACAGGTATAATTCATGCAACATAATAATCAATACAAAGGCGCAGGATATTCATGACCACACCACGTGCAATCACGATTGATGGACCAGCCGGTTCCGGCAAAAGTACGCTTGGCGCCACACTTGCGGCTCGGCTCGGATTCATTTACTTTGATACAGGCGTCATGTACCGGGCCTTGACACTAGCCGTCATCAACTATCATGTCGATCCAAACGATAGCGTTGCTGTCACTGATTTGGCCAATCGATGCCACATTGGCGTCCATGCGCCTACCATTAATGATGGTCGACAGTACACCATCACACTTGATGATATTGATGTCACCTGGGACATCCGACAACAACAGGTCGAGCGTCTCGTCTCGCAGGTCGCTGCCCATCCACCAGTCCGACACATCCTGCGCGCCCAACAACGCGCAATCGGCCTTGCAGGTAATGTGGTCATGGTGGGGCGCGACATTGGCTCAATTGTTCTCCCCGAGGCCCCACTCAAAATCTACCTTGACGTCTCGATTGCCGAACGCACTCGCCGGCGCATTATCGAACTCGAACAACGTGGCGAACATATCGATGCTGATGCCCTAACCGAATCCATTCGTATCCGTGATGAACGTGATCTCCATGTCATGCAAGCTGCATCTGATGCAGTCCATATCAACGGTGACACCCAATCACCCGAACAAACCGTTGCCGATGTCCTCGCGTTAATCGCACGCATTCCCGTGTTACGCACGAACTAAGAGGTGCTCAATGAAGTCGAAATCCTTGCTGGTGCTTTCCATTTTCTTCATTGCAAGTCTGCTTCTCGGTCACTCACCTAGTTATGCCCAACAACGCAGTCGCATCAGCATCGAGGCCCGCGTCGGCTTCGACAACTTCTATGTTACTAATATGTGGACACCGGTCACGCTCATCTTGCGTGGCGACACCCAAGATCGCACCGTTGTCGTCGACTGGCTCGTCAATGATGACCTCGGCAATCGCGTCATGTGGGAGCGCGAAATTAACCTCCCCGCTCAGACCACCAAAGAACTCCATATCAACCTCGTCATCCCTGACTTCGCACGGAACATCGTAGCCCGGATTAAAGTCGATGAAAACATTCTCGCCAGCACCTTGATTAACGCCCAATCTGCCCAAACATCGCTCAATGTGGTCGTCAGCGACGACGCAAACTTACTCAAAGGGCTCAGTGATGTAGTACTATTCGACGGCACGAGTCCTATTATTGCTGTCATACCACCCAATCACTTACCAGATACCGCCGTTGCATTGCAAGGGATCACCAATCTCTTTATCGATGACCTCGGTCAGCTCAATCAAGCGCAACACGACGCCATTCAACTTTGGATGGAGCTCGGGGGCCACCTGATTGTCGCCGATAATCTCTCCGGTACGCTCAGCCAAAATAGCACCTTATCGCTCGACTATGGTACACCGCATACTCCACAACTCACCGCTGATGCACCAGCTCAGCTCCCGCGTGAGATTGTCATTCCCTCTATCGCAAATACCACGACCATGCGTGAGATTCATCCTGGTAGTAACCTGTTATGGCAACGGTCTGTTGGTCGTGGATCCTTCAACCAAACAACTGTTCCATTTGGCGCATTACGCGATTGGAACGGGCTCACCTGGTTGTGGCGCCCACTACTCCAACCAGCAGCACCTGATATCCGTGCAATCGTCGGCCGGCCTAACATCTTCATTCAAAACGACCCACTCGGACGTTCACTCAATATCGATGCACTCAACTTACCTCATCCCATCGTCATCTTCTTGTTTATCGTTGTATATATCGCACTCATCGGCCCACTGACCTACCTGATCCTCAAACGTCGCTATACTCTTGACTGGGCCTGGGTGTCTATACCAGTCACTGCAATCGTGGTAACACTGCTGCTCGCCATAACTGGATTTGTATTGCGTGGTGGTAGCACCATCATTTATACCCTTTCCATCGTGCAACAACAGGCACAGGCAACGCATGCACTTGTCAGTGCCGGGAGTGCAATCTATACACCATTCCGTACAAGTTATGTGGTCGATATAAACGATGCCGATGCCATCGCACCCATTCGTAGCAGTGAACTCACCAACGGTCTACGCTTTGTCGATGATACAAATGCCCAGATTGTCCTCAACGGCGATATTGGTAGCGTGCAGGCTGTTCATGCACATCGTATGAGTGATGCTCCGCTCACCGTTACGCATCAACTCACCGCAAATGCGCCAATACTCACTGGCACAATCCAGATTAGTGGCAGTAATCTCCAAGATGTAGTGGTGTTTTATGGGACCCAAGCACAATTCATCGGTGCGACTACCCAAAATGAACCATTCACAGTAGCAATCGACGATACAAGTAGTAATTTTCCCTGTGACATCCAAAGCGATCCCGCCCAACCAATTGACCAACGACGGCTCTACGAGGTTGTTGCTGGCTATTGTAGCGCGGTGACCGCGATGCCTGATGACCGCGTTATTATCTATGGGTGGAGTAACGCAACATCCAACCCACCGACAGTCCAAGCTGCATCAGTGACTGCGCAACGACAATTACACATTATTACCGTCAACCTGCCATGAGCGCATATCGTATCATCACCCAACTTACATCGCAGCTCGCAGTGCGACCAACCGGTCCACTCATCGTGGCCGTCTCAGGCGGGCCTGATTCATTAGCACTCCTCTATGCATTATGTGAAAGCGGCATCGCTGCTGACCTGCACGTTTATCATCTCGACCATGGATTGCGTGGGGAGCAGTCAGCAGCCGATGCCGATTGGGTGCGGCAGTGCGCTACCGCACTCGGGTTACCTCATCGCATCGAAAAAGCCGATATCGCCTGCGAGGCGCCGCATCACCACAACCTCAATGAGGCCGCTCGCATTGTCCGCTACCGACGCCTCGCCCAATATGCCAACGACATCGACGCCGCAGCCGTACTTGTAGCCCACACCCGTGATGACCAAGCCGAGACCGTCATGATGCGTCTCCTACGTGGCAGTGGGCCAACTGGTCTCGCTGCCATGCGCACATCCCTTACATGGGAACAATGGGCCCACCCTGACATACATGGTCGCGCCCTCCTCATTCGCCCGTTACTCAACTGCGATCGCAGCGACGTCATAGACTACTGTGCAACCCGTGACCTCACCCCGCGACACGACCCCTCCAACGATAAACACACCAACCAACGGGTGCGCATGCGCCACCAGGTATTACCAGCCTTGCGCCACGAACAACCACAACTCAACACGATCCTCGGGCGGACTGCTCGCCTGTGTGGAGACGATGCTGACTACATTGCCCTCCAAATCATCCAAATGTGGCCCACGTTCGCGCAGCATAACGCATCCTCGGTGACCTTTGCTCGCACAGTATTCAATCAACTCCACATCGCACTCCAACGCGCAGCCATTCGCCATGCCATCCACCACCTCCATGGGTCACTCCGTAGCTGGAACCTCGAGCACGTTGAGTACATTCGGAATGCAATTCATCATCCCCCGTCACAAAAACAACAACTCCCGCTTCACACCATTCTCATCGTCAGCGATGATACCGCCCTCCTGTCTATACCTACACCCTTGCTGAGTGCACCCCATATCGATGCACCGCAGTCTATCATCATCCCTAGCCAGATTGACTGTGGCGATGACTGGTGGTTACATGCCTCAATCGAACCAGCGCAAACCAATCGCAACCGCTGGCATGCGTTTTTGCCCACACATCATAAATACATCGCTCGTACACGTCACCCTGGTGAGATGATGTCGATTGGGCATGGCCGGCATCGACGTCTACAAGACATCATGGTTGATGCGCGCATTCCTGCATTACAACGCAATAATTGGCCAATCATCACCACACAACAACACATCGTATGGGTGCCCGGAGTCCGCATTGATCCGGCGTTTGTTGCGCAACCCGACGACATTGCAATCCATTTGTCCTTGATTCGCTCTGCCGACAACGATAATTTCGGGTATGATTAATTAAATTTTTATGTACAGGAGTATTGAGTACACATATGCATCAAGATATCAATCATGTCCTCCTCAGCGCCGAACAAATCGACGCTCGTGTCAAAGATCTCGGCCAGCTCATCGCCCGCGACTATCGCAATATCGGCGACTTGGTGCTGATTGGCGTGCTCAAGGGCTGTACTACTTTCATGGTTGATTTGGCCCGCGCCATCGACATGCATGTGTCGATTGACTTTATTGCCACCTCAAGCTACGGCAGTGGTACCCATAGTAGCGGTGTCGTCCGTTTGCTCAAAGATCTCGACATGGATATTGCCGGGCGACATGTTCTCATCGTCGAGGACATCATCGACAGCGGGTTGACCTTGTCGTACTTGCATGCCCAGTTCCTCAAGCGTGAGCCAGCCAGCATGCGTATCTGCACTCTCCTCAATAAGCCATCACGTCGTGATCCATCAGTGTCATTGACAGTTGATTATCTCGGATTCGATATCCCCAACGAGTTCGTCGTCGGCTATGGGCTAGATTACGCCGAGCATTACCGTAACCTGCCTTATATCGGAGTCCTAAAACCCGAGATTTATACCCACTAAATTGCCACGCTCTATACGTCACCACGTACGACTATACCCATCAATATATAATGCCGTACGTGGTGTTTTTTTTCGCAAAATAATGCACTTTGGCTTGTGTTAGAGTTCAATAAGAGTTACTGTTTTGCCATTTTCCACTCTTGCCCCCACAAAAAACACAGTGGTATAATCACTTTACCTACTGCAAAGTAGTCAGTCCCCCTCGTTGTCTCACCATTTGAGACATACCAAGACCCAACGGAGTGCCATCTCCTAGATTGAGAAGAGTTATGGGCGAAAATCGCTGGCTCAAGAATAGTTTCGTCTACCTTATCATCCTGGTTGCGGCGTTAGCACTGTTCTTTAATTACTTCAGCAACACGCAAAACGTACCAAACGAGCGTGGCATTTATGCAGTGCTTGCAGATGCCAAGACAGGCAAGGTAGGCAGCATCGAAGTCCAGTCAGGGAGCAACGAAATCCGCGTGCTCTACCTCGACGGTACTTCTGTGCGCTCACGCATCGAGAGTGGTAGCAGTATCACCACCCTGATGGTCCAGGCTGGCGTTCCGCTCGAAAGCGTTGATGTTAAAGTCGCAGCTGCACCAGCATGGGGCGGTTTGTTTAGCGTCTTCTCCGTGTTGTTGCCAGTTCTTTTGATGATTGGTTTCTTTGTCTTCTTCATGCGTCAAGCCCAAGGCTCCAATAACCAAGCAATGTCATTTGGCAAAAGCCGCGCACGCATGTTCTCAGGCGACAAGCCAAGCGTCACGTTTGCTGACGTCGCCGGCCAAGAAGAAGCCAAGCAAGACCTCACCGAAATCGTCGAGTTCCTCAAGTTCCCCGATAAGTTCGCCGCCCTCGGCGCCCGCATTCCTCGCGGTGTCTTGATGGTTGGACCTCCGGGAACCGGTAAGACCCTGCTCTCACGCGCCGTTGCCGGCGAAGCAGGTGTACCCTTCTTCTCGATCTCAGGATCTGAATTCGTCGAAATGTTCGTCGGTGTCGGTGCTTCACGCGTCCGCGACCTGTTTGATCAGGCCAAGCGCAACGCCCCTTGTATTATCTTCATCGACGAAATCGATGCAGTCGGTCGTCAGCGAGGCGCCGGTCTCGGTGGCTCACACGACGAGCGCGAGCAAACGCTCAACCAAATCCTCGTCGAGATGGACGGCTTCGATTCCAACACCAATATCATCGTCATTGCCGCCACTAACCGACCTGACGTCCTCGATCCAGCATTGATTCGCCCAGGTCGCTTCGACCGCCAGGTCGTCCTCGATGCCCCTGATATGAAGGGCCGTGTCGCTGTCCTTGGTGTCCACACCAAAGGCAAACCATTGGCCGACGATGTCGATTTGAGTGTCGTCGCCAAGCTCACCCCAGGCTTCTCTGGTGCCGATTTGGCCAATGCCGTAAACGAAGCAGCCATTCTGGCCGCCCGTCGCTCCAAAAAGCAGATCGGCCAAATTGAACTGACCGATGCGGTCGAGCGCGTTGCACTCGGGGGACCAGAGCGCCGGAGCCGCGTCATGACCGATCGTGAGAAGTTACTCGTTGCCTACCACGAGGCTGGCCACGCAGTAGCAGCAGCAGGTATGGCCCGCGCCCACATGGTCCAAAAGGTCACCATCATCCCCCGTGGCCGCGCTGGTGGCTATACCCTGTTCCTCCCCGAAGAGGATAGCCTGCGCTACACCACCGCCTCCCAATTCAATGCCCAACTTGTGGCAGCCCTCGGTGGCCGCGTTGCCGAAGAAATCATCTTCGGTATCGAAGAAGTCACCACCGGCGCATCCGGCGATATCACCCAAGTCACCCGCATCGCTCGCTCGATGGTCACACGCTTCGGCATGAGCCGTTCACTCGGCCCCATCGCTTTCGGCGAAAAAGAAGAGATGATCTTCCTCGGTCGTGAAATCAGCGAACAACGCAACTACGGTGAAGAAGTCGCCCGCAAGATTGATGAAGAGGTTCATCGCATCGTCGCTGAAGCCTATGAGCGTACCCGCAACATCCTCACCAGCAACCGCGATGTGCTCGACGATATGGCCAACGCCCTCATCGAGTACGAGTCGGTCGACGGTGATCGCTTGCGTAGCCTCATCGCCCGCATCGAGCAGAACAACGGCCAGCTCAACCCAGCCTAGTTCGCCCAATGAATCAAACCGGCGGTGATGGGAGTACCCATCACCGCCGGTTTTGGCTTTTATCTATTGATATGCTGTATCATCCACGAACCCTTAGCCAAACTCACGCGTCTATTCCATCTCTTTGACCTCTTGCCATACCTCGTAGGCTGCACCAGCATTCAACACCAAAATACCGATTCCCACAATCAAATCAGGCCATGCTGTCATCGTGATAAACGTCAATCCACCGGCAATCACAATCGCCACGTTTGCCAGCACATCATTGCGCGCCGACAAAAACGCCGCTTTCATCAGACCACTGCCGTGCCTCCGATAGCGCAACAGCAACCAAGCACAACCGAAATTTACCGCCATGGCGCCCACACCAGTCAACGTCAGACTCGTTGGTTCGGGGATAACCGACAAATCACTAAACTTCTGTACTGCTACCCATGCCGTCGTAATGCCAGGCACCAAGAGCAACCCAGCCAATACTAACCCAACCCGTCGACGCCAAATTACCCCCCAGCTAAGCGCCAACAAGATGATGCCATTAACCGAGGCATCCTCCAAAAAATCAATACTATCAGCAAATAGTGACACCGAATCAATGACCTGTGCAACCCCAAACTCCACAAAAAAATACGCCAGATTGGCCAACGCCACAATCCGGATAATCCGAATCATCCTGTCATCATAGGGAGTATTTGTCATACCTACGCACGCACGTTCTGCATCGCAGCCAATAACACCAGCGCATAGGCATCAACAGCCCGCGTCGACGAGGCCTCGTAGCGCCAATCACCTACCTGGACTCTACAGCGCGTCCCTTGCGCCCAAACCTCAATCTGAATTACCGCCTGCGGACCAAGCGTATTCATCAACAATTCGCGGACTTGTGTCTCACTCGGCAACCACATCGCCTCATACGCCAAAACACTGTCGAGAGCCCACTCACTCGCCCCATGAAAGAGCAGTGCCGGTGACCCATCTAATAATGCCAACTCAACCGCACCCGGCGCAATCAACCACGGATCACTCGTGTCATCAAACAAACAAAACCAATCACCATTGGCTGGTTGCCAACGAATTCCTGCGTCATACAACGCTCGTGCTAAACTCCCATCAATCATCGCAACCATACCTACTATTTCTCTACTGACCGCACATGCTCAATGGCAGCCAAACGACTCTCCTGAATATTGCGCAATGTACTACTCCATAACTCACGATATGGCTCCATGTGATGGTGTAATAGCGAAGCAAGCACCAAATTACGATACCACTTGCGATTTGCTGGTACCACATACCACGGTGCATATATGTTACTAGTCTGGCGCATCACCGTATCATATGCATGCAAATAGTTTCCAAACAAGCGCCGATCCTTCCAATCGTCGGCCGACAGCTTCCATGCTGTTTCGAGTGCTTGTTCACGTGCCAGCAAGCGCTCTGCTTGTTCATCTGCATCAATATGCAAAAAGCACTTGATAATGATTGTCCCGTCATCGTGTAACAGCTCCTCAAAATGCTGAATATGTCGCACACGTCGCTCACGCAAATCATCATCAATCGTACCACGCGCATACTGTGCAACCACATCCTCGTAGTGAGATCTATTAAATACCCCTAGCACACCACGATTAGGAACAGCAGCGTGCACACGCCACAAAAAATCATGTGCAAGCTCATTCGGGGTCGGTAACTTGAATGATTGGACAACACAATTCAAAGGATCACCTGACCCCATAATAAAACGCACTACCCCGTCTTTGCCACTTGCATCAAGACCTTGCAGAATTAGCAACACTCGATGAGTCGCAGCCCCATACATCAACGACTGTAGCGTCTTAATCTCATTCATCAGTGCCACTGCCTGAAGTTTCCCCTCTTCTTTGGTCAGATTTGGAGGTTGGTTGGCACTCACATCAACAAGTTGTGGTGATAGGGTATCAATCATCGGTGGCACAAACGACATGGCACATTTCATCCTTATTCCACATGGTGTATATCTGACGAGCACGTTGGGTAAACAACTGTACGCAAACGCATACTGCTGAGCAGTTGTACCCGTTCTTAGCATGTTTTTTATCACTCTTTGATGCTATCATACCACCATTCAGGCGTACCGAGATGCAGTGTGCTATAATCACATGCAGTATTTGGCAGATGCGAGGCGATATCGATGAAAGAACTCTTTCGTCGTGCTCCAAAAGCGTTTACGCCCGGAGAGCAGACACCTGAACAAGGGACCCCAGATAACATGTGGGTCAAATGCCCGTCGTGTGGCGATCTTACCTACATCAAACAACTCCGCGATAACCTCAAGGTTTGTAAGTGTGGGTATCATATGCGTCTCAGCGCGTTTGAGTGGCAAGGCTTGTTTGATAGCGATTCATTCTCCCAAGAGGATGGCGAGATTGCACCTCTTGATCCACTGAACTTTGTCTCCCCCAAAGATAACTACGCTCAAAAACTCCGCGATAGTCAACAAGAGACTGGCCTCTATGATGCCATGATTAGTGGCTCAGCCACGTTAATGGGACAACCACTCCAAGTCACGATTAGTGAGTTTGAGTTCATCGGTGGCTCAATGGGTAGTGTCTTCGGTGAGAAGATTGCTCGCGCCGCTGAACGTGCCTACGAACGCCGTGTTCCGCTCTTGACCATCAATGCATCGGGCGGTGCCCGCATGCACGAGGGCGTCTTATCGCTCATGCAACTCCCCAAAGTCAACCTCGCCCTTGCGCGCCTCGGCAGCATCGGTATGCCCCATATATCACTCATGACCGACCCCTGTTACGGCGGCGTCTTGGCCTCGTACGCCTCGGTCGCCGATGTCATCATCGCCGAGCCAGGTGCCCGCATCGGCTTTGCTGGGCGCCGCGTCATCGAACAAACTATTCGCCAAAAGTTACCAGCCAACTTCCAAAGCGCAGAGTTTATGCTCGAGCACGGCATGATCGACATGGTGGTGCCTCGCACCGACATGCGCAACACGTTGGCCCGCTTGTTTAAGCTCTACACCATGCGCGATGCCACCGCAACGCCCATCCCAGCTGACGTATGAGGAATAACCATGAAGACACCACTCTCCGCCTGGGATAAAGTCCAAATTTCACGTCATGTCCAGCGCCCACGCACCCTCGACTACATCCGCGTCTTGTGCGAGGATTTCTTTGAACTTCATGGTGATCGACGCTTTGCCGATGATGCAGCCATCGTTGGAGGTGTCGGTCGCATCAATGGCCGTTCAGTCGTCATTGTCGGTCACCAAAAAGGCCGTGACACCCGCGAGAACATGCGCCGCAACTTCGGTATGCCCAAACCCGACGGCTATCGCAAGGCCATGCGACTATTCCATCACGCCGAAAAGTTTGCGCTGCCCGTAATTTGTCTCATCGACACCCCTGGTGCCGACCCCAGTATGGAGTCCGAGACCCGTGGTCAAGGCAACGCCATCGCTGAGAATATTCTCGTCATGGCCCAACTCAAAACACCACTGGTCAGCCTCGTTATCGGCGAGGGTGGCTCAGGTGGTGCCTTGGCTATCGGAGTCACTGACCGCATCTTGATGCTCGAAAACTCCATCTACTCTGTTGCGGCCCCCGAGGCTAGCGCTGCCATCTTGTGGCGCGATTCTTCCAAGGCCCCCGATGCCGCCAAGACCATGCGCATTACCGCTCAAGACCTGCTCGACATGCGCATTATCGACGACATCATCCCCGAGCCCGAGGGCGGCGCCCACAACGACGCCGACAACACCGTTCGCCGCGCCGGCGAGCGCATCATGCACCATATCGACGAGCTCAGCCAAATGCCCCTCAGCACACTGCTCGACCAGCGCTACCAAAAGTATCGCGTCATGGGGGCATTCACCTCACTCTCAACCTCACAAGCCAATACGGGCGACCCATTGCCGTTTGTTTAGTGCATCCCTGAGCGCGGGTGGATACATCGTCCGTCCGCGCTTTTTTGTGACAAAAGAGCCACACCGTGCAAACGATTGCAACCACCATCCAACAACTCACCCACGATTTTGCCCACGCTAGCACCACACCACGGCTCGATGCCGAGCTACTCATTGCACATCTCTTAAAAACTACTCGTACGCGGCTCATACTACTTCATCATGATCCGTTCCCGCCACTACACGAATCAGCCCTTGCTGACTTGCGTCAGCGCCGGCTCGCCGGCGAGCCAATCGCCTATCTGACCAACACACGCGAATTCTATGGCCTTGACTTTTATGTGGATTCTCGCGTTCTAGTGCCCCGCCCCGAAAGTGAACTCCTCGTCGAACTCGCACTCGCGGCAGCCCATCGACTGAATGCCACCACTGTCGCTGATATCTGTACCGGCAGCGGCTGTATTGCCCTCGCCATCGCACATACCAACCCGCATCTCACTGTCATTGCCGCCGACATCTCACCCGATGCCCTCGCCGTGGCTCAAATCAACCGTGAGAACCTCACTCTAACTCCACATGTACACCTCGTTCAAGCCGATTTGTGCGCACCTATGATGCCGATCCCAGTGATTGTCAGTAATCCGCCCTATACTATTCTGAGTGATATTGACGCCAACGTACGCGATTTTGAGCCACATCTTGCTCTTGCAGGTGGTGACGACGACGGCGCATCGTTCTATCGTACCTTCGCCCAACTCCTACCACATCACCTCGCACGACCAGGATTTTTTGCCTGCGAAATCGATCATCGTCAGGCCGACATCGTGGCACAAATTCTCCAAAGTACATTCCCCGATGGTATCGTAACGAGGCATTGCGACTTAGCTGGCCTAGTGCGCGTCATTGCACTTGATATACCATCCCATTCAATTTAGGCAAACCTAAACATTGGTAATGCTCCCGTAATGGGCACCTGTCATGATGGTGGTGGGTTCGTTCATCATGAGAGGATTTGCCATGCGTACACGATTACTTTTGGCCCTACTACTCGCCTTGACTGTGCTTGTCAACATGATTACTCCCACCACCGCACACGCTCAATCGATTACGGTCGACGATGCAATACCCGCCAATGCGCACATTGACCAGGATGCCCAAATCGATACCACCACCGCCCCCAGTGCCAATACAAACAACACTGCACACAGCACCCGGATCCCGCAACACGCAAGCTACACAGACATCGGTTTGGCTCTTTTCTCTGCACAAAGTCAAGCCGAGATCGATCAACTTAGTGCCCTGTTTGATGCTGCTCGTGTAAATCAACCAACTACACGGGCACAATCACGTAACGCACGGCTCGGCACACAAATTACCCGGGCAATCACTGGCGAAACGAATTACAAAAAGAAACTGCCTAGTAACGCATTAACATCCATCGTCCGCAAAGGTGACATCCTGCTCCGTCGCACTGGCATCAAAGGGTGCACACTCTGGAACGTCGTACCCCTCTGCAAATACTGGGCGCAGGTATATGAACATGCAGGGATTTATTATGGGAAAGACAAATATGGTACTTTCCAAGTCTATGAATCAACCAACATCGGTGGCGTCCAGTTCAAACCCGTCATCACCTGGCAACAACAAGGGCAATATGTCGGGATTCACCGTTCACGCTCAATCTCATCATCAACACTCAGCCGCTCGCTCGATGCTCTTGTACAACGCTACGGTCACCTCGTCACGCCATATAACTACAACTTTGTCAATAAAACCACTGATCGAGCCCTCTATTGCTCACAACTCGCCTGGAAGTACTTTATGTCGATGGGAGTCAATATCGACAGCAACAGCCCAATCTATGCGAAATGGCTGGTTGGTCAGTACGGCGGTGCTATAGGGAATTATGTCGGATATCATGCCGTCGCTCCCGACGAGATCGGTCTCTCAAGCGCCTTAGTTCGCCTCTATTCCGGCTGGAACTAAAACGAACCATGACACAGGGTGATGATACATATCACCCTGTGTTCCTACTAGCATATAAGGAGCCGTACATGTTATTGCGCATCATCACTACTTGCTTGGTTGCCTTGTTCATCACCAGTTGTACCCCATTCTGGCAGCCCACAGTCACAATCCCCTCTAATCCACTCTATGTGGTTACCGGCAAGCGCGCCATTCCTGGCCTTGATAACAGCGCTATTTGGCTCCTTGACCGCACGACCTTTATTCCTGCCACACAACGCTCACTGCCTATAACATACATCTATGATGGATTCATCAATGCTCAGAACATCTGGCTCGGCTATGCCGGCGATATCAATGAAGATGCCTACGAGGCTGCCACCCTCTCCCTTGATTTACGATCCAGCCAGACCCATCGTGCCTGTATGGAGCCCATCTCCATTCACCCGTTCGGCACCGATGTAATTGTCCTTTGTCAAGAGCGTGGGTTTGAGGGTAGAGTCGTTCGCATGAACGCCGAGACCGGTGAGATTCTGCGACA
>JBMTAN010000003.1:0-109716 GCA_049428765.1 Roseiflexaceae bacterium
AGACATTGGGAATCATGTTGACCTGCTTGATGGCCGTATGCCTGAGGTTACATCCATTAATGAACCTCTAGAGGTACTGCTCTCTGCTGAATTCGCATTTGGACTAGGCCTCCAACCTGGTGACACATACTTTGTATTTGCCCAACGCGAATCTCCTGAGAAGAGTATGATTTCTGTGCGTATCAGTGGCATCTGGCAACCACGAGACCCTGAGTCCGAATACTGGTTTTATGCGCCTGATGTTCTGCGTGAGTCGCTCTTCACCACTGAAGAGGCATTCAGCCAGCATATCCTTGCAGCCAATCCCGAACCGGTCAACGTTGCAGTCTGGTATCTCGTGACTGATGGCAGCGTCATCCGCTCAAATGAGGTACCAGCGTTTGGCGGGCGCATCGATCGGACGACCTCAGACGCCAACAAAATCCTAGAGGGAATGCGTCTTGACGTTTCTCCTCTTGATGCATTGGTACGCCATATTGCCCGCGTCAATCAACTCACTGCAATCCTGACGATTTTTAGTATTCCTGTGCTTGGATTGATTGCCTACTTCGTTGTATTGGTCGCCGGACTTGTCGTTCGACGTCAAAGCAACGAAATCGCTGTGCTTCGCAGTCGTGGTGCATCACGTAGTCAAATCATGGGCATCTACTTCATCGAATGGGTCATTATCGGTGTGGCAGCAATTACAGTAGGCGTACTCCTCGGTCAACTTTCAGCGTTGTTTATGACATGGACGCGCTCGTTTCTTGATTTCCAACCAGTCGATCCGCTCCCCATTAGTATGTCGCAGGACGCATGGACACGCGCCTTCCAAATCGTTGGTTTCATGCTCATTGCGGCGCTCGTACCAGCATTTTTGACTTCGAAGTATACAATTGTCTCTTTCAAAAGCGAACGGGCACGTGCGTCAGCTAAGCCATTTTGGCAACGTGCTTATCTCGATGTGCTGATGCTCGTCCCTATTGGCTATGGCTGGTGGCTTTTGCGCCAGCAAGGGTCACTTGGGTCACTTAGTGGTACCGGTCTAAGCGATCCATTCAACAACCCATTGTTATTGATTGCTCCAAGTCTGTTTATTTTTGCAACAGCCTTGATTACTGTGCGCTTTTTCCCCATCTTCATGCGTATTCTCGAGTTCATTGCTGGGCGTATGCCTGGTATTGCCACAGTCACTGCACTACGCTATCTAGCACGTACACCAAGTGCGTATTCAGGGCCCATTCTATTGTTGATTATCACCCTTAGCCTGGCTGGATTTACTGCATCAATGGCCAAATCACTTGACCTAAATCTGCTCGAGCGTAACCACTATATTGCTGGTGGTGACGCGCGACTCTTCGACATGGGACAGTCAGCCAACGGCGGAAGTGCAGGTGCACCTGGTAGCATGCAAAGTGGTGTCAATGAGATTATCATCGCACCAGGTGATAGCAAGCTCACCGGCCCCAAGTACTTCTTCCTACCTGTCCAAGACTACACCAATATCGAGGGAGTAGCACATGCAACACGGGTTGGTAACAGCAAAGTGTCGGTGATCATCAATACCAACTCGATGGACGCACATTACTACGGCATCGACCGGCTTGAGTTCCCTAATGTTGCCTACTGGCGTGATGATTTTGCTGAACAATCACTTGGTTCATTAATGAACCTACTTGCCGAAGATCCGAGTGCGGTGCTCGTCCAGCGCGAGTTCGCCAAAAATCAAAATCTGCGTATCGGTGACAACTTCATCATTCGCATGAATAATCTCGATGCTACCTATAGCGTGCCTGTCATCGTAGTCGGGTTCATCGACCTCTTCCCAACAGCATATCCATCTGAAGGTGCGCCGATTGTCGGCAACCTCGAGTACTCGTTCGACATGCAAGGTGGCATGTACCCGTATGATGTCTGGTTGAGACTCAAAGACGATAGCACTATCTCCGATGCCGATTTATACCGCGGCACCATTACTAACGGCATGAAGGTGTTCATCCGCGAGTTTGCTCCTGAAGTCATTAATTCCGAGCGTATTCGCCCCGAACGACAAGGTTTCTTCGGTTTGCTTTCGGTTGGATTCGTAGCTGCAGCGTTTTTGTCGATGCTCGGCTTCTTGTTCTACTCAATCTTGGCGTTTCAACGTCGCTTTGTTGAGTTAGGCATGCTCCGTGCTATCGGCCTCTCAACTGGTCAGCTCGGTACGTTGCTCGCCATCGAACAAACGCTGATTATTGGTATGGCGATTGCTGCCGGCACGTTTGTTGGTATCAGTGCTAGCCAGTTGTTTATCCCCTTCTTACAATTACCTACCTACGAACGCGATTTGTTTCCGCCGTTTGCAGTCAGCATTGCAACTGAACAAATTCTGATTATTTATGCAGTCTTCATGGTCGTATTAGTGGCTACTGTATTGATGACGGTCATCCTCTTGCGCCGCATGAAGCTCTTCCAAGCCGTCAAACTCGGGGAGGCCATATGACGACAAATGACGCTATCGTCACCTGTGAGAATCTCATCAAGGTCTATCGCATCGATGATCTCGAGGTGATGGCGCTCCAAGGACTCGACCTAACAATCCGTCGCGGCGAAGTGATGGCTCTTGTCGGATCCTCGGGATCCGGCAAGACCACCTTACTCAATGTCATCGGCGGATTAGATCGCCCTAACGCCGGCAAGCTCATCGTTGCCGATAACGACTTACTCAAACTCACCGATGGCTCACTCGATGCCTATCGGCGCCAGTATGTTGGTTTCATTTGGCAACAAAAAGCGCGTAACCTCATCCCATACCTCGATGTCGAGCAGAACATCGAGTTGCCGATGATTATGAGTGGCGTCGCACCACGTGCCCGCAAAGAGTGGATCGGCGAACTCATCGATGCAGTACGACTCAATCACCGTCGTGGCCACAAACTCGCGCAACTCTCGGGCGGTGAACAACAACGTGTCGCAATTGCTATCGCACTTGCAAACCGCCCTGCCCTTTTGCTGGGTGACGAACCAACTGGTGAACTCGACTCACAAACGGCTGAGGTGGTGTTTAACATCTTCCATGAGCTCAATCGACGCTTTGCACTGACCGTGATAATCGTATCTCACGACCCCCATATTGCCCATTTTGTCAATCGCGTTGTCGCTATCCGTGACGGCAAAACCAGTAGCGAGACCGTAAAACGCGTCGATATCGATGGTGCGGATAGCCGTGACCCTGCTCACCTCGAAGAGCTTCATATGCTCGACTCGGCTGGCCGTCTGCAGATTCCCAAAGAAGTCCGGCAAAAGTACGGCATCGGCAGCCGTATCGTCATGGAAGAACAAGACGAAGGTATTTTCCTCAAGCCACCAATTAATGCTGCCGCCGATGCTGTCGATGCAGAACGGGCCAAACGCCTAACCGAGGCTGATGCCCCACCCGAACTCAAAACCAGTCGCTTTGACCGCATCATGAGTTCACTGCGGAGGAAAATCAAATGAGCGTTGCAAATATCCCTGCTGTCCGTGTCTTCGATGCAACACGCGCCTACAGCGTCAATAACGAACAAGTCTTGGCCTTACGCGGCGTCAATTTAACCATCGAACGTGGTGTATTCGCCGCATTCATGGGTCGGTCGGGATCCGGTAAAACCACCCTCCTCAACATGATTGGAGGTCTCGATACACCGACTTCAGGCCGCATTGAGTTTTTGGGGCAAAACACCGCTAAACTCTCCCAAGACGAGCTGACACTCATCCGCCGCACCCAAATTGGCTTCATCTTTCAGGCATTTGCACTCTTGCCCATCCTCTCAGCCTGGGAAAACGTCGAGCTACCCTTGCGGATAAATGGCGTCAAATCTGGCAAAGAGCGCCGCGAACGCGCCCACGAGGCACTGACTCTTGTCGGACTTGAGAAGTGGGCCGACCACCGACCATCCGAGATGTCTGGCGGTCAACAACAACGCGTCGCCATCGCTCGCGCCCTTGTGACGCGCCCACCGATTCTTATCGCCGATGAGCCGACCGGAGAGCTTGACTCACAAACCGGCAAGAACTTGCTGACCCTCATGCGCAATATCGTCAAAAGCGAAGGGGTCACCCTGATCATGGCCACCCACGATCAGAGCGTCCACAACTTTGCTGATATCATTCACCATATGCGCGACGGCCAAATCTATGAGTCCGTGGCTGGCACGTTCGAAGAGAATACTCAACCCGCCTAATCGCATCAGCCATACAAAAAAGAGGTGAGCGACAGTTGTCGCCCACCTCTTTTTTGTGTTATCAGCTAATCCTCAAACGGCGGCCGCGAATAGCCAACCCCAAATGGTTCTTCGGGGCGACTCCACTCACCCACCAAAGCCCGGCGCAACGGCGTCGTCCGCGCCAAAAACTCCGGATTGTTGCGACTGCGATCCGATGGAATCAACCATGGTGGTGAATACACCACATGCATCGTATGTCGATCAAAATCACGTTCATTGCGCCCCGTCCGGTGGAATACTCCTTGGTGGAACAACAATGCCGTGCCCGGTTTACCGCAAATCACATCACGAATCGGCAAATCATCGTCATCAGGTGTGATTGGTTTGGGCCACGGCGTCATATGATTATGACTCCCAGGAATCATCACCATATTACCCATGCCGTCCTCACTCTGGTCCGTCAAATAATACCCCACCCGCAACTGCATCAACGGCGTCTGTGTCCCTGCCAAACGACGGAACTCATACACACCCGATCCATCTTGATGGTAGCCACCAGCCTTCGTATGTGCCGGCTGTACAGTAGCCCACGTGCTCTGCACAATAAAATAATCGCCCATCAACGCCCGAACTTTAGGCAAAATCGACGGATGATCCATCAAATTCTCAATCGCAGGCTCACTCTCGTACAAATGCCCCAACTGTCGCCACTCACCCTTGGGATATTGATCATGTGCACGGCGTGATGCCGCCAACACATCGGCCACCTCAGCGGCAGACAACGCATCAGGTATTACGAGATACCCGAACGTATCAAACATGAACCGCTCACGAGCCGTCATCGCTCCTGGAGCCGCCAAAGGAATCATCGTTGACCTCCTGCACTTATGCATACTGTTACGGGGACACGCGCATCATACCGCATCTCTGTATATGCGTAAAGCATCATTGACAGATTTCTTGACTCTTTTGCCTAGGTGACAAGCGTTTTTACCTCTCTTTACCTTCACATATCGCCTCGTTACAATCATGGCATACGCTCTATATCAATGAGTACATCATGAACAAAACGCACCACATGTATCATCTTTGGATCCTCGTCTGGAGCATCAGTCTACTCTGGACACAGGCACCAGCGCACTCTGCTACTAATATCACCGCCATTAGCGCTGGCACATTCCACACCTGTATCATCATGAATGGCCAAGTCTGGTGCTGGGGAGCAAACTCAGGCTATCAGCTCGGTGATGGATCGTACTTTGACCGCTTGAACCCTGTCCAAGTACGTCGATCAGATGGCGGCTTTTTGACAGGAGCGACACATCTCAGCGCAGCATACGATCATACATGCGCCATAAGCCAAAAACAAGTCTGGTGTTGGGGCAATAATATCCGTGGCCAACTCGGCAATGGCTCAACCAGTCTTGGGAGCATGACTGCCGTACGCGTCAAAAAGAGCCCACGTGCCGGTGGTGGCTTGCTTAATAACGCTACTGGTATCGCCACTGGTACATCCCACTCATGCGCTATCAATGCCGGACAAGCCTGGTGCTGGGGCGATAACCGCAGCGGTCAACTCGGTGCCGGCACGATGCCAAATCAAGATGGAGCCTACCGTGTCCAGATAAACGGGGGAGGATGGTTACCAACCATCAAGTCAATCAGCTCAGGCCCCGCACATACCTGTAGCATCGCATCCAGTAATGGCCAAGTTTGGTGCTGGGGCGATAACTTTTGGGCGACGCTGGGCGATGGTACCGAAACACAACGTAGTCGAGCCGTCCGTACCATTAAATCAACCAGGACATACCTCAATGGCATGAACGAAGTCAGTGCTGGTAATGATTTCGTGTGCGCAACCAATGTAAAAGGTGCACTATGGTGTTGGGGCAATAATCTACTCGGACAGCTCAGCACTAACACACTTAATAGCGCATTCAGAGGAGCCGTTCAAGGAAAGTGGAGTAACCGCACACCAATATCATCAATGAAAAGTATTGATGTAGGTTATGCACATGGTTGCGCACGCTACACGTTATACGCGGTCTGCTGGGGCTACAACAGCGAAGGTCAGCTCGGCATCAACAGTACATCCATGACTACTTACCCGGTGACTGCTCGCCGTGAAGATGCAATGGGCAGAATTATTCCTCTCACAAATGTCACCGATATCAGTGCCGGTGCATGGCACACCTGTGCTATCGTCAACCGGTCTCAAGTTTGGTGCTGGGGTCGAAATAGTCATGGTCAACTCGGCGACACATCTACAACCAACCGTCAAGTTGCAGTGCGCGTGCTTAAGTCGAACGGTAGCGCTTTCCCCTAAACATATCCCAAGACACCACATATTTGATTATTACTACATAATTACCTATACCCTTGGGGGTGAAAACATTTCTTCATATTCTAATCAAATCAACAATGACTCATGAACCCACCCTGCTGCCACGATGATCGTGGTAGCAGGGTGGGTTCAATCTACCACCGATAAAACCGCTCACCCGAAATCTGCCCATCGATTGCCGACATCTCACCCAAATGATATTGCGTATGCCCATATAGATGTTTAAGCAGATACGCACCCTTGGACATACTCCCCATATAATCAATCGTACCCACCACATTATCATCGGCCAAATCCGCATAGGTCGCACATGCTGTACGCACCTCGACCTCACTATACGGCACGGTCAAATCCCAATTTGCCACATAGGCTGCCACTGTTGCCGACTGCGTAGCCACTGCTTGTCCGTATGCAACCAGGGCTGTGATATTGATGGTCTTGCTTAGTTCAGTGACATCCGCACTACTCATGCCAAAGCCGTCACTGGTATAACTCACACCCATACGCACATTCCAATCACCAGTCGTCAGCACCTGTTGTTGGGGCACTACAAAGCGTGAGATACAGGCATCCTCACTCCGCATCGAATGCCAAATACTCCACACCATCGAGTTCATTTCGGTATTTGGCCGTGTACGCAAACGCTGCTCCGGCACGTTCGCCAAAATAGCCTGCATCTCAGAATGCACACTGGCATGTCCTTGTAACACTAATTGAATATCCATCTCTATTCCTCCATATAACGCATAAGTCGCTCAATCATTATCGTGCGTGCCGCACGCCCTTCAGGTGTCGGCAATAACATGAACGCATGCATGCACCTATCAAACTCGCGGTATTCAGCGAGTACTCCAGCCGCCAGTGCTTTATCGCGGAAACGCCGACAATCGGGCACAAACAACTCGACGCCTCCCACAATCATTGTCACCGGTGGTAGTCCCACCAAATCCGCATACAATGGACTCACCCACGCATCATGGGGATCACGACGGCCAGCCCACATCTCTCCTAGACGACGCAGTCCTGGCGCACTAATAACCAAATCACCTGCTTCGTAGTGTGCAATATCCGGATTCTCCATCGTTACATCAAGCCACGGAGACATCAGGATGAGCGCTTGTGCTGGAGGCATCTGTTGCGCCCGCATTTCAATTGCTAGCGATACCGCCAAGCCACCACCAGCCGAATCACCGGCGAGTATCATCGTGCCATATTGTGCATGGACGTGCTGTAACATGTCCATTAATGGTGGTACTGCGTTATCGACAGTATATTGTGGCACGCGTGGATAGAGCGGCACTACGATGCGCACATTGCTCTGCATTGCAATCTCGTCGAGCATTTGCCAATGCCCTTGGCTCGGTTCAAACAAATAGGCTCCACCATGAAAGTAGACCATCGTCTGTTGGGGCGACACATCACGTGGTGTCAGAGTAATGACCTGTATCCCCGTAAGCTGCTCCTCATGCACCTCACTTCGCCAGCGCATCTTAGGGAGTATGTATGGATGCATCTGGCGCTGACGTGCCGTCTCGATTTGGCGTTGCAAACGATTCTCATCCACGAACATGTGCTTGAGGCCGGTCAAGCGCAAAATCAGATGCATCAGGCGCGCTGCCATTGATAGTTGGGTTGTCATACCTCTCACTCCTCTCGACGTACTGGCCATGTCCGTGCGATTGCACTACTCAGCGCCGTACGATTGCATCCAACAGGTAACAGGCTATCAAGGATACCTACTACCTGTTGCGCCTCATCCCGACAATACATGCGTAAACGCACAACCGTATCTTCACTGCGCATAACCACATCGATTGAACCAGGATGGCGCATTGCATGCGCATAGATGCGCACATCAATCTCTTGTACATCACTCCACTGGATTTTCAATAATCGTCCGCGATGAATGCCATACGTATCGAACCGCCAGTCCGGTAACATGGGCCATGTCACCCATATCATCACTGCTGTCAGCCCACCTGCCATTAGCAGCGCAGGCCATGTCAATGCCGCTTGCTGGTGTGCCTCATACATCCTCATAGCCAAAATGATGATTGTTAGGATTAATACGCCCCATGCCCATCGTCGATTTTGGGTGAGTTTCACCGTTCCATCGTGCACCATAATCTCTCACATCTGTCGTATCACAATCATAAAGTATCACATAGGATACCATCAATTTGCTTGACATTCTTTCGATTATCATCGCAAGAAATAGGCATGATTTGGTTTACAAACTGCCATATAATCAACCTATATACAGCCATTAGGAGAACATAGATGCGCATGCAAGACACCCTCCGTCTGCTTGGATTAGCCCTACTTTGGAGTTTTTCTTTTTTGTTTATTCGCGCATCTGTTGGGGCTTTTGGAGCTGCTGGTGTCGTCATCTTGCGCGTCAGCATCGCCGCACTCGTCTTACACGCTGTGGCGCGGGTCACTCGTCAATCACTCGGATTACACACCAACTGGCGCCACTATCTCATCCTCGGCTTCTTTCAGACTGCACTACCGTTCTTTTTGTTTGCACTTGCCCTCAAGGATATCGGCGCATCGCTCGGGTCAATCGTTAATGCCACCAGCCCACTCTTCGGCCTGATCATCGCCATCGCCATCGGTGACGAAGCGCCGCGCTGGCAACGCATCCTCGGGATTACCCTCGGCATCACAGGTGTCGTCGCATTGGTCGGCATTGACTCACCCACAAATACAACTGGCCATCTGCCAGCCATCCTGCTCGGGCTGGGAGCGACTGTATCATACGGCATCGCCAGCAACTATACGCGCCGGTATGTCCGCAACGCCTCGGCACTCGGCATGGCCACCTATAGCCAGACCTTTGCCACGATTATGATGATCCCACTCCTCTGGTTCAACCCCGTCAGCGCCCCGATTACCATACATGCAATCCTAGCCGTAATTGCCCTCGGTGCGCTCGCAACCGGATTAGCCTATTTGCTCTTCTTCCGTCTGGTGGTCGATGTCGGTCCCGCCGCATCATTAGCGGTAACGTTTTTGATTCCACTCGGCGCCATGACTTGGGGAGCGCTCTTTTTAGATGAAAAAATAACCGTCACCATGGTTATCGGCTGCATCCTCGTATTTGCTGGCACCCTTTTGACGGTCTATCAAAAACCTGCACGCACCCTATCACCAGCAGAGAATTAGGCAAATATCAAAGAGAATAGCGCATACGCTGGGGACGTTGTACGAGATAATAGTATTACCGTCGTTTCAACAAAGGATTCTCGTCATGCAATACACCAAACTCGGCCACACCGGGCTCGACATCTCGCGCATCTGCCTCGGCTGTATGGGCTTCGGCGACGCCAATCGCTGGATCCATAAATGGGTACTCAACGACACCGACAGCCGTGTCATTATCAAGCACGCACTCAACCTCGGCGTCAACTTCTTTGATACAGCTAACGTCTACTCGCTTGGCGTCAGCGAGGAGATCCTCGGTCAAGCACTCCGTGACTATGCCGATCGCGATCGCATCGTCGTCGCCACCAAAGTCCACGGCAAAATGCATGACGGCCCTAACGGCGCCGGCCTCTCGCGCAAGGCGATTTTGAGCGAAATCGACAAAAGCCTGACCCGCCTTGGCATGGATTACGTCGACCTCTATATCATCCACCGCTGGGACTACAACACCCCCATCGAAGAGACAATGGAGGCCCTCAATGACGTCGTGCGCGCCGGCAAAACTCGCTATATCGGCGCATCGGCCATGTTCGCCTGGCAATTCCAAAAAGCCCTCTTCACTGCCGAAAAACATGGCTGGGCCCGCTTTGTCTCGATGCAAAACCACCACAACTTAATCTACCGTGAAGAAGAGCGCGAGATGCTCCCTCTCTGTCACGACGCCCGCATCGCCACCACTCCCTACAGCCCACTGGCCTCGGGTCGGTTAACCCGCGATTGGTCGGCCGAGAGCTCACTCCGCGCCCAAACCGACCAGATCGCCCAGCTCAAGTACGACCGCACGGCCGAGACAGATCGCATCATCATCGAGCGCGTCGCCGAGCTGGCCACTAATCATGGCGTCAGTCGGACGCATATCGCCCTCGCCTGGCTCCTGCAAAAGACGCCTGTGGCAGCACCAATCATCGGCGCCACCAAAACAAGTCACCTCGATGAGGCAGTCAAAGCCCTCGAGGTCCAGTTGAGTGCTACCGATATCGCCTACCTCGAAGAACCGTACCAACCGCATCCCGTCGTTGGTGCCCAATAAACCAATCCCCCCCGTAGAGACGTAGCATGCTACGTCTCTACGGGGGGCTACGGGGGCGACGGACTCTACTCGGTATTCGCTGACGAAGTACGTTCCCAGCGTTGCCGTTGTGGCCCCTGAGCACAATACGTGCTGACAATGACACGCTCCGGGATGCACACAAATAACACATAGCGCTCCGCTGGATCATATGGTGCATGTCGCACTGCAACCGTTCGCAAATCAGCTGTGGTCACTAACTCCGCATACCCCGATAGACTCACCTCTCCACCCGCGCCACTCGTATCACGCACTCCATTATGGAGGGCAAAGCGAGGATCACGTCGTAAATCGTATGCTTTGGGCGATGTCGGCTCCATGAAAATGAACAAATGACCACCACCAATAATCGGCGTCACCGGATGAACCCGTGGCGCACCGTCATTACGCGTCGTAGCCAGATATGCCACCTGCCCATGTATGCTGGTAGCACACACTTCTGCAAGTGTAGGGGCTTGCATCACAAAGTACTGCCACGTCATGTTTATCCCCTTCTTTAATCCGACGTACTACGCCTTCGCCTGCTGAATCAAAGCCACAATCTGCGCCTCGACCGCATCGTTCCACTCAACTAACGCAAACGATGTCGGCCACATGGCACCGTCATCAAGCTGCGCTGTATCGCTAAATCCAAGGGTGCAATAACGCGATTCAAACTTTTGGGCATTCTGGAAGAAGCACAACACCTTGCCGTTTTTGGCGTAGGCCGGCATGCCATACCACGTGCGTGGCCACAACTCGGGTGCATGACTGGTCACCACTCGGTGCACCTGTTCGGCCAAGTATCGATCATGGTCGTTCATCTCTGCAATCTTGGCCTGGACATCGGCCTCGCCTAATTCGCGCTGTTGTGTAGCCTTCTCTTGTGCTTTGAGCTCTTTGGCGCGCTCACGCATCGCGGCTTTTTCTTGGGCGCTAAAGCCGTCATTTGCTTTGGGACTCATGGATGAGCCTTTCATTGTTCATTACAGATGCCACCACTAGAATAGAACTTTTGTGCTAGTATATCAACGGTTCTACACCCGTATCAACAACGACAGCGACCGAATACACGCCGCCAGCCCGTTTTTTGACAAAAATAGCCCACTATGCGACATACCTCATACCAAAAACCACCCAAAAATTATTTCAAAATTATTTAAATATTTAAAATACATTTAAAATGATGTGTTTTTTCATATCAAAAAAACGGATTCGCCCGATGGGATAGCCATCACACCCGTACACAACACGCTGCTGTGGTAGAATGACGGTAATTGTGATTATTTGTGCAGGAGCACGTATTCAATGTCAGTTGCACACGACCAACTCTACAAAATCCGTCACTCAGCGGCGCACGTGATGGCCCAAGCCGTGTTACAGATGTTCCCCGATGCGGGCATCGCCATCGGTCCGCCGATTGACGACGGCTTCTACTACGACTTCGATTTGCCCCGGGCCTTGACACCCGACGACTTGGCCGAGATCGAGGGGCGCATGCGCACCATCATCGCCGGCAAGCATTCATTCATCTACCGCGAGGTCACAGCCGACGAGGCGCGACAGTTATTTGCCGGTCAAACCTACAAACTCGAGCTCATCGAGGGGCTGGCCGCCGGCCAAAACGAATATGGCGAGAGCGCCAAAGGTAGCATGGTCACCATCTCGACCTATCGCCAAGACACGTTCGAGGATTTGTGTCGTGGCCCACACGTAGCCAACACCAGCGAGATCCCGGCTGACGCGTTCAAGTTAATGAGCGTGGCCGGCGCCTATTGGCGTGGCGACGAAAAGCGCCCGCAGCTCCAGCGCATTTACGCCACGGCTTGGTCGTCCAAAGATGAACTAGATCACTACTTATTTCAACTCGAGGAGGCCAAGCGCCGCGACCACCGCAAACTCGGGCGCGAGCTGGGGCTCTTTTACTTTTCTGAGGATGTCGGCCCTGGTTTACCGTTATTCACTCCCAAAGGTGAGATGTTGCGTTACCTGATGGAATCATACGTGCGCGACACGCAGACGCGCTATGGCTATCAGCACGTCTGGACCGGACATCTAGTCAAAGAGACGTTGTATCACAAGTCAGGTCACTACGATAACTACCGCGACTCTATGTTCCCACCGATGGTTGACGGCGACGTCACGTTCCGGCTCAAGCCGATGAATTGTCCGTCACACATGACCCTCTTCAAGGAGATGGGGCGTCACTCATATCGCGAGTTGCCGATGCGTATGGCCGAGTTCGCCACGCTCTATCGCTACGAAGACAGCGGTGCCGTGAGTGGTTTGACGCGCGTACGCTCGTTGACCCAAGACGACTGTCACGTTTTTTGTATGCCCAGCCAAATCCAAGAAGAGTTCAGCCTTTGTCTCAAGTTGATTACCGAGGTCCTCAACACCTATCAACTGACTGACTACCGCGTGCGTTTGTCGTTGCGTGGCGACGAAGGCAAATTCGTCAAGGACGATGACAAATGGGAGATGGCCACAACCGCTCTCAAGCAAGCGCTTGACGCCAACGGTGTCGCCTACGAGGCCGTCGAGGGTGAGGCTGCGTTCTACGGGCCCAAAGCCGACTTTTTGGCCAAGGATGCGCTCGGGCGCGAGTGGCAGTTATCAACGATTCAAGTTGACTTCATCCAACCGGCCCGACTAGGCGTCGAATACGTCGGCGAGGACAGCCAGATGCACACGCCGGTGCTCATCCACCGTGCAGTGACCGGATCAACTGAGCGTTTCTTGGGTGTGATTATCGAGCACTTCGCAGGGGCGTTCCCCCTCTGGTTGGCACCAGTGCAGGCCGTAATTATTCCTATCTCGGACGAAAAGCACGGGGCGTTCGCCCAAGAGGTGCAGGCCAAGATGACAGCGCTCGGGATGCGTGTCGAGGTCAACATGGGACGCGATCGCATGCAGGCCAAGATTCGCGATGCCCAAATGCAAAAAATCCCCTACATGTTGATTGTGGGCGACCGTGAGGCAGCAGCTGGAGCTGTTGCGGTGCGTATGCGTGGCGGTCAAGATCTCGGCGCTATCAACGTCGACGAGTTCATTGCTCGTGCACAGCACGAAATTGCCACCAAGGCATAATAACCAACCGGGCCCCACCATGCTCACAAGGCTGTGTGGGGCTTCGTTTTTGGAGGTGTGAGAATGCGACGTTTTCTTTTTGGATTGATTTTCGGCATTGTTGCCGGTACGATTGTTGGGGTATGGTGGTTGCGTCGAATCGGTGCGCTCGACGACCCAAACAGCTTCGCAGGGGCGTTGGTGGCAACGGCACGCCAAGCTGCCAAGGCACACGAGGCAGAATTATGGGCAAAGTACAATGCTGGTCAAGCCCCAACCGAACCTGATATTGATGCGGTTTAGCAGATAGAATAGATATGGCTCAACTTCTACGCAACGCCCTCAAAACAATTCATTCCGACAAACACTGGTGGCAGGCCATCGGTATTGGTGGATTGTGTTCGCTGACCATATTTGGCTATCCGATTGCCGTCGGACTCATCCCCGAGCATATGGAGAACACGCGCAAAGGCTTTGCCAGTCCACTCCCACCGTTTGTCGATTGGACCACACGCTGGTTGCTCGGCCTATTCGCCGCACTGATTGATTTTCTCTACTACATCATGCCCTTGATGGTAGCCGTACTGGTGTTTTTTTGTGCAAGTCTGGTAATGCTCAGTCAAGGCTCAACCGAGGTGCAGACCATTCTTGTGATTATCTTTTTGGGTGGCATGGGTGGCTGGTGGTTGTTGATGTTTTTCAGTGGTGTCTCGGCAGTGGGACGCTTGGTCTATGTCGACGACAGTGGGTTTGAGCGGTCACTAACTGGATTTCCTTTGCGCGAAGCCTTGCGCAAAGGGGCGCGTGGCTACTACTTTAAGGCGCGTATCGCTAGTTTGCCACTCTACATTGCGCCGATTACTTTTGCGCTCTTGATTCCGCCTGCATTTGATTTGGGTGGCTGGGCGGGGTGGATTGGCGGGTTATTCATGGCATGGCTGTTCTTCTCGGCGCTTTTGTATGCGCATGTAGTGACAATGCTCATCTATCATGCAGTTGATCAAGATTTAGCGTGGAGTGACTATCCAAGACCACAGCTTGGTGAATAATTCCCTCGATTCTTCACACGCAAACGCCGCGCACCACTCGATGTGGTGCGCGGCGTTCCTTTTGCCTAAATCGCCTGCCCTTTAAACTGGCTGATGTAGAGTTGATGGTAAAGACCGCGCTGATTAAGTAACTCATCGTGCGTACCTTGCTCGACGATTTCACCACCATTAATCACGAGGACGCGATCGGCATCGCGAATTGTGCTGAGGCGATGGGCAATCACAAAGCTGGTACGACCCTCCATCAGGCGCAACAGCGCGCGCTGAATGCGCACTTCGGTGCGGGTGTCGATGCTACTCGTTGCCTCATCGAGAATCAAAATGCGTGGGTTCGCCAGCATCACACGCGCAATAGCGAGTAACTGGCGTTGCCCTTGGCTCAGATTACTGGCTCGCTCGGAGAGCTGCGTCTGGTAGCCGTTAGGCAACTGCCGAATGAAGTAGTCTGCGTCGGCTAGTTCGGCCGCCTTGATACACTCCTGATCTGTAGCATCGAGCCGACCAAAGCGGATATTCTCCATCACGGTATCCGAGAACAAAAACGTATCTTGGAGCACCAACCCGAGCTGGCGGCGCAACCAGTCTTTGGGAATATCGCGGATATCCGTGCCGTCAATCTGAATCGCACCACCGTTAATCTCATAAAAGCGACTGAGCAAATTGATAATTGTCGTCTTGCCTGCGCCAGTTGGACCTACCAAGGCAAAGGTTTGACCAGCCTTTGCGTGAAGTGTCATCGTGCGCAAAATAGGCGTACCAGCATCATACGCAAACTGCACATCGGTAAATTGAACATCACCGCGGATCGCCTGTGGTGGCGTCGCGCCAATAGCCACATCGACTTCGGACGGAATATCCATAATCTCAAAGACACGCTCAGCGCCAGCAAGTGCCCCTTGAATCGCGTTATACATGTTGGCGAGTTGGCGAAGTGGATTGATAAAGTTTTGGGCATAAATGATAAATGTAGCAATTACGCCGACCGTCACCAAATCGCGCAGGGCCAACCAGCCCCCAAAAGCCGCCAGCACAATGATGAAGAAGTTGCCCAGCACACTGGTCAACGGCATTAGCAGCAAGGCGTAGTTGTTGGCTGTTACGCCCGCTTTGTAGGCGTGTTCGTTCTGCACCAAAAACGTGGACAACACAGACTCGTTGCGGCCAAAGGCTTTAACTACCTTCTGGCCACTAATCGCCTCCTCCATCACGGCGTTCAAATCGCCCATGCTCCGTTGGAGCTCGCGAAAGCCGCGGCGCGTGTAAGTTGCCACAAACTGGGTAAACCAGAACATGATGGGCACCACAAACAACGATGCCAACGCTAACCAGACATCGAGCACAAACATTGCAATCAAAATACCAATCAGCGACAGCACGCTGGCAACGAGGGCAGTGACGTTTTGCGAGACGGCTTGATTAATTGCATCGATATCGTTGGTCAAGCGACTCATCAACTGCCCAGCTGGATTACGGTCAAAGAACTGCATCGGCAAGGTTTGGAGGTGACTAAACAAGTCTTGACGAAGCTTCTGCAATGCGCGTTGCGACACATTAGCCATGGTGCGGCCAGCTAGCGCTTGGAACAGATTATTGACAAGGTAGACGCCGAGCATCAAGAGTGCAATTCCGGGTAACTCAGTAGTACGCATCGGCACAATGTATTGATCAATGGCGACACCGATTAAATACGGCGATAGCAAACCAAGTAAAGTGTAAATCACCACAAATACCAGCACAATCATAATGCCGGTACGGAATGGTGCTAAATAGGCTACTAAGCGGCCTAGGGCTTGACGAGTATCTTGAGCCTTTTCGATGCGGCCAATAGCCATCGGATGACGGCCACCGATACTCGCCCGAGTACCCGTATGATTATCACGTGGATTCGATGAAGTCATGGTGTTTGTCCTATCTCATTCCGCATTATGCTCGATTGTTTGCACCACACCATCACCAAGCTGACTCGCATAAATCTCTTGATAGATGGGACTATGTTGCATCAACTCACGATGCGTCCCTTGAGCCACGATGCGGCCATGGTCGAGCACGGCGATGGAGTCCGCGTGGAGTACCGTGCTGATGCGTTGAGCCACCACCAGCGTCGTATGCGCCGTCCCCATCGCCTCAAGTGCCTGTTGAATCTTGGTCTCGGTCTCGACATCAACAGCACTCGTGCTATCGTCGAGAATCAGAATCCGTGGTTTGGTTAACAGGGCGCGAGCGATGGCAATCCGTTGCTTTTGGCCGCCCGAGAGATTGACACCGCGCTCCTCGATATGCGTATCGTAGCCGTTGGGTAATTTGACAATGAACTCGTGCGCCTGGGCAGCTTGAGCAGCGGCCACCACCTCAGATTCATCAGCGTGGGGGGCCCCGTAGCGAATGTTATCGCGCACACTGCCCGAGAACAAAATTGTCTCTTGGGGCACAATCGCAATCTGCTGCATCAACGAGCCGTGGTCAATGTGGCGTACATCCATGCCGTCAATCAGCACGCGACCGCTAGTCACATCATAAAAGCGTGGCACCAAATTGATGAGTGAGCTTTTGCCGGCACCGGTGGCGCCAAGCACGGCCACCGTCTGCCCCGGCTCAATCACCAGATTAATGTCATCGAGTACTGGGTCAGGGAGATTGGGATTGTAGAAGAAACGTACCTGGTCAAATACGATTTTGCCAGCGATTGGCGCAGTCATTCGGATTGCATCGGCGTGTTCCTTGATGGCAGGATCAACATCCAACACCTCATTAACACGCTTGGCCGAAGCAACACCACTAGCCCATGTATTCGAGAGCATGGTCATCATCACTAACGGTGTCATGGTCGTGAGTAGGTAATTGGTAAATGCCACAATTTGACCGACGGTCATATCACCTTCGGCTACATGCAAACCACCCCACCAAATCACGATGACCATACCAATGTTGACACACATGGTCAAGATAGGCATCATCAAGGCCATAAATTGCATCACCTCAATAGAGTTTGAGGCGAAGTCGTTGTTACTCGCCAGAAAGCGCTTGGCTTGGGAGTCACCACGCACAAAGGCCTTGATGAGTCGCGATCCTGCCACATTCTCTTGGAGGACAGTGTTGAGCACATCGAGCTTTTGCTGGACCATGCGATATAACGGCTCAGTACGCATGACAAACAATACGATGATGACCGATGTAATCAACAAGAGCGGCAAGAGTGCCATTGCTAAATTGAAGCTGGTGCTGAACATCAAGATGATGCTCCCAATCATCAACATCGGAGCACGCGTACCAATCCGCAAATTGATTTGGAAATAGCGTTGGACAGCAGCCGTATCACTGGTTAGACGAACCAACAGCTGCCCCGTACGCATCTGGTCAAGATCGCTAAATGACAACGCTTGGATTTTTTTGAAAAGCGCCACACGCAAATCGCGTGCCACTCCCTCACCTACCTGAATAGACGTGAAGTTGTTGCCGACGGCCACCAGCACACTTAAGAGCGAGATACCGACCATCAACAAGCCTGTTTGGATCACGATATCTTGATTTTGTTTAGCGATACCTTCGTCGATGATGCGTTGAATCAGACGCGGGATGGCGAGATCCAGAAAGACCAACGTAGTTAGGAGGATAAATGCGGCCACAGCCGGGCGCCAGTACGGCCGGACAAAGCGGGCCAGTTTGATGATGTCTTGCATACCTACATACTTCCCGTTGAATTTTTTGTTTCACAAAGATGTTTGAGTAGTATACAAGTAAATACCTACACCTTTGCATAAACGCAAGACAATTCAAGGTTATTTTAGGAGCGCAAATCGTCCAGTACTGACGAAGTGTTGGAGCCGCAACTGCATGCGTCTGACGAATTCTGGGAGGAACTCGTGATCTGCTGGTGTCGTTAACACCAACAAATCATTTAGCAACAGAATCCCCCGCCCCATCAACAACAATTCAAATGAATCGGAGGCAATCGAGAGGTGGGAATTGACGCTATGATACCCATCCCATAACTCGGTATCAGCGTATGCAATATCGCGGAGATAGTAGAGTGTTATCGCCAAATCTTGAATGGGCAGACCGAGCCCTGCATCATCAAAATCAAACACTGCGAGCTGATTCTGGTGCCACATAAGGTTATATGAATGCAAATCCGCATGAATAGGTTGGAGGGGCATCTGCATATTCAACTGTGCATAGACGGCATCGATGCGCGGGCGCACCTCGTCAATTAATCGCCGTATATCGGTTGAGATAATGTTTTTCGGGGCATCAGACAAGTGGTCGTGGCTGTTCATCAATAATCGATGCACCAACGGGAATTGGGCGCCTGCAGTTGGAACCCACTGTGCGCTTTGTCGATGTAAATGCGCCGTAAGTGCGCCAATCTGGCGCATTTGTGTACGTGACGGCTTAGCCCCAACGATTCGACCCGGCAACCAACGCGCCATCGTCGCACTCAGCGTTTTTTGCATTGGCACAAACGGTATCTCAACAAACGGCGCACCGGTCGCTGTGGTTAACGGCGCAGGTACATTGATGTGCTCGTCGTTTGTAAGTGCAGTAATCCACTGTTGTTCGGCGATTAATCCTGCTCTATCACGGAGTGAATGCGTATTAAGGCGTAATGCGTATTTTGCGCCTGTAGCATCAGTGATCGCATATGTTGTATTAAAGCCGTGATTGATGCAACGCAACAATGCTGGTTGGACGCCAAATAGGCGAGTTGCTTCATATGCAATGGGGCGCAGTGCTGCCAGTTGAGCCCACTGACTAAGACGACTAAATTCAGTATTATGCATCGTACTCTCTCTTATGCGAAAAGGCGTGGCGCAGATCATGGAGAACCAACCCTGCACTCAAGCCTTTTCGCTATAATACAGGTGCTAACTATTCTGACACACAACACAAGGACACATCAATGTCTATTGCAATCATTGTCCATGGTGGTGCATGGGCCATCCCTGACAACCAAGTCGAGGAGCACCGAGCTGGATGTCGAGCCGCCCGCGACGCCGGCTGGCAGATTCTTGCCAATGGCGGCAGTGCGATGGATGCCGTCGAAGCGGCCGTACGTATCCTCGAGGATGCGCCGATTTTTGATGCCGGAGTTGGCTCCGTCCTTAACCGCAGCGGCTATGTCGAGCTCGACGCAGCCATCATGGACGGCGACAACCTCTACTACGGCTCAGTGGCCGGTGTGCGCCGCATCCGCAACCCAATCACCTTGGCCCGTCATGTCCTCAACAGCCCAGCCGGTATGTTGGTCGCCGAGGGAGCCGAGCGCTTCGCCAAAGAGCGCGGCATGTCGTTCTGCGACCCCGAGGAGTTGATTGTCGAGCGCGAATTCAAAATCTACGAGCAAATCAAAGCCACCTACGATACTAGCAACGATCATGCATCGACCCCACCTCCTGGTGAGCGCGACGCCCAAATCAGTGCCGGTGGCTATCCCAATCGCCCCGGCGATACCGTCGGGTGCGTGGCAATCGACAGCAACGGCTGGATTGTGGCCGGCACATCAACCGGTGGCACCGGCTACAAAATGGTCGGGCGCGTTGGTGATGCCCCCATCCTTGGTGGTGGTTTGTACGCCATGAACGAGCTCGGCGGTTGCTCAACCACCGGCTGGGGTGAGTCAATTATGCGCGTCCTATTAGCCAAAACAGCCGTCGACAATCTGCGCGACGATGTCCACCCCCAAGAGGCCGCTACCAAGGCCATCGAACATCTGGCCACGCGCGCCAAGGGCATTGCTGGCTGCATTTTGGCGGATCGCCACGGCCGCATCGGCTGGGCCTTTAATACCCCTCGGATGGCTCATGCCTGGCGTACCGCTGACGGTCAAGACGGCGACGGGGTCTAGCCGAATAACACGACATTTGATTGTATCTGCTCGCTCCTCGTTGACTTTGGGGCGAGCAGATGTATTCATCTGTTGCTTGATACCCTCATACATCAAGCCGAATAATGCACAAATCAAGACTCCCACTGCGGTCATACGGTGCTGTTTCATCGCTCGAAGCACGCCACCGCAATAGATATCAGTGTTGAAGTAGTACGAAGTCAATGGCGAACTCAACTTATGTGGATTATCGTTGAGGTCTATTCCGCCTTGTTTTTCGTATACTAAAAGAGATACCTAACACAAAGGAGCATGCATGCAATCAGACCTCGACATCGCCCAAGCAGCGAAGTTGACGCCAATCGGGCAAATTGCCGATCAACTTGGCGTCGAAGAGCAATATATTGAGCCGTATGGTCGACATATGGCCAAAATCGACACCGCTGCGATTCATGGAACACGCAAAGCTCGCTATGTGGTCGTCACCGCTATTACGCCTACCCCACTCGGCGAAGGCAAAACGACCACCACCATTGGGCTCGGCCAGGCGTTAGCCAAACGCGGGCATCGATCAGTTGTGGCGATTCGCCAACCCTCGATGGGGCCGACCTTCGGCATCAAAGGAGGGGCAGCCGGCGGTGGTTACAGCCAAGTCGTGCCGATGGAGCAGTTCAATCTGCATCTAACCGGTGACATCCACGCCATCGGCGCGGCCCACAATTTGTTAGCGGCGATGATCGACAATCACCTGCATCACGGCAATAAGTTCGACATCGACCCGTATTCGATTCGCTGGCCGCGCGTGCTCGACATCAGCGATCGCGCGTTGCGCAACGTGGTAGTCGGCTTGGGTGCCAAGGGTGACGGACCACCTCGACAAGTCGGGTTCGATATCACCGTGGCCTCCGAGGTGATGGCCGTGTTGTCATTGGCCAGCGATATTCATGATTTGCGGGCCCGACTCGGCCGTATAGTCATCGGCCAACGCAAGGACGGCACGCCGGTTACCGCTGAGGATCTGAAGGCGGCTGGTGCCATGACGGTGCTTCTACGTGAGGCGCTCAAGCCCAATTTACTCCAAACGCTAGAGAACTCACCTGCACTTGTGCATTGTGGACCGTTCGCCAATATCGCCCACGGCAATTCGTCAGTGATGGCCGATCGTGTGGCGCTCTCACGCGCCGATTATGTGGTCACCGAGAGTGGATTTGGTGCCGATATTGGCTTTGAGAAGTTTGTCCATATCAAAAGTCGCGTCTCAGGTGTCACGCCCGATGCCGTCGTGTTGGTATGTACAATCCGCGCCCTCAAGGCGCATAGCGGTCGCTACAAGATTGTTGCCGGCAAGCCACTCGATCCGGGCTTGCTCGTCGCCAATGCCGATGATGTGCTGGCCGGATGTGTCAATTTACGCGCCCAAATAGCTAATGCAGCCATTTATGGTCGCCCGGTAGTAGTGGCACTCAACCGGTTCCCCAGCGATCATGCCGAGGAGATTGCCGTGGTCAAGCAAGTCGCTGCCGAGGCCGGCGCCTTTGCCACCGTCGAGAGTCAGGTGTTTGCTGAGGGTGGTTCCGGTGGTGATGCACTAGCGGCTGCGGTTGAACAGGCCTGTGCCCAGCCTGGTGAATTTCGTTATCTGTACGATTTGTCGTGGTCACTGACCAAAAAGATCGAAACGCTGACAAGCACGATTTATGGTGCCAGTAGCGTTGAATACAGCAGTGAGGCGCGCAAGCAGCTCGAACGCTACGAGAAGCAAGGCTACGGCAATTTGCCCATTTGTATGGCTAAGACGCAGTATTCACTCAGTCATGATGCAAGCAAAATTGGCGCACCGCGCGATTATGCATTCCCTATCCGCGAGGTACGCCTGGCTGCCGGAGCAGGATTTATCTACCCGTTGGCCGGCGACATGCGCACCATGCCCGGCTTACCGGCCACACCTGGTGCCGAGCGTATTGATATCGACGCCGAGGGTAATACTATCGGACTAAGCTAATCATCTTACCTACGCACGAGGGCGAGCCGTAATGGCTCGCCCTCGTGCGCTTATCCCGTCAACCATCTATGCGATGCGTGACTTGAGCCAATCCAAAATATCCTGTAACACCTGATCACGGTCACTATCGCTCAGCAACTGATGGCGACCCTCGGGGTAAACAATCAAGGTAGTATCGTCATCCTCGATTATCTCGGCAAAGCGTTGCGTGCCTCGTACATCGGCCCAGGTATCAGCATCACCATGTAATAAGAGTACTGGTGCCTGCCACTCATGATAGCGCTCATCGTTTTGGGCGGCGACCTCAAGGGCCGTCGCCCCGAGCATGTTGGTCAATTCACCATGATAAATCAATGGATCGTCGGTGGCACGTTGAATAAACTCCTCATCACGCGACAGGCCATCAACCGGCGCACTCGGTAGTGGGGCATGCCCACTTGGACGGAATCGTGCGAGGATATTAGCCATACGCATCAACATCTTCGGTGGCTGATGTGGCAATGCCGGACTCGTCAGAATCACACCGGCAACCTGGGTTGGCTGGCGGAGCACGCTACTCACCGTTATAAATCCTCCCAGCGAATGCCCAAACAAAAAGATGGGCACGGTGGCGTCTAAAAGTGCTGCTCGTGCCGCAATATGATCAGCAACAGCTGCCCGGACATCGACAACCCCACGTACCCCATCCGAATATCCATGTCCCCATAAATCAATTGCATACACACTTATGTCGCGGTCGAGTAGATGCAGAATAAGTCGGTTGTACTCATGCACATAGCGTGCCGCATACTCAGCATAGCCGTGTTGCAACAACACAATCGCCGTGGGCTGCGACACCTCCCAACGGTACCCTTGCACACCCGTACCAATATCCCACGGTTGACAGGCTATCTGGTGCCCATCAGTCCGTATTACATCATATGTCGTCAAATCGAGCGCCAGATCATCTTTGATGACACGCTGTTCTGTGGCCACAGGACGCGTGAGCCAGATGATGCCAATGATAATCACCATCACCAATATCGGAATCCACACCATAACCGACCTCACACATTACAAAAGCGCATGGATGCGTTGTGCATCCATGCGCATCACACATGACGAACTCACACAATTGTATTATACAAAGTAGACGCGATCAATCACCATCGCACCAAACAATAGTGCCAGATACAGCAATGAGAAGCGATACAAACCCCAAGCTGATGTAGTAGTACCCTCTTTGTAGAGGCGCACTGCGTAGTAAGCAAATACCACACCTAGCACACTAGCCATGACCAAGTATGCCACCCCCAACATCTGCAATGGCGTCGGCATAATAGTTACAATAAACATCAAAATAGTGTACAACACGATCTGCCAACGTGTCTCTTGATCACCAGCAACTACCGGCAACATCGGTACACCAGCGCGTGCATAGTCCTTTTGACGAATAATCGCAAGTGCCCAAAAGTGCGGTGGAGTCCAGTAAAAAATAATCGCAAACAAGAACAACGATGGTAACGATAAGCTGCCCGTCACTGCAGCCCAACCGACTAGCGGTGGGAACGCACCTGCACCGCCACCAATCACGATGTTGTTAAAGCTCGTGCGCTTGAGCCACATTGTATAAATCAACACGTAGTAGACAAGACCGGCAAATGCCAAGGCTGCAGACAACCAATTGACAGCCAACACCAGAATCGCCGTGGCGGCAATCATCAAGACAAACCCGAGTACAATTGCATGCCACCCAGGGATGCGCCCACTCGGGATTGGCCGGCGCCCGGTGCGCCCCATCAAAATATCGATGTCGCGATCAAGATAACAATTAAATGAGTGTGACGCCGCGGCCATCAGCCAGCCACCAATTGACGTCCAGAGCACGAGTGACAAACTTGGCATGCCCTCGGGCGTGATGTACATGCTTGTAATCGTGGTCAAAATCAACAACGAGATAACACCAGGCTTAGTCAAGCTGACATAGTCCTTGATTTTTTCGCGCCAAGTGTACGCAACCACAGCATCACCAATGGTGACCATCTCAGGCGTTGACACATCAAGCTTCTTTGTTGGCCATACACCCCGCCACGTCGTTGCTGCCAAAACCATCACGAGCCCGAGTGTCAACAAACTTAGGCTTGCATGAATTGTCGTATCAATCAGCGCATTTGCAACACCGAGACCTACCAATAACTGTGCAGTCATTCCGATGACAACGGCAAGTGACATACGTGTCACGACAGACCACGTCTTCCCATATGTACGCAACGTCTGTATCACCAAAATCAGTGTCAAGATACCTGCAGGAACGCTTATAATTCGATGGCTGTTTTGCAGTTGTGCCAAGTTCGATGAATCAGTACAGAGTGGTAACGCACTACATAACACACTACCTAATCCACCCAGCAACGATACAATCATTAGGGATACAATTGTGGCTACCGCCAAGATGCGGTATTGCCGTCGAGCTGCTTCGGCGCGCGCGCCCAATCGCTGCGTAGACATCTCAGGGACAATTGCTACACTAAGCACATAGCCAGCAGTCAATAGCGGGATGAGCATCATCTCGTGCAGCGTAGGCCAGCCCAACATTGGCATGGTTGACAGTAATAGAGCAACAGACGGCCAACGCAATGGTGCAGTATAGACCCATGCAAGTGTTGCAACAAGTAATGCCACCACAGCAATCAACGGCACAAGTATAGACGATTGACTCGCAAATACCGGTAGTACAATTAACCCACAAGCAACAATCACAGCAAGTACTGTGGCAACACGGTTACTTGGCGCAAGTGTTGGTAAAGATTCTTGCATAAAATACCCCCATTTAGGCTCTGACGAGCGTTGCGAGTGTAGCATATGGCATTGGTAGTGTCAATTTCGCTGTATATCAACAGACAACACAACACACCTTGCCAATATGACAAGGTGTGTTGGTGTATATGAAGCTAACGATTCAGGTCTACTACGATAGCACCATTTTCAATCCGAATCGCCCGAACCGGAGCATTTTGGGCAACAATCTGATTTATTGTCGCTTGAAACGGACCAATGAGGTCGTTGATCGGTATAAGAGCACCGGCTACACCCGACAATGCCGGGTTCTGCACCACAACTTGCCCATCAATTGCAGCAAGATTTGCAGTGAGCTCGGTTGAAAGCCCTGCAACAGACAATCCGACGATTATTTGATCTTCGACTAAGCGCACCTGTGCGATTTGTATTTGGTCATTCCCAAAACTCCCCAGTGCACCATTAATATCAGCCTCTGTCAAACGAATACTATTCCCCTCAATAGTGACCTCTGGTATCTCAACGGTAGGCAACTCGATTTGCGCTTGAATGGTCGGCATGATTTCATCAAGCGTGGTTACTGGGTCAATGTTCTCAGATACCGTGGAGCCAAACAAATCACTTATGACAGCAGTTATTGCGCTGGGTTGCGTAAACCACACATACATCACAAACAAAACCAATAATGCCAAGATGGCTTGAACAATACGTTTCATCTTTACCCTCTGTTATGTCACATTGGACAATATACGTTCACCAATGTGTATTATTAGTGTACCAAATTCGCATCTCGCCTACTGATTTTCATGATGAGATATAGTTATCTAATTAATTAACACATCCTTGTATGCTATACTTTGTAGTGTTTGTTTGTGGTTGGAGTGATGGTGATGAGCATCTTTGATTTTGTCAGCGTCATCGTCCTTTTGTTGGCCATGTTAATTGGTGCAATGCAAGGAATTGTGCGTCCATTAGTCACTGCAGTGATATCCTATATCTCGCTTGTGTTAGCTGGCTTGTATTTTCAAAAAGTGGGCGATATGTTCCACTTATATTCAAATGTCAGCTTATTAGAAAGCCATATTTTGGTATTCATCGGCATGTTCGTTGGCTTCTGGTTTATTCTACTAGCCATGGGTATGTACACGTTCCGTTTTTTTGACGCCCAAAGTGGAGAGGCATTTTTCAGTCGTAGTATCGGTATGCTCATCAATCTCTTGGTCATGATTATTGTCTGGGGCATCTTTTCGCACTTACTTCTCCTAAGTCAAACAATCACCATTGAATCTGGAATTAATTCGTTTTTACTTACCGACACACTCCAACAGATGATTAACGACTCTTCACTAATTCGGCCACTCGCACTCAATACTGCACCACAAATCGTCAAGTGGATTGACGTGTTTGTGTACAGCGATATTTATGAATTATTCCCCATGAGCACACAATAACCTCAATGATTGCAACACACACCATTACCACACTTGAGTTCCCAGCGATTCGCCAGATGTTGGCCCGTCATGCAAGTTTCGCTGCATCGCGCCAGATGGCCGAGACACTATTACCATCGACTGATGCCTATGAGATTAGCGTGGCACTTAGCCAAACGCGTGAGGCGCGCTATCTTCTTGATGAGTATCCTGATTTAACGATAGGAGCTGCCCGTGATGTCCGTGACTCCGTCACGTTAGCGTCACGTGGTGGGGTGCTCGATGCAATTGTCTTGCTCGAGATTGCCCGTACATTAGCTGCTTCGCGAAGATTCCGCCAAGCACTAGTACGCATCGATAGTAGCCGGATACCACTCTTATTTGAGTTTATCCAGCAACTACCGATTTACCCTGCTATCGAGGATCGTATCGAGCACTCCATTAATAGTGATGGTGAGGTGCTTGATACGGCAAGTGCCAAACTTGCGTCGTTACGCAACGAAATCCGCATCACCATGGGTCGTGTGCAAGAACGGCTACAACATATTGTGTCATCTGGCCAATATGCTGATGCACTGCAAGAAAGCATCGTCACCATTCGCAATGGACGATATGTTGTCCCTGTCAAGGCCAGTCATAAACGCATGGTCAAAGGGCTTGTCCATGATCAATCAGGCAAAGGTATTACGCTCTACATTGAGCCACTCGTGGTTGTAGAGCTCAATAACAAACTGCGAGAACTCCAGCTCGACGAAGCCGACGAAGTCGCGCGCATCCTCGCGGAGCTATCAGATCTCGTTGGAGCGCAAGCTACTGCTATTCATACCGGTATCACAGCGCTTGCCACCATTGATTTTGCATTGTGCAAAGCGCGTTTTGCCGGTCAAATCCGGGCCGTAGAGCCAATTATGATTGATGTGATGCAAGGTCAAGACCCACAAGTGCATCTCATCAAGGCGCGACACCCGCTGATTGACCCCACCCAAGTCGTGCCCATTGATATGACGATGCCGCATACCACGCGCATCACGTTGATTACTGGTCCAAATACCGGTGGTAAAACTGTGTCACTCAAGACTACCGGTCTTCTCGCAATAATGGCCCAATCTGGATTGTTTATTCCTGCCAATGATGGATCATCATTACCTGTTTTTGGGCAAATATATGCAGATATCGGTGATGAGCAGAGTATCGAACAAAGTTTATCGACATTTTCATCACATTTGACCAATATCATCAAGATTCTGGCCAATCTTGACTACGAGGTCGAGTTAACACCTTCACAAATTCAATCACTTTCAGTTGATGAATGGAGACCGCAATCAGCAGTATTCCGTGATGAACTCCCTGCACTCGTGCTCCTCGATGAACTAGGTGCCGGCACCGACCCTGTCGAGGGGTCTGCACTAGCTCGAGCTATTGTTGAACATTTACTCAACCGCGGGGTGTTTGCGATTGCAACCACACACTACGCCGAACTCAAGGCTTTCGCCTATAACACACCTGGTGTACAAAATGCATCGGTTGAGTTTAATGCCGAAACGCTTTCTCCCACATATCGCCTCATGATTGGCGTCCCTGGTCGATCAAATGCACTTGCCATCGCCACACGACTCGGTCTCGACAAAGCCATTATTGAAAGCGCTCGAGCCACACTGCCCAATCAAGAGCTCCAAGTAGACTCACTGTTAGCAGCGATTCAACGTGAACGCCAAGAGGCAGCGGTGTTATTACAACGAGCCAACCAAGTGCAAGTCGAAGCAGAACAACTCAAAACCGAGATGGCCCGTGAACGCCAACAATTTGATGTGCGACTCGAAGAAGAACGACTGGCTGCAGCTCAAGCCATCGAAAACGAAGTGAAACAGGTACGCGCCGAACTTCGTCGATTGCGCGATGACGTTCAGCAAGTCACCGTTACCAAAAAATGGATGGAAGAGGCTCAACAACGTGCTGTTGATGTCCAACAACAGGCAACTGACCGCCTAGCCAAACAACGACGCCCAAATGCACCAGTCGTCAGACCTGTTGTTGAGGAGCAACGCCCGATCCAAGTAGGCGATGCCGTTTTTGTGCCATCGGTGAATATGACCGGTGATGTGGTCGAGGTTGACGCAGATGATGATCATGCCATCGTACAAGTTGGTGGCTTTCGTATTACCGTCAAACTCAGCGAAGTGCGTCTAGGTCAACGCAAAGAATCACCCGCTCAAGTACAACGCCAAACCTATGTCCCGTCTACTCCCGATGTCGCCATCGAAATTGACGTGCGTGGTATGCGTGCCGCCGAGGCTATTGAACGAGTTGACCGCTATATTGACGATGCATATCGTGCCAACTTACCTTTTGTGCGGATTATCCACGGCAAAGGATCAGGCGCTTTGCGACAAACCCTACGCGACCAGCTTCAGCGCCATCGTCAAGTCAAATCATTGACTGGTGGTGGGGCAAGTGGTGGTGAAGGGGTAACTGTAGTACACTTGAACGAACACTAAATCGTTTTTCCGTCTTGCTTATTTTGTTGTGGTGTGCGTATTACGGCATAGGGAGGTTTGCGTGTCTGAATCAATGATTACGCCATTGTTGGTCGCGGCACTCGTTTTACCGCTACTCGGTGCCCTCTTATTACGCATTTTGATGCGCGTGCTCCCCTCTCGCGGAGTAGGCGCGATTGCAATTCTCTTGGCAGTGGCAATCGTTAGTATTGTACTCAGTCTTACAAGTGTGAATATCAGTAGCTTGCGCATTGCAAACTTCACACTCCTGTTACCTGTCGCATCATCAGTCAATCGCCAAGCTGATGTTAATCTCGATGCAGAGTCTGAGTTACTCGAAAACGTTGGCACGGCGACACCATATCCCGAGGTAACGATTACCCCCGTACCAACATTTACACCGACCGTGGTTATAACAGATTCAACCGTACTCACTGACACCGCCGTATTGACCGATTCAACCGTGCTCACCGATACATCAGTCATTACTGATACGGGGGTTATCTCAGATACATCAGTCCTCACCGACACCACAGAAGAAATTGAACCTGCTGTTGAACCGATACCTGAACCAACCAGTGCACCATTAGCAACACAACCAACGGCAACGCTTGTCCCCTCTCCTGAAGAGCCATCAAATGTGACCGTCTACTACGTTAAACCAGGCGACACTCTCGGCGCAATTGCAGAACGGTTTGATGTGACAATCGCTGAAATCGAAGATGTTAATCCGTATCTACAGAATCCCGACAGTCTGATTGTTGGACAGGAGTTAAATATCCCATGAGCGTGCCTACTGTACGATTCCAACGAAATCTGCGTGACGTCTTAGCTGCCGCGCAACTCTACCAATCTGGTACCACTAAGCACCGTATCTATCAGGTTGTTGCCTTGATTCTAATTGCTATTGCAACCTATCAAGGTTTTACATTGGGATTTACCCTCAACCAATTACTCCTGATTGGCATTGGTGTACTACTAGCAATTGACCCCGTACCTCTTATTCTGATGACTGTCACCGCTCTCAGTCAACCCGACAAAACGACATTGGTATCCATTAATGATCAAGGTGTACATGTCCAATCAGGCGATGCGACGCGTACCTTTGGATTCGCGCAGTTCCGTAGCATTATCGAGAATCGCCTCTATTGTATCCTCGTATACGGCAACTGGGCATACATCTCGATTCCGCGTCGCTCCTTTACAAGTGCTGAGCACTACACACAATTCATGCGTGTGCTAAACCAACATCTCAAGGATAGGTCATGAGGTCTTCATGGCCATTCATCATCTTGGTTGCACTTACTGTTATCGTTGTAGGAGCTGCTGGCGAACGCGTATGGCGGCTTAGTCAACGCACAACTCTCGACACCACTACACCCCCTGAAGCCCTTTCAACAGTCACTACTGCAACGCAGGCAATGACACCTGATATATTATTGGCGAGTGCTACTCCCGACGCGATAGTACCAACACAAACCACGGTTACCACCAAGGCACCCGTCTCTCCCCCTACCATCACACCGCTCCCTCAGCCACAAGCATTTATTGCCTATCGTACACAAGAGGGCGATACACTCGAGGGTATTGCTAACACATCAGGATCGCTACCAGAACTCATTCGTGCGTACAATCGACTCAACAGCGATATTTATCCACAACGCCCACTCATCATCCCTCAAGTCAACCCGGCAACAAGCACCCTCCAAACCCAACCAGTGCTTGTCCAACGTGGTAGTAACCGACCTGCTGTTGCCTTAACCCTCGATGCAGGTGCCGATAGTGCGCCAACCGGAGCAATGCTCGATATTTTGGCAGAGCGCAATATCAAAATAACCTTCTTCCTAACCGGTGACTGGATCGAACGAAACCCCGAGCTGACCCAGCGCATTGTAGCTGATGGCCATGAGGTTGGTAACCACTCAACCAGTCACCCAGATTTTCGTGGACTTGACGAAAACGGCATGATCCTCGAGTTACAAACCATGTCAGATCGACTCTACGCCGTGACAGGTACGCGACCTGCACCTTACTTTCGTCCACCATATGGTGCATACGATGAGCGTGTACTGCGCATTGTAATTGCAAATGGGTATCTGCCAATTTTTTGGACGCTCGATAGCCTTGACTCTGTTGGGGATCCCAAAAGTGCTGATTTTTTGGTAGATCGCCTGACAAACACACTGCCACCAGATAAACGGAATGGCGCAATCCTTCTTGCACATTGTGGCAATGCAACTACCGCCGAGGCTCTTCCACGAATCCTTGATTTCTTTGCGGCCCAAGGTTTGGTTGTCACGACACTCTCGCAATCGCTCTAAAGGATGGCGCTGATAGCACATTACACAACAATCATGCACTATGTTGCAGATTTCACATATAATGACAAGTAACAACTTTATACATATAGGTGTTTTATGACGGCATCGTTTAATCGGCCAAACGAGATGGCTAAGGCCTACGACCCACAACAAGTCGAGGAGCAGCTTTATCAGTGGTGGGAGTCTCAACAACTCTTCCAACCGCGCTACAATACTGAAAAAGCCCCTTTCGTGGTCTCCATGCCACCGCCTAACGTGACTGGTGAACTCCACATGGGTCACGCCATGTTCGTTACCCTCGAAGATGTCATTATCCGCTGGCAACGCATGTGTGGGCACCCAACATTGTGGGTACCAGGTACTGATCATGCTGGTATCGCCACTCAACTCCAAGTAGAGCGTATGCTCCTCAGCGAGGGCACTAGCCGTGTTGCCGTTGGTCGCGATGAGTTTTTGCGACGTACATGGGACTGGAAAGCCGAGTTTGGTGGCAAAATCACCCAACAGCTCCGTCGCCTCGGCGCATCTTGTGACTGGTCACGCGAGCACTTCACGCTTGACCCCGATTTGTCACGTGCTGTGCGTGCAGCTTTCAAAAAGCTCTACGACGACGGCTTAATCTATAAAGGTACTCGCCTCGTCAACTGGTCACCTCTTTTGCAAACGGCCGTCTCTGATGTTGAGGTCGAGCACGAAGAGCGCGACGTCAACATGTGGCATATTCGTTACCCAATCGCCAATCACTGGACTGCAGGGCAATGGGGCAGTGGCAACTGGTCGCACGCCGCTACCGAATACATCACCGTGGCAACTACTCGCCCCGAGACATTGATGGGTGACGTGGCTGTGGCAGTCAACCCAGAGGATGAGCGCTACAAACATCTCATTGGCAAATCAGTCATGCTCCCTGCTGTCAATCGCTTGATTCCGATTGTGGCTGATGAACATGCAGATCCAACCTTTGGTACCGGTGCTGTCAAAATCACCCCTGCCCACGACCATAACGACTATGCCGTCGCCCAACGCCAAGGTCTACCCATGGTCAATATCATGAATCGCGATGCGACACTCAACGACCAAGCCGGCCCCTACGCCGACATGGAGCGATTTGCCGCTCGCAAACAAGTGTTGGCCGACCTCCAAACCGAAGGATTGTTGGTTGCCACGTTGCCTCATCGCATGTCGATTGGCATCAGCCAGCGTGGAGGCGAGGTCATCGAGCCATTGCTCAGCGAGCAGTGGTTTGTGCGCATGCAACCGCTTGCCGACTTGGCTCTCGAGGCCGTACGCAACGGCACCACGCGTATCGTGCCCGACAACTTCGAGCGCGTCTACTTCCATTGGCTCGAAAACATCCAAGACTGGTGTATCAGCCGTCAGCTCTGGTGGGGCCACCGCATCCCAGTCTGGTATACCGCAGACGGCCAGATGATTGTGCCTGGTCCCGATGATCCAGAGCCAACCGGCCCTGGAATCACCCAAGACCCCGATGTCCTTGACACCTGGTTCTCCAGCGGTTTGTGGCCGTTCTCAACACTCGGTTGGCCCGATCAAACCGAGGATTTAGCACGGTACTACCCCACGAGCGTAATGGAGACCGGCTACGACATCCTCTTCTTCTGGGTGGCCCGCATGATGATGCTCGGTTGCTACTTAACCGGTCAAGCACCGTTCCATACTATCTATTTACATGGATTGGTACGCGACAAAGATGGCCGCAAAATGAGCAAAACCTATGGCAATGTCGTCAATCCTCTCGATGTCATGTCGCAATTCGGCACGGATGCATTGCGCTATACACTGGCAACCAGTAGTGCCCCCGGCCAGGATCTCAATCTCAATCCTGAACGCATCGAGTCAGGGCGTAATTTTGCCAATAAATTGTGGAATGTGACTCGCTTCGTGCTCGGTCGATTCGGCGATTGGAAGCCGGATAACTCAGCAATTGTTACCGGTCACTGCTTACTCAACTATCCTTACACTGTCGCCGATCGATGGATTATGTCGCGCTATCAGCGCCTTGTCAGTGACGTCGATCGGTTGATGCGTGGCTACAACTACGGTGAAGCTGGGCGCCAAATTCAAGAGTTCATTTGGAGTGAGTTCGCCGACTGGTATGTCGAAATGGCCAAAGCGCAACTCGAGGGCGATGAACGCCGTCAACTCCTTACCCGCGAGGTGCTGTATACCGTCCTCGAGGGATCGTTGCGCTTGCTCCACCCATTCATGCCATTTGTAACAGAGGAAGCCTGGCAATATCTAACTGGTCGTGCCGCCCATGATATGCAAGCCGAGTCGATTATGTTCGCGCAATATCCTCAACCAGATGCTGCATTGCTTGACCCAGAAGCGGAGCAAGCCATTGACCAACTGCGCGATATCATCGTAGGCATTCGCAATATTCGCGCCGAATATAAAGTCGAACCAGCTAAGTTGGTCAGTGCAATTGTGGTCTCAGCACAGCACGAACTCATTGATAGCCAGCGCGCGTTGCTGGCACGCTTGGCCCGAATAAACACCAACGAACTCTCGTTCGTGCCTGCGTTACCAGAGCGCCCCAAAGCAGCGGCTACTGTGGTTATTGGTGCCGTCGAAATCTTTGTACCACTAGCCGGTATGATAGATCTAGAAGCCGAACGCTTACGCTTGACCAAAGAGCTCGATAATGCCCAACAAGATGCTGAGCGCCGACGTACCCGTCTTGCGGATAGCGCGTTTGTTGATAAAGCACCTGCCCACATCGTCCAACGTGAACGTGATAACTTGGCAGCCGTCGATGCCCAAATCGACCGACTGCGCCAACGGTTATTAGATTATAGTATGTAATTTATCCACATATGTGGATAAAATCCAAATCACGGTATTATAAACACTGAATGCCGTGTACTGTAGAGGGAAGTGTATGAAACCAGAACGAGTATTTATCACTGGTGGCGCTGGTTTTTTGGGTATCAATCTGACTCGCTATTTGTTAACACGTGGACATCACGTTGTCTCGTATGATATTGCGCCATTTGATTACCCAGAGCGCAATCAAATTCAAGAGATAACCGGTGATATTCGTGACGTAGACGCACTCCATCGCGCCATGGATGGGTGCGACTTAGTAGTACATACCGCGGCAGCACTACCGCTGTATAGCCCAGAAGACATTCGCACCACAGATCTTGATGGCACGCGTAACGTCCTTCAGGCAGCCAAGCGCCGCGGTATTACACGAGTTATCCACATTTCATCAACTGCAGTATATGGTATTCCCGATCATCATCCATTGTTCGAGAATGATCAAATGGTCGGTGTCGGTCCATATGGTGAAGCCAAAGTTGAAGCTGAGCGCATCTGTGAGTCATACCGTGCAAATGGTATGATTGTACCGATTTTGCGACCTAAGTCATTCGTTGGCCCAGAGCGACTTGGTGTCTTTGCCTTATTGTATGACTGGGCTAAAGATGGTCATGGATTCCCGATGATTGGCAGCGGCAACAATCGCTACCAGTTCTTGGATGTCGAAGATTTGTGTCAAGCGATTTATCTGTGTGCCACACTAGACGACACCACTGTCAACGACACATTCAACGTGGGAGCCAAAGAATTCACCACCATGCGTGAAGACTACCAAGCAGTCCTCGATGAGGCTGGATTTGGCAAGAAGATTGTGCCACTTCCAGCAGCTCCTGTCATTTGGACACTACGATTCCTCGAGGCGCTCAAGCTTTCACCACTTTATAAATGGGTCTACGAAACAGCCGTGACCGACTCGTTTGTCTCGATTGAGAAAGCTGAGAAACAACTCGGCTACAAGCCTTTGTTCTCTAACAAACAAGCGTTGATTCGCAATTACCATTGGTATGTGGCCAATCTAAATGCCTTTGCAAATGCGAGCGGTGTCTCTCATCGTGTGCCGTGGAAGCAGGGTATTTTGGGCGTTGCCAAACGATTCTTCTAAATCGCCATGAAACTTTCCCCGCGCCAAATCGTCCTCAGTCTTTTGTTAGGATTCGTCCTAACATTACTGTGGGCGTTTTGGGCGGTGCAACTGATTCGTACTCCCCCGTCGAATGACACCGTCGACCCAATGCGGCTCAACTTGAGTGAATTTCGTGATCTTGGTCTCTCCAAAACAGAAGACACTTCGTATCTCCTACGCGTTGTCGCAAAACAATGGGTCTTTGACATTGGCCAACCTCGCGATACGCCGGCTATTGTTCAAATACCTGCAGGAAGCACACTCCAAATCATTGCTACGAGCATGGATATCATGCACACCATCCTTATCCCAGGATTTGCACCACAATCAGCCTTACCAGGCAAAATATCGCGCGCTACATACTTGTTTGAACAGCCAGGTACATTCGTTGCCCTATGTAGCGAGTATTGTGGCCCAAAACATCACGACATGGTGATTACGATCGAAGTCTTACCTGCACCGTAATTGCTGCGTTCATAAACCGCTTACTATCTTGTCAACCTGCCATAGTTTAATATTAGTTGTATTTACCTTTATTCGAACTCACCTTTTTTGACGCTCAATAAGACACTGGACACACCTTGCATCGTTATATATAACCACTACAACAACAAAAAGGATGGCACACGCAGTGTGCCATCCTTTCACCACCACAATCGTTATGCATTACGCACAATGATGACTTCAAGTGTACGCGGCCCATGCACTCCCTCAACACGATTAAGTTCGATATCAGATGTCGCAGATGGCCCTGAAATGAATGTCATCGCGGCCCGGCGCTGATGAATCACTGATTCAAGCCGAGCAAATGCCTCTGGAACAGTGCCAACTACCAACGATGCCAGTACGACACAACAGTGATAATCAGGTAACAACGTCAACATACGGCGCCCTTGGCCGATTCCCCCATCCAGCACAATGGTCCCTGTTTGCGCAATTCCGAGCGCACAGGTACTGATGACCCCATCACTCGATGCAACTTGGAAGGGTGTTAATTGGTTATCCTCTATCAGCGTCACATCAGTTGGGCGCCACTCATGCACAAAATCAACTGGTAGAACCAAAGAACGGAACCCATGATACTTCATGCGCTGGCCAATCACGCTTGGCACATCGTGCAGATCACACTGACCAACCCATGCTTTGTATTCTTCAACACGATGGGCGAATTGTTCGATACGACGATGCTCATCGAGGTTATCGTACTGTTCGTATACTGCCGACTGGATCGGGTGTTGGTGTTGTCGGACACCGCTTGCAACAGCTTGGCGTATACGCTGTAGCATAACATCGCGACTATTCATGTTTACCTCTTTCTCGCCACCAACTGCGGAACGTTTGATCAGGAATAGCGCCTAAATCACGCATCGCAGTCCAATCATCCAGCGGACCAGGGCCCTGCTCAATGTACCCATCTTTAACAAATGGCCATTGAGCTAGTCGACCAGCTACCTGCGCCGCCTCGTACATCTGGCGATTCCCAAACACGATTGCCAACGCCTGCATACCCAATGCCTCACCGTCAAACTTTCCGGCAATTGTCTGTTGCTTCTCGGCAACAACCTGTCCACGCAGATGAACGAGTACCTCAGGAATATTGATTTTGACAGGGCATACATCATAACACGCACCACACAACGACGACGCGTATGGCAATGACGATGCATGCTCTGCACCAACGAGTTGTGGAGTCAATATTGCCCCTATCGGGCCAGGATACACCGATCCATATGCATGACCACCTGTGCGTTCATAAACAGGACAGATATTAATACAGGCACTACAGCGAATGCAATGGAGCGTTTGGCGGCCGACCGAATCGGCTAATACCGATGAACGACCGTTGTCAAGCAACACTAAATGAAACTGTTGTGGCCCGTCACCTGGTGTCACCCCCGTCCAAATAGATGTGTAGGGATTCATACGCTCACCGGTTGATGAGCGCGGCAACAACTGCATAAACACACCCAAATCTTGCCACGTGGGTAGGATTTTTTCGATTCCCATCACACTAATCAACACATCTGGCATCGTCAGGCACATACGGCCATTGCCTTCGGACTCAACCACACAGATACTACCAGTCTCAGCAATAGCAAAGTTCGCACCACTTGTTGCCACCTTAACCGACATGAACTTCTCACGTAGGTATTGTCGCGCGGCTGCTGCCAACTCCTGAGGCTCATCAGTCAAATCAGGTAAATTCATCGCTTTTTGAAAGAGCGCTCGAATCTCTGATCGATTTTTGTGGATAGCAGGAACAAGGATATGCGACGATTTTTCATTGGCCAGCTGGATAATCAGCTCTGCCAAGTCTGTTTCGATGGCCGTAATTCCAGATGCTTCAAGATGCTCATTTAATCGAATTTCATCCGTCGTCAACGACTTGACTTTGATGACTTCATGCGATCCCGTCTGACGAATCAATTCTGCTATTATTTGGTTCGCCTCACGAGCATCGCGCGCCCAGTGAACAACACCACCAGCTGCAGTAACTGCCTCTTCTAGCTGGATTAGGTATGTATCGAGATGTGCCATCACATCTGCTTTAATCTGCCAGCCAGCCTCCCGCAGCTCCTGCCAATCATGTTTTTCGTCAACAACCGACGCTCGTTTGGCACGTATAGTCTGAGTCGCTTTGCCCATGTTTCGACGCAACTGTGTATTCTGCAAAGCTTTTTTTGCACCCACTTCAAATCGCGGTGATAGCTCAATAATCACTGAATCTGGTTTCATACCTTACTCCTGCGCCGCTAGTATTTCGGCCAAATGGGCAATGCGAACACCAGTGCGATGGCGATGTAGTGCACCACCTATATGCATTAAACATGAATTGTCAGCAGCCACACATACCTCAGCTCGTGTATCTAAAATATGTCGTAATTTATCGCTTAGCATTGCCATCGATGTATCAGCATTTTTGACAGCAAATGTTCCTCCAAAACCGCAACACTCTGTTGCTGCAACTAATGGTACATAGTCTATGCCGCGTACAGATCTCAACAATAGATCAGGAGCATCCCCTACACGAATCCCTCGTAATGAATGACATGTTGGATGATATGTAACACGATGTGGATAGTATGCACCTACATCGGTGATTGACACCTTTTTAACCAAAAACTCTGAAAATTCATAAACACGACTAGCGAGTAACTCTACCTCTTGTGCTAGTTGAGAATCTTGTTGCACCTCTGCAGCATATCGATACATCTCACGAACCATCCCTACACATGAAGCCGATGGAGAGACGATTGCCTCGTAACCAGAAAAAACCTCAACGAAACGTCGAATTAAAGGCATTGCTGCCTGCTGATACCCAGTATTAAAGTGCATCTGCCCACAGCATGTCTGCTCCTCAGGAAAAGCGACATCTACTCCTATGCGCTCTAGGATCTCAACTACAGCCTTGCCAGTGTTGGGAAATAGTGTATCGTTAAAACAAGTGATGAATAATGCTACTTGCATATTTTTCTCTCTACTAGGGAACTCTTATTATATTTTACATGATTGTTTTATCCTATCAGTGTGAACTTTGTTTCATATGAGTAAACATCCGCTTACATACTCGTTTATATTGACTGTTTCATATTAATTTTTGTGGTGAACCACTATCAATTTGCACTTTTTATGCATCCTATATGTTTCACGTGAAACAATTAAATATATTTTGTTTATGCTATTTTTCAGCTTCTTCATGTCTGATCGTGCATCATTTCATATACAGGATTTCACCTATATTACCTCAGCGGTGTTCTGGTAATCGAATAATTTCACACAAATCCTAATAATACTGCTCACCGTTCAATCTTGTTACTACTCAACAAATCATGTCGAACATGTTTCACGTGAAACAATAGCAATCACTATATACTTTATGATCGGGGGCATCTCACAAGTCGACTATCGATACGTATCGGATTGTTTCACGTGAAACAATTCGATACGTATATGTAATCAAAGCAATGTCGAAATATAGTACAATTCGATAGGTAAGCATATTCAAATAGACAGTTTATCGTTCATTATCGCGTACTTTTTTGCGTATCGCAGACGGTAATAAGCTAGGTACCGATAGCAATCGGCTTCGCATTTGGTAGTACATAGGAGTAGATACGTGACAGTATTACACCAACCATTTACCGCCCCGCGTCCAGGCATTGTCATAGCCTGTATCAATCAAAAGGGTGGTGTTGGCAAAACCACTACAGCAGTGAATTTAAGTGGTGAATTTGCCAAGCGAAACCTACGCGTGTTGCTGATTGACTGTGATGCTCAGGGGAATGCATCAACGAGTCTAGGGATTTCGAAACGCAATCTTGAACATTCAACCTACGAATTAATGATGGGAATCACACCAGTACACCAAACAATCCAATCAACACACCGGCCAAATCTCGACATTATTCCAGCAAGTGAGCGGCTATCAGGTGTACAGGTTGAGTTAGTCAACATCGAGCAACGGGAATTTCGTTTAGCTTCAATGATCGAACCAATCCGACAATACTATGACATCATCATGTTAGATTGTCCACCAGCCCTTGGTTTTGTGTCAGTCAATGCACTTGCAGCCGCAAATACCGTGTGTATTCCTCTGCAATGTGAGTATCTAGCACTAGAGGGGCTCGCACAACTCAAGGCAATCATTGATCGTGTCCACGGCAGTCTAAATCCGCGCCTTTCTATATTGGGTGTCGTCATGACAATGTATGATGGGCGAACAAACCTAGCCCAACAGGTAGTAGATGAGGTTCGCAAGTTTTTTCCTGTACATATCTGTAGCGTGCCTATTCCCCGTAGTGTTCGTGCGAGTGAGGCTCCAAGTTACGGGCAGTTGCTATATGAGTACGATCCCGAGGGTCGAGCTACTCTAGCATATCAACGAGTTGCCGAAGATCTATTACAGCGATTGAATATGGTAGGAGTACCACGATGAGTAAGCGCAAAGGTGGATTAGGCAGCGGTCTAGACGCGCTGTTACCAAACAATTCATTAGATGATAATTCGACTGCAAGCGCGGTTCGCGAGGTACCAATTGGTGATGTACGCCCCAATCGATATCAGCCGCGCAAAACATTTGACGAGACAGCAATTACTGATTTGGCAGCGTCAATTAAAGAACACGGTATTATTCAGCCGTTACTCGTTACACGCATACCAAGTGGTGGGTATGAGCTTATTGCTGGTGAACGCCGCTTGCGTGCAGCAATGAGTGCAGGTCTTTCTGTTGTGCCTGTAGTTATCCGCGAAAGTACGCCACAGGAGATGCTCGAAATTGCCATCATCGAAAATATTCAGCGGGCAGACCTTAATCCAATTGAAGAGGCGCTTGCATATCAAGCACTCAAAGACGAGTTCCAACTCAGTGATGAACAAATCGCCAAGAGAATGGGACGAACAAGTCGTGTACAAATCACAAATACACGTCGACTTTTGCGGCTGATTGAACCAGCACAATCGGCGTTACGTGCAGGTCAAATTAGTGCAGGTCACGGGCGAACGCTGCTTAAGTTTGAGGATGCTCAGTCACAATCGTTACTACTGAGTCTGATTGTGAACGAAGGCATGACAGTACGTGAAGCAGAACACGTCAGTGATATTCCTCATTCTAGTTATGCGAGTGCTCAATCATATCTCATTGAGATTCGTACTGGATCACGACCAGATGCTACAAACGTATCATCAACAGAATCAACATCACGCAGAAAATCAAATGCCAGTCCATCAGTATCAAACGAACTGAATGTTGAAGATCAAGCAATTGCACGACAGCTTGAACAGCATATCGGAACCCCCGTACAAATTCAACGCACACCCAAAGATGTACGTATGACATTTGTATTTCATTCGCAAGAGAAACTTCAAGAGTTTCTAGACTTACTCAGTCAGTAGTTATCATTCGTTCAGACTCTATTTTCTTTCATACTTTTACCATTGAGGTTGGTATGTTGCACGAATTAAGCATTTCCAACTTTGCTATTATCGAACAGATTACCTTGCGTCTACAACCAGGGTTTACCGTATTAAGCGGCGAAACAGGTGCTGGTAAATCAATTATCATTGATGCACTTGGTATGCTCCGTGGCGATCGTTTTGATGCAAGCTATATTCGGAGTGGTGCCGACAAAGCACGTATTGAAGGCATTTTTTATGTGCCTACATCACCGCATATTCATGAACTACTTGATTCGTATGGTCTCATCGATGAAGATGACGAAGCCAGTATCATCATTCTCCGTGAAATCAATCGAGATACAGGTCGTAGTATCAGTCGTATCAATGGTCGTGCTGTCAATACTGCAATCCTACGCGATATTGGATCAGCATTAATTGACATTCAAGGCCAGCATGATGGTATGACTATTTTTAATAGCAAAACACATCTTGATATGCTTGACCGATTTGGCCAACTCGGAGCCTTACGCACACGCTTAAGTGAACAAGTGAATCAACTCAAGCACGCACAACAACAATTGCTTGATCTTACTCAAGTGACCAAACGCCGTGACGAGCGAATCCAAGAATTACGCCAAATCCTCGACGATGTCACGCTCGCAAAGCTACGTATTGGCGAGGAGGAAGAGCTCCTGCAGGAACGTTCGCGCTTTCAAAATGGTGCGCGAATAACAGAACTCATCACACAAGCCTACAACTACCTGAATGGTGATGAACAACACGGTCGTGCACTAGTTGAGACAAGTGCACTCCTCAATCAATCACTGTCTGACTTACATCGCTTTGATGATGCTATCCAACCGATTCTTGATCAAAGTACTGAGGTTCATTTTGCCATTGAAGAACTGTTGCGCATGGTAAGAACCTATCGCGATAGCGTAGATTTTGATCCACAACGTATTGAACAAATTGAGGATCGGATTACGGTTCTTCGTGATATCCAACGTAAATATCGCTTGTCTGTCGCTGAACTTATTTCACAGGCACAACATGCCACCGAAGAGATTGACCAGCTTGAACACAGTGATGTTTCTCTCGCTCAGCTACAACATCAAGTCGAGATATTACGCAATCACGTGGCGTCTCTAGCTCAAGACCTTTCACGCAAACGCCAAGATGCAGCCCAACGACTCGCTCATGCCGTGCAATTATCCGCCAAAGACTTAGCAATGCCGCATGTGCGATTTGTTGTTCATCAGCAACAAGTTACCAGCTCTGCACTCGATGGCATTCCATGGCTCAGCGATAACAAATCGACGTATGTCCAATGTGACAAATCAGGAGCCGACAAAATCGAGTTTTTGCTCTCTGCCAATCCAGGTGAAGATCTCAAACCACTCGCCAAAATTGCATCGGGTGGTGAAGGATCACGTCTGTTCTTAGCAATCAAATCAATCTTGTCACAAGTCGAAGTCGTCGGCACCGTTGTATTTGATGAGATTGATACCGGTGTTGGTGGCCGTGCCGGTCTTGTTGTCGGCGAAAAACTATGGCAAATTAGTCAAACGCATCAAGTGCTCTGTATCTCGCACCTCGCCCAAGTTGCCTCATTTGGTGATCAACACTTTGCCATCTCAAAAGATGTCAACGAGATGCGCACTATCACACGTGTAATTGAACTTACTCCTGATGCGCGCATCGATGAGCTTGCAGCAATGCTTGATGGTCACCCGATTAGCGATCAAAGTCGGTCTGTTGCACATGATATGATCTCTCGTGCACATACGATTAAACAATCGTAGCTTTCTCATCAATTGATGTGCTGAATAAAAGGAACACCTATGCAGCAATCTGCTTCGCCAGTTATGCGTTGGACCACATACATCATCGAATATGGCTGGCTAGCTGCCATTTTTTGTATTCCCAGCTTCTTTAATCTCCTTTCATCTCGGCATTTTGAGCCGGATAAAGCACTCGCATTTCGTTTCATAATTATTATTTTATCCACATTTGTGGTAATAAACATCATTGAATCACGTAGAACACAAACAATGCCACCGACATCCACATGGTGGCAACACTACAAAAACTACCCACTGATGATTGCAGTGTTTAGTTACTGCGGTGTATTCATGCTTAGTACAATCACATCGATTGTGCCTGACGTTTCTTTCTGGGGTTCATACCAACGATTACAAGGCACTTACACCAATCTCAGTTACATAGTTCTTGCACTTATCATGGTGCGCTACATCACATCACGCACACAAGTCTGGCGGATTGTCAGCATGATATTGCTCGGCAGTATTGTGCCGACACTCTATGGATATGTTCAATATCTCGAAATGGACCCATTGCCTTGGAAAGGCGATGTCATTACCCGTGTTGCTTCAACTCTAGGAAACTCTATTTTTATAGCGGCATACTTAATACTTGTTGTACCCTTTGCTTTAGCAAGTGCAATCCATCACTGGCAGAATGCGCGATCACAATCATCTGGTGATGCACCACTCAGTTGGCTTTGGATCGCTGGTCATACGTCAAATACTGTGGCAATTGTGACGGTAATCTTTGGTGGGATGCAGATGAGTGGTGTTATTCGATCAATCGATACGATATACTGGTGGATTTATCCTGGGGCAATCATTAGTGGGTTTAGTGTCACACTGCTAATTACATCGATCCTTCATAAACGACCACAATTCAATCCGCTTTGGATAACTCCAGCTGTCATTATCACGCTGTATACAACCATCTGCCAATTACTCGGCATAAGCGAATCGACATCGTTGAATCAGCCAGATCTATTACGGTTCGGCGCCAACTGGAACTGGTGGCTGTGGGCAGCAACATTCTTTGCCTGGAGTGGTGTAATTGCATACATCAACGCACCGTACGCAATACAAACACCGCGTATTCAATCGTATGCTATTGCTGTTGCAAGTATCTGTCTGGCAATTGCCAATTGGTTCACCATTATTCTCTCCCAAAGTCGTGGCCCATGGATTGGTGGTGCCGTCGGGCTTTTCTTGTTCTTTGTACTGTTTGCCATTCACCAAATTCGGACAAACCCGCAATATGCAACCTCGGCCAAACGAATTTTGATTACCACACTGGTGCTGTTCATATCACTGTTCGGCTTTTTGCTCGTCTTTAACTTTGCCGATGTACCCGCACTACGACAACTCCGCGATGTACCATATATTGGGCGCATGGGTCGATTGTTTGACATTAGCCCAGGCACAACTGGCGACGTCCGTATGAAAATTTGGTTCGGCGACCAATACGGGGCAGGAACGGTCGGTCTCATTCTTTCGGACCCTGTTCGTACCATCATCGGTTGGGGGCCAGAAAGCATGTTTGCTGCTTACACACCCTTTTATCCACCATCCCTAGCGAACATTGAATCTCGGTCTGCAACACCAGATCGTTCACATCAGGCATTTCTTGATGAGCTCGTCAATAAGGGCATCCTTGGACTACTCAGTTACTTGGCCGTTATCGGTCTCGCACTGCGTATTGCATGGGTTCGTCTACGTACATCTACCCAATCAACTGAATACATCCTTTTGATAGCCCTCATTAGTGTGTTGGTGTCGCATCTTGTTGAGGGTTTGACTGGTATCCCGATTGTGAATTCTCTCATGTTACAGTGGATTGCGCTTGCACTCATCATCTTTTTGCATAATCCTTTACCACAGCAGATTACAAATACATCATCGCCAGCGCCTGCTCCCGCACAGCCAACCAAAGGTAACAAATCTCTTCGAGCCAAAGTCACACCGACTGTTAAAAACCCTGCATTACCTATCTCTGTACTGTTTAGCTATGTTGCCATTCTCGCTATTGGCGTTAGTGTAGCCTGGTCAAGTAATATCAACAACATATATGCAGACATGCGATTCCAACAGGGTCAAACATACAACAGCAGTGCGATTGCAACAAATAACAGCGATCAGCAGATTATCGCGTTATCGCACTACCTGAATGCAGTATCACTGTCACCATCTCAAGACTATTACTATCTCAATATCGGGAGGTCATTATTAAGTTTAGCGGATTCTCGGCGGCGCCAAAACAATTCGCTAGACGAAACACACACAATCGATTTTCGTGGGCTACTTATCCAGCAAGATCCTCTTGATTTAAAACAATTTTTGATGCCATTGTCTGCGCGTGATATCACTCGGTATGCTGAAGAAGCTCTCCTTCAAGCAAACCAACTCTATCCTCACAACAAGGACCATTCTGCAAATCTGGCGCGGCTCTATCTATTTTGGTTCAATCGAATCGAACAGGACCCACAACTATTAGAAACCGCAACCAACTGGTTTGACCAAAGCGTACATATTGCGCCGAACGATGTTTCGATACTCAATGACTACGCTAGTTCCCTTATTAGCTACGCCAACGCTATCCATAAAACCGATACTCAAAAGGCGACATCGTTATTGAGTCGGGCAGAAGAATTGCTCAATCAGTCACAGCAACGTGATCAACGGTATCAGAATACCACAGTACGATTAGGAGATCTTGCACTCGCAAAAGGTGATTTTCAATCGGCCCTGCGCTACTATGATCAGGCACTTACAATTAATCATAGGGCACTTGATAGTCAAATTACTACAATTATCAGTCAACTTGCCCCGAATGTTGATACACACCCTTTTCTGCAAGATTTGCGTCAAATCTATGCACGTGTGCGACCAGCTAATGACACAGTTATTTTGTCAATAATGGGGCTTATTTCGTCTCGCATTAATGACAATCAAGGGGCAATTGATGCATTTGCACAACTCACTACATTACAACCAGATAATGTGGAGGCCCAACAAAACTACACACTAGTACTCAGCAATGCAATGCAATACGTTGACGCATACCAAGCATCAGATCGCCTCTATCAACTTGCACAGCAATCTGGATATCCTCAATCATCATTAGACCTATATGCGGCACTGCGCGATTTTCTCAACGAAAAAGCCTTACCTTAGTTTCATCTTTAAACACAAAGCCCCCACAACTGCAAATGCAGTCGTGGGGGCTTTGTATAGGATTACTTTACGCGAGCCTTCAATGTGCTGCTTGCGCTGAAGCCTGGAGTCTTGGTTGCTGGGATGCTGATCTTCTTACCGGTTTGTGGGTTTACACCCTCGCGTGCCTGGCGTTGGCGAACTTCAAATGTACCAAACCCTGTCAGCGTAACCTTGTCACCAGCCTTAAGCTGAGTTGCAATCACTTCAAGTGCTGCATCAATAATCTCTTTGGTGTCTTTCTGCGACATCTTGGCCTGCTCAGCAACGGCCTTCACAAAGTCTGTCTTCTGCATTTCGATATCCTCTGCATTAGAATCACGAATCCCCATAACATGTATATACTACCACTGATTCAATGTCAAGTAAACTGTTAAAAATTTTTCAATATTTAAAACTTATCAATTTTTTAATATAATATTATGATATCGTAACACAAATTAAGGTATGTTTTTGTTATATTTCACAACAATCAATCCAACATATGAATAAACATATTAAAATATTGCAAAATTTGATTTCAATGAAATTAATAAGTGGTGACTGAATTGCATAAAAAGCAACAAAAAAATGATCAACGTGTATAATTTGTGTAATACATATTAAATTTATCCAAAAATGTAAATAAATTAATAAATTACAACATTGTAAACTAAATATAAAATGAAAAAAATGCCAAGAAAAGCACCTCAGTTTAACACTGAGGTGCTCTTACAAAAAAACTATTGACCATCAATATAGATAGTCTTTTGTTGAGTGAAAAATTCGACAGCACCTTTACCCATTTCACGGAACATACCAGACCCGCTTTGCTTAAAACCACCAAAGGGGGCTTGTATGGACACACCAGCAGTTGGCTGATTGACTTTAAGCATCCCTGCCTCTGCTTGTTCAGCAAAACGAATAGAATTACGCACGTCGTTAGTAACAATCGTTGCAGAAAGACCGTATGCGACATTGTTGCACACAGCAATAGCCTCGGCCATGTCACCAACCTCAATGATACCAATCACAGGACCAAAGACCTCTTCTTGGGCAACACGCATCTCAGGTCGAACTCCGGTAATCACGGTTGGTTTCACAAAATAGCCGTTACCCTCAGCAACTGTGCCACCTGCAACAACTGTTGCGCCTTCCTCGTTTGCAATCTCAACATATGCCAAATCGATATCACGCTGACTTGCACTGACCGCAGGACCCATTTGTACGCCATCGGCCAAACCTGGGCCAACAACTATTTTTTGTGCAGCAGCAGCCAAACGAGCACTAAATTCTTTGGCCACGGCACGATCGACAATAACCCTACTTGTTGCAGTACAAGCCTGACCTGTCAAACCAAAGCCTCCACGTACAACAATGTTCACAGCTTTGTCAAGGTCGGCATCAGCAGCAACAATAACGGGGTTTTTGCCACCCATTTCGAGGTGTGTCCGTACCAACTGTGGTGCTGTCTTTTGGTAGAGGGCATGCCCAATTGCATAGGAACCTGTAAACGATACCGCTTTGATACGAGTATCGGTAACCAAAGCGTCACCTAGCAAACTACCACTCCCTGTCACACAGTTCACCACACCAGCAGGGAGCCCTGCTTCATGTAACGCACCCATCAATCGTAAGGCCATAATAGGTGTTGCAGATGCCGGTTTAATGACGATAGTGTTACCCATTACCAGGGCTGGTGCCATTTTCCACACAGGAATAGATAGAGGAAAGTTCCAAGGTGTAATAATTGCAACAACGCCTAATGGTACACGCACACTATAGAGCAACGTATTGGGTGTATCAGCAGGCAAGACATCTCCGCCCACACGCCACGCTTCACCAGCGAAGTAGCGAAAGAGTTCAACGGCGCGGACAACTTCCATCCGGGCCTCTGTGCGGGTTTTGCCTTCTTCACGTGTAAGTTCAGCAGCCCATGCGTCAATTTGACCTTCAATAATATTTGCGACTTTGTGCAATATACGCCCGCGCTCTGGAGCCGCACGACCTGCCCAGGCAGGAAACGCAGCCGTAGCAGCGGCAATAGCCTGTTCAAGATCGCCAAGGCCAGACAAAGGCGCACGACCCACAGCCTCATCGAGTTGCGCCGGATTACGAATCTCACTGTAGTTAGCGCTCATTGGAGCAACCCATTCGCCACCAATATAGTTATGATATGTCTGCATCGACACATTTCCTTTCATACGTTACAACACCTATTACGCTTGATAATCGGGATTTTCCCAGACAATCAACGTTGCATCATTGCCGAGCAGTTCGTCATGCAAATACTCGTAGATTACCCCACGTACTACGTAGCCGTTTTTAAGTTGAGGGGTTAATGTGGGATCATGTAATTCACCAGCTGAGACTTTAGCTGCATATGTCTCAAGGGACATCTCATGCATATGAAAGCGATACCCAGGCACCATGCCACCGCCAACCATACCACGCAGATTTAAGCGCTTAATCAAGGCTTTACGCGCATCATATAGTTTTGAGGCAATGCCACGCCGACGATAATCCGGATGAGTACTCATATCAGCACCATATAACCACTCACCTTGAGGATTATGATTCGTGATATAGCCACCAGCAATCATCTCGTCAAACGAATGCTGTGCTTCGGCAAAATCGATATTATGGCGTAATGACGAACTCATGCCAACTACAACACCATCGATCAGCGCAAGATGCTGACCTTCTGGGAAAATGCGTATTTGGCTCTCCACATGCTCACGTCGAATAAGATGCGACGGATCGAGTGTCGGATAACAGCGACGCTGGAGCTCCTCGATCTCGTCAACATACTGCATGCTCGTTTGAATAATCACTACGTCTTGCATGTTCTCGCTCATCTATAGTGCTGCAATCGCTGATTCAATCACATCGAGGCCCTCTTGTAACTGCTCGTCAGTAATCACCAACGGCATCAACAAACGCACACAGTTGGTATACAATCCAGCTCGCATGGTGATGACACCGTGTTGCAAACAATAGTTAGTCACCTTAGCGACAGCATCTGCATCGGGCTCACGCGTCTCACGATCTTTGACAAACTCAATCGCAATCATGCCTCCGAGACCACGTACATCACCGATACATGTGTACTGTTGTTGCCAAGTGGCACCACGCTGACGAATCTGGGCGCCAATCGACTTTGAACGCTCGAGCAAGTCACCATCTTGGAACTGATTAAGCACTTCAAGTGCAGCCACACACGCTAGCGGATTTCCTCCGTAGGTACCACCGATACCGCCCAAATGCACTTTGTCCATAATCTCGGCACGACCTGTGACTGCAGCAAGCGGCATACCGGCAGCAATCGACTTTGCCGACACAATGATGTCAGGCTCAACACCCATTTGCTCCATGGCAAACAGCGTACCGGTACGACCAAAGCCACACTGGACTTCATCGGCAATTAAGACAATCCCGTGCTTATCACACAAGGCACGCAGGCGTTTCATGTAACTAGCTGGCACTGGAATAAAGCCTCCCTCGCCTTGCACCGGCTCAATGATAATGGCTGCGACCTGGCTCGGCTCAACGTGGGTAAGTAGCATCTTCTCAAGTTGATCAGCACATGCACCGCTACATGAATTGCTACACATGCGGCACTGATATTCGTATGGGTAAGGTGCGCGATATACATCAGGAAAGAACGGCCCGAGGTTCTTCTTGAATGAGGTCTTTGAAGTCAATGACAAAGTCAATAACGTACGACCATGGTAACCACCTTCATAGGCAATAACTGCCGAACGACCAGTAGCTACCTTGGCAATCTTGACGGCATTTTCTACAGCTTCAGCACCACTATTAGCCAGAATTGTCTTGCAATGGCCACTAATCGGTACAGCATCGTTCAGGCGCTCACATAATGCAACGTATGATTCGTATGTTCCTACAAGCGCTGAAAAGTGAATTAACTTATTTGCTTGCTCACTAATCGCGTTCACGACATCAGGCATGGTGTGACCCGCGTTAATTACGCCAATTCCACCCACAAAGTCAATGAATGTATTACCATCAACATCTGTTACAAGAGCCCCATGCGCTTGCTCAATTGCTATCGGATGCGCTTTGTATAAACCACTAGGCACCGCAGCCTCACGTCGAGCGACCATCTCCTGTGACTTCGGGCCAGGGATAGCCGTCTTTAGTTGAATACTCTTCGCCATTGCGCATTCACTTTCTGTTAGTTGTCGCTGTCTCTAAAATACTACCACTATTTATCAACATTCCTTTCATCTGTTTGCACATAAATCAGCGCAATAACGCATATCGCCAAACGCTCATCTTCTCTCCACTTTTTCCACATCTTATCCTTACAACCCTACCTTCAAGCACAAGCATGGGATTGATCACAGCAGTCACCTCGTCAGCATCTTACGAACCGCTATTCAATTTCCACTTAATTTTCGGTCGGTGAACCACCTAATTGCTCAGCATATTGTAGTTTGTAGAGCCGGGCGTAATAGCCATTGAGTGCCAACAACTCTTCATGCGAGCCGTCTTCGACTAACACACCACGGTGGAGTACCAAAATACGATCGACATAGCGAATAGTAGAGAGCCGATGGGCAATCACTATCGAGGTTCGGCCCTTGAGCAAGCGCTGAACGGCCTGTTGCATCACTGCTTCGGTTTCAGTATCAACGCTACTCGTAGCCTCATCAAGAATCAGCAGCACTTCGGGATTGAACGCCATGGCCCGAGCAAAAGCAAGGAGCTGTCGTTGTCCCACTGAAAGATTTGAGCCACGCTCGCGCACTTCGTACTCATACTTTCCTGGCAACTTATTAATAAAGCTAGCTGCGCCCGAGATATCTGAAGCCCAACGAATCTGGTCATCAGTGATTGTGTTGTCATGAAGCCGAATATTTTGGGAAATCGAGCCACTAAAACACGTTGGATCTTGTGGCACCGCACCAACATGCTTACGCAAATCATGCTGCATAATATCACGAATATCAATACCATCAAGTCGAATAGCACCTTGCTGAATTTCATAAAACCGCGCCATCAAACTTACCAATGACGTTTTACCAGCACCAGTGGCACCAACAACCGCAACGGCTTGGCCAGCCGGAATCGTGAATGTCACTCCCTTAAGCACTGGCTCATCAGGATTATAGCCAAAGATAACGTCATCAAAGACAATCTCACCGCGCACGGGAGATGGCAACTGCATTGGTGAATCAGGATCAGCAATATCAGCAGGAGTATCAAGCACGCGGAAGATGCGCTCAGACGAGGCCATCGCACTCTGCAACGTATTGTATCGCTCTGCCAACTGACGAATCGGCCCAAATGCCTGTTCTGTATACAACGTGAATGCTACCAATAATCCAATTGTGGTTGTATCGTTGAGCACGAGTTGGCCGCCCAACAACAATAGTACTGCTGTTGCCATCACGCCGGTGAGATGTACCGCAGGGAAGAATACGGCAAATGTGTTGTTCGACTTGAATTGCGATTTAAGATAATCACGACTGATATCAGCAAAAAACTCGCGACTACGCCCTTCACGCCCAAACAACTGCGTGACTAACACGCCAGTGATTTGCTCGTTGAGATACGCGTTAATACGGGCGAGACGCTGTCGCATCTCACGATATGTCGCGCGCATGATTTTTTGAAAGATAATCGTCGAAATAATCACCACTGGGAACATGATGAACGACACCAATGCCAACTGCCAACTCAATATCAACATAGTGGCAATAATGAATACTAACCGCACTAAGTCACCAAGCAGCGCAACGGTACCCTGAGTAATGAACTCGTTCAGTGCATCAACATCGTTGGTAATGCGCGTCAACAAACGGCCAACTGGGTTATGATCAAAAAATTTCAGGCTCATCTTTTGGACATGCCGAAAGATTGTCATACGAATGTCAATAATTATGCTTTGGCTCATTGATTGAATCACGTATGTTTGCGCATAGCGAAAGCCAAATGAGGCCAATAATGTCACCACATATAGCAAGAATATCGGCCAAATACCCTCAACCTTACCCTCAGCAATTGGGCCATCAATCGCCGTACGAATCAAATACGGTGGCACCAATTCCATAATTGCACTACCAACCATTAAACCTATTGCGCCGGTTAATGACCATTTATATGGCCAAACGAAGCCTAATAGGCGTCGCACCAACCGACCATCATACGCTTTACCAAGAATCTCATCATCGTAGACCGTCATTGTGCATTCCCCTTAGGCGTTGTCTACTGCATCGGCTAATTGTTCACGTTGATACATGGCAGCATACATGCCACCAAGCGCCAACAACTGATCGTGAGTCCCTTGTTCAGCGACCTTGCCATCGTGCAACAGGACAATCAAATCAGCATCACGCACTGTTGCAATACGCTGGGCAATGATAATTGCTGTACGTCCTTTACGAAAGCGCTTAAGTCCTTCGAGAATCTGTGCCGCTGTGTGCGTATCAACGCTTGAGAGCGCATCATCGAGTACCAGAATCGCTGGATTGCGCAGCACAGCTCGCGCAATGGCCGTACGTTGTTTTTGGCCACCCGAAAGTGTCACACCGCGCTCACCCACTAGGGTATCGATACCTGTTGGTAACTGCACAATATCATTACTCAACCGCGAGATTAGCAGAGCTTGGTCGATCTCATCATCAGTGGCATCAGGACGACCAAACGTAACGTTCTCACGCACAGGCACACTAAACAAAAACGTATCTTGGGGGACATAGCCAATCCCTTGCCGAAGTGATGTAAGCGTCAATGAACGCACATCATGTCCATCAATCAAGACGCGCCCCTCACTTGGATCTTGGACGCGCGATAATAGATTAACGAGAGTTGTTTTGCCACCACCAGTAGCACCGACAATAGCAACCGTCTGGCCAACACCCACACTGAATGATACATTGCGCAAAATCCACCGTTGATCAGGGGCAGTACCGACATAGATTCCAATCTGTTCAAAAACGATTTGTCCTTGTATCTCATGTTCAATCGCACCATAATCTACATTACGAATCAACGGCTGACGCTGGAGTACTTCAGCCAAACGCGACGATGAAGAGACCGCCTGTTGATAGAGATCCACAGTCCAACCAAGTGCCACAACTGGCCAACCGAGTGCTGCCAAGTATCCATTAAACAACACCAAGTCACCAACGGTCATTTGACCAGCAGCAACTTGTTGACCACCAATTAACAGGACTAATGATCCGATTGTACCGAGCACCAGACTAATCGTCGGCCAGAGCAAACCACTCAACAGTACATAGCGTACATTTTGGACACGAAAGCGCTCATTCACACGTAGAAATTCCGTCGTCTCGGGTTCTTCTTGTGTATATGCTTTGATGGTACGAATACCCGAAAAATTTTCTTGGGCACGGGTTGAGACTTCGCCAAACAAATCTTGTACTTTGCGAAAAATCGAGCGCATCCGCGCACCGACCAAAACAAACAACACAGTCACTGCCGGGAGCAACAAAAGCACAATCAATGCTAATGTCATATTTGTGGTCATCATCAAAATTGATGCGCCAGTAATCATCAATACCGCACTGACAAGTGAGCTGACACCAGGTCCCAAAAACTGACGAATTGCTGAGATATCGTTGGTGACACGCGTCATTAGGTCGCCAGTATGATGATCTCCATAGAATTTCTGATCAAGGATAAGTAACTTCTGGAACATAGCCTCGCGGATATCGCCCTCGACTTGATGAGCAGAGCCAAGAATTAACACGCGTTGAAAAAAACGAAAAATACCATCAATAATGGCAATCCCAAGCATCAACAACACAGCCCATTGCAGATCACGCCATACAATACCCTTGGTGTTGATTTCGTCAACAATCCAACGCAAGACCTGTGGCACTTGAATTGCAAATCCTGTTGCAATCAGCGTACACAGTAACCCAATCACAAATCGCCAGCGATACCGTACAACATACGGCCACAATGCCCGAAGTTGATTCATGATGTCCTCTTGACCAACCGTTCAACCTGTCTGACGGGTAGTATAACAGTTTGTGTTACTAATAGAAAAAAGAGGATTGTCAAAGACAATCCTCTTTTTCTATTGATATTATGTTGTGTAAATTCTAGACAGATTCAGACTGCAAAGCCATTTCACGGCGCTTTTGATCACGTTTGCGCTCGTCCATCGAAAGCAAGCGTTTACGCAAGCGGAACGCCTTTGGCGTCACCTCAAGCAATTCATCGTCACCGATATATTCAACAGCATCATCAAGACTCATGTTACGAGGCGTCTCGAGGCGCAATGCATCATCAGCACCCGACGAGCGCATGTTAGTAAGATGCTTCTTTTTGCACACATTGACTTCGAGATCACGTTCACGAATATGTTGACCTATTACCATACCCTCATAGATGTCGAGACCGGCACTAACAAAGAGTTGACCACGCTCTTGCGCACCATGCAAACCAAATGATGTCGTTACGCCTGACTCTGAGGCAACCAATGATCCATAGGCACGCGTGTTGATCTCACCTGTAAGAGGTTGATACTCATAAAACAGTGCATTGAGCTGCCCTTCTCCCCGCGTAGCAGTCAACAATTGCTGACGGAATCCAAGCAGACCACGGGTTGGCACATGAAAGCTAAGCATGACTGTGCCATCTTCGCGGTAGACCATGTCGCGCATAATACCACGGCGCTGGCCCAACAACTCGATGACAGCACCTTGATATTGCTCAGATACCTCAATCTCTACTTGTTCAATGGGCTCCATACGGACACCATCGACTAAGCGGAAGATAACCTCGGGGCGTGATACTTGGAACTCATACCCTTCACGGCGCATGTTCTCAATTAAAATGGTCAAATGTAGTTCACCACGACCACTGACAGAAAATGCATCGGGCACATCGGTATCCTCGACACGCAACGCCACATCACGCTCGCGCTCTGCATACAACCGATCACGAAGCTTTCGTGAGGTCACATGTGTGCCCTCGCGACCAGCAAAAGGACTGGTGTTAACACCAAACGTCATGCGCACTGTTGGCTCTTCGACGGCAATCACCGGCAACTGTTCAGGGTTATTGACGTCGGCCACTGTATCACCAATCATGCCGTCGGATATACCAGCAATAGCGACGATATCACCAGCCATAGCCTCTTCGACTTCGCGGCGATCAAGTCCACTATATGCAAAGATTTGGACAATCTTTGCAGGCTTGTGGTTACCATCGTGATCAATTCGAATAACAGACTGACCCTTGTTGAATGAACCACGGCGAATACGTCCCATCATGATTTTGCCACGATAATCATCAAAAAACGTATTGGTCACCAACATTTGCACAGGAGACTCGATCTCAACATCAGGAGCTGGAATACGCTCAATGATTGCATCAAACAATGGCTCTAAGGTATCTTGGAGGTTCTCATGGTCTGTACCCGAGATACCGTTGATAGCACTCGCATAAATAACAGCAAATTCAGCTTGCTCGTCTGTGGCACCTAATTCGACGAACAAATCAAATGTCTCATTTACGACCCACTGCGGACGAGCATTGGGTCGGTCAATCTTATTGACCACAACAATAGCCTTATGACCAGCTTGCAGCGCCTTACGCAACACAAAGCGAGTTTGGGGCATCGGACCATCAACGGCATCAACCAATAACAATACGCCGTCAACCATGTTCATCACACGCTCTACCTCGCCACCAAAGTCAGCGTGACCAGGCGTATCAACAATATTGATTTTGGTACCTTTGTAATTGACAGCCGTATTCTTTGCCATAATCGTGATACCGCGCTCGCGCTCAATATCATTTGAGTCCATCACGCGCTCATTTACCTGCTGGTTATCACGGAATGTGCGTGACTGGCGCAATAGGCCGTCGACCAACGTGGTTTTGCCATGGTCAACGTGGGCAATAATCGCCACATTGCGCAATTCAGATCGTTTCATGCGTTCTCCACTGCAACATACAAACGCCTCGACCGCATAGGTCGGGGCGCAACAATGCAACTCACAACTTATTAACAGTGTACCACAGGATTGATAATAGCTGTTCTGTTTGCTTTTTCAAATAGCCTCATACCTACTTTCTGCTTTTTCAGTAGTGTTATCTCGTGATTGTTGAAAACAACAACACACGCAGTGCACTGTTCTGTTATACGGTAATAAAATAACAAAATAATATAAGAAACAGCAGTCCATACTAGGGGTTGTGGATATGTTGAAAAACAAACGTTTAATTGATTGGAATGCTAAATCGTATCGTGTATAACTCGTGAATAATAATCCACAGGCTATCAACCATCAAGTATTGATTAAAAATTCTTCAACAAAAGATACACAGCTATACACGGGTTACTCACACTGTTTTCCACAAAACGTGTGGATAGATATTTTGAGGGAAAGATTCATACACCGGCTATCCATCAACTATCCCAGTGTTATCCACAGCACATTCTATGTCGAATCAAGAATGTATCAACAGCAGAAGAATCTTTATTAGCAAGTTATCCACAGGTAATGCACAAGATATATGAGTTATGTAGTGAATTAGGGATGAAATACAGATAGCTGTAGCACTATAAAGTGCTGGGATAGAGACTTATTGCACAAAATAGAAGTCGTTCAGTAGTATGAAATCTAGAATATGACGTGATATTACAACCCAGCAACGTTAAACTGCTTTTGAGTGCTGCTTCTGAGTGATCGTTAAATTGAATTCTTGGTAATTGATGTGATCGAAAATACGTTGATTATGAAATAGTACAACGACATGGAGCTCAAGCAAAGAATATTAATAAACCGAAAACTGTTGTGTCAATGAGTTTTTAATGACTTAACTAACCTTTAATAGGTTTGTTATGGTTTAGTAATAAAAATAAAAAATAGCGCATATGTATGCGGAATTATCCACACTAACCACAACTTATCCACAAAATACGCTGAGTTATCCACATTTATTTATCAGGGTTATTTTTGTTATCGTCTTCGTCGTTCTCAAGTGAGTTAATAAAATCTCGGAAAAGAGACAAATCGTCGTCTGATGCTGCTGGAGTATCATCAGTATCTTGGGATGAAGAAGGTGTTTTGGGCGTCGAACTGCTCCCTGATTGAATAATCGGTGGTGATTGTTGATCGTCGCTATCAAACGGTACACTTGCTTGTTCAAATACATGCGGTGCAACATAAATTGGTACATCAGCTCGTAGTGCTAGTGCAATTGCATCACTAGTACGAGAGTCAATTTCAAAAGTGCGAGTTGGAGTGGTTACTACAATTCGCGCCAGAAATGTCGTATCTTGAATATCATTGATAAGTATATGTTGAATTGTTGCATTGAGTTCATGAAAAACCGTGCGTAACAAGTCGTGTGTCATTGGTCGTGACGGAACGAGTTCTTGGAGAACGTGCGAGATTGATTCGGCCTCAAATTGACCAATCCAGATCGGCAAGTAGCGTCGACTGTCTGAATCACGAAGCACAACGACACGATTCTGCGTCAGCAGACTGATGCGTACGCTATCAACGGTAACTTGAATCATGGCCGGAGCCTTTCGCATACATACAAGTAAAAACAATCGTATTTGTATATAGTATACGTGAATTTGGTTGGTTTTGTAGTAATAATAACGATGGTACGAGGTTGACATGCACTACCATGCGTCGTATGATTGCTACGATACTGCAAATACAGTTTTGTGATACCCAAAATGATAGCACCGCAACAAACAACCCCGACGTTAGCCGTATGGTTTAGGCAATTGCGTCGAAGTGAAATAGCGATTCGGCGCGGAATATGGCGTTCGATAGATAAGTCTCCGCTTTCAGACGATGTAAAGCAGTTTCTTGCGCCAATTATTCAACGTGATGAGGAGGATGCGCAACGCGTAGCTGCTACCGTTGCACGAGCTGCATTACAAGGAAAGTCATATGCAGTTGAAGATCGAACAACAATCATGCAGGATCAACATGTCAGCACACTGTTGGTCGATTCATTGTTACATCCACGCCATGCAAGTCACGCTACAATTGTTTTTTTAGTCATGTTTATCTTGGTGTTTGGCTCCGATTTGATAGCAAACAGTGGTCTTAAACAAACACCGATATCTGTGATAACGCGTACTGCTACTGAGATGACATTACCTATTGATGCTCCGTTACCACAAGTGACTAGTGCTTCAGAGATCACTGCTCCTCATATGGTTACGCCATTACCAAGTGCATTGCCGCCGTTTTTGTTTTATCATCGTATTCAACGTCTCGATACGCTTGGGTCAATAGCAGAGCAATATAATGTCAGCCCCAAAGTGTTGTTTTGGGCTAATGGATTACAAGACGGCAAAATATTTATTGCTGGCAGTACACTGCGAATTCCACGATTACCAGGAGTCTCGCATACTATCCTCGAAAACGAAACCATTGATGACATTGCGCGTGAATTTGAAGTTCCTCGTGAGGCGATTACATTGTTCCGCCCCAACAAAGTGACACGTAATGAAGATTTGGTAGTCGGTAAAGAAGTATTTATTCCCTATGTAGTACCTGATTACCCCGAGGCTGTGTTAACACGGTATGGTGGTGAAGAGGGAGTGCTGAATATCTCCGCTATCGAGACTGTTTCTGTACTCGAGAACGAAACGAATTTGCGCGGTGGACCTGGACGTGCTTACGACAAAATAGGTGTTCTAATGCGTAATCAGCGCTTGATACCGATTGCGCGTTACGGTGGCTGGATTAAACTTGAGATTATCGGTGGAGAGGTTGAGGTTGGTTGGGTAAAAGGTAGTTTGCTCGGTATCTCTGATAGTATGTTTGCTGGGTTGCCGTCGGTGCGTAATGTCGCATATCCTCCACCACGATGGGTATACCCTACGACTGGGCAGTTAACCTCTCGGTTTGGCTGGCGCAGTGTGCCGTTCTACTCGTTCCATAACGGTGTTGACTGGGCCAATAAGGCAGGTACCGCAATTTATGCAGCGCGCTACGGGCGAGTCATCGAGGCTGGTTGGTGTCGTGGATACGGTTATTGTGTCAAAATTGATCATGGTGGTGGTGTTATCACCCATTATGGACACATGCTCAAACGACCCGTCGTGAGTACCGGTGACGTGGTTGATCTTGGTGATTACATTGGTCAAATGGGCAGCACCTATGATGCATCAGGTGGTGGATATTCGTCAGGGGTTCATCTCCATTTCACCGTGCTGATTGGGGGTAAACCAGTCGATCCATTACAGTATCTGCCCTAAAAGAAACTGAGGTCACGGTGTCTACATCACCAGGGCGTATGATTGCTATTGCAGCCCTTTTAATTGCTATAGGGAATATCACAAGCCGTCTCATCGGAGTTGTCCGTGAGGCGGTTTTTGCAGCGACATTTGGACGAGGGCCAGAATTAGCTGCATTTACGGCGGCTGCGACGATTCCTACACTCCTCTACGATCTGTTATTGAGTGGCGCAATGAGCGCTGCGTTAGTACCTGTGTTTAGTCGTGTCGCTAGTCAACCAAAGCAATTTGCCCGTACCGTTTCACAAGTAATGAGCTTGCTCGTTATTGTGATTGGTGGTCTAGTCATACCATTATTATTAGCTGCGCCGATGTTGGTCCGCACATTGGCTGGTGGTTTTGATAGTGAGTTGCAAGCATTAACAACCACGATGGTCCGATGGATGGTTTTTGCGGTACCGAGTATGATTATTGCTGGTGTAATGACGGCTGCGCTACAAGCGCAACAGCAGTTTCTGCTACCAGCGTTTGTCACAAGTATCTTTAATATCGGTTTGATTTTGGCTGCGTGGCTCTTTAGTCCATTGATTGGGCCTATAGCATTGGCACTTGGGATGGTAATCGGGGCGTTGTTCCAAGTCGTTATGCAATATCAAGGATTGCGTTCGTTAGCATGGCAGTGGTTACCTGATTGGCGTAGCCCAGAGATTGTTGAAATAGGACGTCTGTATGCGCCTGTTGCACTCGGGATGTTTTTTAGTGCGCTCGGTACGATTATCGATAGACGCTATGCCAGTGATTTTGGTGAAGACGTCTTGCCAACCATGCGCTACGCAACGACATTGATTCAGTTCCCGCTAGGGTTAGTGGCTGCGGCTGTCTCAACTGCGATTTTGCCGACGCTTTCACGATTAAGTAGTAAATCATCGCTCCCCGAGTTCCGCCAGACAGTTGCCAATGCGCTCCATGTAGTGATGGCGTTGATTGTACCGGCGAGCTTAATTTTGTGGTTGGTACGCATGCCTCTCACTTCGTTTATTTTAGAGCGTCAAGCTTTTCGCGCTGAGGATACAATCGCCGTCGCAAACACCCTGACATACTATATTCCTGGAATGCCGGCGGCTGCAATTGATCAAATTTTACTATTTGCTTGTTATGCTCGTGGGCGTACGTTGGCTCCAAATTTGGTGCAGGGTGGTGCAATCATTGCGTATGTAGTGGCTGTCATGATTGGCATTCCATGGCTTGGCGAACGGGCGGAGACGCTTGCATGGGCCAACTCCGTGCAGTGGATTGCCCATATGCTCATCATGTTGGTGATATGTCAGCGCATATTTGATCTACGTGGGTTAGGGTTATTGCATACATTAATATTGACATTGATCGCCGCAGCGGTAACATGGGCTATGATGCTTGCCGTGTTGGCGTTGATACCCATTGCATCAATCCCAGTAGTGTTGCAACTCATGCTTATTTCATTGATGGCAGGGGGGATATATTTGGTTGTGTCGTGGTGGCTTGAGATAGGTCCTGTGATGCAAGCGTACCAGCTTGTTTTCGAAAAAATAGCCCAGCGCATTCAAAAGCGCACGGCCGATTAATAGAGTTCGGTGATAAATCGTTGCATGATGGTGTGGTACTCTGCCAAACTTGGAATGCTAATCCACTCGTTATCACTTGCGATTCCACCACCGTATGCCCCAAATTCAACACCAACATCTCCTACATGCATGTAATGACGCGCATCAGAGGATCCTTGGGCTGCACGGATGCGCGTGGGTTTGGCACGAACATGCGAGGTGAATGCGGCTAACCGTTGCACATCTGCATGATGCACCGGTGTGTTGAGTGGTGGCTCGTGGGTGACAATCTCAACGGAATATGGCGCACACAGTTGGGCAATCGTGTGGTGGATACTATTGCGATCTTGAGGGACAAAGCGCACGTCAAGCCAAAGTTCTGCACTATCGGGGACTTTGTTAAACGCCATATTTGCGGTATATATGTGGGCCACATTGACGGTTGAACGCCACGTTTGGCGCTGAGGAATAGGGAACCGGTTGTGCAGCCGAGCAATCAGTTCTTGAGCTCGAACAAGCGCGTTTTCGCCACGCCACGGATAGGCACCATGAGCAGTTATGCCAGTGATATGAACTTTGAGCCACAAAATCCCTTTGGCGCGATTGACTACATCAAAATTTGTTGTCTCAGCACTCACCACAAAATCACCACGTACCCCTTGAGTGATTTGGTGGTATGTGCCATCAAATCCGCCTAATTCTTCATCCGTGACAACTTGTAAGGCAATTGGTGCGTCGATAACGGTTGCGTGTTGGGCAAAGAGTGTGATGAGTACGGCCAAGTTGGCTTTCATATCCAACGCACCTACACCATATAAGCGCTGGTTTTTGATGATGGGATTGTACTGATATTCTTTGCCAGGAATGACATCAACATGCCCATTGAGAATCAATCGAAAACGTTGTGGTCGTACGGGGCGATTATAAATCAGCACACTTGCTGCCTTGTTGTGCTCAAATCGTTCGATGGTGAGGTGTGCACAGTGCTGTTCTACAATATCAAGTGCCGCACGAAGTGCGGCAGGGTGGTCAGGTGTTGTTGGTAATGCAATGAGTTGCTGGGCTAGGGAGAGATAATCGTTGGTCATGACATGCCCCACGAATTAAATGAGCGATTGAGCCAAACGAAACACCTCAATTAACGCAGGATAGCCAAGATGGGATTCGACGACATTTGCAGGGATCCAAGCATAGTCGTGAATCCCCTCTTCTGCTTGAGGAGTTACATCTGTTTGGGTTGTCACGAGCAGATACCAATCAACCTGTTTGCGAAATGTCCGTCCTTTTTTGGTGACATCGTAATAAATTGTTGTAACATGCGCACCTAATGAACCTGTGATGCCCGTCTCTTCGTACACCTCACGTTCGGCGGCTGCTTCGCTACTTTCGCCCGCATCGAGATGTCCTTTGGGGAATGTCCAATGACCGTATTGGTCATGGATAAGCAAAAAAAGCGGCTGATGATCTTGGTAACGCACAATTACGCATCCTGCTGCATGCGGAACACGGTGATGCATGTGTTTATCTCCCTGAGATTAAGTCGCTTAACCAAATCTCAAGCGAAAGTGTTAATTGTGCTAACGATGTTTGTTGGGTCCATTCACTGATGGCTGATAAGTTACCACTTGCCAGCAAAATACCCATCAAAATTAACAAGGTACCGCTCATCATGCTCGTGGTGTGGAGCATAATCTCTTTGCCCCCAATAGTCACCTCAAAAGCTCGACCTTTGATAAATTGCCAGAATCGAGAACCGTTGCCGAGCCGACTGAAAAATGTCGAGACAATGATTAATGGTGAACCGAGACCAAGAGCATAAACAAAAGCCAACAATGCACCTTGGGCAACTGCAACCCCTTGCGTTGCCAGCATGGTCAGCAATGCGCCAAGAATTGGACCGACACACGCTGACCACCCGAGTGCAAAGGTGGCACCATATAAGTACGAACCGAAAAATCCACCAACCGGGCGATCCATTAATTGCATGCCGCCGAAGCCGATGCCCAAGAAGCTCAATACTCCAAAGACGATGATGATAATCCCGCCTACAGTTGTCAGCAAAGAGAGATAGCTGAACAAGAATTTGCTCAACGCTGTGGCACTTGCGCCGAGCAATACAATTGTCGTCGCTAAGCCAAGGAAGAAGGCAATCGACATGAGCGTTACATGCTCTTTTTTGGCTTGAAACGTAAAGGCAAAATATGCCGGAAGAATCGGCAATGTACACGGTGAAAGAAAGCTAAATAGTCCAGCGAGAAAGGTAATAGGTATCAAAATACCGATACCGTTTTGAGCGGCAGTGACATAGCTATCATTTGGCGCAAAAATAATCAATGCAAGCAATCCGAGCACCACGGCACTGCCGATGCCAATACTCAGTGCACGCCATGAGGTTGTTTGAGTCATAGCCGAACTCCTATGTCCGATTCGAATACTGTGAAATAATGCGATGTGCGACTTCGATACCACTTTGGAGTGCAAGATGGACGCGACCGAGACCAAATAAGGCATCTCCAGCAAAGTATACTCCATGCGAACGCTCATACATTTGTAGGAGATGAGTGTTTGCTTTGCCATCAGGTAAAGCATACCGCCATCCTTGCCGATCAATCCACAATGGTTGTGGTAGTTGAGTGTGTAATAACGATGCGATTGCAGGCAGATAACGTGTCGCAAGAATTTCGACATCGTCATCCCACTGAAGCTTGCTTGCAGATGGCGCAAGTTGAATGGTGATGAGTGATTGACCTGCTGGAGCACGCGATATATCCTTATCGTGTTCGAACGCCAACCACGAAATATCATGTTGACGATCACTATTTACCAGCGCATAAAATGGAAAATCGAAAGCCTGATCAAAAGCCATGGTGATGCTCAGACATGGTCGGTATGTTGCCGGTGTTAATCCTTCAATCAAATGTTGTTGCATAGATGTATCAATATGACTCGCACGTAGAATATCGATTATTTGAGGTGCTGGGGGTGTAAACACAATTGCATCACCTTGAGCAAGCTCTTGTTGGTCTGCATCAAAACAACGGATGGTGTTTTGCTCTTGGGTAATATGGGCGATGCGTTGTTGAAAAGAGATCGAAAGATGTTCAGGCTTGAGTAATTTGCCGAGTTGATTGATTCCTGCACGATATACTAATTTAGGCGCACTGTTTTGGGCAGAATCTCCAACTGAAAGAATATTGTCATGTGTAAATGTCCAGACCGGTTTGTGAATGTCAACGAGTTGACTGGCGTCAAGTTCGTTCCGAAAAAACGCTAGTTGTGATTCATCGTTTGTGCGAAAAAACTGAGCGCCATGGTCGAAAACCGCATTGTTACGCCGGCGCGTGGCAGCGCGTCCACCCACCCCACGGCTTTTTTCAATACAGTGTATATCTATGTCTGGTGCGTGTTTTGCGAGTGTATATGCGGTGGCCAAACCACTTATACCTGCACCGACAATTAATAGCTTCATAATATTCCTCTTGCATAAAATAAAATATCAACATACAATACTCTAGCATATAGGTCTTCGAGCAGTATTTCACCTGAGTCTAACTGAATAAGCAGACGATCTCGATAGGATGTCCCTATCTATGATTGATGAACGTGGAGTTTGCGTATGGCGCCTTTGTTAGATGTCCGTAACCTGGAGACACAATTCAAGACCCAGGATGGTGTAGTCAAAGCGGTAAATAATGTATCGTTTTACGTAAATCGTGGCGAGACATTAGGTATCGTCGGTGAGTCGGGCTCAGGCAAAAGTGTGACGTCACTGTCAGTGATGCGCCTTATTCCAAACCCTCCAGGTCGAATTACCGGTGGCGAAGTAATGTTTGATGGCCAAGACCTGCTGAAGCTTAGTGAAGAGGCTATGCGTGAATTGCGTGGCAACCGCATTGCGATGATCTTCCAAGATCCGATGACATCATTGAATCCAGTGCTAACCATTGGCCAACAGATTATTGAGTCTTTGGTCTTGCACCTCAAGCTGTCACAAGCCGAGGCACGTGCTCGCACGATTGAATTGCTTCAGATGGTCGGTATTCCTGGTGCCGAAAAGCGTGTTGATGAATATCCTCACCAGTTTTCCGGTGGTATGCGCCAGCGTGTAATGATTGCAATGGCGTTAGCATGTAATCCCGAACTGTTGATTGCAGATGAGCCAACCACAGCCCTTGATGTGACAATTCAAGCACAAATTCTTGAATTGATTGAAAAGTTGCAAGCAGAATTGGGTATGGCTGTCATCATTATTACCCACGACCTCGGCGTCGTCGCCGGTATGTCTGACCGCGTGATGGTTATGTATGCTGGACGTGTGGTTGAAGAGGGTCTAACCCGCGATATTTTCCACAATCCACGCATGCCATACACAATTGGTTTGTTGAAGTCTATTCCGCGCCTCGACAACTTGTCAGGTCAACGGTTAGAGCCAATCCGTGGGTTACCACCCGACTTGATTACGTTGGGTCAAGAGTGTGCATTCCGATTCCGTTGTGACTTTGCCCAAGCAGGTACATGTGACGCGCAAGTACCACCACTCCGCAATGTCGGCGAGAATCACAATGCTGCATGTCTGTTTGATATCACCATCGAATCGGAGCCGACCGTTGCCGCATCGTAGGCAGTGGTGCTGAAGTGTGAAATACTGCGACGGAGGATTTGGGATGACTGCTGCCAAAGAGCAAAAAGCCTTGATTGAGGTCAAGGATCTTAAGATGTATTTCCCCGTTACTAAGGGAATCATCTTGCGCCGTAAGGTGGGCGATGTCAAGGCCGTTGATGGTTTGACATTTACCATTAATGAAGGTGAGACACTTGGGTTAGTCGGTGAGAGCGGTTGTGGTAAGTCAACCACAGGTCGCGCGCTGATTCAGCTGTATAAGCCAACTAGCGGTGAAGTGAATTTCCAAGGTACCGATCTAACAAAGTTACCTGCCGAAGAGATGCGCCGCATGCGGCGCAAGGTGCAGATGATCTTCCAAGATCCGTATGCATCGTTGAACCCCCGTATGACGGTTGGCGATATCATCGCTGAGCCCATCGTCGTGCACAATTTGCGCCAAGGCAAAGAAGAAGTGCGCAAACGTGTCGAGGAGTTGTTAGCACTTGTCGGCTTGAACCCGTACTTCATCAATCGCTATCCACACGAGTTTTCGGGTGGTCAACGTCAACGTATCGGTATTGCCCGCGCATTGGCCGTTGAGCCGGAGTTTGTCGTGTGTGACGAGCCAGTGTCTGCGTTGGACGTGTCAATTCAAGCGCAGGTGTTAAACTTGCTCGAAGAGTTGCAAGAGAAGTTAGGCCTGACGTACTTGTTCATTGCACACGGATTGGCCGCAGTGAAGCACATCAGCGACCGCGTCGCCGTGATGTATCTCGGCAAAATGGTCGAAATCTCGGATGGCAACGAACTCTACAAGAATCCTGTGCATCCATATACGCAGGCCTTGTTGTCAGCTGTGCCGATTCCTGATCCTGATGTTGAGCGAACGCGCACACGTATCATCCTGACTGGTGATGTGCCAAGCCCACTTAACCCACCAACGGGGTGCCGGTTCCACACACGTTGCCCAATCGCCATTGATAAGTGTAAGCAAGAAGAGCCGCTAATGAATGACATTGGTAATGGTCATATGGTGGCTTGCTGGCGCTCACACGAGTCAATCGAATTGATGCGCGCTGTAGAACACGAGTCAGTGGATGCCATTAAGTCTCATGCACAATAGGTGATTTTGGTTTTGATAGAAGTAGCGCGCTGGATTCCGTACGGAATCCAGCGCCTTCTTTTTGATGAGTGATGTATACTCCTAGTAATAATTAGTTGATTTCAAACACTGATTACAAATCGTGATACAAGGCAAGGCGGAATATCGTGGACGTACTGGTGCAAATTCGTGAGATAAATGGCGTCGCTGGTGTCAAACTCAGCGATGATGGTCAAGGTGTGATTGTGCAATGTCGTGCTGACGTCGATAGGCATGCCATTCGTAAAATATGTGATAACGCAAATCTTGCATTGAAGATTGAGTCAGTTGATGTGCGCTTGACTCCAGAAGAAGAAGAGATTGCTGATTTACCCAAAATGATGCGGTTTACTACTATTTGTCTTGTGGCAACGACTGCTGGTTGGATACTCCAAGAAGTTAGTGGTGTGCCAGTTTGGCTTGTGTGGGGCGTGTTTGTCATTGCGTATATTTTTGGTGGCTATTTCACATCACTCAAGGCCGTTGAGATGATTCGTAACCGAGAGTTCGGCATCGACATGCTGATGATTCTTGCAGCCCTCGGCGCGGCTGCCGTTGGCGAACCACGTGAGGGCGCATTATTGATGTTCTTGTTCTCGTTATCTGGCACACTTGAAACGTATGCAATGGGGCGCACTCATGCGTCGATTCGCTCGTTGATAGCGATGACACCGCGAGAGGCCGAGGTCATGGATGCGCGTGGCGTGCGCATTATTTCGGTTGAGGCACTTGAGGTTGGTGATATAGTACTTGTTCGCCCTGGTGCGCAAATACCTGCAGACGGAGTGATTGTGCGCGGGGAATCAACAATTAATGAGGCGTCAATTACTGGTGAGTCTGTGCCTGTCGACAAAAAAACTGATGCACCTGTATTTGCTGGCACAATCAATGGTCAAGGGGCCCTCGAAATCGAAGTTCGTGTCGATGCTGCGCAATCGACACTAGCACGAATTGTGAGTGTGGTGCGTGAGGCGCGCGAGCAAAAAGCGCAGAGTCAAGATTTTACCGATCGAATTGTCGGAGTGTACTACGCATATCTTGTGGTAGTAGTAACAATTATTGCCTTTGTGGTTGGTGTTGTATGGCTCGGTGAACCATGGGCTGAAGCGTTTTATCGTGCAATGACGCTGATGGTCGTCATGTCACCATGTGCGTTAGTTATATCGATTCCAGCGGCCCTTCTTTCAGCATTAGCACGTTCCGCACGTGATGGAGTGCTCTTTAAAGGTGGTCGACATCTTGAAGCTATGGCAACCATTAATGTCGTGGCCCTCGACAAAACAGGTACTGTAACGACAGGGCAACCGCAAGTTGTGGCTGTGATACCGGTAGGTGGTCCCGGGCGAATTAGCGATCAAATGCCGTGTATATCGGTAGAAGACTCAGCTGAATCGGGATTGACCATAGATCAAGTGCGCTTGCTGGTGGCTGCAGCTGCGGTTGAGTCGCCATCGGAGCATCCACTTGCCAAAGCAATAGTCAAAGGGGCTCATAGTCGAGGGTTACAACTGCCCGAAGTAACACAATTTAAAGCAATCGTGGCTGCTGGTGCGTCAGGAATCGTGTGTGGTCAACGCTTGCGTGTCGGTAAACCCACGTTGTTTGCGAATGTGACACCAGATATTATGATTGAGATTGAGGCATTGCAACGCCAAGGTAATACCGTAATTGCAGTTGGTTCTGACTCGGAGATATGGGGATTGATTGCCATCGCTGACACAGTTCGCCCTGAAACGCGTCAAGCCTTGCGCGCCTTACAGCATGAAGGTGTCAAACTTGCTTTGTTGACAGGTGATAATCAACACGTGGCCTATGCGCTTGCCCAAGATTTGGGTATCGATGACGTACGGGCTGATTTGTTGCCCCAAGATAAAGTTTCTGCAATCAAGGATTTACAGCGTCGCTATGGTGCGGTGGCAATGATTGGCGATGGTGTCAATGATGCTCCGGCACTAGCAACTGCAAATGTCGGTGTTGCCATGGGCAAAGGTGGGACTGATGTGGCTCATGAGAGTGCCGATGTGGTATTAATGCGTGATGACTTGAGTAAGTTGGCGGGTGCATTGCGTCTCGCTAGACGAGCGCGCCGAGTGGTCTGGCAAAATTTAATTTTTGCCATGACTGTGATTGTCACGTTGGTGATATTTACGATACGTGGAGATGTCGAATTAACGCTCGGTGTCATCGGTCATGAAGGGAGCACATTATTGGTTGTTGCGAATGGACTACGCCTCTTGTGGCCAGGTCGCGCATAAGCAACAGTAATTTGCCGTTTGACCATTTATGTCATACCATTGAACTATCTGAGTATTCAATGGATGAGCTGTTCGTGCGATAGAGAGGCATAGTATGTCAATAAAATCTGATCGTTGGATTCGCAAAATGGCCACTGAGCATGGCATGATTGAACCATTTGTCGACAAACAAAAGCGTGACGGTGTCATTTCGTATGGCTTGTCGTCATATGGCTATGATATGCGTGTGTCTGACGAATTCAAAATTTTTAGTACCAGTCCATATAATACGGTGGTCGACCCAAAGAACATTGACGATCGTATTTTTCAGCACTTTAAAGGCGATGTCTGCATTATTCCACCGAATAGTTATGCATTGTGCCACTCATATGAGTATTTTCGTTTACCATCCGATGTACTGGTATTGGTGATTGGAAAATCGACCTATGCGCGGGCTGGTATTATTGTCAATGTAACCCCTGGTGAGCCCGGATGGGAAGGGCAGTGGACAATCGAGATTAGCAACTCAACACCACTCCCTGCCAAGATTTATGCAAATGAAGGCATTGCTCAGTGTTTGTTCTTTCAAGGTGATGAAATTTGTGAGACGTCGTATCGCGACAAATCAGGCAAATATCAAGGACAACGAGGCATTGTCTTGCCGCGAGTCGAAGGACTTGAGTAAACTGATCTCACGGTATAGTTTGTTTTTGAAATTATGTATACGACAGTTTATTGGTACTGTTGTATAAATAGTTATAAAAAATAAACTAAGCGGTTTTACTATAGTTGAATCAGCTATATTTTACGCATTATTGTTGCTGAATATGGTATATTGGCATATAATTAGCGTGTATGACCATGCTATAGATACTCTGCGACAAATGCAGCGCATGTTTTGAAGGTTGCCACTCATGAGTGAACTTGGTCAGCGTTTGCGTAACGCACGTCAATCTCAGGGGATTAGCATTTCGCAGGCTGCAACTGAAACACGAATTCTTCAGCGCTATCTTGAAGCCCTTGAAGATGGTGATTATCAGTATTTGCCAGGCGATGTATATGCGCGTGGATTTATCCGCAACTATGCACTGTATCTCAAGATACCTGTAGAAGAGCTAATACAGCTGTATCGATACGAACGCGGTCGTACTGAGCCAATAGTTATTCGCCCAGCGGTCGTGCCACAAATTACACCAAGCACGATATTGCCACAACTACTCGGTGTTTTTTTTGTCATGCTGACCATTACAGGTCTTGGCTACTTGGTACTCCGCGCCGTTGATTATCTTGATATTGCTGCAGCACCGATTATAGAAAACGGTGTGGAGGTTGTTGCCGCTACAGCTACCATTGCAGTGGTGGCTCCTACTGATATGCCAGCCGAACCAACAGATGTCGCTGATGTAGTTGACCCAACTGCCGTTGTTCCAACCATGTCAGTGCCAACGCCAACAGTGATGGCTTCGCCAACTCCTGAAGCGCCAATAATGCTGACGATTCAGATTGAATCAGGGAACAATAGTGGTTCATGGTTGCATGTCAAGATTGATAATAAGTCTGTCTTCCAGAAGATCCTCAAACCAGGTGAGTCATTGCGGTATGCAGCTCAGCGTGATGTGTGGATTCGTGCTGGTAATGCATATTTGGTGACTGTGAATATTAATGGGGTTGAGCAACGATTAAGCAATATCCCAGGTGATGTGGTATCGTTTAGTTGGCCACCCTAAGCGTAGCACGGAGCTACTGATTGATAGCGATGAAACGCGGGTGCGCGATGCCCCGCGTTGTTGTATTAAGAAGGAGCGATACCATGGCGAGCGAGAGTAGCTTTGATGTGGTGTCTGAATTTGATTACCAAGAGATGGTGAATGCAGTTGACCAAACCAAGCGTGAGGTCAATACTCGCTACGATCTCAAGGATAGCAAGACTGAGATGGAACTCACCGAAAAAGAAATCACGATTACGACTGAGTCTGAGATGCATCTGAGTGCGGTGCGCGATATTTTGCAAAGTAAAGCGCTACGGCGTAATTTGTCAATCAAAGTATTCAAGATGAATACAATGCAGGATGTTTCTGGTGGTCGGGTGAAACAAGTTATCACGCTTCAAAAAGGGCTGTCAGATGACGTTGCCAAGAAGATTCAAAAACTTCTTAAGGAACAATTTCCAAAGGTGCAAGGTCGTATACAAGGTGATTCCATTCGTGTTGCTAGCAAAAGCCGCGATGATCTACAAGCTGTGATAGCGTTGTTACGCGAACGAGCTGAAGACTTTCCGGTGGCGTTGCAGTTTACCAATTACCGCTAGGATAGGTATTCATAACTATGAAAGTGCATGTGATCACCCTTGGGTGTCCCAAAAATGCCGTTGACAGCGAAGGAATGACAGGTATTTTGCAGGCCCAAGGGCATCAGATGGTGAATGATGCACATGGCGCAGATGTCGTCATTGTCAACACCTGTAGTTTTATCGCATCAGCACGCGATGAAACAATTGCCGTCCTCAAAGAAGTTGCAGATCAAAAGCCAGCCGGTCAGAAATTAATTGCGGCTGGTTGTATGGCTGAGAGTCATGCTGCTGTTGTGCAATCAGTCCCTGGTGTCGATGCAATTTTGGGCACCCGTGAATGGATGCGCATCGGTGAGGTTGTTGGTGTAACTCCCAAGCCAGTAATATCAGCTCCCGTTACCAAAGTACCACTTATTGACTTGATGCCTGTTGATCCGACTGCGGTTGACCTCAAAGTGCCAGGTGAATACGCCGATTGGCGTACTGCTGCGATTGAGCGTACGATGAAAGGCCCTTCAGCATATCTAAAAATTTCTGATGGATGTAACTTGCGTTGTGCATTTTGTACGATTCCTTCATTCAAAGGCGATATGCGTTCAAAGCGTCCTGAGGCAATTGTGCGCGAGGCAGAGCAACTTGTGGCGCGTGGCGTCAAAGAAATCGTATTGGTTGCTCAACACCTTACCGACTATGGTCGTGATTTGGGCCTCAAAGATGGTTTAGCAGAGTTACTTGATCTGCTGTGTGCTGTAGTGCCGCAAGATCGCTGGATTCGCTTGATGTATGCCTATCCGCATGGCATTACCCCTCGTTTGGTTGAGACGATGGCAACGCATTCTCAGATTTGTAAATATCTCGATATGCCACTTCAACACGCACACGCTGCAACACTGCGTCGAATGCGTCGTCCACCTGACATTGAGCGCACCAAAGGTATTATTCGCGATTTGCGTGTAGCTATGCCTGATATTGCAATTCGCTCAACATTTATTGTTGGGTTCCCCGGCGAAACACGTGAGGAGTTTGACGCGTTGCATGACTTTCTTGCTGAGATGCAACTTGATCGTGTCGGCGTGTTTCGTTATAGCGATGAGCCTGGGACGCACGCTACGACCCTTGATGCCAAAGTTCCACAAAAGCAAATTGAGCGCCGTTGGCACAAAATCATGCAACTGCAACAGGAGATTTCATTGCAGCGAATTAGCCAGTGGCGTGGTCGCACAATGACAATGCTGGTTGAGGGTGTTGGTAGTGATGAAACCGGTCGCCCACTATTGGTTGGTCGATCTTTTCGTGATGCCCCCGAGGTCGATGGTCAAGTTTTTGCTTGGGGGAAGGGTCAAGTCGGCGATATGTGCCAAGTCAAAATCAACGCCACAACCGAGTATGATGTCTGGGGTAAAATAATCTAGCTGGTAGCAAAAGACCGCGCCGAGTATTTACTCGGCGCGGTCTTAGTGTTTGGGTAACTGTTAAGCGACGTTGTGCTTCCCTATTACTTGGCGTAAACGCTCAAACCCCTGAGGATTGTTTTTGGCCAAGAAGTCAACCATGTACTCTACAGCTGTGTCACTATAGTCTGTTAATAAACTGTCGAGTACCTGCTGTACAACGAGCGTCACAAAATCAGCCTCGCTCAATGATGGAGTGTAAATATATGCGAGACCATCACGTTGCCGATTGAGCACACCTTTCTCGGCGAGCCGACTCATCGTTGTCATGACTGTTGTATATGCAATATCACGCTGTTGTGCTAAGGCTCGATGAACCTTCTTTACGGTGCTACAGTCGTCATGCCAAATGACCTGCATAATCTCAGTTTCGAGTGGACCTAGTACTTTAACCAAGCCGTCTTTGGCCGGACTAAAGCGGAACCGTAAGTTCGGTGTCATACAAGACTCCTATTTAGGACAATATATCGTACTAGCAATAGTGTACTACCAACATACAAAGACAACAATAGCTCATTATGACGATAGTATTACAGGCAATAGTTTATAATATCAACACGTGTAGTATGATGACAAATTATACTACAAACTATAGTTTTAATTAATAAATGATAGTGTTAGAGATGGCAGGTAAACCTATGAATGACAAAAAGATGACAAGCCCTGCAACAAGATGTTAGTTGAAGCATAGCGAAGTTTCACGTGAAACAAAATGGCAACCTAAAAACAATAGACAAACGTTTATAATAATGATATGGCCGAATAGTAGGGGTATCGATGAGCAACGACATACGCAATCAAATCCGATCAGAAATGAAGGCGGTTTTTCCGCACCACGAAGCACTCGTAGCGGAATTTTATGGGATGCAGGAGTATCATCTTGGTTGGCGCAATCGTGAGCTTGACACTGAATATGCCGATGCCGGTAAATTATTGCGACCAATAATGACATTACTCGCAGCACAAATTGTAGGAGGCGAAATTCGGCATGCATTACCGCTGGCTGCGGGGATTCAGCTTCTACATGATTTTTCGTTGATACATGACGATATTCAAGATAATAGTGATTTGCGTCGTGGACGGCAAACCGTATGGTCAATATGGGGGATGGCCCAAGGGATAAATGCTGGCGATGGCATGTTTGTCCTTGCGCACATGGCCATTCAACGGATGTACGATGTTGGTGTACCAGCCGAACGGGTATTAGATATATTGCGTCGATTTGATCGTGCTATCCTGCAAATTTGTGAGGGGCAACACCTAGACATGAAGTTCGAAGGGGATTGTTCAATTAGTCAGGAGGCCTACATAGCGATGGTCACTCGCAAAACGGCAGTGCTTGTGGCCAGTTGTGGTGAGTTAGGGGTGTTGGCGGGTGGTGGATCAGATAACGATGCACAAGCGCTTGCTGAATTTGGTTTACATTTAGGTATTGCCTTCCAGATGCAAGATGATATCTTAGGCATTTGGGGTACCCCTGAAGTAACAGGCAAACCGTTAGCAGCGGATTTATCACGGCGTAAACTTAGTTTGCCTGTGATTCATGCGTTGGCACAAGAATCATCAGATGGCATATTACACCGATTGTATAACACACCGGTTGGCGATGATCGATTAATAGATGTAGCCATTCAGTCAATGAATATGAGTGGTGCAGAACAAGCAGTTACCGCTATGGTTGATCGTCACTATCAAGAAGCATATGCTGCATTATCGCGGGTGACAATTGTGAGCCAAGATGCATATGAACAGCTACGCACATTAGCTGATGGCTTGTTAGGACGTAAAGTATAGTTATCATGTGGTATATACAGAAAGAAAAGGACGCGCCATGCGTATTTTGATGATATCAGCCGAATACCCGCCAATGATGGGCGGGGTTGGTGATTATACGCGACGATTGAATGGTGCGTTGACACAACACGGTCACGAAGTGGCTGTGGTTACTGGGAACCAAGGGCAAGCCTATCGTGATGCGGCGCGTATCTATCCGGTGCGCGTGCAACGATGGGACAGTAGTTGTGTTCCTGTTGTGCGCCAAGTCATCGCAAAACTACAACCAGATATTGTGCATATCCAGTATCAAACGGGTGCATACAATATGAATGTTGCAATCAACACGTTGCCGCGCAAGTTGAGTTATGAGCGAAAACATGGTTTAAAAGTAGTCACAACAGCGCATGATTTATTGCCACCGTATTTATTCCCCAAAGCAGGGCCATTACGGGAGTGGTATACCAAACGTGTTATTCGTGACTCTGATGCCGCGGTTTTGACCAATGCAGGTGATTATCATCGAGTGATTAGTGATGCAAAAGGAGTTTGGAATCACCAGACCGTGTTTATTCCTATTGGTGCAAATGTCACACCAGCTCCACCACCGTTCTATGAGCGATCGTTGTGGCGTGAGCGATTTGAAATACCCGCTGGTGGAATGCTACTGGCATACTTTGGACTATTGACGCATTCGAAAGGTATTGAGACCATCGTTGAGGCAATGCAGGTACTTCCCGATACGACACGATTGGTAATGATAGGTGGTGCTGGTGACTCTGATGCTGATCAAGCCTATGCCCAGCAAATGAAACAAAAAATTAGCCGATCAGGTCTTGATAATCGGATTATAATTACCGGCTATACCGAGCCAGCAGATGTATCAGCATATTTAATGGCCGCAGATGCTATTGTGTTGCCATTTAGTGATGGATATTCATATCGGCGAGGCAGTCTAATAACTGCATTGGCTCACCAGATACCAGTGATTACAACGCGGGCTCCAGCTGGGTTATCTCAGGATCCGTTGCCTGAACTAATTGATGGCCGACATGTACTATTAATTGACCCAAAAAGTACCGATCAATTGGTGGCAGCCGTTGAGCGTATTAAATCTGAGCCAGAGTTGGCTTTTATGCTGAGTCGTCAAGGGCGTGACCTTACTGATATGTTTAGTTGGGAACGGATTGTACAACAACACGAGGAATTGTATAACCAGTTGCTCAGCTAAGTATTAGGTCTATGATTGATTCTATGCCCATGCAGAAGTACGTCTCTGTATGGGCACTCAATTATGCATCTGCGGAGTTATACGTCATAATCATAGCCCACCCGATTGCATCTCGCTCACGATGAAGATAATCGTGACGCATTTTCGCTACAGCCACTGAAAGATTGGTATGATCAGGGTCATCAGGGTTATTAATGAGCCAGGTGCGCGCAGATTGCCATTTTTTGGTCTCGTAATGATCCCATTCCTCAAGTGTTGAGACCATCATTTCATGTGGTTCATTATTACCGCGCACGATGTCGACAAGTTCCGCTAATGAGGGGACAAATCCATAATCCACCAGAGTTGGTGGGAGTTCGGTGGCATAGCGAAAGATATCGCCAATGATAATTGGCGCATCTTTTTTTGCGACATTTCTGGCAAAATTGATGGTGTTGATTAATCCGCCAAGCGCAAACGTTGCACCGATGCAAAACACTGCGTCGAATGAGTGCGGTGCGAATGTGACAGTCGTCGCATCGGATTCAATAATCGTGATGCGCTCTGCATTGCCTGCTGCGTGTGCGTGTTGTTGTGCAGTCTGACAAAACCACGGGTTAATCTCGATTCCAGTGCCTTGTGCACCGGTGCGCGTAGCAATACGGTTGAGTAACCACCCGCGCCCACTGCCAATATCAAGAACATGATGATGTGCGTGTAGCTCTGCCAAATCAATCAAATGATCAAGTTTTGTTGGTGATGATGGGTTTTGGATATCATGATGCGCTTCAACGATCGACCAGAACCGAGTGAAATGCATGAATTACTCCTTGTGCGCGCTGAATTGTTTCATTATGGCGTGCCAGTGCAGATGAATTTGACTGACAGTGTGTTCCCAATCGCCCGTGTTATCAATCACAACGTCAGCAACTTCGATTTTGGCCGATTGGGGATTTTGGGCGTCAATACGCTGAATTGCCTCAGCTTTATGCATATTACGTGTACGGCACAAGCGTTCAATTTGTTGGGCACGGTTACACGTAATCACCCATACCGCATTGCAATGGTCTGGCCATCCAGATTCGATGAGTTTGATGGCGTCGATGACTGCAATGGTCGGATGCATGTAACTACCCTCTGGAAGTTGAGCTAGCCACCGCAATATATGTTGTCGCACTGCAGGATGTACAATTGATTCGAGGATGCGTAGTTGTGATGCGTCGCTGAACACAATGTCTGCAAGAGCCTTACGATTGAGTTGTCCATCAGGTAGTACAACCGTAGGCCCAAAACTTGCCACAATAGTCTTGTATACCGCTTGACCGGGTTGTTGGAGCTCGCGCGTGACGCTATCTGCATCAATTGCAGTAGCGCCGAGTTTTATTAACTCAGCTACAACACTGCTCTTACCACAGGCAATGTTACCTGTCACACCAATAATGTATTTATAATTCAACATATTCATGTTTGATGACCGTTTCATCATGGATACCAAGCTGATGTAGCATCTCGTCCATCAACTTTGCTTTATGCGTTGCATCGCGCTGACTCCAAGTGCGACTTTTGATCTCAAGATATGGGCCAGGATGCACCGAATTGACGAGCGTATCAATATTGATTGCAAATTCAGTCTCTTTGTAGGTGATGTGCATACGACGGCGTTCTTTGGTGATGGTAATCACCTGATTAGGTTGAAAGTACTCGCGATAAAAGCGCTCCGTATGATTCGCTTGGGCGGTGTAGCGTGCACGACTAAGTTGTACGGCTGCGTGATGCTCAATGCGTGTGGCAGGTTCGGTCAGCGTCAACGTGTAGTAGGGTGGTGTACGACCGTTTGCATCGTGGCGATGATCCTCGCGCAATCGTATTCGTCCTTGGGTGACATCGTTCCACACAAAGTACGTATCATACTGGGTACGACTGTTTTGGCGGATAAGTTGAAAAGGATCTTGTGAAAGTTGGGCAATAATCGCATCAGCGTGTGTTGGCGTGATCTGGGCTTTGACCTGCACTTCAAAAATCTCGCTGGCGGCCACAGGGCTAATTGCTAACACTTTGTCGAGTAAGTTCTCTTCACGGTTTGCCAAAAACAGATTGATGTCGTGGGCAATCCGACGTGCGTCGGTAAGCACCTGTTGCTCATCTATTGTCAACAGCTGACCATCCCGCAGGAGTATTTGCCCTGCAACGAATACATCGCGTACATCACTGGCGTGACAAGTGTAAACGAGTTGATTGTAAATTGCGTCAGCAGCATATGTATAACTCGGCGAATTATGGGCTGCGCGTAAGTTAATAACTACAAGATCTGCTTGTTTACCCGACTCAAGTGTGCCAATGGCGTGTTCCTGATGGATAGCGCGGGCGCCTGATGATGTTGCCAGCGCAAATGCTTGTTTGGCAGGCATAGCTGTTGGGTCACCACTAAGGCCCTTGGGGAGCAACGCTGCCAAATGAATCTCGCTGAACATATCCTGGTCATCATTTGAGGCGGGGCCATCTGTGCCGAGTCCAGTGCGTACACCATTTTGAATGAATGTGGTATACGGAGCAACACCGCTTGCGAGTTTGAGATTTGAGGTTGGGCACGGCGCTACGCCAACGCCTTTCTCGGCCAAGACTTTGATGTCTTCGTTGGTAGCATGGACACAGTGTGCAGCGATACATGGCACACTAAATGCGCCCACGCGATCGGCATAGTCAATCGGTGTGCCAGCCCGTTGGTGATATGACTCCTCCACCTCACGTGCAGTCTCTGAGAGATGTGTAACGAGTGGGACATGATATTTAGCACAGAGCTCGACCGCACGTTGATAGATTTCGTCGGTACAGGTATATGGAGCATGTGGCGCAATGGTTGGAGTAATGCGGGGGTGGGTGTGCCATGCATCAATAAAGCGAGTAGCGCGCTCGAGTCCTTCGTCAAATGAAGGGGCATCTGGCGTTGGCAGACGCATCACCGACTGACCACAAACTGCGCGCATACCAGACTGATCGGCAACTTTGGCTACTTCTTCCTCAAAAAAGTACATGTCGACAAATGTCGTTGTGCCACTCCGAATCATTTCGGCACAGGATAAGAGCGTCCCTGTGCGGACAAATTCAGGTGAGACGAAAGTACCTTCGACAGGGAACATGTAGCCGAATAACCAGACATCAAGTTGGAGGTCGGCTACAATCCCGCGCAAGAGACTCATTGGGACGTGGGCATGGGCATTGATGAGTCCTGGCGTGATAGCGCACCCTGCACAATCAATGGTTTGTGTGGCTATGTGGCGGGCAATTAGTTCATCGCTGGGCCCGATGTCGACAATCCGTTCGCCAGCTATGGCAACGGCACCATCATGCACGATGGTGCCGTTGTTATCCATAGTGACGACCGTTGCATGTGTAAGCAAGAGGTCGATGGTTGGCATGGGTAAATCCATCCTTCTCTACGAAGTTATCTGTGGTGCGATTTGTTGTTGACAAGTCGGACAGTAGAATGTAGCGTCAAACGCAATCTTTTGGGCGTGCCATTGTGACAAACGTACGGTCAGGATACGGTCATTACGCGCTTGACGCCACACAAAAATCGACATCATGACAATAAAGACAATAATAAATACGGCGACACCACTAAAGACACCTGCCTCGCCGGCGCGCATCCCCTGAGCGGGAAAGTCGGTTCCTACCGTAATTTCAGCAATCATTCCAACAATGACCGCAGACACGGTAGATACCGCTGCGCTTAATGCCAATGTGGCACAACCGAGACCACCAGATTGGATGGGACGGGGCGGATTGGGGAGTGTGAGAGTTGCCTGTTGATCGGCAGGCACTTTGTGCTCTGCAAGAGCCTGTGCCAACGATAATAATGGTTGTTGACAATTTGGACAGGTGTGCGGTGTCGTCATACTTAGATCTCCCATTGACTCGAGCGCCGTTGGCGAGCCGCGGCAATTTGATCGCGGCGTTCCGAAAATCCATTGCGCCCCAGCAATGCGTAGGTGGCGATTTTACCAGCCTCGACGCCAGGTTGATCGAACGTGTTGATGTTGAGGAGCGCGCCAGCAATCGCGGTTTGCATTTCAAACAGCATAAAGAGTTGTCCTAATGTAAATGCATTAACTGCGGGCATATGATGTGTAATGTTTGGGCGACCAGCATCATTGAGCGCAATCTCTGTCGCTTGTTGTTCGGCTTGGATTAACGCATTAAAGGTATGTCCGCCCAGGTAGGACACACCCTCCAAATCGGTGTATGCCGGAGGGATGGTGACCGTGCTTTGGTATTGGTCTACGGCAATGAAGTTGACAAGTTTGTCGAACGGTCCCTCTGCATACAACTGCACTTGTGAGTGTTGATCTGTGGCGCCGAGCGCTTTGATTGGCGTAGTTCCGACATTGACGACGCCACCGTTGAGGTCATAGCGCTTGCCGAGGCTCTCAGCCCACAGCTGAGCAAACCAGTCGGCAACATGGCGCAGGCGGTGTGCATACGGCATCATCACCACCATGTTTTGGCCTTGGGTGGCACATGCGAGATTGACCATGGCGGCTACGGCGGCCGGATTGCGCATCACATCAGGGTTGCTGGCAATTTGGTAGCCGTAGGCGGCACCAGCCAACAAGGCTTTGATATCGATGCCTGTGACTGCGGCTGACAACAGGCCCACAGTGCTCAATACGGAGAATCGTCCGCCCACGGTTGGTGGCAAGTCAAGCATTGGCCAGCCTTCACGTTGGCCGATTTGTCGCAAAAAACCACTGCTTGGGTCGGTAGTCAAGATGATATGTGATTTGAGCGCGTCAGCGCCTACAGTCTTTTCGAGATGTGCACGAACGGTCAAGAACGATGCCATTGTCTCGGCAGTGGTGCCGCTCTTGCTAATCACGTTGTAGACGGTCGTGGTTGGGTCAAGTGTCTCAATCAAGCCGGCGTTCAAATCGGGGTCAGAATTATCGATGACGTATAATTTGGGTGCTAATCGTTTGCTTCGTGGTAAATCATTGTAAAACGGGTGGTTGAGGGCTGACTGTACGGCAATATTGCCTAGCGCCGATCCACCGATACCCAATACCACAAAATTCTCAACATGCTTGACTTTGGCTGCCATATCGAGAACTGCACTGATATCTTGTGATGGTAATACAGGCCATCCGAGTTGGGTGCGGTGCTTATCGATATCGTTGATGGCTACTTTGGCGGCGTCTACCATTGTCTGGAGCTGTGTCGGATCGATGCCGTACTCACCAATAACGCTACGTAGAGCGTTGTTAATATCGAGCCGAATGCGCATCTGCGCTTGCCAGGTAGGATTGAGATAGTCCATACGTTCCTCTATGAATCAGCATGAGTATGCGGAGTGCCTTGAGTGAGTTGTGCGAATGTATCTGCATCAATAAACTCGCCACCTTCGAGCGTCCGTTGAGTTTCGTTACGTTGTGCATCAAACCAGATTTCGGCCTGCATCACACGAAAGCATTTAGCGTCCATCAGTGCTTTTCGTACCACATAGCCATTGATATCGCCACGCTCGTTGTATTCGACCGCAAGGTCATTAAAGACATCAAGCCGTACATGCACGGGCGATTGACAGCGCTGACAACGAGCATAGATGTGGATGATGCGTGCGTTGTTTGTTGTTGTTTGACCGAACAACTTGCGCCACCACGACATGCTACCCTCCCTCTCAAAATATATTCTGCCAAGTATAGCACATACGCCGTTAATAACAGTTAAAGAGTTGATGATATGTCATACATTCTGCGTCTTAAAGCGTGATTACTCGACCTTCAGCCGCGCGAAAAAGGCGATCGCGAACCGCTGCAGCTACTCCATCGCCTGGTGGTTCTGCAATTACCAGCAACGCTTTATCTGCGTGATCTGCTGCCCGTAATGTGGCAAACAAATTACGTGCGATCATACGACTATTGTGTCGTGAACCCAATGACAGATAGGCGATATGTGATGCCTGTGCATGTGCAATATCTTCGTCATAGCATAACCATAGTGTGGTACCGATAGGGTGTGACAATATCGCACTGTGCACTGCGGCGGACGATCCTTGATAGATGACAAGTGGCGTGCGCGGAGAGTAATGTTTAAGCAACATTCCTGGAGCCGGTGCTGTCTCGTTATGCGCAACGACGCGCTGATGCACAATGATGTCGCCAAGCACGGTAGTGAGTTGCTCAGCCGGAACGCCACCATGGCGCAAAATAACAGGCGGTATCTGGGTGATATCGATAATCGTCGATTCAACGCCAATGTCACATGCTCCTGCATCGAGAATTAATGGAATACGACCCTGCAAATCATCAAAAACATGTGCTGCAGTTGTTGGACTTGGATGCGAGAATAGATTTGCCGATGGTGCCACCAATGGTCGTCCACTCTGGTTGATTAATGCACGAGCTACGGGGTGATTGGGCATTCGTACTGCCACTGTATCATGACCTGCGGTAATGACTGGGTTGAGTTGTGGGTGCTTGGGCAAAATAATGGTGAGTGGTCCTGGCCAAAACATATCAGCCAAAAGAGTAAATGATGCAGGGATATCGCGCGCTATCAGCATGAGTTGCGCCCGATCGGCGATATGGACAATCAACGGGTCACTACTCGGTCGACCTTTGGCGGTAAAAATCGCTTGCACTGCCGCTGGATTTAATGCGTCACCGGCAAGACCATATACTGTTTCGGTCGGCATAGCGACTAGCTCACCCTGACAAATGAGTTTTGCGGCCTCTGCAACAGATTGTGTATCAAGTTGGCTTGATGAAACTGGTACGATACGTGTGTTCATACTAATGATCGATATGATCCTCGGAAGTATGCAAGTGGCTCATGATCGTTGACAATTGCATGTGTAATGCGGCCCACAAAAATAGTATGATCGCCACCCTCGTATTGGTGCGCCACGGTGCACTCAATTGCAGCACATGTATGTGCAATTAATGGCACGCCATGTGGGCTGATTGTCACGTCGACTCCTTCAAATTTGTTAGCCACCCGGCTAGCAAATTGTTGCGAAATGTGCGCCTGATTTGCCGCAAGAATACTTACCCCAAACACACCTGAGCTCATAATGGCATGATGGGTCGGGAGCGTTTTGGTGATACATACAAGTAATAATTGAGGGTCGAGTGAGACCGAACAAAATGAACTTACAGTCATGCCGTAGTGGGTGTTATCGTGTACGGCAGTGACAACCGTCACACCACTCGCAAAACTTCCCATTACCTTGCGAAACACAGCATCTTCCAATGTCATGGCGTACGTTCCTTATAATGTGATGCGTAAAGTCGCATAGTTCTTCCTTTCATTATAGACCGTACTGCTCACCGATAGCTAACGAGTTATTCGTTAGTACAATGTAGATAAATGCTACAATATATAGTAGGTTTTGTGTGTGATGTGCTGAATTGTGAGTTTAGTTGTTGTACTGCGGAATGACCCATCACGTAGCATCAATTGATGTTGATTGCGCTGGCACCTGATCAAACAGTAGGTAAACCACGGCTAGATGAATGGTAGGAAGTATGGCCAGAAGTGATTGTCAGTATATTCGTGGGTTGGTACATACCAAACAAAATGTACCAGGCAGCTTTCAACAGCGAGCTGTTGAGAATCATATTGCAAAATGCCAGGCGTGTCGGCAGTTCTTTCAACAACATCCTGAGTACATACTTGCGGCCCAACTAGGTATCGAGATGCCAATACTCGATGTGGTAACCTTGCGTTCACAACGACTAGTTCGCCGTCGGCGAACACCTGCCAAAGGGATGCAACGCCTATCAAACGAAAAGCGCGCTACATTGGTCAAAAAATCGAAACCCATGCGAAAGGCCAAGATCGCTGCTAATCCAGATGTTCGTGTCCGCAAGAAAAAGAGATTAGCTCCTAAAAAAGTAACGATGAAGCAGATAATCCACAGTGTGTACTATATGGGGATTGGTGTGATTATCGCCTTTTTGGTGTACTATGCGGTACAAACAGGTGCCCGATTTAGTAGTTTGGCACGCATATACGAAAATCTTGGCATCATCAGTGAGGCAAAATCAGTGCAACCTGTCTCTCCTACGCAGATCAATACACCGGTGCCGTCAACACAACCAGCGATACCAGTTGAACCTGATATCACATTGATCGACATGGGGGATGATAACGCATTGATTGTGTTGTTGCTTGGAATAGATCGCCGTCCACAAGAAAGTACACCATCTCGTTCGGACACGATTATGCTGATGCGTATTCAGCCCACCACACAACAAATCTCGTTACTATCACTCCCTCGCGATTTGATGGTTGATATTCCAGGCTATGGAGTTGCACGGATTAATGCGGCACATGTCTATGGCGACTTATATCGTTCGTTGGGTAGTGGTATGACGCTTGCAACTAATACGGTGAGTACAGTTATTGGTGTGCCGATTGACTATACTGTAGTCATTGACTTCCAAGGATTTATATCAGCCATTGATGCATTAGGTGGTGTGCCAGTGAACGTGCCAAAGGCACTCTATGATGCAAACTTCCCTACGATGGAGTATGGCATCAAGGAGGTTAGTTTTGCGCCTGGTCAAAACACAATGGATGGATATACCGCATTGGTGTATAGTCGTATTCGCCATCCAGATAATGACTTCGAGCGCATGGCGCGTCAACAAACTGTCCTAAAGGGGATTTTGTTACGCCTGCAACAAGGTGGATTTTTGACGCAAGTCGATAGCACGGCAGCCATCACCGACGCACTCGTGCGTCATGCGCGTACCGATGCGCCACGTGATGTGATTATTACGCTTGCATGGCATATGCGGAATGCATCAATTGACGAGGTGCGGAGTGTGGTATTTCGCGATGTTTATTACGGCAGTGGTGCTGATCAATATGCGATGTTCCCTGTGGGTGGAGCACTCGAGCGAAGTGTGGCAGAATGGATGAAAAGCCCATGAAACGATTATTTGCTCATGTTATATGGTTGGTTGCTATTGTAGGCTTAATCGTCACCGTATGGATTGATAATGCATGGCATCGTGGTGTGGTTACTGCGCCAACTGAGGGTGTAAGTCCATATGCTGCGAATGCGACGCTTGGTGTGAACTTGTTCAATGTGCAATTTGAGCCAGATCCTGCTGTAGTTGAACGGACTTTTGTCGAGACAGCAAAACTCGGTGCTACTGTGGCTCGCATTCAAATGCCGTGGGAGGATGTCGAAATCCATGCTCGTGGTGACTTCGAGGATAGGCGTAATCCAGATCATATTCGCAATGCATGGGAAAAATACGACCACATTGTGGCCATGGCTGCGAAGCACAATATCGCATTGATTGTACGCATTGATCGACCGCCACTGTGGGCTCGACAACAATCTGCTGCCACCGAAAAATTTCAGGCTGGGATTGCCGAAAACGGCGATTCCACGGGTCCCCCCGACGATTACCGTGATTACGCAAACTTTGTGGCAGCTGTCGTTGAACGCTACCCTCAAGTACAGTACCTCCAAATCTGGAACGAGCCGAATCTTGCATACGAGTGGAACTGGGAGTTCCCCGATCCTGAGGCGTTTACCGAATTACTCAAGCTGTCGGCTGAAGCTGCACGACGTGTAAACCCCAACATTATCATTCTTTATCCGAGTTTGTCACCAACCGATGGCAAGGAGCCACGGATTGCACCAATGAGTGAACTTGACTTTCTAGCGCGTTCATACAAAGCTGGTGCTGCCGAGTACTTTGATATTATGTCGGCACAAGCATATGGACTTGGGCAGCCACCGTATGAACACCGCTATGTGCGCTTGCGCTGGAATCCCATGCAACCATTCGCCGAGCTAGATCGCCCAATTGACTCACGGATAGATGTCTCGCGGATTGTCATGTTGCGTGAGGTGATGGAACAGGCTGGTGATGCAAATACTGCGGTATGGGTCAGTGAGTTTGGCTATAACAGTGCGCCAGAGAGCATCCCACCAGAGCGTCGATTTGTTTGGGGACCACCTGTCAGCGAAGCCACCAAAGGTGAGTACGTGGTGATGCAAATGGATCGTGCTCGTCGTGAGTGGCCATGGTTAGGTGTAATGAATTTGTGGATGTTGCGATGGGGGGGGCCGCCAGCTGATCCTGCCAATCCGACGCCATACTTTGCCATCATGGCGCCTGACTTTTCGCCATATGAGGGATACAGAGCGATTCAACAGGCAGCCACTGCCCCAGCAGTTATGAGTGCTGGCACGCATGCATGGACACACCCTGCAGTCCGCCAGATCGACCAAGAGACTTGGCAGGTGACATTCTGGGGTACCGGTGTTGGTCTGCGTGGCCAGCCCGATGATGTGATGGTGCAAATCAACAATAATGCAGTTGAGTATGTGTCGATGGGATCAGGCGATATGTCATTGTATCAAGAGCTCACAGAAGGAGCGCATACGCTCACTATTCGTGGCTTGTCGCATACGCCTACGGCTGTCCTTGTATGGCGTGACCAACCAGGCCGCTGGCTAATGGCCGGATTGCCACTGGTATGGATGGCGTTGTTTGGGTATGGGTTGTGGCGAATCTGGCGACCAAGTGAGAAAGGGGCCATAGCATAATGAGTTTTCAAGCCCAATTAAGCCCAACACGTGTGGTGTTTGGTGAGGGTGTGTCACAGCAACTTGCCAAAGAGGCACTGGCACTGGGTATGCATACCGTGTTGCTGTTGATGGATCCATATATTGCCACCACAGCAATCGGCGTGTCACTTCACTCCATACTGTCAGAATCTGGTGTACGCGCTATTCTTTCGACCGATGTTGAGCCCGATCCTACGGCACGCACGATTGAGTCGATTGCCCGCATGGCGCGTCATGCAGAGATTAATGGCATTATTGCAATAGGTGGAGGGAGTGCGATTGATACTGCCAAAGCCGTAGGTGTGTTGTGCTTTCATCATGCAGATACAATTGCACCTTTTTATTTTGGTGGTAGTCAAACCCCTAAGGGAATGGTGCCCCTAATTGCGCTACCTACAACTGCTGGAACCGGATCTGAGGTGACATTTGTATCAATTGTGACGGAACCCACGACGCAGCGTAAATTACTTGTACGGCATGTCTCTCTTGCACCAAGCGTGGCATTGGTTGACCCATTGTTATGTGCCACTATGCCTACAGGTTTAACTGTGGCAACTGGTCTCGATGCGTTATCACATGCACTTGAAGCGTTGACATCAACCGTTGCATCGCCCTTGAGTGATGCACTGGCCCTCCAGGCGATTCCGTTGATTCGGCATGCGTTACCAGCACTAGTACGTGATGGACACAACCCAACGCATCGTGCTGCTATGAGTCAGGCTGCCACAATGGCTGGCATGGCGTTTTTGAGTGGTCGAGTCCACCTGGGACATGCAGTTGGTCATGCGCTCGGGGGCGTATATCACCTCCCGCATGGGAGTGCGTGTATGGTGATGATGCCACAAATTATGCAGCTGATTGCACAGTCACAACCGCACCGACTGCAATTAGTTGCACAAGTATTTGATTGCTCGGTCGCTGACTTCCCTCATGAGATTGCCCTTTTTATGCAGGCATGCGGAGCCCCTCGGTTGCGGCAATTACTGTCTACACATACGCCAACGCATGCTGAACTTGTCGCCTTGATCGAGGGCGAAGATCGCTTGATTGGCTTGTCACCTGTACGCCCAACACAAAGTGATTGGGTGCAGATGATTGAAGCTGCGTGGTAATCACCATGAACACATTGACTACCTCATTATTGGCATATCGCTGGCAAACCGCTGCTCTGGCACTTCTCATTATTCAAGCTGCGCCTATCTGGGCAAAAGTGTTTGGTGTGGCATTATTGATGTGGTTTTTATGGCACGAATGGCAGATGGGTGTGATGCTGGTGCCAATCACAGCCCCGCTGTATCTTATTCCAGTGGCAATTACTGACCAAGCGGCGGTGCCATTGCACGAGATTGTCTTGGGGATAACGATAGTACGCATCGGGGTGACATATATCGCGCAACACCGATGGTTGTGGCGGTGGCACTCATTTGATGTGTGGGTTGTATTATTGCTCGTTAGTGCCACCTTTAGTGTGTTATGGGCTGTGCCAGAAGGCCGTGGTGAGGCGTTGCGTGTCTGGCGTTGGTTAATTGTTGAGCCGATTATTTGGTTTTTCTTGGTGCGTCATGCATTGGCTCACGGCCTTGCAGTACAGGTGTTTCAACGTGGTATTGTTATCGCTGGTGCAATTATCGCTGGTCTTGGTGTGTTGCAATTTGTGGGTGTTGATCTTGTGCCGTGGTTAGGTAGTAAACGCGCATTTAGTGAGAATGTGGTTGCGACCGGTAACATTCGGCGTGTCGCAAGCGTCTATGGTCACGCTAACAATCTTGGGCTCTTCCTTGAACGCATTTGGCCATTTGCACTCGTGGGGATACTTGGCATGCGTCCACAGCTGAATTGGCGTTGGCTGGCAACAGGAGTGATTGCTCTAGGGGTCGTCTTTTCGTTTTCGCGTGGGGCCTGGATGAGTGTTGCTCTGGCGACGTTTTTGTTGGCGATTTGGCATGTGCAACAGCAGCGTGCCCTGCCATTAGTGCGAGTGATTCTGGGAATGTTAGTGATTGGCGTCGTGCTGGCAGTTGGAGCGTTGATATCACGTGGTGGTAGCGTTGGTAGTATCGATGCACGCTGGCTCTTGTGGCAAGAGAGTGTGACATGGTTGATGCAACGCCCGTGGGGCTTGGGGCTCGGGCAGTTCTATTTTTATCATAATCCTGAGTATGGGCGGAGCATCATGGATGCCAGCTTGATTGGCACGAGTGAGCAGTATGCCTCACATCCGCATAATGTCATGCTCGATACCTGGCTTAATCTTGGACCGATAGGGATTATTGCGTTGTTTGGCATGCTGGTCCATTTGGTGCGCCGTAGTGTGGTGCATAGTGGCATGAATAGCATAATGCGCGCAGCAGGTGTGATGCTTGTGGCGGCGTTTGTGCATGGTATGGTTGATCAATTCTGGTTTGTGACTGATTTAATGTATTGTTTTTGGCTGGCAGCAGCGATGATTCTGTACGATGGAGTTGACATGCCTGATACGGCACGGCTATAATGCATGTGGTGCAGGATGGCAGATACGCGTCAAACCCCGCCAGGGCCGAGAGGCAGCAACGGTAGATGTGTTCCTCTGGGTGTCCTGCATCACTTTTTATTTTTGTGCAAAAAAATCAATGGCCGCGCGGCCTAATACGCAAATATCCTCGGCGATGTCGGGGCTGTCGAGTTGATTCCAGTCAAGCCAACGCACGCCAGCGCTCTCGCGAATCGATGGATTGAGTGCTCCACCAACTACTCGCCCAAAGTAAATCAAATCGATGTGCTGATGATCTGTGCTGATATCTTCGAGCAAGATGCAGTGTGGTTGCGGTAATATCTGCACATGGCCAAGCGGATGGCTTGTGCTATGTAATGCCACCTCAAAGCCTGTCTCCTCGCGTACTTCGCGGCAGGCGGCATCATGGGGGAGTTCGTTTGGGTCGATATGCCCACCAGGTGGTAACCACATATTGAGTTTGCGGTGGAGCAGTAGGAGGGTTTTGTGGTTATCGACAACGAACGTCGTTGCCGTAAAGTCACGAGTGATTGTCATACATGCGTTCCTTGCAACAAAGTATTGCCGGACATCGTCAACACATGGTAGCATAGAGATGTCGGTTGTGGTCGATTCAAAAGGAGTGACAAGTTTTGGCTGAGCCATCATTAGCGCTGATCCGACGTGCCCAAAACGGCGATCGTGATGCATTGAACGAGCTCGTCATTAGTCAACAGCAGTACGTCTATAGTATTGCGATGAGTGTGTTACACCATCCCGACGATGCAAGCGATTTGACGCAAGAGGCTTTTGTGCGACTCTTTCGTTCAATTCGCCAGTACAACGGTGAGAGTCGATTTACGACATGGTTATATCGGCTAGTAGTAAATTTAGGTCGTGACGAGTTGCGCCGTCGAGGTCGCCAGGTACCTGAATTAAGTGGACCGACCAACGATGATGATTTGGATCCTGTGACACTCATTGTGGACGAGGTGGACGAACGCGATCCACAACTCGCACTTGATCGTGCTGAGACGCGGCGTATGTTAAACGAGTGTTTGGAATCACTGGATCAGCAGTATCGGATGGCCTTGACGCTTTATTACTTTCACGATAAAAAATACAACGATATTGCGGATGCCATGGGCATTCCACTGAATACAGTCAAAAGCCACATTCGGCGTGGCAAGGAGCGAATGTTTGAACTGATGCGTGAAAAGTATCCCGAATTACAAGAGAGCGACCATGGGGGCCTGTTATGACATCATGCGATGAAATGCGCACTGCGATTGCGTGCGGCGATGAGGATGTAGCACTTACGATGCATCTCCAAGAGTGCGATGGATGCCGGCGCTATGCTCAGCGAATGACCCAATTTGATCAACAGATAGCGCCAGTTGTGCTAGTACAACCATCGGCCGATTTGACTTCACGATTGTTGGCGATTGCAGCAGATCACGCAATGCCACCGGTGCAGTCACGTCAACCGTGGTGGAGCACATTGATGGCGTTTTTGATTGGTGTGACGGCCGTGGTAACTAGCGTGTTGATTTTGGCTGAGTTGGTCGTGTTGTTTGCTGGTCCATTTGGGTTTGGCGCATATGCATCAGATATTGTGCAGTTGCCGATGGCGTTGTATGCGTGGATGCGCAAAGTGGTTCCAGTCGTAGCCGATGCCCTAGTTACTATCGAAATGGTACGGACGCAACTGGTTATTATCTTGATGGTAACGCTCATGTTCTTTGGGTGGTATGGTCAACGGAATGCCAAGCAACGCAAGCCCGAACGCTAAATGTGGGCCACATGTATTGCAAAAATTCTTTTTGCGAATCATGACATCCCTGTGGTATAATCCAAAACGGTAATGCCAGATTGTGTAACGGTAGCACTACGGACTTTGAATCCGTCTGTCTAGGTTCGAATCCTAGTCTGGCAACCACCCACCCTCATTGATTTGCATCAACGCGGACTCGAGCCGAACGATGACGCACCCCCCCACAACGCACACAATAGTGGTTCTTGCTGCCGGTGACGGCACGCGTATGCGTTCAAAAACTCCCAAGGTCCTTCACGAACTTGCTGGTCGCCCTATGTTGCGACGTATTCTTGATGTCACCGATGAATTATCGGCACATCAAGTTTGTGTTGTTGTTGCTCCGCATACCCGTGTCCAAATTGCCGCAACATGTGGTGACACATATACCTATGTTGATCAACATGAGCGCCGTGGCACTGGCCACGCCGTCATGCAAGCGATATCAGCCATGCAGGCTGTTGATGGCGATGTGGTAGTGCTTTTTGGTGATACGCCACTGATTCAAGCGACCACAATCCAAGCGGTCATTGCTGATAAACAAGTGCATCAGGCCTTGGTGGGTGTCTTGAGTTTTGATGTGCCGGCGCCACATCATTATGGGCGCATTGTGCGCGATGACGACGGACATGTATTAGCGATTGTCGAGGCCAAAAACTGCACGCCAGCACAACAGATGATTCGCGAGTCAAACAGCGGTATTATGGTTATTTCGATGGCATGGTTGCGTGAGTCTTTGCCACGGGTGACGCCAAACGCTCTTACGAATGAGTATTATCTGACGGATCTTGTGGCACAAGCGGTTGCTGATGCTGGTGTGGGTGCAGTACGCGCTGTGGTAGCTGCAGACGCAAGCGATGCATACGGGGTCAACGATCGGTTGCAATTAGCCGAGGCTGAACGTTTGTTACAAGATCGTACGAATCGACGATTGATGGTACAGGGAGTGACGATTGTCCAACCTCACCAAGTGGTGATTGCACCTGAGGTTGTGATTGGTCAGGATTGTACGATTTGGCCGGGGAGTGTGATTACTGGGGCAACAACTATTGGTGCACAGAGTGTGATAGGGCCACATACGGTGATTGCAGATAGCACCATCGGGATTTGCTGTGATTTACCCCATTGTGTGGTGAAACACAGTACAATAGAAGACATGCAGACGCTCGCACCGTTTACGGTCGTGATGAACCGTGATTCGTTGCCCATAGACAAGGAGGAGGCTCGATCCAACAGGATCGGGTGATGCGTATGGAAGGTCGTTTACAAGTTTTTAGCGGCAACGCCAATCTCGCCCTCGCCAAAGACATCGCTGCCTGCCTCAACATGAATCTCGGTCGTGCGACAGTTAGCACCTTCAAGAATGGTGAGACTCGCATCAAAATCGAAGAAAACGTGCGTGGTTCCGATGTGTTTATCGTGCAACCCACATGTACGCCAGTCAATAATAACTTGATGGAGCTATTGATTTTGATTGATGCCGTACGTCGTGCATCGGCTGCCCGTATCACGGCAGTCATCCCTTATTACGGTTATGCTAAACAAGAGAAGAAGACCACCGGGCGTGAGCCCATCTCAGCCAAACTCGTGGCTAATCTCATTCGCACAGCTGGAGCACATCGTGTGTTGACCATGGACTTGCATGCGCCGGCCATCGAGGGATTCTTTGATATTCCGGTGGATCATTTGCAGGCTGGGCAATTGCTCTCAGAGTATGTCCAAGGCCTTAATCTCAAAGATCCTGTGGTTATCTCACCAGATGCTGGTGGTGTAGGCCGTGCAAATGCTTTCCGTGAGCGCATTGGTGCAAGTTTGGCGATTATTGCGAAGCAACGCCCGCGCCCTGATGCAGTTGAGATGCTTGAGATGGTCGGTGATGTGGCAGGGCGCCCAGCAGTGATTGTTGACGATATGATCTCAACCGGCGGTACGTTGGTCGAGGCTGCTAAGTCATTGCGCCAACGCGGTGCGACGCATGTCTATGCTTGTGCCACGCATGGGATTTTTGCCGGTGATGGCATTAGCGCATTACGCGATTCACAGATGGTCGAGACCATCGTGACCGATACAATCCCTCAAGCAACAGAGGCTGCAGATGCACGCATTCGGACGATTAGCGTGGCGCCACTCTTTGCTGAGGCGATTTTGCGTATTCACAAAGATTTGTCGTTGAGTGCACTCTTCTCGTAAGGTGAACCACGGCAGATAAAGGAGTCAAGTTGGACCCTATTGACATACCGCTCAGGTGGATCGGTATCTTGTGTGCGTTGTTCCTGATTGCCCTGGCCTCGGCGGCCGAAGCCTCATTGAGTATGATCTCGCGACGACAATTAAATGCTTTGCACACGTCGTCGCGAGCAAATTTGGTGCATGCGTTGATCAACGATGCATATCGCTTTAAAGTTTCTGTGTTGCTCCTCAATACTATCGGATTTATTGTCATAACGGCATTGGTGGTAAGTTTGCTTAATGGCATGCAAATCTACCAAGAGGTGCTGTGGCTCGTGTTGATGTCGATTGGCATTATTTTGTTTGCCGAGGCACTCCCCAAAGCTATCGCACTGCGCAATCCCAGCGAGACAGCCCGCTTTATTGCTGGGCCATTCTACTTTTTGACGATCATTCTACGCCCAATCATTATGCTGATTGATTTTATGGCACGGCGGGTGTTTGGCTTGAGTGGCAAAGAGGTCCTCACGCCGATTGTTACTGAAGAAGAACTCCTCACAATCGTGAATGTCGGTGAGGAAGAGGGCGTTATTCAACCCGAAGAACGCGAAATGATCGAAGATATCATCACTTTCGGCGATACTATCGTCCGCGAGGTGATGACCCCGCGTGTGGATATCATTGGTATCAATGCCAATGCCCCATTTAATGAGGCGCTTGCGCTCGTCACAACACACGGTCATTCGCGCATTCCAGTGTATCGTGAATCAAACGACCGAATTATCGGATTGCTCTATGCCAAGGATTTGCTCCTTGGGATGCGCTATGGGAATACTGACTTTGTGGTTGCAGAGATGATGCGTGCACCGTATTATGTGCCTGAGATGATTAATATTGGTGTGATTTTGCGCACTATGCAATCGCGTCGCGTCCATTTTGCGGTGGTTGTCGATGAATATGGGTCGACGACCGGCATCATTACGCTCGAGGATATTCTCGAGGAGATTGTTGGCGAAATTAATGATGAATACGACCAAACCCGCGATCCTGAGGTGGTATGGAACGGTGATGGTGATGTGAGTGTTGATGCACGTCTCTTGCTTGATGACGTCAATGATTTGACCAATTTGACATTGCATTCTGAAACGTCTGACCGCATTGGGGGCTTTGTGACTGAACAACTCGGCCGCATGAGTCAACTAAATGATGTAGTCCAAGTGGATGGTGCGACGATGACAGTTGTCGCGATGAACGGTATCCGTATGAGTCGTATTCGTATTGTCTACACTCCCAAACAAGGAGGCAAAGGTGACTCCAGTAATCAATCCTCAGCAACTGATTGATGCCGCCAAAGAGGCTCGCACACATGCGTATGCGCCGTACTCGCAATTTTTGGTGGGTGCAGTTGTGTTGACGCGCGACGGCCGACTTTTTAACGGGTGCAATATCGAAAATGCCGCATACCCTAGTACGAACTGTGCTGAACGTGTGGCGATGCAGTCAGCCTGGGCAGTTGGTGCTCGTGATATTGTTGCACTGGCTGTGGTGGCTGATACTCCCGGTCCAGTGAGTCCATGTGGTGGATGTCGACAAGTCATGGCTGAGTTAGCCAAAGATGCTGTGGTGTTTTTGGCGAATATGCATGGTCATTGGATTGAAACAACTGTTGCTCAGCTGTTGCCTGGTGCATTTGATCCGAACGACTTACCTACCAAACAGTAATGACATCGAAAAAAAGGGCGTAGTGATTGCACTACGCCCTTTTTTCTTTGACATATTATGCGAGTTGTAATGCGGTGATTTGGTCGCTGTAGCGCTGAATCAGCAATGATGTGGCAGCCTCGTCAATACCTTCAGCATGAATAGATATATATGGACCATCACTGTCAGGGGTAATTAGGACCCAACCTTCGTCGGACTCAATCCGTAGACCGTCAACAGTTTGGTGTCGACGCTCAGTGAATTGCTCACTCAACTGGCGCATCACACTGCCTTTGTGTTCCCAGCGACAGGCGACAAGGGCCGAACTAATGAAGAACTCGGGAATGCTGTCGACTGCATCCTCAAAGCGCATGTTCTGATGTAATAAAAGCTCGACGGTTTTGGCAATACTAAACAGCCCATCTGCGACCGGATAAAACCGTGGAAAAATCATGGCACCTTGGCCATCACCGAGCAGTAATAAATCGCGGCGTTTGGCTGCAAGCTGCATGAGTGCACTGAGCGATGCGCGGGTACGTACAATGGCGCCACCCTGGCGAGCTGCAATGGTCTCGAATACGCGTGGTGCAGTAATTGGTACTGCGACGACACCCCCCCCCTCAGCTGCAAGTACCAAGTCAACTAACACTGCTAGTGCAAGCATCGGTGCGATCATGCGTCCGCGACCATCAATGATTGATACGCGCTCACCATTTGCCTCAATGCGGACACCGAGATCTGCTCCGAGTACAGGAGTTACGCGGGCGAGACGAGCCAAATCAGCTGCATCGTTCTCGCGCTGATGTGCAACCAATACATCTTCAAGATTCGCATTGAGCTCAACCGAACGTACGTTGAGGCGCCGCAGAATGTTGGGTAGGATTGACGAACTACTTGCGTGGTCGTAATCGACGGCTACTTGAAAATTATGATTTGATTGAAAAACATCTGTACGCAATGCCTTGAGGTATGCGGTACTGTAGGTGTCTGTCGCATTGGTAACATCTGTGATCCGGCCGATTTCGTCGTAGTAGGCACGACGATAATCCTCGCGGAAGAAGATGCCTTCGATTTTGCGTTCATTCGTGGTGTCAATATCAAGCCCGTTGCGGTCAAGAATGCGAATCTCGACCATGCGTTCATCCTCGGACGAGACTTGTACGTGGATACCACCTCCCGAACTGGTTGCATGTGTCATGTAGCGTGCGACCGGCAGAGGAACACTATGTAACTCAAGCACATTAATGCCCGCAGATGGCAATCCAGCCATCAAGGCGCGTTTAAGCATACGCGCGGTATGATGCGAATCACGATTTGCGGTGATGGTGGTTCCCATCGGCAAAGCGGCACCAATTGCAGCACCAATCCGTGCGCACCACTCGGGGGTCAAATCAATGTTGACCAGGCCGGCTATACCTTGGTGGCCAAATAAGACGCGACGCCCTTGAGCTCCCCAAATAATACTGCTATTGATGGTTGCGCGTTCGTCGATTTCTTTGTCTGGCCAGATTTTGACGTTACTGCCGATGATAGCCCCTGCATTAATCATCGTTTGATCGCCGACTACAACACCTTCGGAGAGTAATACGCGGTTCTTGATGTTGCATTGACGGAGCACAATTGCACCGCGGAGCTCTGCACGTTCGCCAATATATGAATTGCGCCAGATGATGCTACGATCGATAATGGCTCCGCTATCGATGATGGCATAATCGCGAATGACGGTGGGCCCAATGATATGTGCGTCGCTTTTGATGCGTGCACCGTTTCCGAAGTAAATAGGACCTTGTAAGACTGCATCGCGATCAATTTCGACTTCGCCATCTGCCCAAATCTCGTCGCTGATACGCCGACCAAGTCGTGGCAGATTGACGAGCCCCATCAAATAATCGCGGGTGGCACGCATATATTCGTCGATGGTGCCAACATCAGTCCAGTAACCGTCGACAATACATCCTGCGATTTTGTGTCCCTCACGGCGAATACGAGGGAACACGTCTTTGGACCAGTCGACGACGATATCATCGTCAATATACTGAAAAATCGCCGGATCAAAGATATATATCCCGGTATTGACCGTATCTGAAAAGACCTCACCCCAGCTTGGTTTTTCGACGAGGTCACTGACGAATCCGTGTTCATCACAGATAGCCACGCCATATTCAAGTGGATTAGGTACCCGTGTAAGCGTCATTGTTGCAATGGCACCGCTCTCTTGATGGCGCGCAATGACTTGACCAATGTCAATATCGGTGAGGGCATCGCCCGAGATGACCAGGAATGGCTCTTGGAGCAGGTGCGCGGCATGTTTAACGCTGCCAGCGGTGCCAAGTGGGCGATCCTCGTGCGAGTAGGTAATTGAAACACCTAGGGTGCTTCCATCACCGAATTGATCTTGAATGACATTTGCCATGTACTGTACGGTAATGACAATATCGGTGATGCCATGACGGCGGAGTAATTCAATGATATGGCCAATAACAGGTCGGTCAACCAATGGAACCATTGGCTTAGGGCGATTGAGCGTGAGTGGGCGCAATCGCGACCCCTCTCCACCGGCCATAACAACTGCTTTCATGTGCGTCACCTATGAGGATAGTGCATCGTTGCACGTATCAATAATATTGTTTCCTAGCGACAATAACGTATCCAATTCACTTTCGGGGTAATTTGTTCTACGGAGGTACCGGTTTAGTGCCTGGGTCGGTGAGGGAATATCCGTCTCGCGGGTCACATCAGCCTCGCGGGCGCGTTGTTCCTCGGGAGTGATGCGGACAATGCGGGCAATATACGCTACGCCTGCCTGCTCGAGTTTGTGGCGGATGCGTACGAGGCTGAGTATTGACTTTTGTTCAGGATGCAGTGTCAAATGCACGGCAACGATGGCATCTTTGAGCTTGGGGTTGCGCTCAATGGCTAGCTCAACTCGTTCCGTGAGTTGGTCGGTGAAGGAGGTTAGGTCGAGATCAATTGTCTCCATGGCGCGAGCGGCGAGCGGTTTAAACGTCCACTGTGCTGTACGTCCATCGAATTCAACCAACACACATCCCTTGGCTTTTTCGTTGATTTCACCAAAGTCGATGCGCTCAATACTACCAGGATAGACAATTGGTGGTTGCTGTCGTAATACTTGATGTTTGTGTATATGTCCTAATGCAACATAGTCGACACCCGCGGGCGCTAAGACCGATTGTGGAAGCTGTAGGTCTTTGCCGAGCGTCAAATGCCGTTCAAATCCGTTGACTGCCCCGCTGACTGTGCCATGAAATGTGACGATAATCGGACGTTGATTGTCCTCACGTTGCAATATATCAACTTGTGTTTGGATATAGCGCTCGACTAGATTAATCATGACCGTCTCTTGGTCACTTAACGCGGCATTGCGTAGGTCCTCATTATTACTCACAAAAATCTCACGCATGAGCCATGGCACGCAAATAACAGCAACCGAACTCGTTTTGCCATGGTACCGGTAGACATCAAGCCGCTTGGCAATGGTTACACCTGGGTATTGTAGACCCTCGTAGACCGATACCGAGTTGGCGGTGTCTTTGCCTGGGGCGGTATCGTGATTGCCAATGATCATCAATACTGGGATATTAGCCTCGTAGAGACGGCGAATGCGGTTGGCAAACTCACGCTGGTGACGTGGCTGAGGATCGCGGTTCTTGAACATGTCGCCTGCAATAAGCACGAGTTCAACATCAGAAGCAATTCCATAATCAATTGCTTCATCGAGGCGTGCCAAAAAGTCAATCAACCGCGTATGCATGCCTTTGGCAGCATCAAAGTGTCCGTAGTTTTCGACACCGATATGTAGGTCAGCCAGATGTAGTATGCGCACGTTGCCCCCCGTGGTAACTCTTGCTATGTATTGTAATCTGAATTTTAAGTGTGCGTGTTGACGAATGAAATTTGCTGTTTATCGCAAAAAGTTATCCACATTTTGTGGATAACTCAAGTTATCCCACATTATCACAGATTGGCTTCCTAATGCGCTAAAACGTTAATTGAGGTGGATGTGCAAAATGTGGATAACTTATAAATCCCACAATAACCCACATCCATGATTCTGACGCAAAAAAGTACGGTTATCCCACAATAACCCACAACCTACTATGTTGGATAGTTATCCACATATCCCACATATCATGGTGGAAAACCGGGGGAAACTGCGGGGAAAAGTGTTGGATAACCACAATATCCCACATTTAATGTGGGATATTGTGGGATAATTACGATATCTCCTAAACACATGTAATAATGTAGATGCGAGATGAACGGAGCAGCTATGCGCATACGAATAGCCCACTTATATCCAGCCCAAATGAATATTTACGGCGATCGTGGCAACATTATTACGCTTGTCAAGCGCTGTGAATGGCGTGGTATTGAGGTTACTGTTGACACAATCCATCCTGGAACCACGGTTCATTGGCAAACGTTTGATATGGTGTTTTTTGGTGGTGGGCAAGATAGTGGCCAAGCGTTGATTGCTGATGATTTTGTTCAGCGTCAAGGTCGTGAGTTGCGGGTTGCATTGGCTGATGGATTAGTGACATTAGCAATTTGTGGTGGGTATCAATTACTCGGAAATTACTTTTTGACGCATGCGGGTGACAAACTACCAGGCATTGGTGCTATCGATGTGCACACGATTGGTGGGAATCGCCGATTAATTGGGAACTTAGCAGTAGAGCTAGATTGGCAGATTGCACCACATGTGCCGCGTACATTAATCGGCTTCGAAAATCATAGTGGGCGCACGTATGTGGGCAGTGGTGCGCAACGTATTGGGCGTGTATTAGCAGGGAATGGGAACAATGGCGAGGATGGCAGCGAGGGTGCGCGCGTGTACAACACCTTTGGTTGTTATCTGCACGGGTCACTTTTACCCAAAAACCCCCACTTTGCTGACTACTTAATTGGGCTAGCGTTGACTCGTCGCTACGGACGGGCCGATTTGGCTCCGCTCGATGATACGAACGAGTTGTATGCGCATCAGCAGATGATTCAGCGATGTGTACGATAAACGCCAACACAAAGCGGGCAGGTTAATACCTGCCCGCCTTCGTTTATGCGGAGTTATTCCTCGTATTTGCGGACAATGACAGCCGAGTTGTGGCCACCCAAGCCAATCGAGTTTGACAGCGCCACTTTGATTGGAATCTGACGATTCTGCCCAGCCACATAATCGAGGTCACAGTCTGGATCGGACTGCTCAAGATTGATGGTGGGGTGTACGATTCCGTGATGCACACTCAATGCCGCCACGATAAGTTCGACGGCGCCGGCAGCACCCATCATGTGTCCAAGCATGGACTTTGAGGAGTTGACTACCAACTTGTAGGCATGGTCACCACAAACGGATTTGATGGCGCGAGTTTCGGCCATATCGTTGAGTGGTGTACCAGTGCCGTGGGCATTGATATAGTCGATTTGTTCGGGGGATATGCCGGCCTTGCGGATAGCCATCTTCATGGCACGGGCTGGGCCAGCACCGTCTTCGCCGGCTGCAATCATATCTTTGGCATCGTTGCTGTTGCCATAGCCGACGACCTCTGCAATGATGGGGGCTCCACGGCGCTTGGCATGCTCGAGTTCCTCCAGAATCACCGCGCCGGCACCTTCGGAGAGTACAAAGCCATCACGGCGACTGTCAAATGGTTTACAGGCATAGCCCGGGTTGTCGTTATCGCCGGCAAGGCCACGCATGTTGGTGAAGGCCGACATGACGACGGGGACAATCGGGGATTCAGCGCCACCGGCAATAATCACGTCGGCATCGTCGCGTCGAATGGTCTCGAATGCTTCGCCGATATTGTGTCCACCGGTTGAACAGGCGGCAACAATCGCCATATTAGGTCCGAGCGCACCAGTTTGAATGGCAATATAACCGGATGCTGCATCATCAATCATGTTGGCGATGAGTGTGGGTGCGACGCGGCGAGTGCCTTTGTCACGCAGAATGTCGATATTATCGCCAATCAAATCGATACCACCAGCGCCGGTGCCATATATGACTCCAAGGCGTTCGCGATCCATAGTTTGAGGATCAAGCTTGGCATTGCGGAGCGCTTCGAGCGAGGCATTGAGGGCATATCGGACGTAGAGTGATGAGCGTCGGGCCTCGCGCGGGTCAACGGCTGGATCCAAGGTAAATCCTTTGACCTCGCCAGCAATCCGAACAGCATACTCGCTGACATCAAAGCGTGTAATTGGTGCAACACCACTTTGGCCTGCGAGGAGCGCCTGCCAAGTGGTGTGAATATCGTTGCCTAGTGGAGTGACAGCCCCCACTCCAGTGATTACAACTCGACGCATGCAGGTCCTTTTTATTATACAGTTGCTAATGCGTCACTGTCGTTGGGGTACAACAACTTGACGATTTCGACATCAGAGAGACTAATTGTTTGGACTTGAGCATTGATGCGTTTGATAAGACCCGAAAGCACTTGCTTGGGACCGAGCTCAATAAATGTATCAACACCCTGCTCGACCATAGTTTGTACGCTGCCGGTCCACAAGACTGGACGCGTCAATTGACCGGTAATCTCGGTGCGCAGTTCTTCGACGCTATGCAACATAGATGCGCTGATATTAGCGATGAGCGGCATCATAGGCGGGCGCATGTTAACACGGTCAGCTAGCTCGGCAAAGTGATTTGCGGCGTGCTGCATCAGTGGTGAATGCGAAGCAATCGATACTGCTAAACGCTGGACTAATTTGGCTCCACGAGCCTTGGCAAGCTCCATAGCCCGGGTAAGGGCCTCGACCTCGCCGGAGAGTACCGTTTGACCCGGTGAATTTGAGTTGGCGAGTGTCACGACTCCAAGTGACTGGGCTTCGTTCACGACCTCACGCAGTTGCGCATCATCGAGTCCGATTACGGCAGCCATGCCGCCTGGACGTTCGATGGATGTCTCTTTCATTAAGCGCCCACGCTCGCGCACAAGCAACAATGCCTCGTCGAACTCGAGCGAGCCGGCTGCAACGAGTGCGGTAAATTCACCAAGACTATGGCCAGCAACCATAGCTGGCATGACATTGATACCAAGTGGATTGAGCCGTTCGCGGAGCGCATCAAGACACGCAATACTGACGGTCAAGATGGCTGGTTGCGCATTGATAGTGTCATCGAGTTCGCTTTGCGGACCCTCAAAGCAGAGTGTGGTCAACGAGAATCCGAGTACTTCGTCGGCCCGATCAAAGATACGGCGTGCGGCGGGTGATACTGCATACAACAGCTTGCCCATGCCGACGTACTGTGATCCTTGACCAGGAAAAACCAGCGCCATGCGGTTTTTAATCGTTTGTAACAACTCCAAAGCGTTCCTCCTAGGGTGCCATGATAGGGCGTAGTGTGTTCATACACCAGCGCGTTTCAACGGCAAGTTATTGTGCTACACAACACCGTGGATGCCGTTAGTATACACGAAAAATAATAACCGTGAGTTAAGCCCGTATTTCACGTTGCTGAAGTACCATGTGTACTGCATGATAAACCTGATGAATAGGCACGTTATGTTGCTGGGCAGCGCTGGCACAATCGTCGTATTCAGGGGCTGATGTCATCAGTTGGCCTTGCCACCGTTTGTGTTTAACTCTGATAGTCCCATACGGAGTTGCGACCGACTCGATGTCACGTGCTGCCACGTGACGTTCAACAAGTTGGCGACGCATCCCTAATGTACTACTTTCACGGAGCAGAATATCAACCAACTCCGCTTCGCGATCTGCATCACACAACAATGAGAGTTGTACGGCTACACGACCCTTCTTCATCATAATGGATGTTTGCCAGACATCACGGGCACCATGACGCATTAGACGCTCGCAGACATAGGCAAGTTGCTCGGGCGTTTGGTCATCAATATTGCACTCAATCAAGACGAGGGTTTCGCTTGGAGCTGCGGTGTTACCGAGCCAGACACGCAATGCATTGGGTCGCTCTGTTTGCTTCTTGCCAAACCCATAACCGATGCGCGCAAGGTTCATTGCTGGTCGACGAAACTCAGCCAGTGTGGCGAGCACAGCAGCTCCTGTGGGTGTCACCAGTTCAAAATTTGCCTGGTCGGGGATAATTGGGGCTTTGGCTTGACTCAATAAATGCAATGTAGCAGGTGCTGGCACTGGGATATCGCCGTGTGCTGCTTTGACCCAACCATTGCCTAGTGGTAGTGCTGACGCATACACATGGGTGATGCCGAGTAATGATAATCCGGCTACAATCCCTACAATATCAACGATGGCATCGAGAGCGCCAACCTCATGGAAGTGGACTTGTTCGCGCGTCACGCCATGAATGTGCGCCTCGGCCTCTGCTAGGGTGGTGAAAATCGCCATAGCCTGGTTTTTGACGTGAGTTGGCAACTGAGATGCCTGAATAATAGCTGCAACATCATGCAAATGACGGTGACTATCCTGCTCGGGAGCGATCACATGCATACGCGTGCCTGAGAGCCACCCACGTACTTCACGCGTGGCGTCGATGGACCAACCGTCTACAGGGAGGGTACTGAGCATGCTTCGTAGTTGTGCAATATCGAGACCGGCATCGCAGAGCGCCCCCAAAATCATATCGCCACTGATGCCCGAAAAACAGTCGAAGTAGATGACATTGCTCATGGTTGTTGTAACTCTCATACAGGCCGGTTCATCAACCTGTATCATACCATGTGAATACGATAAGATAAGGAGAACGACCTATGTCTCAGCGTCCACCGATATATGCAATTACTGATATTCTGACCTTGCTTGGCGTAGATCCTAATGCGCAGTACATACCATTGCGCCATGTATTACAACGATTGGGACTCGCACCCACAAGTTATGAGCGAGCCATCAGGCGGATTCCAGTGCTCGCACACGGTCTTAAGCCGTTATGGATTGTCGACGAGGAGGGTTCGCGGCGCCCTGCCTTGTGTTTGCGCGTTGATTTGTTGCCGTTGTGGCTCTGTTCATTGCCGGCCAAAGCCGGGTCAGATTTGGCGCAATGGCAACAAGAGGCTGCTTCCGTGATGTGGCAACAGTTCAAGCCAAATGGTGCGACGGCGCAGGATGGCTTTGTGCCTGATCGTTATCATCAAAATGCCATTGAGCAGGCCTATGTACAAGCGCAGGAGGTGGCTGCACTCGCACGTCATCAACTCCTCGGCGAACGTGAATTGTATCAACAAGCCGAAGAGGATGTCATGCCCGACCAGTTGCAGTTAGCGGATGCTAGTGCGACGCAGATGGTCAAAACTGCGCGCCAAACAGCGCTGACATCGGCACAATTGACAAAACGCAACGACTATTTGGGGATTTTTATTGGCTTAGTGCGCGTGTTTCAGATTTATTCGTTTCGCCATTTGCCCGAGGCTCGGCTATCGGCTGCAATAACCTGGCTCGAGCAATGGCAATCTGATATTGAAAATGACACTGCGTCGCATACGCAAGAGCCATTGTGAATTAGTCTTTTTTGGTAGCCGCGACTAATGCATGATGAGCAGCTTGCTCACGTGCAACTCGCTCAGCCTCTGCACTAACGATAATGTCGCGTACCGCACCCGGGGTATCAACTACCTGGAGCAGGGACAACTCGGCTTCACTAAGCGCACCTAACGCAACTGCACTTTGACGGAGCCAACTAATTAAACCGCCCCAGTAGGCTGATCCATACAAAATTATCGGAAAGTTGTGAACCTTGCCGGTTTGTACGAGTGTGACTGCTTCGAATAATTCGTCAAGCGTACCGAATCCGCCGGGGAAGCAGACAAACGCCGATGAATACTTAACCAGTAGCGTTTTGCGCACAAAAAAGTAGCGAAACTCTAGTGATTTACTGACAAACGGGTTGACATGTTGCTCAAATGGTAATTCGATGTTGAGCCCGACCGATGGCACACCAGCTCGCCGTGCCCCTTGGTTGCCGGCCTCCATAATACCGGGACCACCTCCAGTAAATACAGCAAACCCGGCATCGCCAATCAGGCGCGCAGTATCGACGGCAGCTTGGTACAAATCGTTTTCGGGCTTGATACGCGCCGACCCAAAAATAGTCACGGCTGGACCTACATCGGCTAAGTCATCAAAGCCATCAACAAATTCGCTCATGATGCGCAAGACGCGCCATGTGTCTGTGCGGTTGAATGCATCGTGTTGGTGTGGTTGGAGGAGTAGTTGCTCGTCGGCAGTTGTGCGTGTCATAGATGCGTCGTTCCTTTCCTTTTTTAATACAAAAACAAGTAACACCGTATTGTGCCACGATTATTATGTTGTGTATACGTTTAATCCGTTGATTAAACGCTCAACTCCACGAACGAGGTGTTCGGTTTGCACCAAACACGAGATCACGATGTGACATCCGCTTGTACTACCAAAAAAGAACCCGGGATGGACCAACACACCATGATTGAGTAGATGTATGACCAGTGCCTCTTCATTTGTTATACCGATGACCTCAATGAACAAGTAGTATCCGGCATCGGGTGGTCGGACACGTAGGTGTGGTATGTGTTCAAGTATTGCCAACACTGTGCGGATATTGGCCTGGATGACGTTTCGTTGATGCGCCACAAACTCCATACCGTGTGTCATCAGTTGTGGCAACATGTGTTGCGTGAGCGCATTTGCGCCTAGTAATGTGTCATTGAGGAGTTCAAGCCGTGCAGCATAGGTATGACGCGCTGACGGTGTCATCGCTATCCATCCGAGCTTGAGATCGGGCAAGGCAAACATCTTTGAGATACCGTTGAGGGTAAATATTGGCAAATTTGGCATCAGGGCAGCGAGCGGTGGCACTGCAGGCACGGCGTACGGCATCTCGGCAAATACTTCGTCACAGATAATGGGTAAATCTAGCCATTCGAGCACTGGCAGTGATTTTTTGATGACATTGCCCGTAGGGTTGTGCGGGGACACGATTAATACCGCTCGTGTTCGTTCATCGCTGATGCGTCCTAGATGCCAGGGGTCAATTCGCCAGCCACGGTGCGGGTCGAGTGCGTACGGTCGCAATTCGATACGAAACATGGCAGCCAGATACTCAAACAACGGGTACGACACATCGGGCGCAAGTACGTTATCACCTGGATTGGTGAGCAAAGCAAACAGTAACGCATAGGCTTCGCTAGTGCTCGCGGTAATGTAGACATCGTGTTCAGGGTCTAGATACAGTGCCGGTTGCCGTGTCGCATAGTAGGCGGCAATCGACGCCCGTGCCGGAGCGATGCCGCGTGCATCTGGGCGGTAGTGCCGTTGATCCCAATATGTATCAGCCGCATTACGTAGAATATCGGTAGGAAAAAGCAACCCGTGACTAGTTGGATTGGCACTAGTGATATCAATATAGTCTGCAATGTGTTGCCGATGGTGCTCAATCCGGTTCATTTGCATGTCAGCATCCGCCAAAAAACCTGTCATATAGGCACCTATTCGTGATTTTCCTCAAGTTAAATTATGCATCAGAATGCGCTGATGAATCAAATTTACCGGTCAATCAATTGACGTTTTAAACGGTAAAGTGCTACAATACGCCTTGTAATTAGCTGTCATTCTCAGCACCTCGTGCGTTTTATCAGCAGGATAGAGTTTATAGCATGGATCAAGATACACGCTCCCCCGATCCTCGGCGTAGTAGCTCACCGCGTGCGGGCAGTGAACAGGGCCAATCATCGTCGTCGCCGCTACGTATTCGTCAGCGCGAGCTTAAAGCACGGAGCGCTCGAGCTACGGCGTCGTCGTATCTCGATAAGTTACTCCAAACAGTCTCAAACACCTCACAAACTGCACCGATTGCTACTTCTGGTCCTATGTTTGACCGTTGCTTGGTATTGGTACAAGCATTGGGTGACCCAGACAATCCTGCACATATTCATGCTGCAGAAGAGCTAGTTGCGCTTGGTCCTGTGGCCCTTCCAGCGCTTATTCCGGCTTTAAGTCCGGATGGTCCATGGCTGACGGCTTATCGCGTGGCGGAAGTACTTGGTGAGATTGGTGATCGTCGGGCGGCACCAGCATTGGTTGAGGCATTGAATCATCCGAATAGCAATGTGCGTTGGAGTGTGGTGCGCGCGCTTTCGGCTGTTGGGAACACGCGTGCGTTGTTTGCTTTGCGCCGTCTTGCTCGTGAGGATCGTAGCAAAACCTCGTGGGGTGAGTCCGTAGCCGGAGTTGCCCAGAGTGCCATTGACCAGATGCAGGGTAGTAATATGATGCTGAAGACGATGGAATTGGTCAAAACGGCCATTTCCACCGTTGTGTTTTTGTTAGCACTCGTTGTGGCATGGAATGTGTTCGATCGTGTGCGCGGTGAGATGACCGTAGTCGGTGTTCAGCCTGTTGCGACCGCCGAAAGTGGTGAAACTGCAACTGATTCACAAAACGCTATCGCAGAAAACTCAGCCCCAGCTGAGGTGACTGCAACTATTGAACCCACCGAAGTCCCTGTCGATGATGTGACTGGGGTTGTACTCAAGCCTGGTAATGTGCGTGCCCAACCCGCAATTCAACCAAACAACGTGATTGGTCAAGTTGGAGTGGATGATCAAATCATCTACTTGGCTACCACGCCTGATCGCTCGTGGTTTAAGATTCGTCTCGGTGACAATCGCTCGGCTGATTCGTCAATTAATACTCCTGATGGTGTGGGCTGGGTCAATAAAACACTTATTGATCCACCAACTGTTGGGCTCCCGATTGAGGACATGTTGTTGCCGACACGTGTACCAGCTACATCAGCGACTCCAACAATGACGGCTGTTGTTGAGCCGACTGCAACCGAGGTCGTTGCAGAGCCGACCGTAGATCCATTGCAACCACAACCAACACCTGAGGGCGAGGTTGTCAACACTGAGAATCCTGAGGGTGCAGCCCCCACTGAGACACCAGTTCCGTAATGAGTTTTATGAGGTATCAGCGTGTTTCGTTTCTTTCGTGCAATATTCATGGTGCTCGCACTACTGGCTGTCGTAATTACAGGTGCAGTCATGTTGCTGTCGAGCGAAATACGCCGTCCTGCAAGTAATGACGACACACCGATTGAGTTTGTCGTTACATCTGGTGAAACAACCACATCAATCGCAACGCGCCTTGCTGAACAAAAACTGATTCGTCAGCCATTGTTGTTTTTGTTACTTGTGCGTATGCAAGAACTTGACGGCAAAATGCAAGCGGGTAATTATTTGTTACGTCAGAATATGACGATGGGCGATATTATGGTCGCGCTGCAGCAGGCTCGTATCGTCAAAGAAGTGCAAATTACGATTATTGAAGGCATGCGCATCGAGCAGATGGCCACCGTTATCGGTAATGCGGGATTATTAAATGTTGACGAAGTAACCGCACTAGAGGCATTTCGCAATGCAGAACGCTTCCGTAGTGGGCATATCTATTTGAGTGATTTGCCTGAGGGTACTACTCTCGAAGGTTACCTGTTTCCCGATACGTATCGCCTGAATGAGACTGCGACAATTACTGATGTGGTCGAGACACTGTTGACTCAGTTTGATACCCAATATGCAACGATTGAACGTGTGGTACAAGTTCCTGACGTCAATGTCCATCAAATTGTGACGATGGCATCGATTATCCAACGCGAAGCAACTCGTCAAGATGAAATGGCGCTAATCTCTGCCGTATTTTGGAATCGTCTCAAACCTGAGAATGCCGGTGAAACAGGTGGTGGCAAGCTTCAATCCGATCCAACAGTGCAGTATATATTGGGCACTGACGAAAATTGGTGGCCCAAGTTGGATAACCTGACAATTGAACAAATTAACGCCGCTCCTGGCCCCTATAATACGCGCGTACAAAACGGCCTACCGCCAGGACCGATTAGTGCACCTGGCTTGGCCGCATTACGCGCGGCGGCGCGCCCTGATGCTACCGCAAATTATATGTACTTTGTGGCGGCCTGTGGTGAGCCCGGCAAACATAATTTTGCGGCGAATTATGCCGAATTCCTTGTGTTTGAACAAGAATATCTCAACTGCGCACAATAGGCGTATAGGAAGTGGTCCGTATGTCAAGCTCGACCATGCGTGTTGCTGGCGTCATTGGTGATCCGGTTGCTCATAGCAAGTCTCCCGCCATGCATAACGCAGCATTTGCCCATTTGGGCATTCATGCGGTGTATGAACGCTGGCATACCCCTCTGGCCGAGTTGCCAGCTCGCATTGAGTCGCTCCGTGCCCCGCAAATGTATGGGGCAAATGTGACATTGCCCCACAAGTTGGCTATTTTGCCGTTACTTGACGAAATCGATCCCCTTGCTGAACTAATAGGTGCCGCCAATACAATTATTCGTCTCGCTGATGGGCGACTGCGTGGCACCAATACGGATGCACCTGCATTCTTGGATGAGGTCATTAACGTCTGTGGTCTAAACCCTGATGGAATCGAAGTTGTTATCCTAGGAGCAAGCGGTGCCGCTCGTGCTGCTGCTTTTGCACTTGCCCATGCAGGTGCCACCCGCATTACGATCATTAATCGTACCCTTGAACGTGCCGAGGAGTTACTTGGTGATGTGCTTTCATCTCTTGACCACGACCCAGTGCTCACATATGCAACGCCCGATGAATCTGATTTGGGGGATGTGATTGGCAATGCACACCTGATTGTCAATGCAACATCACTCGGTTGGCATGGTGATGAAACTCCATTGCCAGCGCAATTCATTCACCCAGGTATGGTTGTATATGACATGGTCTATCGGCCGACCACATTATTGTCTGATGCGCAAGCACGTGGCGCACACGGCTATGATGGACTAGGGATGTTGGCCAAGCAAGCGATTATTGCGTTCGAACACTGGACTGGTCAGCGCCCCCCACTTGATGTAATGCTTACCGCATTGCGTAACGCTTAATTCAACAAAAGAACCGGCG
>JBMTAN010000004.1:0-107219 GCA_049428765.1 Roseiflexaceae bacterium
TGCGTGGAGGACGATCACCAAATGAACGCTCGCCACGAGGTGCATCGCCATCACGACGGAAGCCACCTTGTGGGCGATCACCGAAACCAGTGCGTGGAGGACGATCACCAAATGAACGCTCGCCACGAGGTGCATCGCCATCACGACGGAAGCCACCTTGTGGGCGGTCATTGAATATGCGCTCGCCGTAGCGGCCGCGAGGACGATCGCCACGTGGTCGTTCTGGTTCATCAAGACGATTACCCCGTGGCGCAACCTCATCAGTATCATCGGTTGGCGTAGCAGCTGGGGCAGCCTGCTTGGCTGCCTTGGCGGCAGCTTTGGCTTGTTGTTGGGCTATCAATCGCGCCATTGACTCAGCACGGTCGGCATGTTGTTGTAATTTAGTGACTTCTTCATCACTGAGGGCTCGCCATGCTCCAGCAGACAAATCGCCAAGCTGGATGGGACCTTCGCGCATGCGAATGAGGCGTTGTACGTTATAGCCTAGTGCCTGGGCTACACGACGAATCTGGCGCTTGCGCCCTTCGTGGAGCACAACCTTGACCCATGTACCAGCATCGGTTTGTTCGAGAATCTCGACCCATGCAGGAGCAGTGGTAATAGTTGGTTCATCGCTGGCAGATGCCTCATCGATATCGTAGTTATCGTTATCACCGGCCTCATCGTCGACTGCCGGCAACTGGACGCCATTGCGCCATTCGCGCAGGTCGTCGGCGTTAGGTGTTGCGTCAAGCAAGACGCGGTATTCTTTTTCGACTTGGTTGCTAGGGTGGGTCAACGACTGGGTGATGTTGCCATCATCGGTCAACAGAATCAACCCTTCGCTGGCGAAGTCGAGCCGACCGACCAAATGCAGGCGTTGTGGCACTTCGACCATCTCAATGACGGTCGGGCGACCCTGCGGATCTTCGGTAGTTGATACCACGCCCACAGGTTTGTGGAACATGATGTAGGTACGTGGTTGACGGGCGCCAAGTGGCTTGCCATCTACCATGATTTCGTCGACATCTGGGTCGACACGGGTGCCGGCAATCTGGACGACTTCGCCGTTTACAACGACGCGTCCCTCGGCAATCAACACTTCACAGTCACGGCGCGAGGCAACACCTGCGCTTGCCAACACTTTTTGTAGGCGTTCTGGGGCCACGGAATCACTCCTTAAATGAAAATACTTGATGCGCGCCTCACGGCGGGCTACCAAAGCATCTGCGCGCCTCACGGCGGGCAAAAAATAAATCTTGCGTTCGTGTGACATGTTGAACACAAGCACTGTATTATAGCATAGTGTTGCAGAATAGCTATTGATAAACCCTGTACATCAGCTACATATCAGATAAAGGGACGTGAATGACATCAGAACGCTTGCCTCTACTGCCTATCGCTGACTTGCTCCCTGGTCAAATGAAATGTGTCGTGGTTGATGGATTACCGATTGGTGTGGCAAATGTTGCTGGGCAAATATATGCATTTGATGATGCCTGTCGCCACGAGGGTGGCCCATTATCATCGGGTGTACTCATCAACGATACTGTCACCTGTCCGTGGCATGGATGGACGTATCAGCTGCAATCAGGGAAAGCGCTTGTGCCGCCGGTGGGGATTCGAATCCGGGTATATCCGGTGATTATTGTCGATGGAGTGATTTGGGCTGATATTGATTGGGGTGACGAATCATAAAGACAACCTCTTGACGAAACGATGTCTGTGGGTGACAATGAAATCGTATTGCCTGGTTTTTGTTTGACGAGGAGGTCTGCGTATGACTCAGGATTCAGGTGTGTTGTTTCGTGGTGCAGAGCGCTTGCCTGTGCCGGGTCCACTTAGCACCGAACTGTACAATCGCGATGCTGCGGTTCTTTCTGGGAGTATGGGGCGTGTCTATCCATTTGTGATGGAGCGCGGTCTCGGTTGTGAGGTGTGGGATGTCGATGGCCAGCGCTATTTAGATATGGCCGCCGGTATTGCGGTGGTCTCAACCGGTCACTCTCATCCACAAGTTCTTCAAGCTATGCACAATCAGCTCAATAAGTTTGTCCATATGGCGGGCACGGACTTTGTCAATGAACAAATGGTCACTGTTGCTGAAAAGTTGGCACGTTCGATGCCAGGTACGGATCAGTGGCAGGTGTTTTTGACGAATTCCGGCACCGAGGGTATTGAGGCCGCAATAAAATTGGCACGTCATGCCACTGGTCGACAAGGGATTATTTCGTTTCTTGGATCGTTCCATGGCCGATCATATGGTGCAATGTCGTTGACTGCCTCAAAGTCAACGCAGCGTAAAGGGCATTTCCCACTTGTACCCGGCGTATTTCATGCGTTCTATGCGAATCCATATCGCACGCCGTTTGGAATTGAACCTGAGCACGTCACCCAAGCGACCCTGGACTACATCGAAAAGACGATGTTCGGTACGATTGCACCACCAACGGACATTGCTGCGATTGTGATTGAGCCAATTCAAGGCGAGGGTGGTTATATTGTGCCAAGCCAAGGGTTTTTGTGTGGTTTGCGCCAAATCTGTGATCGCCACGGCATTTTGTTGATTTACGACGAGGTCCAGAGTGGTGTCGGTCGTACTGGCAAGATGTGGGCCTTTGCGCATGATGTCGAGCAGAGCTGTGCTGGTTGTGACCACTGCAAGAGCATGAATCGCAGCGGCTGTACTCCTGATATCTTGGTGACTGCCAAGGGACTCGGTGCAGGTATGCCAATTGGCGGTATTATTGCGCGCAAGTCAATTATGGAGCGCTGGGCTGAAGGTTCACACGGGAGCACTTATGCTGGTAATGCATTGGCATGTGCCGCAGCAAGTACAGTGCTTGATTTAGTGCAGGGTGGCTTGATGCACAATGCGACTCATGTTGGCTCTCACTTAATGAATGGACTACGTGATTTGCAGTCGCGTTATGAGTGCATCGGTGATGTGCGTGGTCGTGGCCTGATGATTGGTGTTGATTTTGTACTAGACCGCAAAACGCGCGAACCAGCGCGTGCCCAAGCCAATGCCATGATGGAAGAGGCTTTTAAACGTGGCATGCTAATCCTAACCTGTGGCTACTCGACGATTCGCTTCTGCCCACCACTGGTACTTACGACTGCCGAAGCTGATGAGGCGCTCGAGCGTTTTGAGGCAACGATCAAGGCTGTTTGGAAGTAACGCATCAACGGCATTGATACGTATACCGCAGGCGACAATCTGTCGCCTGCGGTTTTGTTTTGTATAATGCACATCGTACTCCGTGTGAAAGAAGAGAGACGCTGCATGCAGGATCGCGGCATACTTCATGCCTATATACCCACTCTGCGCAGGTTTTGGCCATTAGCCATTGCGATTGTCGTGATGTGGTCGCTCATCAGCGTATATGGTATGCCGTCGCGCTGGACGCTTGATGTGGCTGACCCAAATGCTGCTATCTATATGCGCGATATTCGCCAAGCCGAGAATGTGGTCATTAATGGCCAATCTGAGACAATTCGTTGGACGTGGACAAGTAGTTCGTATCTCTTTTTACCGAATCCAACCCAGCACCAGATTGGCAAGTTCGTGTTGCCGTGGCGCTGGCCCGATAGCATTGTGGCCATCCGGACTATGGCGCGTAGTGAAGAACCACCCAACCGCATTCAAATGACCGTTGGTGCAGCGTTTGATGTTGATTTGCCCAATGTGGCTGGAGTCCGTGTCCATCATCTGCTTGTGCCAGCCGTGGATGCGTTACGTTTTGATTGTGATAACTCGGCCACAACTGACCCGGATTTAGCCGCTATTTGTATTGCCATTATGCGTGTTGATGCGAATCAAGTGCGACAGCCAGTGAATATACCGATGTTACTGTGGAATGGAACATTTATTATTTTTTGCTTGGCAATTACGCGGTATGTGTTTGGCATTTTGTCAGAAATATTGCCAATATTTGGGTTTGTCGTGTTGACCACCATCAGCATGATGTGGCCAGTCCAAACAAGTACGTATGCATGGGAGTTACTCATCGGTGGTGGGGTAGCGATACTTTCATTTGCGGTGTTAAGGCGATCTACATTGCCTATATGGTTGAGGATTGCATTGATGGGAATGTTTGCCAATATTATTCTCAAGGAGATGGGTGTGTTGGCGCCAGGGATTTATGCGATTGATATCAAGTTCCATGCAAATCGGTTCAATGAGGCGTTATGGTACTCGATCTATCAATACGCCGAGGGGCGTGGGACGAATTATCCATATCCACCAATTATATATTTGTTAATGGCACCAGTGGTATTACCAGCTGAGCAGTTGTTTGGCATTCATGATGTCATTCATACGGTATCGGTGATTATCGAAAGTAGTACGATTGTCGTGCTTGCATGGCTGATGCAACGTTTGCGTTGGACTCCGCTTCAGATTGCGTTGATGAGTGCGTTGTATGTGGTGTTACCCGCAGGATTTCAATTACAGTGGTATGCAACAATTGCTCAAAGTATCGGGCAGTGGCTCGGTGTACTCGCAATCGCATTGAGTGTGATTGGCATCAACCGTTGGAGTGTGTTGGCGATGTATGGGGCGACGCTCGGCCATTTTGGGGCGTTTTTGACGGTCCATTTGAGTATGACATTGGCGATGCTGAGTCGGCAACTGCGACGGATTGGATTGTGGTGGTGGGGTGTGGTGGCGCTGGTAGGTATGCTCTATTACAGCCAATTTATCACATTGATTCTGGCGCAACTTGGGCGCCTCAAGAATACGCTAGAGCCAACCACATTTGAGCAGCGGCTCTATGATTACATTTGGGAGTATGGTTTTGTTGGCCACTACAATGGTATTTTTGTGGGGCTGATGGTGATTGGATTAATCATCGGGCAACGAACGCAGTGGTGGCGTATGGCACTTGCAATGGTGGCTGCTGCCAGTATCTTGTTGTGTGCTCAGCTCTTTTTTGATATCGTGCCGACGCGCTATATTATTTATCTGTTCCCAGTGATTGCGACCTATGCAGCGTTGCCACTGAGTCGGTTGTGGCGCTCAAGGTCGGGACGTATGAGTGTGGTCGTGTTGCTATGTTGGGTGTTATGGCAAAGCCTGTATGTATGGATAGATGGTGTGACACAAGGCACATTAATTGGCGTATTGTACTAGATGGTATGCAACTGCGCCTCACGATGATTCGTGAGGCGCAGTTTTTTGTGGGTCGGTTGAGTTATTTGGTCAGAACAGTGGTATAGGCCTCAATTAGTTGCTTATCGGTGCTCTCGAGCAATGCTGTTTCATCCATCTCCGCTGACATGGTAGGCATGACAATATCTGAGAGGTTTGAGAGAGCGATGAGGATATCTGGGTTAATTCCTTTGCCACGGACTACTTCGCCAGCTGGGGTGAGCCACTGGCTAGTGCCGAGGCGAATTTGGGCCCCTTCATCGAGATCAAACGGACGGAGCACGGTGGCCGTACCAAATGTGGGTTCACCGATAACTGTTGCGCGCGTGGCGGCTTGGAGAGATCCAGCGAGGATCTCGGCAGCACTAGCGCTATTCCCGTTAATCAGCACAACCATGGGTGTCGTATTTGCTAGACCAGTTGAATCGGTGGTGTAGGGGGTGCGCGTGCCGTCACGGTCTTCCTCAATCAGCACCGTGCTCCCTTTGGGCAAAAACTGCGATGCGACGCGCATAAGTTGATCGACATAGCCACCAGGGTTATTGCGCAAATCGAGAATGATGTGCGTAGCACCGGCTTGATTTGCGGCGACCAAGGCCTCTTTGATATCCTGCTCGGCTTGCGCAGAGAACTGATTGAGGTGGATGTGTGCTACATTGTTGGGTAACATGCCCCAGGTCACACTCGGGATGTCAATGCTTGCCCGCGTGATTGCGATTTGTTCGATGCTGCCATCGTCATGGAGAACCTCAAGTTGTACGGTGCTTCCACTCGGCCCGCGCACTTTGCTTTGTAAGTCGGTGACAGACGCACTACGCACATCGACACCATCGACCTTGAGAATGCGGTCACCGGGGCGAATGCCGGCACGCTCGGCAGGGGTTCCAGGGATGGGAGCGGCGATAATCACAAACCCATCGCGCTCACTCAAATATGCACCAATTCCCTCAAACGTACCGGTGAGTGCTTCACGCTCGCTTGCGGCTACTTCGGGAGACAAATAGCGACTATGCCCACGATCACCGAGACTATCCACGAGGCCGGTGATTGCGCCGTCTACGAGGGCATCAGTCGATGCCGCCTCGGGATCGACATAGTTCTCGCTGACGATTTGCCAGGCATCGTAGAATCGTGCGAGCTTTTGACACTCGGTCGCACTCAATGTACACGGCGTGTTGATTTGGGTGGCTGCAATATAGCCAATCAATGTCATTCCCACAGCAACAACTCCAACGAGTGGGACGACAAACCAGAGTGGTAACCGAAAAGATAACAGTGCGCGCATATCCGTGTTCTACCTCTTTGTACGGTAACATCAAAATTGTCTGGTGTATGGAAGAACAAATCACCAAATAGTCATTACATCGTAGCAAGTACGTATGAGAATAGAGTAAGTGCTGAGGCAAAGCGCAAGAAATGAGAATGATACAGCGGACAAAGCTTGTTATGCTAAGAGTATCTGTTGCTCTAAAGGAGAATGACTGTGGTTGAACTCGCATATATGCGAATGGATTCGCCAGTTGGAGAACTGTTGATTGCCTGTAGCGAGACGGCATTACAAGTGCTTGACTATATTGACTACGAAGATCGCATGTATCAACTCTTGCACCGGCGTTATGGTACGAATTATCAGCTAGTTGAGGCACATAATCCACTTGATATGCGTAGCCGTATGCAGGCCTACTTTGCCGGGGATTTAACGGCGATTGATGACATCCCAGTTGAGACGGGCGGAACCCTGTTTCAGCAACGTGTGTGGTCCGCACTTCGTACCATCCCGGCTGGTCAAGTCGCAACGTATGGGATTCAGGCACAACGAATTGGCCAACCAACTGCGAGCCGTGCGGTAGGTCGCACCAACGGGCTTAATCCAGTGGCGATAGTGTTACCGTGTCACCGTGTCATTGGCAGTAATGCTAAATTGACAGGGTACGCCGGTGGCCTGTGGCGCAAGGAGTGGCTGTTGCGCCACGAGGGCTGGGCAGGCGCTATAGTGCAATCAACGTTGTCGCTATGAGGGTAGCTACGAGACCGATGCGTTGGAGGAACGTGATTGGTTCGTGGCTGACAAATCGCGCCAACAAGACTGTTACTGCCGGGTACAACGACGCTAGCACACTCGCCAAGTCAAGGCGCCCGGTTTGGGTGGCCAGTACATACAAACTCGTGGCTGCGACATCAAAGAGCCCAGCGACGATAGCCAAGCCAAATCCAATACGATTTGGGCGCTTACCTGGGCGAATAAACAGCCACGGCACGGTAATAATCAAGGCGGCGCTCCGGACAAATGCCAGGGGCGCAAAGGTTTCGTCAATCGTTCCAACATATTTGAGTAGAATAAAATACGTGCCGAATGCGACGCCGGCCACCAACCCTTGCCACAATCCTTGATAGCCGTTGGCTCGTCCTGCGAGTGAATTCAACACAATTGCAACGACACCTATTGCCGTACCGGTCAATGCGAGTGGTGAGGGTAATCCATCACTCTGAAGCCCGTAGAGAATCGGCAGGAGAGCTGCCAATACGGCGGATACAGGTGCGGTAATTGCGGTATATCCGTGTGCGAGTCCGTGATATAACGCTGCAACACCGATAGCGCCGACCATGCCTGCGCCGATGGCAATCAGCATCACAGAACCGAGTTGGAGCGGCTCGCCATACCAGCCGGCTAGTGTCCATAAGAGCAATGCCCCAAAAATTTCGCCGAGGACGAGCACTTGGACGATTGGGAGCCGCGCACTGGCACGCCCGCCGATGAAGTCACTAATCCCATAACTAAGCGATGCGCCGAGGCCGGCTAACAAAAACAGCAGCGACATATGACTCTTTCTGGATACGCCATCTACAGTGCAATCAAGGCCGTGGCTACGATGGTAGCCACCAAGCCAATACGCTGGAGTAGATTAATCTTTTCGCTATTAATAAAAAACGCCAACAAGACGGTAACGGCCGGATAGAGCGATGCCAGAACACTAGCAATGTCCAACCGCCCCATCTGTGTGGACATCATGTAGGCCGTATTGGCCAGTAAATCAAGCAATCCTGCGACTGCTGCAAGACCAACACCGACGCTATTCGGGCGCCCACCAGGGCGAATCAACAGCCAAGGAATCGTAATCAACAACGCACCGCTCCGGGCCATCGCGAGTGGCGTAAAGACACCAGCGCTCCCAATATATTTTAGCAAAATCAAAAACACCCCGATCGCCACACCGGCCACGATGCCTTGCCATAACCCTTGATAGCCGTTGGCGCGCCCAGCGAGTGAGTTCAACACGATCGCTACTACACCGACGCCCATTCCTGCCAAGGCCAGTGTTGAGGGTAATCCTTGCGTTTGCAGGCCGTAGAGCACGGGGATGATTGCTGCGAGCACTGCCGATACCGGTGCCGTCACAGCGGTAAATCCGCGGGCGATGCCATAATACAACCCAGCTAGACCAAGGGCACCAGTTACCCCTGCGAGGAGCGCTAGCCCGAATAATTCACTCGGCATCGGTGCTTCGTTGTTGTACCATGCCAGTCCCCAGTACATCAAGACTCCGACAAGTTGGCCCACAACTAACACCTGCACCACAGGCATCTTGGAGCTCGCTCTGCCACCAATAAAATCACCGATGCCAAACAACAAAGATGCACTCAAGGCAGTCAAGATGAACAACGACATTGACGCACAAACTTTCTATGGTGGAGAGGAGTGGTACCGCATTATTTTAGCATGTATAAATGGTAAGATAGGGCATTACGGCGCATAACAGAAAGCAGTCATACGTGGCAGATCAACGGGTAACATCAAATGTTGGTATGGTATGGGGACTCATCGGAGTCATGATTTTTAGTGTGTCGTTACCCGTCACTCGTGTGTCGGTGGCTGCCATGGATCCACTCTTTGTTGGCGCCGGGCGAGGATTGCTGGCAGCGCTCTTATCAGCGTTGACATTGCTGATTACCCGTAGCCCTATTCCCACCCGTAATCAACTTCAGCGTTTGGCGATAACGTCGATAGGGGTGACCATCGGCTTTCCGCTCTTTTCGTCGGTGGCGATGCAGTACGTTCCGGCAGGTCATGGGGCGATTGTCAATGGCTTGTTGCCGTTGGCCACGGTGGCGCTTGGCTCGTGGTTGCTCGGCTACCGTCTGCGCAACCTGTTTTGGGTGGCGGCTATTATCGGCAGTGTCACGGCCGTTGGCGTGGTGATTTGGCAAAGTGGGAGTGAGATTAATAGTGGCGATACTGCCATGCTACTAGCCGTGTTAATTGCTGCCGTCGGCTACGTGTATGGCGGAAAGCTATCAGCCGAGATTGGTGGCTGGCGTACTATTTGCTGGGCCAATGTGATGGCGGCTCCCATCTTGATTTGGCCGGCCATCTGGTATATGCCGACGACTGCAGTCCCTGAAACTGCTTGGCTCGCGTTTGCCTATTTGGGCGTGTTTAGCATGTTCCTTGGCTTTTTTGCTTGGTATCACGGGTTGGCCCTGGGGGGCATTCCACGCGTCAGTCAGGTGCAATTGTTGCAGCCGTTTTTGACGATGCTGTGGGCGTGGCCGATTGATGGCGAGGTTCCGTCGTTGTGGTTGTTGGGTGCGGCTGGGGTGGTGGTGGGGTGTATTTGGGTGGCGCGGCGGTTTGCCAATTAAATACGGTGCCCCGGTAGAGCCGCAGCATGCTGCAGCTCTACCGGGGGCGGATGACAGGATTACTTCAAGGTTGGGATCATGTCGCCGTGGGCCTCGATCAAATCGTCGACTAACGACCAAATTTGGTCAAGTGACAATTCGGCGGCGGTATGTGGATCAAAAGCCGCTGCATGGTAGACATGCTCGCGCTTGCCGGTCAAGGCGGCCTCAACAGTCAACGCTTGGACGTTGATGTTGGTTTGCATCATCGCGGCCAGGTGTGGTGGCAAGTTGCCGATCTTGGTCGGTTGCAAGCCGCTCTTGTCGACGAGCACTGGCACTTCAACACAGCATCCCTCGGGCAGGTTGTTGATTAAGCCGTGGTTGGCCACGTTGCCGTAGACGACACGAGGTTGGCCCGTCTCCATGCTGTGGATGATAAGTGAGCCGTATTCGTGGCTACGACGGACTTCAAGGGGCTTATCTGATGTCAACAAATCGTTGCGGAGCTGGTGCCAGCCGGCGATTTGGTTTTCGCAGCGGGTGATGTACTCATCGAGTGGGATGTTGAACTTCTCGATTAAGTCGGGGCGATCGCGCTTGATGAACCATGGTGTGTACTCGGAGAAGTGCTCGCTGGACTCGGTTACGAATGCGCCAAAGCGATTGAAAATCTCGTAGCGTACGCGGTTCCAATCGGGGACGCGTCCCTCGTTGAGTACCTTGCGGATCTCAGGGTAGAGATCACGGCCGTTGTGTTCAAACTTGAGGTAGAAGGCCATATGGTTGATGCCGGCACAGACGTAGTTGATCTCGTCGATTGGGATGTTGATGTCGTCGGCTAACTGCTCAGCAGTGCCCTGGACTGAGTGGCACAAGCCGACCGTCTTGATTGGCGTGGCACGTGACATGGCCCAACAGTTGATGGCCATTGGGTTGACGTAATTGAGAAATGTGATATCCCCAGCGACTTCTTCCATGTCGCGGCACATATCAAGCATCACGGGAACGGTGCGCAAGCCGCGCATAATGCCGCCGATGCCGAGTGTGTCGGCGATGGTCTGGCGCAAACCGTATTTCTTGGGGATTTCGAAGTCAATGACCGTTGATGGCTTGTAACCACCGACTTGGAACATGGCAATCGCATAGTCCGCTCCGTCAAGCGCCTTTTTGCGATCAGTAGTTGTGACGATGGTTGGTTTGGCGCCGAGCGCTTGGGCAACCTTGTTGGCAACGATTTCTGAGGTTTTGAGCCGCTCTTCATCGATGTCGAACAAGCGAATGGTCGAGTTTGCCAACTCTGGGAACGACAAAATGTCGCCGAGCAGGTTTTTGGCAAAGACGGTGCTACCGGCACCAATAAACGTAATGATTGCCATGATACGTTCCCGTTATCCTTTCTGACCAACAAAAACACAACATGTATAGCTTCAACGCGCAAAATGCGTTCGTTGACGTGAGAGATGGTGGTGGGCGGCAATGGCGAGCAGTTATAGCCTGTTACAGTTCCTACCCAATCATTGATTCCCAACCACAATATAGTACTCCGATTCATATCGAAAGCTACCTACATACTAACACTATCTTAGACGGAGATAATGGTGATTTTGTACCGTATTCAAATGATAAATAGCGGTATTGATGTGTTGTTTATGATATATATATCTGTATTCGTCAGTGTATGAGAGTGTTATCTATTGAAAAAGCGTATTACTATCGAGGATGTTGCGCAAGCAAGCCATGTATCAGTTGCCACTGTGTCACTCGTGATGCGTGGTCGCTCTGGTATCAATATCGAAACGCGTAAACGTGTGGAACAGGTCGCACGAGCGTTGGGATACCAACGCCGACGATCGCATCATGAGAACCATGTACAGCGTATCAATGTGCTGATGCCACAACACATGATGCACAGCCTAGACCATGGTACGATTGAGTCGCATATATTGTATGGGATCGAAGATGTGTGTAGCCGTCGCGGGATTCGCAATGATGTCCGGCACATTATATTTGGTGAATTGGATCAAGCAAACAAGCCAATTCTATTCCCTCCTCAATATGAATATGGTGGTGTGATTGGTGTTGGAATCGCGGAGGATGACGATATCGTACAGTATGTTCGTGATGCAAATATTCCGTGTGTACTGGTTGCCGTCGATGCACCATCGTTGTATTTTGATGTGGTACATGTAAACTATGAACAAGCAGTAGCTGACTTAATAGGGTATCTCGTATCCATTGGACATCGTTCAGTCGCATTGATTGACTCCTCTGGTGCATCGCCGTGGCAAGAGCGCATGAAGCAGGCGATCCATCGCTTTGGCATGCTTGATCCATATATCTGCACATCTGATGCGACATCAAATTCGATTCAAGAGATTCTCCAAACGATGTTTCAGTATAATCCACATGTGTCGGCCATCATCGGCGGTAACGACGCTATTACTAAAGGTGTCGTGCAACATTTACAAGGTATGGGTCGGTACGTGCCACAACATATCTCGGTAGTAGGGTTTCATGATGTAATCGCCACCCCAGATAGTGTTGGCGTCACTGCTATTCGTGTTGATGCCGCTGCACTTGGCGTCCTTGCAGTTCAAATGTTGCTGCATCGAATTGAGTGGCCGAATACGCCACGAATGGTAACCACTGTCGAAGCCTCACTTGTTATCCGACAATCAACACAGCTTTATACCGTCCGCTAGTGTGATACATCATGCCGAACCTAACCTGTATGACAGGCTTTTGGCGCGGTGGAAAATTCAGCGTATGATGGTGTCATACAAATGCAATTGCGTAGTGCAAATTTTTGTGTACGAATGCAGGAGGATTAGCACATGACTGACTCACAACGGTTTAAAGTGCTTGATGAACGCGATATTAACCGTGAGACATTTGTCGAACCCTGGGCCGAAGCCGGCTTGATGGTTGCTGATAGTCCATATGATCCACAACCATCTATCCGCATCGTTGATGGACAAATTGTCGAGCTTGATGGTCGTACAATGGACGAATTTGACGCCCTAGATACCTACATCGCACGCTATGGCATTGATATCTCCGTAGCCCCTGAGGCCATGGCGCTCGATTCGCTAACATTCGCCCACATGTTGACCGATGTGAACGTGCCACGCCAACAGCTCCTTCGGCTTGCTACTGGGTGTACACCTGCCAAGCTCGTCGATATCATGCGTCACATGAATGTACTCGAGATGATGAATGGTCTCGCCAAAATGCGTGTGCGCCGCACCCCTGCTAATCAAGCCCATGTAACCAATCGCCGTGAGAATCCCGCTTTGCTTGCCGCCGATGCTGCTGAGGCTGCCCTGCGTGGCTTTGCCGAGATTGAGACCACTGTCGGTGTGGCCCGTGCCGCTCCGTTTAATGCGCTCGCCATCTTGGTTGGTTCCCAAACTGGTCGTGGTGGTGTGATGACCCAGTGTGCCGTCGAAGAGGCGCTTGGTTTGCGGCTAGCCATGAAAGGCCTCACCTCTTATGCCGAGACGCTGTCTGTCTATGGCACCGAACGTGCCTTCGTGGATGGCGATGATTCACCATGGTCGAAAGCGTTTTTGGCATCGGCTTACGCCTCGCGTGGCGTCAAAGTACGCTTCACCTCGGGCACTGGCTCTGAGGCACTCATGGGCAGCGCCGAACAACGCTCAATGCTCTATCTTGAGGCACGCTGTTTGTGTGTGACGCGTGGCGCTGGCAGTCAAGGTGTGCAGAACGGCTCTATCTCGTGTATTGCCCTGCCAGAGTCGTTGCCGGGTGGGGTACGTGCCGTCTTGGCCGAGAATTTGATGGCAGCCATGTTGGGTCTTGAGGTGGCATCAGGCAATGATGCGCTTGCATCACACTCAGCTATCCGCAAATCAGCGAAGTTGATGCTGCAATTTATTCCTGGCACTGATTTCATCTTCTCGGGGTACAGCGCTGTGCCACGCCGCGACAATATGTTCGGCGGTGGGAACTTTGATGTCGATGATCTCGATGATTACGCCGTCCTGCAGCGCGACATGCAAATTGATGGTGGCACGCGCTCGATTAATGAACAAGAGGCAACTGATATTCGTCGACTCGGGGCACAAGCCATTCAAGCCGTCTACGCCGAAATGGGCTTCCCCGCCATCACTGATGCCGAAGTTGAAGCCGCGGTAGTGGCGCACTCGAGCGATGATATGCCAGTTCGCGATATTGTGGCCGATCTTGCCGCTGCTGATACGTTCCTTGCCAGTGAGCGCAGTGTGGTTGATGTGGTTGCTGCCTTGTCCAAACGTGGGTTTACTGAGACGGCCGAAAACTTGTTAATGATGGGCCGTCAGCGTGTTGCCGGCGATTATCTGCAGCCGGCAGCGATTTTTGATCGCACCTTCACCGTCCAAAGCGCCATTAACGACCCGAATGATTACCGTGGCCCGGGGACAGGGTATCGTGTCAGTGGGGCGCGCTGGGACGAGATTATGAATATCCGTCAGTCCAAATCGCCACGTGACTTCATTGAGGATCGCCTCGGATCACCCATCGACGGCCTCGATGCGTATGGCAACGCAAAACGTGGTGGGAGCACTGAGGTCGTCGTTGCGATTGGTCCTGCATTTGGTCGCGTGATTACCAAGACGATTGGTGGGATTCCGCACGATGAGGTACTCAAAGCCGTACTAACAGGAATCGCTGAGGAGGGTCTCATTGGTCGAATTGTGCGTATATGGCGCTCATCCGATTGCGCAGAGATTGGCCACGTAGGTGCCAAATTAAGTGGATCTGGCGTGTCGATTGGCATTCAGGCGCGTGGTACGTCGATTATTCACCGGGCTGATTTGGCACGGCTGAACAACCTTGAGCTCTTTCCGCAGTCACCGAGTATGACGCTTGATACCTATCGTGCAATGGGGCGTAATGCCGCGCGCTATGCCGCTGGCCGGATTACAACACCGGTCCCTGTGACTGTTGACAATTGGGCTCGCTTGCGTCTGATTGTCAAGACAGCGTTGATGCATCGTCGCGAGACTGAGGAGATTCGGGATCTGCCACCTGAGGCGTTGCGCCTTGATTGGGAACCGGAGGTTTAATGATGCCAAATTACCCACTCTATACAAATCACGCAGATACACTAGTTGCTGCAAGCGGTCGTGCACTTACCGAGGTTACGGTGGAGGCTGCCACGTTGGGTGATATCTCGCTCGACGATATGCAGATTACGCAACAATCATTGCGCGCTCAAGCCGAAATCGCCCGCCAGGCGGGGTATGTGCAGTTAGCCCAAAACCTAGAACGTGCCGCTGAACTTACGGTTGTTCCACGTGACGAAATCATTACAATGTATCACACGCTACGACCTGGTCGTGCTGATTTTGCACAGTTAATGGCCCTTGCGGAACGCCTTGAACAACACTATCAGGCAGTTGTGTGCGCACAATTTATCCGCGAAGCAGCGATCGTCTACCAAGAGCGAGGCATGTTGCGTCATCCCGACGCACTCTAGTGTGCGTTTTTGTCAGTAATGTCCACAAAACACAACTCATTTAATGAGTTGTGTTGTATGCCTGTGCGTAAATATGACAGAATAGATGAGTTAATCGCCGTACATGCCCAATACTTGTAATTGACAACAGATATAATGACGTATACAATAAGGGCGTCAAAACACAGAACAACACCAAAGCTGTATTACAGATATTTTGTGAGCGAATCGGTACGCTGTATAGCAACCAGTTAGCAGAGGAGCACAATATATTTGTGGTACGTCATTGGAGTGTGATGTGGTGTGACATAGATTCAACGTCAAAGGAGACACAGATGAAGTTACGCTTCAAAATCCTGGCAGCGTTGCTGGTCATGGCATTCATGATTGCATCATGTGGTGGTGCTACACCAACCGCTGAGCAACCAGCCCCAGCAGAGCCAGCCCCAGCAGAGCCAGCCCCAGCAGAACCAGCCCCAGCAGAGCCAGCTCCAGCATCAGGTGGCTTGGGTGAAGTTGCCCGCGAAGACACACTCAACTTGGCATGGAGTATTGCCAACCCAGGGGTAACCAACCCATGGGCTTCGGTTGGTTACACGCACCAGGGCGGTAACGCACTGTTGTGGGAGCCATTGGCATACTACGCCATCTATGCTGACAAGCCAGTCATGTGGCTTGCTGACAGCATGGAGTACACCAAGCCAGACTTCACCGAGTTGACCATCAAGATGAACAAGGACGCCAAGTGGAGTGACGGCGTTGCCGTGACCGCTGATGACGTTGTCTTCACCTTCGAAGGTCAGATGACCAACGAGAAGCTGGGCTACCATGCACAGTTCAAAGAGTATGTGAAGGAAGTCAAGAAGGTTGATGATGCGACCGTCGTCGTGACGTTCAACTTCCCAGCCCCACGCTTCTCATTCGAAGTACTTCACACCAAGTTTGACACGGGTATTCCAATCGTTCCAGCCCACGTTTTGAGTGGTCAGGCCGATGTCAATGAATTCCCCGGTGGCAATGACATGGTGCACTCAGGCCCATACAACGTCGTGTTGTGGGACGAGAACCAGAAGATCATGGACCTCCGCTCAGACTGGTGGGCTGTTGCCGCTGGCAAGTCACCAATGCCTGAGGTCAAGCGTGTTGTTATCACCAACATCGGTGGTACCGTCGGTCAAAACATGGACGTCGTCGCTCAGAAAGTTGTAAACAACGAGTACGATGCAACGTTGGACATGCGCAGCTCAGTGATTGGTAACATCTTGGCTCAGAACCCCAAGGTGACCACGCACACCGGCAGCAACCCACCATACGGTTACCTCGACTGGTGGCCAAACAGCTTGTGGATGAACACGCAGATTGCGCCATACAATGATGTGCGTGTCCGCCGTGCCATCAGCTTGGCCGTCGACCGCGACACCATTAATGAGGTCGTGTACGAGGGTGCTAAGGTTGCTACCATCTACCCATTCCCAATGTACCCAGGCTTGCAGAAGTTTGCTGACACTCCTGGCATGAAGGCTCTTGAGCAGCAACTCCAGCCCGGCAAGTATGACTTGGCCGAGAGCGAGAAGTTGATGACCGAGGCCGGTTTTGCCAAGAACGGCGATGGCTTCTGGGAGAAGGACGGCAAGACGGTTAACGCAGTTATCAACGGTTTCGAAGGCATCCACAGCGACATCGTACCAGTATTGGTCGAAATGTTGCGCGCTGGCGGTTTCGAGGCTGACGTGAACTTCGGCGCCGATGCCTACCAGAACATGGCCGATGGTAAGGAAGGCTTGTACATGTTCGGCCACGGCGCCAGCTTAGGCGATCCAGAAGCCGCATTGCAGCTCTACCACAGCCGCTATAGCGCAGCAATCGGTACCACCGCTGGCGGTAACCGCTTCTCACGCTACACCAACACCGAATACGACAAGATCCTCGACGAGATGGCTCCTCTCTCATCAAGCGATCCGAAGTTCACCGAGTTGGCCACCAAGGCTATGGAGATTTACTGGAGCGATCAAATCGACGTTCCAGCAATTCAATGGTTGCACCGCATTCCATACAACCAGACCTACTGGACCAACTGGCCAACGGCTGACAACTTGGCCGGCGGTACCAATGGCGCCTTCTGGCACCACACCGCCCCACTCGTGATCGCCAACCTGAAGAAGGCCAACTAGTCCCTCTTCTCTACAGTCCGGCGTCCACAGGATGCCGGACTGTACCCTACCCTTTCTTTTCACTGACTCTGCGTAATTAAAGATTGTGTAGTACTCGCCACAACGATGGCGTTGTTTATCCACCGGCTGAAGGCTAGGAGAGTACTGTGAAATTGCGTTTAATCCTTCGGCGACTGGCCTTCCTTGTGATGGTAGTGTGGGCCGCTTCTACAATAACTTTCTTTATCCCACGTATGTCTGACCGGAACCCGATCCGCGAACGCTTTGCTGAGCTCGCCCGTACCGGTGGCTTCTCTGCCAGCGATCTCGAGGTCATCGTGGCGTCGTATAACAAAAAATTCGGTCTCGATAAACCATTGTGGGAACAATACGTTGACTATATCGGTAGTGTGGCCCGTCTTGATTTGGGCGTCTCACTGAACCGTTTTCCTAAGACCGTGCTAGATATCATCTACGAATCCCTCCCGTGGACTATCGTGCTCCTGTTTGTGTCAGCTATTCTGTCATTTGTGATTGGGAACTTGCTGGGTGCGATTGCTGCCTGGCCGAAGTCGCCAGGTTGGATGAAATCCGTGGCGACACCGTTCATCATGTTCATGGGTGTCCCCCCAGTGCTACTGGCGATTTTCTTACTCTTTTTCTTGGCTTTCCGTTTGAAATTATTCCCTCTGGGTCAAGCATATTCAACTGGTATTGCGCCAGATTGGTCGTTCGACTTCATCTTGAATGTCGCCTGGCACCAAGTCCTTCCGGCAATCTCGATGATTCTTGGGTCTGTCGGCGGTTGGGTACTCTCGATGCGTGGTATGGGTGTCACCATTCAAGGCGAAGACTATGTGAATTTTGCTGAGCACAAGGGTCTCAACGGTCGTACTATTTTTCGCGATTACTACTTGCGCAACGCCTTGTTGCCGCAAGTCACCGGCTTTGCCTTGGCACTCGGTAGCTTGATTACCTCTGGCGCTGTGGTCGAGAGTTTGTATGCGCTACCTGGCCTAGGCCAAAAGCTCAGCCAAGCCATTCAAGCCAATGACTTCTTGGTGATTTACGGTATCGTGCTCTTTATCACCATGTCGGTCGCCACGTTGATGGTGCTCGTCGAATTCCTCTACCCGTTACTTGATCCGCGTATCAAACAAGACTAAGGAGCACATGATGACGACGGCGACAACAATTGCTCCGCCAATTCAACCAAGTCGTTGGAAGCTGTTATCTGGCTATCTGCGACGAAACAAGAGTTTGGCGATTGGTTTGGGCATTATCACCTTCTTGGTCCTGTTTACGTTGCACGGCTTCTTGACGGTCGATGAGGCGCGCGCCTATCCGCTCAAGGCCAAACCCAAGCAACCACCCGGCCTTCTTGATTTCAGCAACCCTGAATGGCCTGGCAAGTTGCCCATGGGGAGCGACTTTTTCGGTCGTGACCTGCATGCTGCCATGGTCAAAGGCATGTGGCAAACTGCCTTGATTGGTGTCATTGCCGGTGCTGTGGGTACATTTATCGGCGTTATTCTTGGCTTTACATCGGCTTATTTCGGTGGTCTGTTTGACACAATCGTTAAAGGTATCTGTCAAATCCTCACGCCGATACCGGTCTTCATGATTCAAATCATTATTGCTGCCTCGCTCGACAAGCGCGACGTCACCATATTTACGATGGCTGGCATCGTGGTGATGCTGGCCTGGATGGGACCCACGTTGGTGATTCGCTCACAGGTGCTGTCAATGAAAGAGCGGCAGTTCGTCTCCGTCGCCAAACTCTCTGGCGTCGGCAATGGTGGCATCATCTTCGGTGAGATTTTGCCCAATTTGTTGCCGTTCATTGCTGCCTCGTTTGTTAGCCAAGTCTTCAATGGCGTCTTCTCGTCGTTCTACTTGGCGATTGTCGGTCTTGGTCCCTTGCGTGAGCCACTCTTGGGCAATATCATCTGGGCTGCCCAATCACAAGGCGCATTCTTTAATGGTTGGTGGTGGTGGCCAATCTGGCCTGCATCAGCCATGGTGCTCATTTTGAGTGCATTGGCCTTGATTAACATGGGGTTGGATGAGTTAGCCAATCCTCGTATACGGCGAACGGAGTAACTCGATGACACCTATTTTGCAAATCCGTGACCTGCAAGTGTCATACTACACCGATCTTGGTCGTGCTACGGCACTCAACAAAGTCAACCTTGATCTGAATTCAGGTGAGAAGTTGGGCTTGGTCGGTGAGTCGGGCTCAGGCAAAAGCACCATGGCACTGGCGATGATGCGCATGATTAAGCCCCCTGGCCGTATTGAGGGTGGCAGTGTGACTGTCGGTGGCGTTGATTTGATGCAACTCAGCGAAGAAGAGATGCGCATCGCACGTCTAAGCCGCATCGCCTACATCCCCCAAGGCGCCATGAACTCGCTCAATCCAGTGATGCGCATCGGCGCCCAAATGGCTGACGCCGTCAATGCCCATGACCCCAAGATGTCCAAAGATGACATCGCTGAGCGTTGTATGCAGGCACTCGAGTCGGTCGACCTCAAGCGCAATGTGTATACGATGTATGCCCATGAACTTAGTGGTGGTATGAAGCAGCGTGTCTGTATTGCCATCGGTATTTTGCTTAAACCACAAGTCATCATTGCCGATGAGCCAACCAGCGCACTTGACGTGGTAACCCAACGCCAAGTCATGGAGACCATCGATCGTGTTCAAAAAGAAATCGGCACTGCCGTGATTTTGATTGGCCATGATATGGGCTTGATGGCGCAATTTGTCGACAAGGTCGCTGTGATGTATGCCGGTCGATTGACCGAGGTTAGCACGGTACGCGACATGTTTAATAATCCGATGCACCCCTATGCACAGGCCTTGATTAAGAGCTTGCCAAACCTCTCCAATAAAGGTGTGTTCCAGGGTATCCCAGGCTTGGCTCCATCATTGCTTCGCATTCCCTCAGGATGTGCATTCCATCCGCGGTGTGAAAAAGCCATGGATATCTGCAAAACTGATATCCCAGCAGTCGAACGGTATGACGGCGATCGCTTGGTTGCCTGTCATCTTTATTCGGAAAGGGCGTAGCCGTGGCGAATTTGCTTGAATTCCGCAATGTAACAAAGACATATACTCGCGGTTTCTTCTCCGAAGCCGGAACCACTGCCTTGGCTGACTTTTCTATGACTCTCAAAGAAGAAGATCCGACGATATTGACGGTCGCCGGTGAGAGCGGGAGCGGCAAAACCACACTCGCCATGCTTCTCTTGGGCTTCATTGACCCAACTCGGGGCCAAATCTTGTATAAGGGCGAGGACATTCGCAATCTGCGTGGCGATGCACGTATGACGTTTCGTCGTGAAGTGCAAGCTGTGTTCCAAGATCCGTTCGCCGTGTTCAACCCGTTTTACACAGTTGACCATTTGCTGACAGTTCCCATCGAGAAGTTTAAGTTGGCCAAGAGCAAAGCCGAAGCCCGCTCCAAAATGGAAGAGGCCTTGAGTGCCGTGGGTCTCCGCCCCGAGGACATCCTCGGCCGCTTCCCACACCAGCTCTCCGGTGGTCAACGCCAGCGTATCAATGTGGCACGTGCCCTATTGCTTAAGCCAAAGGTGCTCGTTGCCGACGAACCCGTCTCGATGGTCGATGCATCGCTGCGTGCCAACATCCTTGAGTCGTTGCGTGGTCTCCACCGTGATCATGGCGTATCCATCGTCTATATCACTCACGATTTGACGACCGCATATCATGTGGCTAACTCTATCGTGGTGCTCTACAAGGGCGGTGTGATGGAGGCTGGCGATATTGATAGCGTCATCCAAAAACCTGAACACCCATACACACAATTGCTCATCGATTCCATTCCTTGGCCCGATCTTGATCGGCGCTGGGGGAGCGATGGACTGAGTGTCAAAGAGTCTGAAATGTCAGATAAAGGTGGTAAGGGGTGTCGTTTTGCTCCGCGCTGTCCATACGCCAAGGATGAGTGCTTAACCGATTTACCACCGTTGTTCCGTGTCAAACAAACGCAGGTTGCATCGTGTGTGTTGCACAAACAGCATCCAGTACTCCCTGCCACTGATTTGACAGACGTGTTGCCGGTATAGATTTGCATCCAAAAGGGCGTGCCGGTAGGTACGCCCTTTTTGTGTATGAGTGTGACGCATCAGCTGTGGATTCTAAGGGAGTCAGGCATGCCTGCTGTTGAAGAATATCGTGCTGCAGATGGATTTCGTCGGGTGGTGGTCAACAATGCGGTGATTCGCTGTGAATTCATACCCGAACTCGGTGCTAAAATCGCCCAAATTCACGACCTACGCACCGGCCGTGACTGGCTTTGGCGTCATCCGCGTTTGCCCTACGCCCACGTGCCTGTAACCGCCAACTACGTTGCCGAGGCTGATACTGGCGGCTGGGATGAATGCTTCCCAACCGTTGGTTGTTGTCACTATCCAGCCCAGCCTTGGCAAGATCAGCTATTGCCTGACCATGGTGAGTTGTGGTGTCAAGAGCCTACCTGGACTCTTGAGCCACATGATTCCTCTGTCGTGTGTCGGAGTATTTGGCATGGCATCGCTTTGCCGTATCACTTCGAACGCCAGGTGACTATTGGTAATGACAGCACAATCCAGTTTGACTACAGCGTCGTCAATCAAAGTACCAGTGATATGCACTGGATTTGGTGCGCCCATCCCCTGATTGTACTTGAGCCAGGTATGTCGCTCAATACACCAACGAATACGACGTTTTGGCATACCAATTCTGCTGGGGATTTTGTTGCTGAATCGGCGCGAGCGATTCAGGTTAGTCCAACTACTATCCTTGATTTGCAACGACTGCCGTCTCACCAAAGTAAGATTGCAGTCAAATTGTATAGCGACACATTACCAGCCGGCTGGGTGCAAGTGATTGCCCCAAACGGCTGTTTGACTATGGACTGGGATATAAAGCAGGTGCCCCAACTTGCCGTCTGGCTCAATGCTGGTGCCTGGAGTAATGACGGTAGTTTACCGCATTACAATATGGGAGTTGAACCTGCAATCGGTGTGTATGATGCGCTAAGCGACGCCTACACCCACACAACTACGTATGCCACGTTGGCGGCAGGTCAGCAGCGGTGCTGGCGCCTACACCTCCAACTTGATGCAGATACACAGAGGAGATCGTCATGATTAAGATTGCCGAGTTTCTGCCACCAAATCCATCGATGCTGTGGACATTGTCAAAGCAATGTGGCATTGACCATGCGGTTGGTGGTCTTCCGTTCAATGAGCCATTCAACGGGAGTGACAGTGCCTGTGACTACTTGCCTTTGTTGCGCATGAAGCAACGCTACGAGGATGCCGGGTTCAAGCTCGAGGTGATTGAGGCCCGCCCACCGCTTAATCTTGCGAAGCGAGGGTTGCCTGGTCGTGACGCCGAAATCGACGAGACCTGCAAACTCATCGAGAACATGGGACGACTCGGAATCCCCGTCTGGTGTTATGAATGGATGACGGACTTCAACTGGATGCGTACCGCTACTACTACTCCATCCCGCGGTGGTAGTGTGGTAACAAGCTATGATCACGCACTCATGGAGCATGCGCCCAATACTGAGCTTGGCCCAATCAGCGAAGAAGAGTTGTGGGTCAACCTTGAGTACTTCCTTAAGCGTGTGATTCCTGTTGCCGAAAAAGCTGGTGTCAAGCTAGCCATGCACCCCGATGATCCACCGCGCTCACCAATCCGTGGCGTCGGTCGTATCATGCGCACGGTCGACAACTACCAGCGCTTGCTAGACATGATTCCCAGCCCGGTCAACGGCGTCACCTTGTGCCAAGGCAACTTCACCTTGATGACGGATGACTTGCCTAGTGTTATCCGTCATTTCGGCAAGCAAAACAAGATCTTCTTCGTCCACTTCCGCGATGTGCGTGGTAACAAGGACAAGTTCGAGGAGACGTGGCACGATGACGGCAAGACCGATATGACTGCCTGTATGCAGGCCTACAAAGATATCGGCTTTGATGGTGTGTTACGCCCTGATCACGTGCCCACCGTCGCCGGTGACAGCAACGAGAACGCCGGCTACTCAGCGTTTGGCCGCTTGTACGCCATCGGCTACATTCGTGGGTTGCGTGAGGTCGTCTACAAGGCATAATCAAGTCAGGTACACCCGCGGCTGGTCTAGGCCAGCCGCGGAAAGGATAAATGCCCATGAAGATTGCGGTAACAGGTGGCAGTGGCAGCGTTGGCAAACATGTCTTGCGTATGGCGGTAGCGCGTGGACATCAGGTGCGTAACATTGATCGTGTTGCACCACCGGAGGGGAGCGTACCCGCAAGCGTCGAGTACATCAATGCCGAGCTCACTGATTATCAGTCGTTTTATGATGCCATCAATGGCTTTGATGTGCTTATTCACCTTGCGGCCTATCCATCGCCACACGGCCACCCAGAGCACGTTATCCACAATAACAACGTGACGAGTAGCTACAATGCGCTCTTGGCTGCTGCCAAGTCTGGCATCAAGCGTGTGACGCAGGCCTCGAGTATCAATTCGGTCGGTGCTGTCTATAGTCGCTGGCCCAAGTACGACTTTTTGCCGTTGACCGAGGCTCATCCAACCTACAACGAGGAGCCGTATAGCCTCTCGAAGTGGATTTGTGAGATTCAAGGCGACTCGATTGCTCGCCGCTACGAGGATATGACGATCGCATCGTTGCGCTTTCATTGGGTCGTTGAATCAGTGCAAATGGCTCAAGAGCGTGCTAATCATAACTCGGAGAGCAACGCCAAACAACTCTGGGCCTATACGCTCGCTGAGTCGGCAGCACGTGCCTGCTTGGCCGTGATTGATGCGCCATATGTTGGTCATGAGGCCTTCTATATCGTTGCACCGACCACCGTCATGGCAGAGAACAGCATTGACCTTATCCGTCAATGGCATCCACACGTGACGGTCACCAAGGAGTTGGCTGACAAAGAGGGTATGTACGACTGTAGCAAAGCACAACGCTTGCTTGGTTGGACGCATTGATGGTATTTGCATCAAGGGATGAACCTTGTGCATGTTTCATAGTTGAAAGGAACGCCCGATGAGTTGGAATGTACAGCCGCCCCGTGAGGCGATGATTGCCTTGACTCCGAACAATCCGTTTGAGCGCTTCGCTGATGGTCGCCCTAAGGTGCCCGACGATTTGATTGAGCGCATGAAATTGGTTACCACCGAGGAGGCCTGGGGAACCCTGCGTCGCCATGGCTACCACCGCCAATTCGCTGGGAACTGGAAAGAGACACACCCCGGCAAAGTGACTGTCGGCCGTGCCGTCACTGCTGCATTTGTGCCACATCGCCCCGACTTCCACGAAGTGACCCAACAATCTGGTCTCAATGCCGGTCGTGGTAAAATCGGCGGTCAGAATTCTTGGATTATTGAGCAACTCGAGCGTAATGACGTGATGGTTGCCGACCTCTATGGCAAAGTCAAAGATGGCACCTTGGTTGGTGACAACCTCGGTACCGCAGTCGCCAAACGTACACAGGCTGGCGCCGTCATTGATGGCGGCGTGCGAGACTTGGCCGGCTTAGTCCAACTCGATAATGTCAACTTCTATGTACGTGGCTTTGATCCAACCGCCATCGCAGACATGACGCTGCTCGGTATCAACATCCCCGTCCGTATCGATGGTATTACTGTTATGCCCGGAGACATTGTGTTGGGAACCGCCACCGGTATTATCGTCATCCCACCACACCTCGTCCAAGAGGTAGTCGAAGAGAGCGAAAACATTCGCGTGCGCGATGAGTTCGGCAAGATGCGCATCGGTGAGGGTAAGTACACCAGCGGTGAAATTGATGTGCCAAACTGGCGCGAAGATATCGAAGCCGACTACCAAGCTTGGAAGAAAGCGAACAACAAATGAGCCAACGCCCCGAAGATAACATTCGACGTTCGTCGAGCCCCAGCGATCTCAAAATCACTGACATGCGTATCGCCACCGTCGGCTGGGATCACTGGCATTTCAGCATCATTCGCATCGATACGAACCAAGGCATCAGCGGTTGGGGCGAGGTGCGCGACTTGGCCACGGCCAAGTATGCCTTGATGCTTAAGAGCCGGTTGCTCGGTGAGAACCCGTGTAACGTCGACCGACTGTTCCGCAAAATCAAGCAGTTCGGTCACCACGGTCGACAAGGCGGAGGTGTCTCGGGTGTCGAAATGGCACTGATGGACCTCGCTGGCAAAGCCTACGGCGTACCCGCATACATGCTTGTCGGTGGTCAGTACCGTGAGAAAGTCCGCATGTACTGTGATACCCCCAACGAGCCCGATGGTGTGACCATGGGTGAGCGCCTCAAAGAGCGCATCTCTTGGGGCTTCACCATGCTCAAAATGGATGTCGGTATTCAGCCGTTGATCGGTGTCGAGGGGGCCCTGACCTATCCTGCAGGTATGCTCCCCACCGGCGACCGCACCCACTTTGATAAGATGCTTAACCTGCATACGCTCCAGCACCCGTTCACCCATGTCCAAATCACCCCTAAGGGACTCGACATGATTGTCGAGTATGTGGCCAAGGTACGCGAGACCGTGGGCTACGAGGTGCCAATCGCCGCTGACCACTTTGGGCATATCGGCATTGACAGCTGTATCCGGCTTGGCAAAGCGCTCGAACCCTATAATTTGGCTTGGCTCGAAGACCTCGTGCCGTGGCAGTACACCGATCAGTGGGTCCAACTCGAGCGTGAGTTGCATACACCAGTCTGTACCGGTGAGGATATCTTTGCACTCGATGGCTTCAAGCCGTTGCTTGATGCGCGTGGTGTCAACGTGATTCACCCCGACATGGCTACTAGCGGCGGCATCATGGAGACCAAGCGCATTGGCGACTACGCCGCTGAGAAGGGTGTCAGCATGGCCTTACATATGGCCGGTACGCCGGTCAGCACCATGGCTAGTGTCCATTGTGCAGCGGCCACTGAGAACTTTATTGCACTCGAGCATCACTTCTCTGAAGAGCCGTTCTGGAGCGACTTCATCTCGATCAATGGCAAGACCGAGAAGATTATCAAGAACGGCTACATCGATGTACCTACTGGCCCTGGCCTCGGCTTCGATGTCAATCTTGAGGTGGTCAAAGAGCATCTAGTCAAGGGCAGTGGCTTCTTTGAGCCAACGCCTGAGTGGGATAACGCCAACAGCTGGGATCGGTTGTGGTCATAAGCTAATATGTATCGGCGTGGTGGTATACCAGTACCCCACGTCGGTGTTGAATACATGGAGTGGTATCAATGAAAATTACGCGCGTTCGCGCTTTTTTGACTGCGCCCGATGGCATTGGGATTATCGTAGTCAAGGTTGAGACCGACCAAGATGGTCTCTACGGTCTAGGCTGTGCTACCTTTACCCAGCGGGCCACGTTGGTCGTCAAGGCGGTCGAGGATTACTTGGATCCCCTGCTTCGCGGCCGTGATCCTCGCAACAGCGAAGATATGTGGAAGATGATGATGGTCAATTCATATTGGCGCAACGGTCCAGTGTTGAACAACGCCATCAGTGGTGTCGACATGGCTTTGTGGGATATCAAAGGCAAAATCGCTAATATGCCCGTCTACGATTTGTGGGGCGGCAAAATGCGCGAGGGCGCCATGGTTTATCGCCACGCCGATGGCCGTGATCCCCAAGAAGTGCTCGAGAACGTGATTAAGTACCGTGAGGGTGGCGCGCTCGCTGTGCGCTGCCAAATGGGTGGTTATGGCGGTCGTATCAAAGAAATCACCGCCGAGAATAATGCACCTGGCACTGCTGCACCACAAGCGACGCATCGCATTAAGGGACTCGAGAATCCGGAGTCGAACTTCCCCGGTGCCTACTACCAGCCCGATGTGTATGCTCGTTCAATCCCTAAGATGTTCGACTACATTCGTAGCAAAATCGGCTTCGACCTGTTCTTGCTCCACGACATCCATGAGCGTATTGCGCCGATTGACGCCATGCGCATGGCCAAAGAGGTCGAGCCATATCGCTTGTTCTTCCTCGAGGATCCATTAGCACCCGACCAAATCGAGTGGTTCCGCCGCATTCGTGAGCAATGTGCCACGCCGATTGCCATGGGTGAATTGCATGTCAATGCCGCTGAGTGGAAGCCGTTGATTGCCGAGCAACTCATCGACTTCATTCGCACCCACGTGTCGGCCATTGGTGGCGTCACGCCCGCTCGCAAGTTGGCTGCCTTTGCTGAGCAGTTCGGCGTACGCACCGCCTGGCACGGCCCGGGCGACGTCTCACCAATCGGACATGCGGCGAACGTGCACCTCGATTTGAGTAGCCCGAACTTCGGCATCCAAGAGGTCATCAACTTCGGCCCGAACTTGTACGACGTATTCCCTGGCTGCCCCGAGGTCCACGGTGGCTATGTGTATGTCAACGACAAGCCAGGTTGGGGCGTCGACTTCGACGAGGCCAAGGCCGCCAAGTACCCAGCTGAGACCAAGGTCGTAGAGTGGACCCAGGCCCGTTGGCCAGACGGCACCATCTGGACGCCGTAATTCATTCGTAGTAGGTCAAAATACGCACGGGGCACACAATCGTGTGCCCCGTCTGTATGTGGTATGATGCGCATCTATGTGCCAAATGAAAGACAACAACGATGCACCTCACAACAGACCGTCTGCATTTGCGTCAATGGTGTGCGACCGACCGTGATGCCTTTGTGGCCATCAACCAAGATCCTGCCGTGATGCGCTGGTTGGGCCCGAGTCTGACCGAGGCCCAGACCGATGCGTTTATTGCACGCATTCAGACCAGCTGGCAGACCAATGGCTTTGGTTTGTTTGCCGTCGAACGACGCGATACGCCTGGCTTTATCGGCTATATCGGCCTAGCGGTGCCACGCTTTGAGGCACACTTTATGCCATCTATCGAGATTGGCTGGCGACTGGCTAGTGCTCATTGGGGTCAGGGATTGGCCACTGAGGGCGCACATGTGGTACTCGATTGGGCGGTGCATACGGTGTCGCTGCCAAACATCGTGTCGTTCACGACGCGCGATAATCTGCCGTCGCGACGCGTGATGGCGAAGATTGGCTTGACCTACACTCCAGCAGACGACTTCGATCATCCGATGCTTGCTGCTGACAATCCGCTCCGCCCGCATGTACTCTACCGCTACCCACATTCACGTTGATGCTATGTGCCCTTGATGCTGTAGGAGCTGGATGACCTGCGGGCAATCCTGACGGAGCGCCACAATCCACGGCGCAGTAGCATCAATCATCTGTGTACTGATGTCGCCGAATAATTGCATGCACGATCCGAGCTTGAGGACGTCGATATGCGACCCCATCAAAATCTGAGCGTCGATGGTTTTTAGTTGGCTGCGCACGCAGGAGGTTATTTCGGCTAAGCGTGGCCCGAGCACAGGATGACGCAGATACGCAATGGCCTCGGCGTCGTCGGCGATGCCATAGTAGACTGCCATGTGCGAGCGGCCGAGGCCACGGCGCTGTGGGAAGATGTACCACATCCAGTGGCGCTGTTTGGTGCCGGCCTGCATCTCGGCAATGGCGTCCGCATAGCCGTCGTGTGACTGGTTTTGCGCTGTTACAAAGCGCTCAAGTGTATGATCAGTGTCGTATGACATAGGCTATTTGCTCAATTCTTCGATTGTAGTAACTACGCGGTTAATCTCTTCGACCAGCGCTTTGCAGCGGGTGTTATTCGGTGCCGCCAAAAACGCGTTGGCCAAGGCCCGATAATACCAGAGCGTGCCCTCTTTTTTACTACTAAATCGCTCCCATACCTCGTCACCAAGCGCACGGTAATCGCGCAAAATCGACTGACTATTGTGGAGTTTATCTGAGGCTGTAATCAACAATTCTGATGGATTTTTGTGATAAATACTCGCGACATATGCCTCTTTACGGCTGTTCCACTCGGGCTTACGCTCCATCAGCGTATCGGTACAGCTCACCACCAAATCTGCCACCGTAGCGCCGAAGCGCACGCGAATATCGTTGACGCGCTTGCGCCCACCAGCGTCCTCTGCGGCGTCGTGTAACAAGGCGGCGATGGCCTCGTCTTCGTTGGCACCGTGCTCGAGTGCAATACTCGTGACGGCCATCAGATGCGAGATATACGGGATGCCTGCGCCCTTGCGGATCTGACCAGCGTGGATGATACAAGCGTACTGGAGTGCCTGCTCAAATCGAGGGGATAGTACCATGGGTTGGCCCTTTCTTTTGAAAACGTAATTGTAGTACTTGTCATTAAATACGTAATACTGATATGTTTTTATTGTATCACAAAAAACGATAATACCGCGAGATGCATGACCATGCATCTCGCGGTATTGAATTGGTGTCAATGGAATAGATTGATGAATTACAATCCGCGCTCGCGCTTAATTTGATCGACGTCTGACTCGACCATCATGGTGACCAGTTGTTCAAAGCTGACCTCGGGCGTCCAGCCCAATTTGGTGCGGGCCTTGGCAGGATCGCCGACGAGCAAATCAACCTCAGCTGGGCGATAGAAGCGTTCGTCGATGACGACGTGGTCCTCATACTTGAGGCCCACATGGCCGAAGGCAATCTCGCAGAAGCGGCGCACGGAGTAGGTCTCGCCGGTTGACACGACATAATCGTCGGGTGTCTCTTGCTGGAGCATCAAATACATGGCGCGCACGTAATCCTTGGCATAGCCCCAGTCGCGCTTGGCGTCAAGATTGCCGAGGCGCAATTCTTTGTCGATGCCCAGCTTGATGCGGGCTACGCCGTTGGTGATTTTGCGCGTGACGAACTCGAGGCCACGGCGTGGGCTTTCGTGGTTGAACAAAATACCGCTACAGGCGTACATGTCGTAGCTCTCGCGGTAGTTGACGGTAATCCAGTGACCATAGAGCTTGGCGACGCCGTATGGCGAGCGTGGGTAGAACGGCGTGCTCTCGACCTGCGGTACGGCCTGTACCTTACCGAACATCTCGGATGAGCTGGCCTGATAAAAGCGAATCCCCGGATCGACTACACGGATGGCATCGAGCATGCGGGTCACACCGAGACCGGTCACCTCGCCGGTGAAGACCGGTTGGCTGAACGACGTCTGCACAAAGCTCTGGGCGGCTAGGTTGTAGACCTCGCTGGGGCGATGCTCGCGTAGTAAGTTAATCAATGAGACCTCGTCGAGCAAATCGCCCGTGGCCAAGGTCACTTGATCCTGAATATGCCGAATGCGCTCGAAGTTAACGGTGCTTGATCGGCGAATCATGCCGATGACGTCATACCCTTGCTCCAACAAAAACTCTGCCAAGTACGAACCATCTTGACCGGTAATACCGGTGATTAATGCGCGCTTACGACTCATGTCTCTCCTCAACAAACGCTACCTAGTCAAACAGACTATACTGAATAGTAGCATGTGCTCGAATCGTTGTCTGCTAAGTGACTTATCGTCTAGGTGATATTTGTATGACTGAACCTGAATCGCTGGGCAAACGCATTGCATCCCTACGCACGGCGCGGGGCTGGACCCAAGAGCGTCTCGCCGAGCGTCTCGCCGTCTCACGCGTGGCCGTCTCGCATATCGAGATGGGCTTGACTATGCCTGGCGAGCGCACCGTTGTCATCTTGGCCGGGTTGTTCGGTGTTGAGCCACATAGGTTGGTCGATGGCACCTCATATCCTGTGGCCAAACGTGAGCGCCTGCCGGGTGTGGCGGCACGCTATACCCACGCTGAGCATCTGAGTGCCATGCTCGATGCTGACTTGGCTTGGCTCTCAACCGGTGCACAGCGCCCTGGTTTGCGCCAACAATGGCTCGATCGGCTGGCGCTGGCCCGACAACATACGACTGATATGCATGAGTTGACTGTGCTACGCGAACTCGAAATGCTCGTGGTGCAATCAATACCGTAAGGGCGTCGCTTGCGGTGCCCGATGCGGTGTTTTACACGGTGTCGCGCGGAGGCGCCACGGCACAGAGGTCATTGTCTATTCCCGCGTCATTACATGCCGGCCAAAGAATGCAGGAATCGGTTGAAACGTCGCCGGCGTGCAATCTTCTTGTCGAGTGACCGCAGATGTTTCTCACGGCTGTCTATTCCGCACCATGTCGCGTGCGGCGCCCCCCACCCTTTTAGCGATAAATCGGCAACAGCGCTTGGTTGACGTATGCCATGATTTGGCGTAGGTCAGCGACTGGGTCGGTAGCAGCGTCCAGCTCGAAAATCGCCCAGCCCGTGTATTGCATATCGCGCAACAGGCGCATCCAGGCTGGCCAATCAACTACCCCGGTGCCGACGGCGGCAAACCACTGCACTTGTGTGTCGTAAATGCGCTCGTCAATCGGGATATCAAGGGGAGCAGGGCCAGTGGCGTCTTTCCAGTGGGTAATGGTGACGCGTTCGCGGTGGCGTGACACGATGTCAATCGGGTTGGATCCGGCCACCACAAATTGGGCTGTATCGGGGCACAAAAAGACATAACTCGGGTCGGTGTAGAGCATGAACAAGTCGACATCGCGACTATTGCGGAACATGCTAAACGCCTCAGGATGCAGGGCCAACTTGATGCCGCGTTTGCGCGTGGCGTAGCCGATGCGATTGAGGGCATCAGCGATGTTCTCGGCGCTTTTGGCATCAACAAAGCGGGGCGTATCGGCGAGTAAACTGGTGCGCAGTGGCAACGAGATAACCATCGTATCGGCGTCACAGGTGGCAAGGAACTCGGCATATTGGTCGGCCATCTCGACCATGACTGCATGATCGTTCCGGTCCGAGATGTCGGCATACCGATCGGTGCCCGGGATGCGGTTGGAGAGATAGCCGCTACACAACTCGAGCTGATGGGAGCGTAAGGCCTGGGTGAATCCCGTAGCCGACCCGTAGGCCTGCATGGCACTTTGCCAGTTGCCGGGCGCAAAGGTAATCTCGATGCCGTCGAGACCGGCGGCACGCACATCGCTGAGCATGCGCTCCCAAAAGCGCATCGGGTCCCAGTTATTCTGCACGAGAACTGCCTCGAGGTCGCTCATCTCGCCCGATCCACCCCAATAGCGTGTGCCATAAAACGTCACAAGGTCCGTGGCAAACTTGATACGTGGTTGCTGCATGGATATGCCTTTCGTATGTTCATATGTCGGTGAGGCTGTGCTATTGTCATTCGAGTAACTTAGTGTATGCAGATGAGCGCACAGCTGTGCGCTCATCTGCATACACCCGTGTCATACAAATGGGTTGGCACTCGGTGTCAGAATCAACTCGGGGATGGTGGCCCGCGCCGGCAGCCCGGCCACGAACTCAATCACTTGCGCAACATCATCGGCTTGCAACATAGCGGCGCGTCGTTCAGCACTGACCGGTGCCGGCCGTTTGTCAATCAACGGAGTATCGACTTCGCCCGGTTGAAGCACTGTGGCTCGCACGCCGTGATGTGCCTCCTCTTGGGCCACGGTGCGTACGAACGCCGTCAGCCCGCTTTTGGCTGCGTTATACGAAGCTCCACCAAGACTACTCGGGCGTGGTACCGAGGTCGATCCAATTCCAATGATGACCCCTTTGGCGGCTCGCACTAGCGGCAAGGCCTGACTGATGAGATAAAACGCTCCGGTTAGATTGGTATCGATCATCATCTGCCATGCTTCAGCAGTGAGTTGGCCTACCGCTCGATCCGGCAGATTGGTGCCAGCAGCGCTGACTAGCACATCAATCCGGCCGAATTGGTCGTTGATACGCCCGATTGTCTCGGTCACTACCTGCATATCACTGACATCGCAGGGGATGGCTAGTGCATGTCCGTCACACTGTTGCGCCACGGCGTTGAGCGCATCAGGACGCCGACCAAGTAAGACGACCATATCACCACGTTGCGCAAAGCGTACCGCCGTCGCTGCACCAATCCCACTCCCTGCTCCACTAATGACCACGATGCGTTGCATGTACGTACTCCTCCATCTTTTTTGTGCAAAAAATAGTGAAGCGGTGAGATCTTATGCCGCTCCCCGTGCGCCATGATGTTCAGGCCGTGTGGTGGCGCGCATAGACCGAGACATGCGCTGTACTTTGGGCATCGAATGGTGTTTGTTGCCAGTTGGCATAGCGCTGCACCAGGTGCAATCCGGCCATGCGCGCCATCAAGTCCATTTCGCCAGGAGTAATCAATCGGCACACAATGGGTGTCATGCTGATGCCCGTGGTCGAGATACGCACGTGGTTTTCGGCCAGTAACTGCGTGACTGGGTCGTACTTGGCCACATCAAACATCACCGAATCGAGATTGACCTGCTCGGCATGGACATAATCGGAGGTACCACTGGGCATCCAGGTATGGGGCAAGGCGGTCTCGACCACAAACACGCCATCGTCGTCCAGATGCCGGGCAGCATTCACAAAACAGTTGATTTGATCATCTACCGTCAGCAAATTAAAAATCGTATTGAATACCAAGTAAACCAACCCATAACGCCGGCCAGTGCTGACAGTGCTCATGTCGCCCAGCGTGATGTGGATGTGTTTGCTGCCCGGTTTGGTGTGCAGTCGGGCAATCATATCTGGCGAAAGCTCGATGCCATCTACGTGCATGCCCCGTTCGACCAGCGGCAGGGCAATCCGTCCTGTACCGATGGCAAATTCCAGTGCCGTTTTGGTTGGTGCGATGGCTGCCAAAAACTGCGCCGCCGCCGCCTCATCACCGCGTGGTTGATCGTCGTAGCGCGCCGCCACCGTGGCCCCAAAGCTGGTCGCTGGGTCAAATCCGTGCATGTTGAACTCCTCAAATAGACAGCGCCACGTCGAGACACTATTCGACGCGGCGCAATCGGGTGCTTACCAGTGCATAGTGACGGCTAAGAACTCATCGCGCTTGATGCGCAAGCCTTCGTACATCTCTGGGGCGTTCTCGGCGTGCACATGATGGGTAATCATATTGGTCAGCGATAGCTTGCCCGCTGCTGCAAAGTGAGCCAGTAACGGCAAGGCGCGATCGCGGGTAAACGGAAAGTTTGGTCGCACGTGGGTACCAATCGCACTGCCATGAGCACCGGTAATTGTTACCGAGCGCCCATGCAAATCCCAGTATGAATCAAAGTTTTGGATGATGCCGCGTGGACTACCGACCAACACCACCTGCCCACCGTCCATCACTAACTTGAGTGCATCCTGCAAGGCCGACGGCACACCGGTGGCATCCACAACCACATCAGCGCGACACCCAATCAAGGCCTCGAGCTGCTCGCGGCTATCACCATTAGTCGGGTCAATCGTGCGCACGCCGTAGACTTGCTCGGCCCAGCGTCGGCGTTGGGCCACGCTATCAACCCCGATAATCGGGTGAGCACCAGCCGCTGCGTATAGCCGCGTCGCAATCTGACCAATCATCCCCATGCCGAGGATGACTACCGCTTGGCCGAGGATGCGATTGGATTGTACCAAGGCGGTGAATGGGAATCGGGCCAGTGACAACATGGCGGCATCAGGGGTTGGGACATGATCGGCAATCGGCCATACGTCGGCATCGTCACCGATATCGACAATCGCATGGCTCTCGTGGCGCCCCGGCCAAATCACGCGATCGCCCTCTTTGAATTGTGTCACGCCAGCACCGACTGCCATGATGCGCCCAACGGCGCTATACCCAGGTACAAACGGGAACTTGGCCCAGGTATTGCTCGGATCCTTGAGCCACTGATGAATGCCGGTATAAATGGCCAACTCAGTGCCAGCGCTAATCCCGCTGGCCTCGGTGGCAATCAACACTTGGTTGGGGCCAGGGCTGGGTATGACAAATTCGTCGAATTCGACGGTGAATTCTTTGGGCATGACCACGCGCAATCCTTTGGACATGGTGTTCTCCTTTGCGACTCTGCAAAACAATGCTTACTGCGCTGTCCACCCGCCGTCAACGACCAAACTTGTGCCGGTCATGAATGCTGATGCATCGGACGAAAGAAACAAAATCGGACCCTCGAGGTCGCGCAAATCACCCCAGCGCCCAATTGGCAACCGGTCGATGAACCATTGATACGCTGCTTGGTTATTGAGAATAGGTCGATTCATCTCAGTTGCGAATGGCCCCGGGCAGAGGGCATTGACGGTGACGCCGCGATTAGCCCACTCGAGTGCCAATGTGCGTGTCAACTGGATGACGCCACCCTTGGCTGCCGTGTATGGGGCGCGTTCGGCCAATCCGACGGTGCCGAGCATCGAGCTGATATTGACCACGCGACCCCAGCCACGTTCGATCATTTGTGGTGCAAATGCTCGGGCGCAGTAGAATGGAGCGCTGAGATTGAGAGCGATGAGTTCGTCCCATTTCTCGACGGGATATTCGACGGCTGGTTTGCGCAAATTAACGCCGGCACTGTTAATCAAGATGTCGACTTTACCGACGGTATTGGCCATCTGCTCAACTTGGGTGTTGTCGGTCACGTCAGCGGTATAGGCGGTGACGGTACGCTGGTGTTGCTGGCGAATGTGCTCTGCCAAGATGTCGAGTGGCTCTTGGCGGCGGCCGACAAGAATCAGGTCAGCGCCGGCTGCTGCCAGCGTTTTGGCAAATATCTCACCTAAGCCACCGGCGGCTCCGGTAATCAGGGCAACGCGGCCGTCAAGGCGAAATAGGTCAAGTGGATTACTCATCGACGATCTCCTGTGTGGGTGGGCATGAGCGAACGTAAATATGCCACACTGTTGGTGAACTGACTCTCTTCGTAGGCGCCGAGTGCTATCGCATCCTCATCGCGCTCCCACGGCGTGCGCCAATCATCTGTAGCGGTGCTGACATGATTGGCAAGATATTGCCAGAGTGGTGCAATGGTCTCGATGCCGTATGTACGCGGATATCCCTGCCACCACTCGGGGGTGAGTACCCGGATGTGGCGAGCGTTAATCGCGGCTAACTCGATGTTGCAGGTGGCCGTAGGCGCATGCTCGGCGAGTACCGCAAATAGTGCAGGTACATCAAGGACGCCGTGGCCGAGCGTGCTGCGCACGAGACGGTAACCTTCATTGGTTAAATAGATGACATAATCTTTGAGATGGACGTTGACAATGCGGGATCCTAATGCCCGAGCAAATGTAATCGGCTCTTCAGCTACCGCTAATGGATTGACTGCATCAAGGGTTACACCAATATGTTTACCACCAACCTCGTCACATATTTGAATTAAATCTTGACTATTAAGATCTTGATGGTTCTCAGGAGCAATAATTACGTTGTGTGCCTCGGCAAGAGAACGCGTTTGTTTGAGTAGATGAATCTGGCGTGCAAGGTGTGACTCCCAGCCACCTGGGAATGTAGCTCGCGCACCTTCGAGCATGCCGCTAAGCATGACACGCAACACGGGTGCACCGAGGGTAGCCGCAGCAGGGATAAGCTCGGCGAGCATCTCGTGACTGATCACAGCACCATCGAGCATGATACGAATGCCGAGTGAGTCGGCACGTTTGCGGAACTCTTTGAGCCCGACGGCTGTGCGGTCTTTGATGATGTCGAGGGGAATCTCGATGGTAGCGAGGTTATAGTACGATGCCAACTCAAGCAGGGCGTGGGCATCATATGGGCGCGGGCACGCGCGTGGCGTACCAGCGCCAGCAAATCCACACCGCCACGGAAAACTATACGCAGCCAAACCAATCGGGTTGCTGCCAATGTGCATCGGCATAACGGTAATGTCCTTTGTCTCAATTAACCAAGGTTGCCGTTGGGGCGGAGCACTGCCTTGGGGATGGTCAGCTCCTCCATGGCCATGAACCCTTCGTGCCAGTCGAGCAGGTCAAACTCGGTGACCAGCGGCTCCACGTTGAGTTGACCAGTACCCATTAATGTCAAGATGCGCTCCCAGGTGCCGTGCAAGTGACTAAATGATCCTTGCAGGGTGGCTGCTTTGATAATCAAGCGATCAAGACTGAATCCAACTGGAGCTGGTCCCCAGCCAATCTTGGTGATTTGACCGTTAGGGCGCACCATATCGAGGCTCTGGTCAAGCGTCTTTGAAACGCCGACTGCGTCCACGACCAGATGGGCACCAAATCCATCGCCGGCGTTGAGGACCGCTTCGACGACGTTTTGTTCATCGCCGACGAGGACATCATCCGCACCCATCTGTTTAGCGAGGTCGAGTCTATTGCCGTCACGGCGCAAACCGACAACGCTGATACGAGCGACGCCGGCGAGACGCAAAACGGCGATACACATCAATCCAATTGGACCAGGGCCGAGTACGACGGCGTGGTCAGCAGGGCGCGGACGGCTTTTTTCGATAATCGCGTTATAGGCGACACAGGCCGGCTCGGTCAGTGAGGCATGTGTCATTGGCACATGATCGGGGATGCGGTGTAAGATGCCCGGGCGGCTGATGACGTAGTTGGCCATGGCCCCATCTGCGCCGAATCCAAAGCCCTTGCGGTTGGGGCAGACGTTATATTGCCCGGCACGACAGTAGGGGCAGGTGCCACAGACCCATGAGGCGGTCTCGGAGACGACACGCTCACCCACGCGGAAATCATCGACACCGGCGCCAACGGCAGCAATCACTCCGGCGAATTCATGACCGAGAATACGCGGTCCAGCCATCTGGTGGTTATCGCCTTGCCAGACGTGGATGTCGGTGCCACAGACACCAACAGCGCCGACTTGCATGAGGACTTGCCCGGGACCAGGCGTGGGAATGCCGACTTCTTCGATTTGGGTGTGTTCACGGGGACCCCGATAAACGAGCCCTTGCATCGTCGCATTGCTCATGGTTGCTTCCTTTGCCGTAATCGTGCGTTGTGGTGCGATTATACCATGAGGTTAAATTGTTTTTGTATGGTATTGATGGGGAGTGCATGATAGCAAAAGCAGAAACGCCACACAATCTTGTGCGGCGTTTCCAGTGAATGGTGGGCGATAGTGGGCTCGAACCACCGACCTCATCCGTGTGAAGGATGCGCTCTGGCCAACTGAGCTAATCGCCCATAATAACGAAGTAAATTGTAGCATATGGGTCTGCTGAATGCAAACAACTTGACGCAATCATAAATAGCGTGTACGATGTGCAAATAGCAAGTGGTCATGTGATAGGTAATCAAATAATGCGTGTAGTTAAGCAATTTAACGCCTATTATTTTGGTTATTTTACCGGCTCACAACTGAGATCGGCCGTTTCGCCATGACCAACACACGATGATACGTGAACTTGACCGGCGAGAGGCATGACCTCCGCCGGTTTTTTGATGTGTCTGACACAAAAGGAGGTTCTCAATGACGATGGCCTGTCGTGGGGTACGCGGCGCAATTACAAGTAAAGCCAACACTCGTGAGGCTATTTTGATGGCAACGCGTGAGTTGCTCGAGGCGGTCATCGCTGCCAATGGCATCAAGGCCGAGGATGTAGCAAGTTGTTGGTTTACGACTACGACTGATTTATATGCTGAGTTTCCGGCAGTTGCAGCTCGACAACTTGGTTGGACAGATACAGCATTAATGAATACCCATGAAATGACGGTCCCTGGCAGTTTGCCGATGTGTATTCGTCTGATTATTCATTGGAATACAACGGTAGATCAAGCTGATATCAAACATATCTATCTAGGTGGAGCGAGTGTGTTGCGACCGGATCGAGCGCGTTGAATTAATTTGGAGGAGGTTGTTCGATGGTAGTTATCATGCAAAATAGTGCATCGCAAGCTGATCTAGATGCAGTGCTGGCACGTGTTGCCGCGCATAATTTGCGCGGTAGTGTGACAGTTGGTGAGTCACAAAACATTGTGGGGATTATTGGTACACCGATAACAGTGGCTCTTCAAGAAGCGCTTGAAAGTATGAGCGGCGTCCGTGAGGTCGTACGTATTTCGCGGCCATACAAATTGGCTACTCGCGAGTTCCACCCACTTGATACGATTGTTGATGTGAGTGGTGTCAAAGTAGGCGGTGGCTCGGCAGTGGTGATGGCTGGTCCATGTGCGGTCGAGAGTGAGACTCAGATTATGACCACAGCTATTGCCATCAAAAAAGCTGGCGCGCATATGTTGCGCGGTGGTGCCTTCAAACCTCGTTCGTCGCCATACTCGTTCCGCGGTATGGGTGAGGATGCCCTCAAGTTGATGGCCAAGGCTCGTGTTGAGACTGGTTTGCCGATTGTGACCGAGGTGATGACTCCAACTGATGTAGCGTTAGTCGCTGAGTATGCCGACCTGTTGCAAATCGGTGCCCGCAACATGCAAAATTATCAGTTACTCGAGGAGGTCGGTCGTAGTCAACGCCCGGTATTGCTCAAGCGTGGCTTGTCTGCGACGTTCGAGGAGTGGATGCTCTCAGCCGAGTACATCATGAATCAAGGCAATAATAATGTGATTTTGTGTGAGCGTGGCATTCGTACGTTTGAAACCGCCACGCGCAACACACTGGATTTGAATGCCGTGGCCTTGGCCAAGAAGCGCACGCACTTGCCAATTATCGTTGACCCTTCACACGGCACCGGCAAGTGGTACTTGGTGCAACCCTTGGCGTTGGCGGGATTGGCGGCCGGTGCTGACGGCCTGATGATTGAGGTGCATCCAGATCCTGATAAGGCTACCTCAGATGGTCCGCAGTCATTGACCCTCGAGCACTTCGCTGAGTTGATGCCCAAAATCAATGCGTTGGCTGGTGTGTTGCACTAAGTCTGATGTGATATTCCGTATCCAAAAGCGCTTGAGCACGTGTGGCTCGAGCGCTTTTGTATGGGTGACATGCAGCCACAAGAGTTGGTATGTATAATGAACGCAGTTGATGAAAGGAACAGTGTGTGATTACCCGAAACGAACTGGAGGACCTACGGCTACGCTTTGATGGCGTCCGTGGGCGACTTTGACCTGGCTGACCGCCAAATCCAAGTAACCATACTCGAGGAGCAATCTGCTGATCCTACGTTGTGGGATAACCCGAGTAATGCCCAACAGGTTTTACAACGCTTGACGCGTCTCAAAGCTGAATTAGCACGTTGGGCTGATGTTGATAATCGCTTGTTGATGTTGGCTGAATTTATTGAACTTGATGATCCAGCACTTGCTGATGAAGTCGCACACGAGTATACAGCGCTGTTGACCGAGATTAATACACTCGAGACCGAGGTGTTGTTGAGTGGTAAGTATGATGACCGTAATGCGTTTCTTTCAATCAAAGCAGGAATGGGTGGCACCGATGCCCAAGATTGGGCCGAGATGCTCCTACGTACCTATATGCGCTGGGCCGAGCAACGTGGATTTAAGTGCAACTTGGTCGATCAGAGTATGGGTGACGAGGCTGGCATCAAAAGTGCCACACTCGAGATTCGCGGTGATTATGCCTATGGTTTGTGCAAAGCCGAAGCAGGTGTGCATCGCTTGATTCGCTTGTCGCCGTTTAATTCGGCGAATACTCGTCAGACATCATTTGCGTTGATTGAGGTGCTGCCTGAGGTGGACGATGCCCCTGAGGTTATTATCAAAGCTGAAGATGTCCGTGTTGACGTCTATCGTGCAGGTGGACATGGTGGTCAAGGGGTAAATACGACCGATTCGGCAGTGCGTTTGACGTACAAACCTGGCACGCCGGATCAAATTGTGGTGACCTGTCAAAATGAGCGGTCTCAGCTCCAAAACAAAGAGACGGCCATGCGCGTGTTGCGTGGGCGTTTGCTTGAACGTGAGTTGCAACGTCAAATTGAGGAGCGTGCCAAACTCAAGGGAGACCATGTCAAGGCAGACTTCGGCAGTCAGATGCGGACGTTTTATTTTCACCCGTATACGTTAGTCAAAGACCACCGTACTGACCACGAGACAAGCAATGTGCAGGCTGTGTTAGATGGTGAGTTGGATCCATTTATTGATGCGTATCTGCGTTGGAACGTGGGGCGAGACTAATCTGCCATACATATTAACTGCTATGTAAGTTAGATTTTCTCTTGATATAGCGTACTCTGTTATTACAGCATCTGTTCTTAACTGCAACGGGGCATATCATCGTATTCCCCACCGTAAATTAGGCAGCAATCTTCCTCTGCCTGATACTCGGCGTTGTATCTGAATCACTATGGTTCAATCCTCGGACGTTTTTTTCTTTTGGTGGCGTGGTATCGGTAAACGCAACGAAGATCAACCTAGTGCTGGTCAAAACATGGGGATGGTGTTGCGGTTGCTTAGTCAGTAAAGGGATATATAACCGGTGATTTTGGGGTATATTGGAATTACCGTTGATATCAGTGTAGCATTTGACGGTAATTTGACAATACGATAAATTATAGTAATCTTATTTTAATCCATCGTATTGCACAAATCATGGTTATTGTATATTATTATGCATGTAGCATTGTACTGAGGGAACAAATATGTTTGACTTTCAAGCGCTTAATTGGTGGGCGATTCTGGTAAGCACCATTGTGTGTATCAGAAGTGGCTCGTTGTGGTTCAACCCACATAGCTTCTTCAACGTATTTGGTCGCGGTCAACCAAACACCGATTTGACCGTCTACCGGCCAAACACTCCTCCGAACATGGTGTTGTTGTTTGCGTTCACGGTTATCACATCGTTCATCATGCCGTTGTTCATGTCGTTGATGATTTTTGCACTGTATCCGTTCGAGTCAACATGGAGCGATGGCGTTGTCGTTGGCTTCGTGTTATGGATGGGTTTTGTTGCGCCGCCGTACTTGGTTAATAACTTTTTCGGTGGTCATGGGTTCAAAGTATGGATCATCGAGACAGCCAACCATTTGTTGAACTTCTTGGTGTTGGGCGCCATTCTTGGTGCATGGCGCTAAGCGTTAGGACAACGAATCACGGAGAATCTGAAAGAGGCGCGGTAAGTCCAATGGTTTGGGCATAAATACCGCGCCTTCTTCTTCGAGATCATCGAACCAGGCTTGACGATGGAGTGCAGTCGTGATGATGATTGGCACATTACGAACTTGCAGTTCGCTTTGAAGTGCTCTAAATGTTGCGACTCCGTCCATATAAGGCATCATCACATCACAAATTATCGCATCAGGGAGGCCGTTCGCACAAAGTGTGACGGCCTCTTGGCCGTTTGCAGCTAAGACAATATCATAGCCTTCGCTACGGAGAGCGCTCGCAAGTGCGCGGCGTAATGTAGCATCATCATCAATAATCAATACTGTTTTTGTCATGAGAAATACTCCAGCCAAATACCGAATTCATGGTGTTACTTGTTATCAAGTGGGTCCAACGTATTGATTGTGGTGTTAGTAGCATGCATGATGTATTCCCACAACGCATCTTATTGTACAAAACTATACGACAAATCGTTGAGGGTTCAAACGATTTTGTGGGTCAAATTCATGGCGTATGTGTTGCATGATATCAAAACCTGCTTCGGGCGTATGCCAGTAGGTAGATAGATTAGATGCGTTGGTTGCAATCCAAAGTGCTTCGGGGAACGCATTAAACCATGCGGTCTGACTCGGTGAATCGATACCAGAAATACGGATATAGCCGCTGCCAACGCTGGCGCGCACATGCATGCTGATGTGTCCACCAAACTGAGATGCATAGCTCTGACAGCGTTCAATGATATCACCCACGAATATCGGTAATGTACTCCAACGTATGACACATGTCTGTTCGGGTAGTGCATGGACACTGCTTGCATCATGAATAATATTCCAGCAGTGGGTGTGTTGGGTCTCGCTAAACCAATGAGTGCCCCCACTGTGCTGATGGGCGCGTGCCGTTAGATCGTGTTGATGGCGGGTGACAGCTTCAAGCGGGCCTTCACTCGCAAGTGCCACACCCCATTTACCATCAAGTTGGAGTTGGGCCAAAATTGTATGGTCGATTAACTCAACTGTGACAGGTGTGAGTTGACTGGTGGCGATGTCGTCGATATAGCTGAGGGCGGATTGGAGTTCGGCAAATGTAGCCACAACCGTACCATGATGGGTGGGTATTGGATAGAGTTTGAAGTTCGCCGAGACGATGAGGGCCAGCGTGCCGAAGCTGCCATGATAGAGTTTCATCATATCAAAGCCACTGACATTTTTGACTACCATTCCGCCTGCTTTGGAGACTTGACCATTAACCTCAATCACACTAATGCCAATCATCATGTCACGCAGGATACCGTAGATGGCACGACGTGGTCCATCAGAAGCAGTAGCAATTAGTCCACCAATCGTGGTGTGATCGGGTAGTGCCGGGTCCACGGGGAGCATTTGACCGTGACTTGCAAGATATCGGCGTAGAGTACCGATGGTCATGCCGGCTTCTACACTAATCGTGAGGTCGTTTGGTTCATGGTGAATGACCCGGTTGAGTGCTGTTGTGACAATAACGAGGTCGGCATTGGTAGGTGTGGCGCCGATGAGTTGATGCGTCCCACCTCCCCACGGAATAATATGCCAGCCATGCTGGGCTGCGAGTTGCATAATTTCGCTGGCCTCGGTTACGGTTGTGGGGATTGCCACACGATCGGGCACACATGTGCGGATCGTATATTGTTGGCGGAGCGCCAAATCTTCACTGATGCAGGGATGTGCCGTTGTCATGAGGTGTGTGCTCCGTGCTGGTTATACCCAAGTGCCGTTAGGAATCTCGATAATTTGGTTGGCATGAATGGCATGTTGGCGCAACTCGGCGAGTTCGCCACAGCCTTTGCGGGCAGGGAAGACTTTGCCTGGGTTGAAGAGTTCGAGCGGATCGAATGAACGTCTGAGACCGGCCATGGCGGCGAGGTCGGCCGTGCTAAACAAAATATCCATGTAATCGCGTTTTTCGACGCCGATGCCATGTTCACCACTAACGACACCACCGAGCCGCACTGATTCTTTGAGGATTTCGGTGGCGGCACCAAGTGCGCGCTCGAGTTGATTGCGATCGCGGCGGTCAAATAGAATGAGTGGATGGAGGTTGCCATCACCAGCATGAAAGACGTTGGCGATAGGGAGGTTGAAGTCACTAGCCACATCACCGACATGGGACAGGATGCTTGGGAGTTGGGTACGTGGCACGACTGTGTCAACGAGGTAGTAGCTCGGAGAGAGCCGACCCATAGCGCCGAAGGCGTTTTTGCGGGCGGCCCAGACTTGGGCTTGTTCGGCGGGAGTAGTGGCCGGTCGCACCTCGATTGCGCCGTGTTCACGGCAGATTTGGGTGACATCACGAAGCAGATCGTCGAGCCCTTCGTTGACACCGTCGATTTCGATGAGAAGGGCGGCACCGGCACTATCAGGGAGTCCGAGTTTGTACATGCCGTTGACGGCTTTGATGGCGAGTTTGTCCATCATCTCGAGTGCGGCCGGGAGCAGGCCTCGCGCAATAATAGTCGAGACTGTTTGAGAGGCTGATGGGATATCTGGGAAGAGCGCAAGGACGACGCGTAAAGCCTCGGGCAGGCGTGTCATGCGCACCCAGGCCTCGGTGACAATGCCAAACATGCCTTCGGATCCAGTCATAATGCCGGCGAGGTCGTAGCCTACTGTATCAAAACGTCCATTGCCGGTCCAAATCAAATTGCCGTTGGGTAGGACAGTGCGTAGTGCAAGCACATGATTAGTGGTCATGCCATATTTGAGGCAATGTGGACCGCCGCTGTTATTTGCAATGTTGCCGCCAATCGTGCAGGCTTTTTGAGAGGATGGATCGGGCATAAAAGCATAGCCATAGTTGGCCAGGTATTGTGAGAGCTCCCAGTTGATGACGCCAGGCTGCACGCGCGCGCGTTTATTGCGCGTGTCTACCTCAAGGACTTGATCCATGCGGGTCATTGCGATGACGATGCCGCCGTGGATGGGGGTGGCACCACCAGAGAGCCCTGTGCCGGCGCCGCGCGCAACGACGGGGATGCGGGCTTGATGGGCGAGTTTGACAACGGCGGCAGTTTGCTCACTGGTGCGCGGGAGCACGACGAGATTCGGCATGTGCAGGTCCATCACACAGCCATCGGCTTCGTAGGTCAGCAGAGCGGCATCGCCATCAACAACGCCATCATGGCCAACGATGTCACGGAGTGCAGTAATTAGGGCTGAATTGTGCATGGATTATGCTCACAGATTTGCAGAAGATATCAATGGGTATCGGTATGACCCCTATTATATGGTTAAATCGATTGGTATGGTAGAGGGAGAACGCATAAAGAATGGATGCAATTTGTGATTTTGCGTGGTGACATGGGTTAGATTGTTGGTGTAAATAATCTATGAAGCAATCGTTGATATCGTGTGATTATTGTGTTCTAAAAGTGATATTTGCACAAAGTAAACAATTATATTGGATCAAATTTGTAATCTATTGGCACAAAACGAGGGCAAATTCCATTGACTTGCACTATTAAATACACTAAAATACTTCTCATGCATACTTAACTCAACTGCGACGTGTTGTTAACACAGTACGATTGATGTGAGATGTTAGGTGTGTAATCAGATTTCCGTTCTCTTCGAAAGGAACAGAACACTATGGGACAGACCCCTTCAACATGGAAGCGCAGCGCAGCCCTTTTGGCAGCCGCTTTGTTGCTCCCACTGCTCGTGGCCTGTGGCGGTAGCGCCCCAGCCGCTGAGCCAACTGCAGCTCCAGCCGCTGAAGCACCAGCTGCCGAGCCAACCGCAGCTCCAGCTGAAGAGCCAGCTGCCGAGCCAACCGCAGCTCCAGCTGAAGAGCCAGCCGCCGAGCCAGCCGCCGAGAAGGATTCAACTTTGAATATCCTTTACTGGCAGGCTCCAACCATCCTTAATCCACACCAGGCATCAGGCACCAAGGACTTTGATGCAGCCAGCATCATCCTTGAGCCGTTGGCCCGTTACAGCGAAAAGGATGAAGTCACTCCTTACTTGGCCGCCGAAATTCCAACGGTCGACAACGGTGGCGTTGCTGCCGATGGTACCAGCGTAACGTGGAAGCTCAAGTCAGGTGTGAAGTGGTCAGACGGTAGTGATTTCACTGCTGATGATATCATCTTCACGTGGCAGTACTGTGCTGATGAGACCACTGCTTGTACAACGGCAACTGCATTCGCCAACATCGATAACATCGAGGCTGTCGATGCCAACACCGTTAAGATTACCTGGAAATCACCAACTGCTGATCCATATCAAGCATTTGTTGGTCCAAATGGTCATGTGTTGCAGAAGGCACAGTTCGGTGGTTGTATTGGCGCCAACGCCATCAACGAGGCTTGTGCTCAGGCTAACTTGGCTCCAATCGGTACTAACGCTTGGAAGCTCAAGGAGTTCAAGCCAGGTGACGTCGTAGTGTACGAGCGCAACGAGCTTTACCGCGACAACGCCAATGTCTACTTCGACATGGTCGAGATGAAGGGTGGCGGTGACGCCGCTTCAGCCGCTCGCGCAGTCTGTGAGACTGGTGAGTACGACTATGCATGGAACTTGCAAGTACCAAAGGCCGCTCTTGAGCCAATCTTGGCTGCCGGCAAGTGTGACCCAGTTAGCGGTGGTTCGTTCGGTATCGAGCGTATCGTCGTCAACTTTGCCAACCCAGATCCAGCCTTGGGTGCCAAGCGCTCAGAGCCAGATCAGCCTCACCCATTCTTGACCGAATTGCCAGTGCGCCAGGCTATCGCCAAGGCCATTGACAAGAAGGCCATTGCAGAGCAGTTGTATGGCCCAACCGGTGTTGCCACATGTAACATCTTGGTTGCTCCATCAGCGTTGGTTTCACCAAACACCAGCTGTGAGCGCGACGTAGAGGGTGCCAAGAAGCTCCTCGACGACGCCGGTTGGGTGCTTGATGGCGGCGTCCGTAAGAAGGACGGCAAGACGTTGAAGGTGTACTTCACCACTTCAATCAACAGCTTGCGCCAAGGCGAGCAGGCCATTGTCAAGGCTAACTTGGCCGAGATCGGCATTGCTATGGACCTGAAGGCAGTTGACGCCAGCGTCTTCTTCTCAGGCGACCCAGCCAACGACGACACCTTGAACAAGATGTATGTCGACCTCCAGATGTACACCAACAGCAACAGCAGCCCAGACCCAACATCATACTTCGAAGGTTGGACCTGTGACGCTGTTAACTCATCAGAGAACCGCTGGCAGGGTGGTAACGACGGTCGTTACTGCAACCCTGAGTACGATGCCACATACGCTGAAGCTGTGAAGGAATTGGATCCAGCCAAGCGTGTTGAGTTGTTCGTCAAGCTTAACGACACCTTGATCAATGACGTAGCCGTGATTCCATTGATTTCACGTGACACGCCACAGGCCAAGTTGAAGGAGCTTAACGGCCCAACTTACACCAACTTCGACTCAGTGTTGTGGAACATCCAGACCTGGTCAAAGTAGTTCGTTAGTCCACGAAGCGGGGGTTGGTTCTACCAACCTCCGCTTCACACCACCCTCTTTCCCCATTACTTTTGAATTCAATCGCTTACACTAGCGTGGAGAAGCACTCCATGACCCAATACATTATTCGACGATTGCTTGTCGCCATACCAACGCTGTTTTTGATCAGCTTTGTAATTTTTGCGGTGCTTGCACTCGCTCCAGGTGATCCACTTGCGCAGTTTGCGCTTAATCCTGCCATTCCAGAGTCCACTCGTCAACGCATTCGTGAACAGTTTGGCCTAGATAAGCCGTGGAACGAGCGCTATGTGCGTTGGGTTACCGCAATGGTGAAGGGTGATTGGGGCTTCTCGTTTGCCACCAAGGGTCCTGTGCTTGATTTGGTGTTCCAACGCGTGCCACAGACACTTCAAGTGGTGGGTGTAGCCTACTTACTTGCGGTAATGTTAGCAATACCGATAGGAATCATATCCGCGGTAAAGCAGTATTCAATATTTGACCAACTTGCAACATTTTTGGCGTTCATTGGTGCATCTCTGCCGTCGTTCTTTACGGGTCTATCGTTGATGTTGATTTTTGCGATTAATTTGCAGTGGTTCCCATTGGTCTACAGCTCGACGCTTGAGATCAACAGCTGGGAGACATTTATGAAGCAGATTAATCAGATGATTTTGCCAGTGATGGTCTTGGTTGTACAACAAACTGCCGCCTTGACGCGTTTTATGCGATCATCAATGTTGGATAACTTGCCGCTGGACTATGTGCGTACTGCGCGGGCCAAAGGACTTAATGATTGGACCGTTGTCATTCGACACGTGGTGGTGAATAGTATTATTCCTGTTATTACATTGATTGCGCTTGGTATTCCGGCTATTTTTGCTGGTGCAATTATTACTGAAAATCTCTATCGCGTAAATGGGTTGGGGCAACTTTTGGTGACATCAATCCAAAATTCCGATACCCCGACGGTGATGGCATTGGCCTTCATCTTCTCGATATTGGTTGTGTTCTTCAATCTCATTGCCGATATTCTCTATGGGGTTCTTGATCCACGGGTGAAGTACTCGTAGTTGAGCTCCGCATATATAGCGTAAGGTAGAACTGATGGCTACAAATCCACCAGTGAGTGATGCGATTAAAAAGCTCGCAGACAATGCCCAAAAAAAACCACGAACGCTTTGGGGTGATGCATGGCGTCGATTCCGTAAGCACAAGTTCGCTATGGTTGGCATGTTTATCATGTTTGTGTTTATTGTGGTTGTGGCGACTGGTCCAATGTTTTGGCGAGTAAACCGTGATGCACTGGATTTTGTGAACACGATGAGTGCGCCATACTTCTCGATTCCCGAGGAGAATGTTGAGTATTGTGCACAGCAAGCACAAATGAAGGTCGATGCAGGCATAGATCCAGCTACGGAGACGTTCTTGGATCCGATGTGTGCAGTGCATCCATTTGGTAGCGACGAACTTGGTCGTGACTTGTTTGCGCGTGCGTTATATGGTGGGCGTATTTCACTCTCGGTTGGTTTTACGGCTATGTTGATTGCCGTGACGCTGGGTGCGACGATTGGCGCTATTGCAGGCTACTTTGGCGGCTTGGTCGATGAAGTGTTGAGCTTCATTACCAACTTATTCTTATCATTGCCAACGTTGCCATTGTTGCTGTTGACGGTATATCTATTTAGAGATGCAGTAACAGCGAGGTTTGGCTTAGAGTTTGGTATGTTTATGATCGTGGTCACCATGATCGGTGTTTTAGCATGGATGCAAACGGCGCGTATCGTCCGTGCATCGTTTATCTCGCTCAAACAAAAAGAGTTCGTTGAAGCAGCAATTTGTGTGGGTGTGAGTCGTCCCGGCATCATGTTCCGTCACATTCTGCCGAATGCACTGAGTCCGATTATTGTGGCTGCCACGCTTGAGATTGGTAGCGCAATCATCAGTGAGTCGACGTTGTCGTTCTTGGGTATCGGATTCCCACCGGACACCCCAACATGGGGGCGTTTGGTGACGGATGGTAGCCAATACTTGCAGTCATCACCACACTTGTCAATGATCCCCGCTGCGTTGATCTTCTTGACGGTGTTGAGTATCAACTTCATGGGTGATGGTTTGCGCGATGCACTCGACCCTCGCTCACGTCTCTAGGAGTTGTAATGCGCCCATTGCGTATTGCCATGTTAGCGCCCTTCGGCATACGGCCGAAGGGCACCCTTTTGGCCCGCATGTTACCACTTGCGCACGCATTAAGCGCATGTGGTCATGCGGTGCATATTATTGCGCCACCGATTCATAATCCCCAAGATGCAGAGACGTCGGTGATGCATGGCACAGTGCGAGTAACGCATACCGCCGTGGCATCAGATGGAGCATTCGGCGTTTTCAGACAAGCGCAGTTGCTGTGGCGTGCGATTGCGGCTGATGCGCCAGACATTATCCATCTGTTCAAGCCCAAGGGACACGCTGGTTTAACGGCACGTTGGGCGCGATTGGTGGCGCCACACATCCCGCTCGTGGTTGATTGTGATGATCGCGAAAGTGTGGGTGGCTGGAACGACGAGTTGCCGTATCCGACCAGCGCCAAAGCCTTGTTTCGGTGGCAAGAGCGTGATTTACCGCGTAGCGCCGATGCGGTGACAGTCGCCAGCCGGACACTGCAGAGCCTTGTGTGGGCTGATGGTGTCACACGCGAGGCGACGTTTTATCTGCCGAATGCGGCGAATATCGTCCAACAATCGGCGTTTGCACCACGTACGGACCCGGTACTCGTGCTCTATACGCGGTTCTGGGAGTTTGATCTGACGACAATGATTACCATTATGACGCAGATTGTCGCACACCGTCCTGATGTGCACTTGCATGTGATTGGGACCGGTGAGAACGGCGAGGAGCAACGATTTGCGCAACTACTCGTACAACACCAGGTTGATGCATATGTATCTATGCACGGGTGGATGCAGCCTGCAGATATACCAAACGTATTGCAACAGGCGAGTATAGCGATAGTACCCGTTATTGATACGCTGATTAACCGGTCACGATGTTCGGCCAAATTGCTTGAGCTATTGGCTGCTGGCTTGATTGTGGTAGGGCATGATGTTGGTGAGATGCGGACGTTTGTGCAGCACGGCGAAAACGGCTATTTGGTTGACCCGGATGACACTGACGCATTTGTGGCCGCGGTATGCACGATTCTTGATGATCCATCACGATGTACCACAATGCAACAAGCCGCATATCAATCGGCATATCGACATGCATGGGAGACGCGTGTGCCTGCCTGTGAAGCTGCCTATGCCTATGCAATGAGTGGGCGGTGATTCCCAGTGCCGCTCACACGACGATGCGTATCTGCAGGTGTGGGTGATTAAGATTTTTTACAAAAAGCTATCAACTATGAGTGTAAATCCAACAATGGTGGCAATCAGCGTAATCAGAATCCACAATCCCTCGGCTTGAATGTCGCGCCACTGTGGCCGATTGGATTTGTTGCTGACCTCGTAGCGTACGCCCCGCCAGTAGGTGACATTGCTCGATTGGGTGCGTTTCTGGAGCCGTTGCCAGACATCTGCTCCTTGCAAAAAACCAATTGCTAGCAGGCTGATGCCTACAATTACATCGGGAATCAGATTGAACGATGCCACAACGAGCGCAATGATGGCGATGAGTGCGTAGCGTGTATGTAGTGGGAGATTAAAATTTTTCATTGATGTATTCCTTGCAATTGATAGTAGTATGGCAAGCGGTGTTTGTGTACAGTCAAAGTATACAATACGTCTATGAGACTGCCGTTACTATGGTATGAGGTCGATTATGGTCGAAAACGTACGGCGTATTGGCCGATTATTGTTTGGGACGTTGGACTGGCGATGCATGGTATCTATCATCATGCCGGGAATCGGTATGGGAATTCTCATATGGGTGATATATGACGGTGCACTTTGGCAGCGGAGTATTGTTGCGTTATTGACATTTGATTTGGTCGCAGGGGCTCTATCGAATGCAACTCCCCAAACAAATGCAGAGTGGCGTCGCCTGACGCGTTGGCAACGATGGCTGTTTGTGGCAGTGCATGTAGGTCTGTATCCGTTGGTGTTGTGGCTGTTGATGGCAGCGCATGGACTATTTTGGGTGATGCTGATTATATTAACAATAAAAATGATATTTTTTGTGCGTGGCACATTGTGGCGTGTTACCTGATTTAGGGTGAAATGCGTCAATTACTATAACGTATAATACTATTTGATAGGCCATTAAATGAGTGCAATCAATATGCGTGACACACCGAAACATCCTGGACATCCTCGAGAGCCACTGATGAATGCATTGCTGCGTTCGATGCTCTGGGTGATGGTAATGATTATTTTGTATTTGGGCTTTGTTACGTATTTGGTATCAGCACAAAGTAAACGTGATGAGACGCGCCAAGTTGATGCAGCGATTGTGCTTGGAGCAGCGGTCTGGGCTGGTACGCCGTCGCCGGTGTTGCGCGCGCGTCTCGATCATGCGTTGTTATTGTTCCAAAATAAACAAATCACGCGGATTGTGGTGACTGGTGGTATCGGACGTGGCGATAATATGTCTGAGGCTGAGGCGAGTGCTGAGTACTTGGTAAGCAAAGGTGTGCCGGCGGAGGCGATTTTGCTTGAACCGCAAGGGCGGTCCACCTACGAGAGCCTCAGTGCGGCAACGGTCCTTGCGAAGGATGCCAACATCACACGGGTGTTATTGGTCAGTGACCCATTCCATATGTTGCGATCACTTAAGATGGCGCAGGACCTCGGGCTAGAGGCATATGCCTCGCCGACCCTCACCTCGCCAATTTCGACACGCCCACTCGAGGAGCAGTTTTATATGCTCCGTGAGGCGATAGCGTATACAGTGTATTTGTTCAACCACGAATAATACTTAGACACTGATGGTGCCATTGGCGATAAGTGCATCACGATTGACAACTGATTTGGGCAGTCCGCCGGCGCACCAACGTGCAATCTCAAGGCCGGCATAATATTGCAAGCGCACTAACGAATCCTCCGAATACCAAGCAACATGACAGGTAATGATGCAGTTATCGATGCCGCGTAAGGGGTGTTCGGTAGGCATTGGCTCTTGCTCAAGGACATCAAGTGCTGCACCGGCAATTTGACCGGAGCGGAGCGCATGTGCCAAATCGGCGCTGTTGACGATGCCGCCACGAGCCGTGTTAATCAGGTAGCTCGTCGGCTTCATCATGGCCAACCGCTCCGCGTTAATAAAGTGTTTCGTCTCGTGGTTGAGTGGCAGGTGCACACAAATGATGTCGCTGTGTTGCATCACCGACTCCCACGATGTGCCTGTTACCTGATGATGCGCAAATACCTCGGCAGGCACAAACGGATCGTAGGCTATGACCTGCATGTTGAATGCCTGCGCACGCTTGGCGACCTCGCGGGCAATATTGCCGAAGCCGAGCAACCCGACCTGTTTGTGATGGAGCCCCATGATAGGGTGGAACAGATTGTCATTCCATACACCTGAACGTACCGATGCATCGATTTGCGGGACTTTGCGCACGATGCCGAGGAGCATGGCCAACGTGTGATCGGCCACCTCTTGGACGCCGTAATCAGGAATGTTGACCACCATCACGCCGTGCTCGCTGGCAGCCGCAACATCGACGCTGTCAAAACCGACGCCGTAGCGGACAATCATCTTGAGATTGGTGAGTGTAGCAAACACCTCACGCGTGAGGGGCGCATATTGATTTAATAGGACGTGAGCATCAGCACATTGAGCGATGACATCAGCATCGGTGCGGCATTGCTGTACGGTCAAGGTGTAGTCATGTCCTGTGAGGGCTGACTTTTCATGGTCGTGATGCGCATATGTTGCATCAGTCACACAGATATTGATGGTCATGCGGGTCCTCCTTTGACGAGATTACGGCGCTGTAGGTTGGACTGCTTCGAGTACGGCAATAATCTGATTAAGCCACTCTTTGCCTGCATGTTGGCGGCCGATCCTGATAAACTGCGGGCCAATCTTGATATGTTTGTCGCGCATAAAGCGGCGTTGCAGGCGTAGGCGCAACTCGTCATGTCCATCAGGCATCTTGATGATGTACTCTTGCTCAGAGGCAACAACTGATGGAACGCCAGCTTGAAGCGCGAGACTTTTGATGTGGAGCCAGGTGAGCAAATGCTCGACGGGTTCGGGTGGCCGCCCAAAGCGATCGCGGAGCATATGGCGCAGTCCTTTGACTGCTACCACGGTTTGGGCCTCGGCCATGTGTTGATATGTCGATAACCGCACTTGGTCATCGGGGATATAGTCGACAGGCAAGAATGCATTGAGTGGTAAATCGACTGTAACGAGCGGGGTGACTAGCACCTTCTCATCGACTTTGATGCGTCGAATTGAGGCTGGTGAGGTTGGCACGACCGGTGTGGATTGTGTGTCAAGTGCTGCAATCTCGACTGTGGTGCTCTGCTGTTGTTGTGTATCAAAGCGATGTTTCATGGTGCGTACGGCTTGTTCGAGCAATCGCGAGTAGAGGTCAAATCCGACGGCTGCGATGTGACCACTCTGCTCGGCGCCGAGCAAGTTACCAGCGCCACGGATTTCGAGGTCACGCATGGCAATTTTAAAGCCTGCGCCGAGCTCTGTTGCTTCTTGGATGGCTTGTAGGCGTTGATGCGCCTCGATGGTCAGTGGTACACCTGGTGGCAAGCAGAGGTAGCAGTAGGCGCGCTGATTGCTCCGGCCGACGCGACCACGGAGCTGATAGAGCTGGGCTAAACCATAATAGGGCGCATCATCGATGATGATGGTATTGGCTGCCGTGACGTCAAGGCCGTTCTCGACAATAGTGGTGCATACCAAGACATTGGTGCGCCCCGTATAAAAATCCAACATGGCGCGCTCGAGCTGATGCTCGGCGAGTTGGCCATGACCGACACCAATGCGTGCATGTGGGACAAGGCGTTTGATATTATCGGCGAGTTGGTAGATTGAATGGACGCGGTTGTGGACTACGTAGACTTGGCCATCACGCTCGAGTTCACGCTCGATGGCCTCACGGATATGGCGTTCGTCGCGCTGGACGAGATAGGTTTTGACAGGCATGCGCTCCTCGGGCGGGGTCTCGATGACACTGAGGTCACGGATACCAGCTAGTGACATATGGAGCGTGCGTGGGATCGGTGTTGCGGTGAGTGTGAGCACATCGATGCCGCTTTTGAGTTGCTTAAGACGCTCTTTGTGCTTGACGCCAAAGCGCTGTTCTTCGTCGACGATGAGTAATCCTAAATCTTTGAACTGGACATCGTTCGAGAGTAGGCGGTGTGTGCCAATCAGAATATCGACTTGTCCAGTGGTGGTATTCGCTAGCACAACACTTTGTTCTTTGGCACTACGAAAGCGTGAAATCAACTCGACTTTGATGGGGAATGCCGCCATCCGTCGACTAAATGTCTCATAGTGCTGTTGGGCTAGTACGGTGGTGGGTACGAGTACCGCAACTTGTTTTCCGCTTTGTACTGCTTTAAATGCTGCACGCAAGGCAACTTCCGTTTTGCCGAAGCCGACATCGCCACACACTAAGCGATCCATTGGTTGCTCGGACTCCATGTCTTGTTTGACGTCAGTAATCGCTTTGAGCTGATCGGGTGTTTCGTTATAGGGGAAGGCAGCTTCGAAATCGCGTTGCCAGTTGTTATCGGTTGCATAGGCGAAGCCCTTGCTCGTGCTCCGCTTGGCGTAGATAGCCAAGAGCTCTTCGGTCAAATCTTCGACCGATTTGCGTGCTTTGCGCTTGGCCCGCTCCCATTCTTGTGTGCCGAGGCGTGTCAATGTGGGTTCAGCATCGCCAGCACCAATATAGCGCGAGACACGGTCGACTTGGTCGACGGGTACATATAATTTGTCGCCGGCTGCATAGCGCAAATTCAGGTACTCGCGCTCGATGTTGTCGATGGTACGGCGAATCATGCCTTCGTAGACGGCAATGCCGTGTTCGATGTGGACGACATAATCGCCGACCTGCAGTCCGCGTAAAAACGCTGCGCGCTCTTGGCTGGCTTGATCGACGCGATCAGCCTTTTTGGGGCGAGCTTGGCTGCGTCGTTGAGTCCAGCCGAATATCTCGGCGTCACTGTAGACAGTCAAATTCAGCGCTGGCGAGCTCCAGCCGCTGTCGATGATGCCGTGGACGACATGCAGATGATGCAGCTCTGCGCCAGATTCCTCTACCATCTCGTGTAGGCGTGCTGCTTGTGGCGTGACTAAGTAAACCTGTTGATTGTTGAGTAGACGTTTTTGGATGTCGATAACCAGCTCTTTGAGTCGTCCACCATATAAATCGACGCCACGGAATAGCTCGGGGGTAAGCGTGATAATCTGCGGGTCGGTGAGTAACTCACGGAACGGCAAATCGGCAGTGGCCATATGCACGACGGATGCATGACTCAGCGCTGTGCGCCAATCGAGGATGACAATCGGATACCACGGCGGGAGTTCGCCACTTTCGACGTGCTGAATGCGGCGTTGTTCGTGCTGAATGCTGTATTCGCTGGCCGCTTGAGCAACCAACACGGGCTCGCTAATGATGAGTGGGATATCTCTGTCAAGATGGGTGGTGATGCCCGAGAGTGTACGATTGAGGGCATAAAACGGTGCCAAAAACTCACGGCCATCGAAGCGCTCATTGTGCCCGAGTCGCTCAATGAACTGTTGCCACTCGTGTTGCGCTTCGGTACGGAGCATCGAGTAGTTCTGCTGGTTTAGCCAATCGATAACTGCGCTGGTCTGCTGACTTTGGTACTCGTGAGCCGGACCAATCGTAATCTCGTTGAGTGACTCAATACTGCGTTGTGTAAGGGGCTCGAACCAGCGTAGACTGTCAATCTCATCACCAAAGAACTCAACACGGAGTGGGTGGGTGGTGCCAAGTGGGAAGATGTCGAGGATACCACCGCGCCGATTAATCTCACCGGGCTCATTGACCGAGGTACTAGCACGATAGCCTAGATTCACCCAATGATGCATCAGTTGAATGGGATCATGGCGTTGTCCGAGCGCAAGAGTAATACTAGTGTTGCGGACATCATCGATGGTAATTGTGGGTTGGAGTACTGCGCGAATTGGCGCCACGATGATGCAGCGCTCGCGTGATGTCAAGGCGTGGAGTGCGCGCAACCGTGCGGCAGTGCTTTCGACACTCGGCGACATTGGTTCATAGGGAATCGTATCGTTGGCCACAAAGTGATAGACCGGGTGACTGGGCAACCAGTGTGGCAGATCCTCACACAGGCGCACCGCCTCGTCTGTATGGGCAACGACGACAATCAGCGGTGTGGTGTGCTCCTTAGCCATACACGCAATCAGTGGTGCAGTAGCCGATTTTCGCACACCAGCCAAATGGCGTGGTTCCATAAACATATCGGGAGCGACAATCGCTTGTATATCGGGATGCATTGCAAGTTGGTCGATAATTGGCGAAAGCGTCTGCGCCATAGCTGATCCCCTATATACACAACACAGGCTGAATAGTCATTTTGAATGAATGCACAACAAAACAGCAAAATCGCATTGATCTACGATTTCCGCCGTTCATATGATTATAGCGTAGTGTGGCATGCTACGATGATTGGCGTTTGAGCCAATATCGGTGCAGTCCCTGCCAACTCATCTCGATTGATGCACCTTTTTGATAGGCCTGAATGCCAGCTTCGGTTGCATCTGCTCCCATCTCGGCTGTGGCATGTTGGCGCAGGCGTGTGACTTGCTCCTCTGTCGTGACACCGGCATCAATCCATGCTTTGACGAGGTTGGCCCAACGCCAGTTAGCGTCATGGACGCGGGTCAAATGCTCTTGCACATCTGTGATAGGACCGAAATGTGTCAAATACAGGGTTTGTGGTGCGATCAAGCGTAATGTGTGTATGCTACGGTCGAGCGCCTCGAGGTCGATGTCGGGTGGTGGTGTAGCCGGCCGCACGTAAGTAAATCCTTGCATCCGGATACCAGCATTATCGCCCACAAAGACGGCGCTATTCCATTGATACATAACATGATGGACAGCATGTCCTGGCGCATCGTAGACGGTGAATTGTTGATTGCCTATGTGCAGATGTTCGCCGCCATGTAGGATGTGCAGATTCGCTTCAGGAATTGCCAAAAAATCCCCCCACAGCGTGGCCATCATGTCGCCGTAGATGCGTGTGGCGCTATTGAGCAATTTGCTGGGGTCAATTAAATGCGGTGCGCCACGATGATGTACATAGACGTTGATGTGCGGATGTTCCGCTACAATTGAGCCAACGGCACCGGCATGGTCAAGATGGATGTGGGTCAGTAGAATGGCGCCGATATCGGCGAGTCGGAGGTTGTGCTCTGCCAAGGTTGATTCGATATTTGGCAGTACTACTGTGGGGCCAGGGTCAACCAGAATGGGTACGCTGCCCTTAATCAAATAACAGGCGATGACCCCCGATCGGCCGAGGTGGTTGGTATCGATGGTGATGCACTCTGTCATGACTATGGCTTCCTTTTTTTGATGAAAGAGTACGAGCGCGGTATTGGCATTGACCGCGCTCGTCATTCAATCGGGCGTGTATTGACTAGGCGCCGTGAATGGCGCGCCAGACGCGCTCAGGACGCATCGGGATGTCGAGGGCTTTGACACCCAGATGCGACAAGGCATCGATGACGGCATTTGCCACAGCTGGTGTGGACCCTACAGTGGCTGCCTCGCCGATGCCCTTGACGCCAAGTGGGTTGAGTGGCGTCGGGGTCTCGGTTTTGTCGAGCACAAAATCAGGAAAGTTGTCGGCGCGCGGCAAGGCATAATCCATCAACGAACCGCTGAGGATTTGACCGTTGTCGCTGTAGACGACTTCTTCGTACAAGGCCTGTCCGATGCCCTGTGCTAACCCGCCATGCACCTGACCGGCCACCAAGGTGGGACTGATGCGTGGACCACAGTCGTCGACTGTGTAATACTTGGCCACGCGTACGTCGCCGGTATCGGCATCGACCTCGACGACTGCCAAGTGGGCCCCGAACGGGTAAATCAACTCATCTGGGCGGAAGAACTCAGTTGCCTCGAGCCCCGAGGTCACATCGCCTGGTAACTTATCAGTGTAGGCGCGCTTAGCGATTTGGACTAGTGATACGCTACTATCTGGTGCTCCTTTGACATGATACTTGCCCTCGGCATAGACCACATCGTCGGGGCTTGCTTCGAGTAGATGTGCGGCGATTTTGACAGCTTTGGCGCGCACGACTTTGATAGCCTCGACCAATGCGCCACCACCAATTGCTAAACTGCGACTGCCCATGGTGCCTTGTCCCATCGGAGTGTTGGCAGTATCTCCCGATTTGACGACGACATTGTCGAAATCAGCCCCTAGTTGGTCGCTGACAATCTGAGCAAACGTGGTGTATAAGCCTTGACCGTGTGGCGATGTGCCGGTAAAGACCGTCACAGTGCCGGTTGGCTCGACGCGTACCGTCGCACTTTCGTAGGGTCCAAAGCCACACATCTCCACATAACATGCGAAACCTAATCCGAGCAACGTGGTGGATTTGCCGGCGGCATAATCGGCGCGCCGACGCACCTGTTCAGCCAAGAGCGCCTGATAATCGCTGATGTTGATCAACTTGCTGATGGCACGGTCGTACTCGCCGCTGTCGTAGAGTGGGCCGGTTGGGGTTTTGTAGGGGAATTGCTCGGGTGGAATGAAGTTGACGCGGCGCACCTCGGCGGCATCGAGCTCTAAATCGTCGGCGACGGCATCAATCATACGCTCGATGTAGTAGGCGGCTTCAGGACGACCCGCGCCACGATAGGCGGCCACGGGTGTGGTGTTGGTGTAGACACAATCGATTGCCGCATCAATGACAGGAATTTTGTAGACACCTACTGCCATCATACCGGTTAGATTGGGCAGACCGGCTGCAATTGGATACGCACCGATATCAGCAGTGATATGGAAGCGCAACGCCGTAATCGTACCATCGGCCTTGACAGCTGCACTAAACTCGCCGACCTGGCCACGTCCATGCGTGGTGGCGGTCATGTGCTCAATACGCCCCTCGACCCACGACATGGGTAGGCGTAGGTGCCGTGCTAACGCAGCCAAAGCTGCGTCCTCGGGGTAGACGCCGATTTTGACGCCAAATCCACCACCGACGTCGGGCGCTACGACGCGAACTAGGTTCTCATCCATGCGCAGAATCTCGGCCAAACTCCCACGGGTCAAGTGTGGGGCTTGGGTACTAGTATAGATAGTTAAGCCATCGCCGAGCGGGTCAGGGTAAGCCACGACAGCGCGCCCCTCCATGGAGACACCAGCGAGGCGTTGGTTGACCAAGCGACGGGTCACGACTTTGTGGGCGTTGGCAAAGGCTGCATCGGCATCACCGACTTTTTTGGTCCAGGTATGATGAACGTTGCTTTGCATATCTTTGAACAAGCGTGGGGCATCAGGGTCTTTGGCCTGCTCCATGTCAACGGCAGCCGGCAACGGCGTGTAATCCACTTGAACAACGCTAGCAGCATCCATGGCTATGGCCGCGGATGATGCTAATACGGCAGCGACAATCTCACCGACGTGACGGACAGTGCCGAACGAGATAGGGTAGTGGCTGTGAGGCCTGACGGCGAGCCCATCGAGCTCACTCGATCCTTCGCCACCTGCACCGATGGGCATCGGACCACACAATTTGGCGATATCTTGGCCGGTGATGACGTCCATCACACCAGACATGGCTTTGGCTTCACTTGCATCGATACTATTTACGAGCGCATGGGGGTATGGACTGCGGACGAAGGCAACATACTGCATGCCCGGGAGCTTCATGTCGCCGACATAAGCTCCTCGACCGGTAATCAGGCGGGGATCTTCTTTGCGCTTGACTTCAGCGCCAATCAACGAGGCGTAGGCCATGATTGGGTACCTTTCAGAAGTAAACAACGATGTTTCGGGCGCGGAATGACATGTATTATACCACTCCGATTTGGTCGTGGTGATACGGGAGTGTGGATGATTGCAATCGCATCATTGGCAGGCATAGGATGAATTCTTGGGCGCTCAGTGCTTTCAATTGACGCAACTGCACGGCAATGGTAGGATATGGCAGTCAAAATATGCATGGAGGCGGTTGGCGATGAAATTACATGAGTATCAAGCACGTGATATCTGTGCCCGTTACGGGATTCCAGTAACCGGTGGCGGTGTAGCCTCGACAGCTACCGAGGTGCGGGCTATCGCAGAGAGCATCGGCGCCCCAGTGGTCGTCAAGGCCCAGGTGTTCGTGGGTGGCCGTGGTAAGGCCGGCGGTGTCAAACTAGCCCAGACCCCAGCTGAGGCCGAGCAGGTCGGTTCACAAATCCTTGGCATGGATATCAAGGGCTTGACCGTTGAGAAGGTGCTTGTAGCCGAGGCCATCAAGTACGAGAGCGAAATCTACCTCGGTGTCATTATGGACCGTGCCAGCAAGCGCATCGTGGTCATGGCCTCGTCTGAGGGTGGTGTCGAGATTGAAGAAGTCGCCAAAACTAATCCTGATGCCATCAAGAAGGTTGAAGCACATCCAACCATGGGTCTGCTTGACTACCAAGCCCGTAACTTGGCCTTTGCCATCGGCTTGACTGACGGCAAACAGGTACGTCAATTTGCCGGGATTGCAATGGCCTTGTACAAAGTCTACATGGATAACGATGCATCGTTGGCCGAGATTAATCCGTTGGTAGTCAAAGCCGACGGCGCGTTGCAGGCGCTTGACTCAAAGGTTGTGGTTGACGACAGTGGCTTGTTTCGTCACCCCGAGCTCGAGGCAATGCGCGATAGTGCCGATGAGCCACTTGCTGAGCAACAAGCCCGCGAGGCCGGGATTACCTTTATTAAGCTTGATGGCGACATCGGCTGTATGGTGAACGGCGCAGGTTTGGCTATGGCAACTATGGACGTGGTTAAGTTGTACGGCGGTGAGCCAGCCAACTTCCTTGATGTCGGTGGTGGTGCTGGTAAGGACAAAGTCAAGGCGGCCTTGCAAATTATTTTGTCCGACAAAAACGTCAAAGCCGTGTTGTTCAACATCTTCGGTGGTATTACTCGTGTCGACGAGGTTGCGCGTGGAATCATCGCTGCCCTTGAAGAGGTCGATACTGATGTGCCGATGGTTGCGCGTTTAGTCGGTACCAACGAAGTTGAAGGCCGCAAATTGCTCGAGAACTCACGCTTGATTCCAGCCTCAACATTGGGTGAGGGTGCCCAAAAGGCCGTCGCTGCTGCCAAGGAATACGCAGCGCGCCAGTAACGGTCCAATAACTAATGGTAACGACCCCGCAGGTAGTACTATACCTGTGGGGTTCGTTGTTTTAGCCTATTACCCATAAAATTGTTTAGGTATAATAAACAATTAGAGCACAGCACAGTGAGGGTGCACGTATGACGCAGTATGATTTGTTGGTTTTGGGTGAGATAAATGCTGACTTAATCTTGCGTGGGGATGTCGAGCCAGTCTGGCAACAGCATGAGAAGATAGTCGACGACATGGCCCTCGTCATGGGTGGTTCATCAGCAATCTTTGCCTGCGGTGCAGCCCGACTTGGGCTCCGCGTGGCCTATGTTGGCTTGTGTGGGGATGACGTGATTGGGCGCTTTTGCCTTGATGCTATGCGCAAAAGCGGTGTTGACACTCAACATGTGGTGATTGACCCGACAATTCGTACGGGATTGACGGTTGTTCTCCAAAAACCTGATGATCGTGGCATGTTGACCTACGAGGGTGGTATCGCATTACTGCGCGCCGATATGGTGCCAGCATCGCTAATTGCTGCCTCTCGTCATATGCATATCGGTAGCTATTACTTGCAGCATGCTTTACGACCTGATTTACCAGCCTTATTTGCGACGATGCAGTCCCAAGGCGGCACAACGTCGCTCGATACGAACTGGGATCCAACTGAGCGCTGGGATGGACTTGACCAGCTCTTTGCCCATACTGATTTGTTCTTGCCGAATGATGCCGAAGCATGTGCGATTAGCCGCCAAACTGATGTCAACAGTGCATTGAGCGTGTTAGCTCAGACAATCACGACGGTGGCAGTCAAATGTGGTGCTGATGGTGCAATTGCCCAACAAGGTGCTGAGGTTGCCCGTGTGGCGTCGATCAAAACTGACTTTATTGATGCGGTAGGGGCCGGTGACTCGTTCAATGCGGGGATGGTCTATGGCATGATCTCTGGTTGGTCATTGGCCAAATCGCTGCGCCTTGGTGCGGTGTGTGGCTCATTATCTACGCGGGCAGCCGGCGGTACCGCAGCACAACCAACATTGGCCGAGGCGCAACCGTATCTCGACTAAATGGGAGGTGGACAGATGCGTGATGTAATTGATGCAATCCAAACCTGGCAAGCACGCGGTGAGCGTGTGGCAATTGCCACGGTTGTTAATACATTGGGTTCGTCACCACGAGGCATTGGTGCCAAGATGGTGGTGTCAGATGCAGGCAATATGGCTGGTTCGGTCAGTGGTGGATGTATCGAGGGTGCCGTATTTGATGCGTGTCTGCAGGCTATCAAAAGTGGTCAGGCAGCCTTGTTGCATTTTGGTGTAGCTGACGAGACTGCATGGGAGGTCGGGCTCGCTTGTGGCGGTACGATTGATGTATTTGTAGAGCCATTAACCGACTAGCACGTCGATACTAAGGGGAATATGTATGCGCCAGTCAATTTATCAATGTTTGCGTGATGCAATCCATGCTGAACAGCCGGTGGCATTGGCAACTGTGCTGGCTGGCCCTGATGTCGGTTTGCAGTGGCTGGTACGTCCTGATATGCCTGTGGTAACTGCCAGTGCTGATGATGCGCTGAATCAGATTGTGGTGCAGCATACACTCGACATGTTGAATCGCGATGCGCAAGGTGTGCAGACCGTTGCTGATCGGCAGATTTTTGTGGAGAGTTATCCACCGCCTCCGACGCTGATTATGGTCGGTGCGGTCCATATTGCCGTCGAGTTGACGACCTTTGCAAAAACAATGAACTTCCGCACGGTAGTCATCGATGCTCGTGGGGCATTTGCGACAGCAGAGCGCTTTGCCCACGCCGACGAACTCGTACATGCGTGGCCTGACGATGCATTGAAAGGGCGCTTACACCCGAATTGCGCAGTAGTGGTACTCACGCACGATCCCAAACTCGATGATCCGGCACTCTTGGTTGCATTGCCAAGCAATGCGCGGTATGTGGGCGCACTTGGTAGTAAAAAAACGCATGCTGCCCGAGTTGCACGCTTACATGAGGCCGGGCTTGCCAATGAGACAATTGCACGTTTGCATGCACCGATTGGGATTCCAATCGGCGGGCGGACACCAGTCGAGATTGCCTTGAGTATCATCGCCGAGATTGTGGCCGTGCGCAATGGCAATCGTGAGCAATTGAGGGGCGCATGAAGATTGTCGCTGCCATCGTGGCTGCTGGGCTGTCACGGCGCCTTGGTCGCCCTAAACAACTCCTTGATTGGCATGGTGTCCCATTAGTACGTCATAGCACTCAAACGATGATCGATGCCGGATTTGTGCGCGTTGGCGTGATTATTGGCCATCAGGCAGCGCATGTGCGCCTGGCATTAGCAGGTCTGCCTGTTGACCTTACGATGAACCCTGAGTTTGCTGATGGCCAGGGGAGTTCAGTTGCTTGGGCTGCGCGTTGGGCCATTGAACAAGATGCTGATGCCCTCGTGATTGGTCTGTGCGATCAACCCTTGTTGCAACCTATGCATGTACAGCAGATTGTGGCCGCCTGGCGAGAATCCCTACCAGCAGTGCTTGTGCCGCGCGTGAATCAGCAACCAACTAATCCCGTTGTCTGGAGTCGTGCGCTCTTCGCAGATTTGGGTGGATTGACTGGTGAACAAGGTGGACGCAAGTTGTTTCAACGTGGTGTGGCAACGCCGACATGGCATGATATGCAATGCCCTGAATTGCTTGAGGATATCGATAGCGAAGAAGATTATCAGCGCCTATGCAACAAGTAACACTTAATGTGGCTGCCGCAGTCGGATTAATATCTCGACATAATATTAGTGATGCCAATGGTCGCAAAATCATTGCCAAAGGTCGAGTGCTCACACCTGCAGATATTGCGTTACTTGTGCAAAATGATATTCATCATATTACCGTTGTGCGGTTGGCTCCCGATGATATTGATGAGCACACTGCGGCTTCACTTGTAGCACAACGTTGTGTTGGCATACATACGTCGGCCAAACCCCCGCATCATGGCCGAGCCGATATCGTAGCAACCATTGATGGCATTGTAATTGTCGATGTTGATGCGTTGATGCGCTGGCATCAGATTGATGGGGTGACGATTGCGACACGTCGCACCTATGACGTGGTACACCCTAGCCAACGAATTGCCACCATCAAAATTTTGCCGTTTGCCGTGCCAGCGTCACAGCTGGCTATTGTCTCAATCCCACCTGTATTATCGGTGCGCCCGTTTGTGAGGACTCGTATCGGCGTAGTACTAATTGGCGCTCCAGCTACCTACGAACGATTGATGCGCTCGCATGTTGCATCGCTTGAGGCTCGTTTAGCCATTGTGCATGCGCAGGTGGTGGCCATACAACGAGTTGTTGCTGAGATTGATTCTGTGCGTCATGCGTTTGCTGAGTTGTTGCCGTTAGTGGATATGATTATTACGCTTGGTGAGACGTCAATCATGGATCGCGATGATGTGATGCCCCAAGCGCTACTCGCGGCTGGGGGGCAGATTACGTGTTATGGAGCGCCAGTCGAACCAGGGAACTTGTTGTTACTCGGCATGATTGACACGCTCCCAGTGATGGGTGCTCCGGGATGTATCCGTGGATCTGCGATGAATGTAGTCGACTTGGTGTTACCGCGACTGGTTTCGGGCATTGATGTCAATGCGCACGATGTCTATGTACTTGCACATGGTGGGTTGCTTGAGGAGGATATATGACATTTGCAACACCAATCAAACCACATATTTTGGTTGTTGATGACGAGCCAGAGATGTGTAATATCTGTATGCGTGCATTGCAAGGTCGTGGCTATCAGGTGACGGCGATCCACGAGTCAACCAAAGCTCCAGATTTGATTGCACGACAGGCATATGATTTATTGTTGACTGACCTCAAGATGCCAGGTGTAGATGGCTTGCAACTCGCCGCATTAGCGCGCCAGCGCGATCCTACGGCGGCGATTGTCATGATGACGGCGTATGCGTCGTACGACCATTTGCATCAAGCGATGCAAAGCGGTATTTCAGATTTTGTCTCAAAACCATTCGATTTGTCGCAATTAGTGGTGGCGGTGACTCAGGCATTAAATCGCCGCAGTGTGATTCGTGATAATGTGCGCTTGCGTACGCTTGAGTCCTTGCGTATCGATAGTGAAGTATTGTCATCCACGCTTGACTATGCTGCGTTAGTCCATTATGTATTGAATCTGGCCGTACGCTGGAGCGATTGGGATGTGGCTGCGCTGTTGATTGGGGATGAAAAACATCGTTTAGCATCGGTAACACTTTCGAGCTCACAATGGCAATTAAATGTGGCCGGCATGAAGCTAGCACATCAGGTACTGAATAATCGCATGTTGGTGTCAGTGCAAAGTCAAGGCTTTGACGAGGTTGATAAACAGGCGACAATTACATCGATGATGGGTGTGCCTGTTATCTCGAATACAATTCAAGGGGTGCTGTTGATTGGGACAACACATCCTGAACCAAATATACCGAGTGTCAGCGAATTAATGACGTTGCTCGCAAATCAGAGTGCCTCTGCGTTGCAAAATGCTGATCTGTATGGACATGTAGAGGGCTTGTATCGTCGTCAACGGCAAATTGAGGCTATGAAAGACGAATTTATTGCGATTGCCTCACATGAATTGCGTACGCCATTGACGATGGTGATTGGTTATACTGATTTACTCAAACGCGCGGTTCTCACAGGTGTCGTCGCTGATCAAGCTAATGAAATTATGCAGAATGCGTTACGCATGAAAGAAATCATCGAACGCATGACAAATCTGCAACAAATTGGCCTCGATGACCAGCTTTCATTAGCAAATATTCAGATTCGAGAGCTCGTAGATACGGTAGTAACAAGTGTTGTTGAACGTTACCCCGATGTGCATATCGATGTGACAATGAGTGCCGATGATGATGCGCTGGTCAGTGATGCGCAATGGGTGCGTGTAATATTGGCGCAACTATTGATGAATGCAGCAACCCACGCGCGGCAACCGTTGATTCATTTGAGAGCCCACACATCAGATGAACATGCACTGCCGATGCAGGTTGAGACAACCTCGCGCCGGTGGTTAACGTTGACGGTGAGCGATAGTGGTAAGGGTATCCCGACGAAAGAGCAGATCCATATATTTGCTCCTTTTACTCAGGTTGACCATTCATTGACACGTGAACTAGGCGGGACTGGATTAGGACTGGCATTAGTGTATGACATGGTGCACCAGCTTAAAGGGTATGTATGGTTGTCGAGTCATGCTGATATTGGCAGTGTATTTGTGGTGATGATTCCCGATATGGCAGAGGTAGATTAGCGTCTTCTTACAATGCAAATCTGTAACCAAAAAGAGTTGCCCGTTGAATCTTTCTTGTGGTACTATCAAACATGGATGTATAGCGAGTTCAATAGATGACCGTTAAGGCTTTGACAGTCGCAAGTTGAATCCGGTATACTACTTTGTGAAGGCGTTCATTAAGTCGGAGGGGCGTGTTACATGCGGATACGTAATGCCGTACTGGTGGCCCTCGCGATTGGCGCTGCGATGTACTTTGGCCTCGGTCTCGTATTCCCTCGTGAAGATCTACACATCTCAGTAAAAGCTGAAGCATTGATGTGTATTGGTGGCGCGATGGGAGCGTACCCAGGTGAATGTGCATCTGGCTTCCCAGTCACGAATTCACTGGTAACAACAGTCATTGTTGATCTGTTGTTGGTCCTGACGATTGTTTTCGGAGTGCGCAATGCTCAAATGGTACCGCGCGGCTTCCAAAACTTCGTTGAGCTGGTTGTGGGGACGTTCTACGATTTTGCGGTAGGCGTCGACAAGAAGAACGTAGCCAAGTTCTTCCCCTTTGCTGCGACGGCGTTTCTGTTGATCATCCTATCGAACCTGCTCGGGCTTGTGCCTGGTGCGGGTAGCATTGGTATGTGTCAGCCGTATGCCAAGGCAGCTGGTGCAGGTGAAGAGGTCGGGCACTCAGTAAGTTACTATGCTGAAAAAGGCTGGCCGTTGACCTGTGAGGCTGGTGAGTTGTTGGTGCCGTATTTGCGTGCGCCATCGGCTGACCTGAACATGACGATTGCGCTTGGTTTGATCTCAGTGGTGTTGATTCAGTACTTTGGTCTCAAGGCATTGGGATGGGAGTATCTGACGCGCTTCTTCAACTTCCGTGAAGGGCCAATGTTCACTGTGATTGGATTCATCGAGTTGATTTCGGAGTTCATCCGTGTCATTTCGTTCGCCTTCCGTCTCTTCGGTAACATTTTTGCTGGTGAAGTTGTGTTGGTCGTGTTGGCCAATCTCTTCCCGTACATGTTGCCGTTGCCGTTCTATGCATTTGAGGTCTTCGTGGCTGCGATGCAGGCGGTTATCTTCTCGGTATTGACATTGGTGTTCATGTCGATGGCCACGCAGGCACATGGTGGTCATGATGATGCCGAACACGGAGCAGCTGCCCACTAGGGTGTGTGTCACCAAGGATTCTGTCATTTATTAATGCATGTATGAGGAGAGTTGTCATGACCGACGAAGGACTTCGTTACGTTGCTATGGCACTGGCCATTGGTTTGGGTGCTATCGGACCCGGTGCTGGTATCGGTGTCGTATTTAGTGGTGCCTTGCAGGCCATGGGTCGTAACCCAGAGGCTGAGGGTATGCTCCGCACCTACATGTTCTTGGGCTTTGCCTTGGCTGAAGTGCCCTTCATTCTTTCATTGGTGTTCGGTCTGTTGATCGGCTTCAGTATTATCTAGTTTTGGTGTTCTCGGGTAGCCGAGCACCAGCAAGGAGCGTTGCTTTGGAAAAACTAGGCATTAATTGGGGCCTGCTGATTGCGCAACTATTCAACGTCATTTTCTTGGTGTGGATGTTGTCGCGCTTTCTGTTCAACCCCTTAATCAATCTCTTGTCAGAGCGCACCAAGCGCGTCGAAGAGAGCTTGCAAGAGGCAGATAAGGTCCGTGAGCAGATGGCTGCTCAGCGCAAAGAGAATGACGCCGAGTTGGCTAAGGCCCGTCAAGAGGCCGCCAGCGTGATGTCACAGGCTCAAGAGCGTGCTCGTGTGCAAGAGCAGGAGATTATCAACCAAGCCCGTGCAGAGGCTGAGCGCATTAAGGCTGACGCCCGCGCCAGTGCTGAGCAAGAAGTTGACCGTTTGGCTGCTGAGTTCAAGAACCAAGCTGCCGCATTGGTAACCGAGACGGCTGCCAAGGTACTTGGCGCTGAGCTCAAGGGCAATCATAAGCAGTTGATCGACGAGTCGTTGTCCCGTTTGGGTCGCAACAACTAGCGTTCGGAGCGTGGTGACTAGCAATCTGCTAGCACCGAGCGAGGTATAACGTGACTACATCTGATGCACAGATGATTGCGCGCGCCATCCAAGAGGCGCTCAACGGTGCCACACTGAAGGCACTCAACGCCGCTGCTGAGGCAGTGCGTGGTGGGGCTACCAGTGTCGATGCTGTGAATGCCAAGATGGATGCAGATGCGCCACGTGAGGTCCGCAACGCGGTTGCTGCACTTGCATCAAACTTGAATGTCTTGCCTGCTGTGGCTAAGGCATTTGAGCAGGCCACGCATCGCGGTACGCAGGCGCTTGATGCCAGCGTTACGAGTGCCGAGGTCTTGAGTGATGCGGAGCAAGCAGCGGTTGTCGCTGACCTCCGTGGGAAGTATGGCGAAGGGTTAGTGGTCAGCTTCGACGTTGACGAGTCACTTATCGGTGGCTTAGTTGTTCGCGTCGGTGACCAAGTGCTGGATAACAGCTTGCGCACGCGCCTTAGTGCCGTACAGCGCAGCATGTTGAATAGCTAATTCCACCCGGAGCCGCCACTAAAGGAACGGCAGCAGACAGGGCAGAGATGATCCTGTCGCGACACAACGATTGAGGTGCCAGACTATGGCCGTAGCAGCAAACGAGATTTATCAGCGTCTGCTGAAAAGTATTCAAGAAGGTGCCGACGTCCGACCACGGATGATGAATGTCGGTACGGTGGTTTCGGTCGGTGACGGTGTAGCCCGCATTAGCGGCCTCGAGCAGGTCATGGCCTCGGAGCTCCTTGAGTTCCCAGTCAAGGCTGGTCGTAGTGAGGCAGTATACGGCGTCGCTTTGAACCTTGAGCGCGACAGCGTCAGCGCTATCGTGCTTGGTGATTACCTCTCAATCGAAGAGGGTGATCAAGTCAACGCCACCGGTCGCATTATTTCGGTTCCTGTCGGTCAATCATTGGTCGGTCGTGTGGTTAACGCACTCGGTCAACCAGTTGACGGTAAGGGGTCAATCACCAGCGAGAGCTTCCGCCCAGTAGAGCGTATCGCCCCTGGTGTGATGGACCGCCAGTCAGTGAACACCCCGGTACAAACCGGTATTATCGCCATCGACTCGATGATTCCCATCGGTCGTGGTCAGCGTGAGTTGATTATCGGTGACCGCCAGACGGGTAAGACCGCCGTGGCTATTGACACCATCATCAACCAAAAGGGCAAGGGCCTTTACTGTATTTATGTCGCTATCGGTCAAAAGCGTGCACAGGTTGCCCAAATTGTGGGTTACCTCGAGCGCTTCGGTGCGATGGAGTACACCACGGTCGTTGCTGCCACCGCCTCAGAATCAGCTGCGTTGCAGTATATTGCACCGTACGCCGGTTGTGCTATCGGTGAAGAAGTCATGGAAAACGGCGTCACCATTAATGGTGAAGTGGTCCGCGATGCGTTGATCATCTATGATGACCTTTCAAAGCACGCTACCGCTTACCGTCAGGTATCGCTGTTGCTCCGCCGCCCTCCGGGCCGCGAAGCATATCCTGGTGACGTCTTCTACTTGCACTCACGCTTACTCGAGCGCGCTGCGCGTTTGAGTGAGGAGAAGGGCGGCGGTTCGTTGACGGCATTGCCTATCATCGAAACCCAAGCAAACGACGTTTCAGCGTATATTCCGACCAACGTGATTTCGATCACCGATGGTCAGATTTACCTCGAGTCAGACTTGTTCAATGCTGGTATTCGCCCTGCTTTGAACATCGGTCTTTCGGTGTCACGCGTCGGTAGCTCAGCCCAGACTCGCGCCATGCGCTCAGTCGCTGATCGCCTCAAGCTTGACCTCGCTCAGTTCCGCGATTTGGCCGCATTCGCTCAGTTCGCTTCGGACTTGGATGCTGCCACCCGCGCCCAGATTGATCGTGGTTCACGCTTGCAAGAGGTGCTCAAGCAACCCCAGTTCCAACCAATGCCGCTCGAAGAGCAGGTCATGGTCATCTTCGCTGCCACCAATGGATTCATTGATGCTGTGCCAGTGACCAAGGTTGGCGTGTGGAAGGCTGATTTCTTGCAGTTCATGCGTACGGTACATCCTGAGGTTGGTAAGGCGATTTTCGATAATCGTCTCGACCGCAAGTACCCATCACCTGAGTTGCGTGCCAGCCTTGAGGCCGCCATCAACGAGTTTAACCAAACGAGTAACTATAGCGAGTAGGTCGTAGCATGGGGAGGTGCTTACTCACCTCCCCGGCGTAACACGGAAGAGGGAAACGGTGCCAAGTACACGTGAAATCCGACGACGCATTCGATCCGTCCGCAACCTGGCGCAGATTACTCGCGCCATGGAGATGGTATCGGCTTCGAAGATGCGTCGTGCCCAACGCAACGTGCTTGCCACGCGGCCGTATGCCGACCGACTCCGCGATGTGATGAGTAGCCTGATGGCGCGCACCTCTGGTGCTCGCAAAGGCACACTCCTCGAGATCCGCCCCGAGGTCAAGACTGTCGGTGTGATTGTAATCACGCCAGACCGTGGTTTGGCCGGTAGCTTGGTCGCCAATATTTTGCGCCGCACGGCACGTTTTGTGTTGGAAGAGCGCGAAAAAGGTCACCAGGTCAAGGTCCTTGCAATTGGCAAGAAGGGTCGTGATTTCTTGAGTCGTAGTGGTCAAGACTTGCTGGCCGAAGTGACCAAGCTGGGTGACTATCCAAAGCTCGCCGATGTCCTCGGCGTGTCAACGAACGTCATCGAAGGCTTTTTGAAGGGCGAGTTTGACGAGGCGTACATCATCTATAGTCAGTTTGTTAATACATTGGTACAGCGTCCCGCAGTGCGCCGGATTTTGCCAGTCGAAGCTGAGCAAAATGCAGCACCTGCTAAAGGTAGCGATTTCAACTACGAACCCGACCAGGATGTCGTGTTGAATGACCTCTTGCCACGCTTTGCCGAAGTGCAGATCTATCAGGCTGTGTTGGAGTCGATTGCCAGTGAGCATAGTGCTCGTATGGTGGCGATGCGTAACGCAACCGATAACGCCAAGGATCTGCGCCGTGAATTGACGCTGACGTATAACAAGACTCGTCAAGCCAATATCACCAAGGAAGTCTCTGAGATTGCCTCGGGTGCGGCAGCCCTAGCGGATAGTTGATGTCTGCGTGTGGTGATGCCACACGATACGTGCTGGAGGAAGGCAATATGGCTCGAGTGACAGGGGAGATCACCGAGATCATTGGCGTGGTAGTTAACGCCAAGTTCCCGGAGAACCAAACTCCTAGTATTTACAACGCTATCGAAATCCCAATGTCTGACGGTACGACGTTGGTTGCCGAGGTGCAACAGCACTTGGGTAACGGCTACGTCAAAGCAGTCGCCATGGGTACCACCGATGGTCTTAAGCGTGGTGTACCGGTGACTGACACCGGCCGTGCCATCGCAGTGCCAGTCGGTCCAACCACACTTGGTCGCGTGTTCAACGTAACCGGCGATCCAATTGATGGCGAGGCCGCGGTCGAGGCTGGCGTTGAGCGCCGCCCAATTCACCAACGCCCACCATTGCTCGAAGAGCAGTCAACCACGGCTCAGGTGTTCGAGACTGGCATTAAGGTTATTGACCTTATTGCTCCGTTCACCCGCGGTGGTAAAACTGGTATCTTCGGTGGTGCCGGCGTCGGCAAGACCGTCGTTATTCAAGAGCTCATCGCCAACATCGCCAAAGAGCAGTCGGGTTACTCCGTGTTTGCTGGCGTAGGCGAGCGCTCACGTGAGGGTAATGACCTCATTCACGAAATGAAAGATGCTCGCATCGACGATAACACTACCGTGTTCGACAAGACCGTGATGGTGTTCGGCCAGATGAATGAGCCACCGGGTGCCCGCTTGCGCGTGGCCTTGACGGCGTTGACGATGGCCGAGTACTTCCGCGACGAAGGCCGCGATGTGCTTATCTTCATCGACAACATTTTCCGCTTTGTACAGGCCGGTTCAGAGGTATCAGCACTTCTCGGCCGTATGCCCTCGCAGGTAGGTTATCAGCCGACCCTCGGTACCGAGATGGGTGAGCTCCAAGAGCGCATTACCTCGACCAATAAGGGTTCGATTACCTCGATGCAGGCCGTATACGTGCCCGCTGACGACTACACCGACCCTGCTCCAGCAACCACATTTGCCCACCTCGACGCGACAATCTCGCTCGAGCGTAGCATTGCGGCCAAGGGTATTTACCCGGCGGTGGACCCATTGGCGTCAACCAGCCGTATTCTTGACCCCAACATCGTCGGCGAGGAGCATTATCGTGTGGCTCGTCAGGTGCAGATCGTATTGCAGCGCTACAAAGACCTGCAAGACATCATCGCCATCTTGGGTGTCGAAGAATTGTCAGACGAAGACAAGCTCACAGTGTCACGTGCTCGTAAGATTGAGCGCTTCTTCTCACAGCCATTTACCGTGGCTCAACAGTTCACGGGTCGTGCTGGTAAGTACGTGCCAATCGCCGACACGGTGCGCAGCTTCGCTCGCCTTTTGGCTGGTGAAGTCGACCACGTTCCAGAGCAGTTCTTCTTCTTGCAAGGTTCGCTCGACGAAGTCATTGCTGCCTACGAGGCCAGTAAGTAAGCCCGCTCCGCGCACTCGTAGGGTTATCTTGCGGGTGCGTGTAGTCTGATGGAGGTGCCGAGATGCCATTACATCTCGAAATCGTCACCGCGGAGCGCTTGGTTCTCTCGGATGATGTCGACCAAGTGAATGCGCCAACCAAAGATGGTCGCGTTGGTATTCTGCCTCGCCACATGCCGTTATTGACGGTATTGACCGAGGGTGAATTGAGTATCATCAAGGGTGGGCAACGCACCGAATTCGCCGTGTATGGTGGGTTCATGGAGGTGTTGCCGGACCGTGTGACAATTTTGGCGGATGCATGTGATCGCTCTGATGAAATCGACCTCGAGCGTGCTGAAGAAGCACGTAAGCGTGCCGAAGAACGCATCGCTCAGCGTAAGACTGATCAAGAAATGGCGTTGGCTGAGGCTGATTTGCGTCGTGCGTTGCTCCAGATCAAAATGGCTAAAGCACGTCGCGGTATCCAAGCATAACGCAGTTGTCACACGCGTGATATACCAAACAACGAGGTGAGCATTGCTCACCTCGTTGTCTGTACGACTCGAATAAATCATGATGATACAACACTGTGTAATCATTTCCATATGGTACAATACTAACGATTGATGGACGTGTAGTAGGGGCGAAAAGGCTATGGCCCGTAAAATCGGAATTGACCTCGGTACTGCCAACGTGTTGGTCTATGTGCGTAACCGAGGGGTAGTCATGTCTGAACCATCGGTGGTTGCAATATCAACCAAGGATAATCGTATTAAAGCCGTGGGCTCAGATGCATTAGCCATGCTTGGACGTGAACCCGAAAGCATTGAGGTTGTGCGCCCGATGCGTAACGGCGTTATTGCCGATTATGATATCACTGAAGCGATGCTCAAACACTATATTGGCAAAGTTGTAGGACGATTCAGTTTGAGTAAACCCGATGTTATGATTAGCATCCCTGCTGGTATTACATCAGTCGAAATGCGTGCAGTGCGCGAGGCAGCCTTGTCTGCTGGTGCGCGGCGCGCTTACTTGATTCGCGAGCCACTCGCTGCAGCAATTGGAGCAAATATTCCGATTGCTAAACCATCCGGTAATATGATTATTGATATCGGTGGTGGCACCACCGAAGTTGCAGTTATTTCGCTCAATGACATCGTTACGTGGAGTTCCGTCCGCGTTGGCGGTAATCGCTTTGATGATGCTATCATGCAATACATCAAGCGTAAATATAGCTTGTTGATTGGTGAACGCATGGCCGAAAGCGTCAAAATTGAAATCGGTTCGGCCGTGGCGATGAATCGCCCGCTACAAATGCAAGTTCGTGGCCGCGATCAAGTTGCAGGCCTACCCAAAACCATCGAAGTAAATTCCACCGAAATCACTGAGGCTATTCAAGAGCCGCTCGAACAAGTTGTAAATGCGGTGCGTCGTGTCCTCGCTGAAACGCCACCTGCACTTGCTGAAGACTTAATTGACAAAGGCATGGTCATGACTGGTGGTGGTTCGATGTTACGTGGAATTAACGATTTGCTGACCGAGTTTACTGGCGTTCCTTGTTATGTGACCGATCAACCCGCTAATTGTGTGGCTATTGGTACCGGAATGGCCCTTGAATACCTCGAAGTGTTGCATGATAGCCTTTCTGGCGATGAATTGAACTAGCTGGTATGGAACAACGACTGAATCCTCCGAAAAACGGACTGGTACTCGAGATTGGGAGCGGTGACAATCCAAATCCGCGCGCTGATATCCTCGTAGACAAGTTTCTGTTTGATAATACCGAACGCGGCGGCAACATTGTAATTGATCGTCCTATGGTTGTGGCTGACGCGCATCATCTCCCATTCAAAGATGGTGTGTTTGCCTATGCCATATGTTCACATATCCTTGAACATATGGATGACCCGGTGCAGTTTGCAAATGAACTGACGCGCGTCTCCAAAGCGGGGTATATTCAAAGCCCTGCCGAAATCGCTGAGCGAATGTTTCACTGGTCATTTCACCGTTGGTATGTCAATTTGGTTGATGATACATTGGTACTCCATCCACGCGAGCCGGTTGAGCCATTTGGTGAATTTTTTGATTATTTGTATGCGTATAACCCGGCGTATTACTTATTTCAACGTAGCATGCCGCATCTATTTTGGGTAGAAAAAGAGTGGCACGGTACACTCAATGTTGAGGTGCGCGATAGCTCGCCCCTCAAATTGAACGATCCTGAAACACTCAAACAGTTGGTTATGCCACGGGTTGGCACAGTGCGGTTGATTATGATGTTGATCGTCAGTAGTATCGCCCGACAAATACCGGCAACATGGCGGAATACGATTCGTCGCTGGTTGCGTCGTAGCTATCTATAAATACTAGTATTAATGCACATTCATCTGATTAAGCCTCATAAACAAGCAACAATTAGTTATACCGCGTCACCACTGATTGTTACCTCACGGTATGCCTGTGTGCGTGCCTTGTGGACACGGCCTGCTGTTGACCTAGGGTATATGCAATTTGCGCCTGGTGATGTGTTAGATGAGTATTTTTATGCAGATGAGTGGTACTGTATCTTTGCCGTGTTTCGCGCAGATGGTACGTTGCGTGGCTGGTATTGTAATGTTACAAAGCCGGCACTGATTACTCCGACAAGTATCACTTCAATAGATCTCGAACTTGATTTATATGTTGCTCCGGATCGCATAGCGACATTGCGCTTGGATATTGATGAGTTCGAAGCACAGTCCTATCAGAATAAGGAGCCAGGGACGTATACCGCAGGGTATGCGGCGCTTGAAAAGCTTGAAACCATGGTACGTTCGCATCAGCCGCCATTTGATCGAATCGAGATGATATGACGCAGCATATCGGCGTTGGTATTGTCGGATATGGCGCGATTGCGCGGATTCATGCCACGGCATTGATGATGTTTAGTCAGCTCTATCCTGACATGAACCTATATCCACGCATCGCGGCAATAACCCCTGGTGGGACGACGAGTAGCGCGCGTGCATTACGTGACCATCCGTTTGTGCCACATGTGTCATTAGAAGAAATGGTGCAACGTGATGATGTTGATGTGGTGTTGTGTGCAACTCCCACAGAACTCCATTTTGGACAGGTACACACTGCCTTGAGTGCAGGTAAGCATGTCATGTGTGAAAAACCATTGACGGTAAATGTGGCACAATCACGTGCACTTGTTGATGTAGCTGATGCACACGATCGGGTATTGGCGCTAAATCATCACTTTCGCCATGTCCCAGCTATATATGAGATGCACCGACGAGTGGTAAGTGGTACGTTAGGTACACCCCTTAGTGGGCATTTTCGTTATTATCGTGCCAGTAATGTCAATCCACAACGACCAGTAACTTGGCGATTTGTCGGGTATGGTGGTGGTGTGTTAGTTGATTTGGGATCGCATTTGATTGATCTGGTGCACTTTATTTTTGATACGACCGTTGTGCGTCTCCAAGCAAACCTACGTACGGTGGTTATACAACGACCTGATCACACAGGGAAACTCGTGCCAATTGAAAGTGATGACGTTGTGTGGCTAACTGCCGAACTTGCAAATGGCATGCGCATAACGATCGAGGCCTCGAAGATGGTACCAGGTGCTGCCGATGATGTACGCATTGAGATGTATGGTACGCAGGCAAGTCTCATGTTTGATATGCTTGATGTAAATACGTTAATGGTAGGGAGTGCAGAGGCGCCGGCAGCTGCCCAACGCATCCAACTGTGGAATAGGATGGCTCCAGCGGCTTCATTGCCGAGTCCTGAGACGTCAACAGGGTCGTTATCATGGCATGCGGCATCATGGCAACAGTGTTTTGCCCGCATCATCGGTCATGAGAGTGGTTTGTGTGATGGTCGTGCTGGATTGGCGGTGGATGTTGTCATTGCAGCGGCACAACAGAGTGCTGCACAGGGTGGCATGTGGGTAGAGGTGAACTATGAGTAACGGATTTGCGTGGCGCCCCGGTGAACATGACTGGGTGCAGATCTGGCGCGAAATGTATGAGAGTGAGCGTAATCAAGGTGAATCAGCGACTCATCCTGATATGCACCGTAGCGCCGATCAATATGCTACGGCTGCTGCACGCTATGCCCGTAATGTGAAGCGCGTACCGCAGCCTGATGCATTTATGCGCTGGTTAATACCACAGGTGAGTGTTGGATCGACAGTCCTTGATATTGGTGCGGGTAGCGGTCGTTATGTGGCGCCTCTGGCGCAGGCTGGGATGCACGTTAAAGCACTTGAACAATCGCCAGCGATGCGCGAGCAAATCGGTGTAGTGGTGAATGAGCATCAGCTTACCAGTGTTGAGGTGATAGCGGAGAGTTGGCCCACGACGCAACCGATAGCATGTGATGTTGCTATGGCAGCACACGTCTTGTATGCCGTACGAGATATTGCGCCATTTGTGCAGGCTATGCACGAATCGGCTCGTTCAATGTGTGTGATATTGTTGGGTGTACGTCACCCTACGACGCCTGTTTTGCCATTGTGGCATGCGTATTATGGGTACGAGCGCTTGCCACTGCCTGGTGCATTAGAGTGTGTTGGTGCATTGGCACAATTAGGTATTGCGGCAAATGTGCATATTTTGCCGTCTCCTGCCCCAATTAGTTATGCATCACTCGATGAGGCTGCAACAGAGATGTGCTATCGCCTACGCTTGCCGTATGGTGCGCCATATCAGCAACAGCTCGCTGATTTGATTGCACGGGATTGGATGATTGATGCAGACGGAAGTGTGACATCTCCGCATATACCACCGCCACATGCAGCAATCTGGTGGCGTACTGACGTATGACCAAGTATGGCGTACTTTGCATGGTATAATTTGGGCAGAGGGGTAAGGCTTTCATGGAGACATTAGCTGACATTGCACAAGATATTGCCTCGTGTACCGCTTGTGCATTATGTGTCGGTGCCACGAATCCTGTGCCTGGTGAGGGCTCTCCTACAGCCAAGGTCATGTTAATAGGCGAGGCTCCAGGTGCGAATGAAGATCGCCTTGGACGACCTTTTGTTGGTGCGTCTGGCAAGTTACTTGATCAACTTTTGTTGCTGGCTGGTTTGCAACGTGCAGATGTGTTTATCGCAAATGTTGTCAAACATCGCCCGCCCGAGAATCGTGACCCTTTGCCCGATGAGATCGCGACCTGTCGTCCGTTCTTGTTGCGTCAGCTTGCGGTCATCAATCCTGCGTTTATTGTCACGCTTGGGCGACATGCGGCAGGACGATGGTTACCAAATAGCAAGATTACGCAGATTCATGGGCAACCGCATGTGGTAGGACAACGTATTGTGGTGCCAATGTTGCATCCTGCGACGGCATTATATCAACGGTCGAATTTGGCTGTGCTCGAAGCAGATTTCCGCGCGCTTGGTGAATTGCTTCGTGCACATGGTCAATAAATACATCGTGTAAATCCAGCGATAGAGATGGGAATTGTCATGAAGAGCTATCAGCTTTCTTCTGTAGGTCGTCGCAATGCACTGTTGTTGATGATAGGTGCTGGTCTTATATGGGCCTTTGCAGTCTGGACATTTCAATCAACATTAAACATTAGCTACACACCTGAGGGAGTAACCGCAGGGCTTGGTGTCTTGTGGAGTGACGAGGGATTATCGGTAAACAAAGCCGTTCCTGCAGCATTTATGTTAGTGTTGATGTTGGCTGCCCCATTGACCATGTGGAATATCGCAATGGAGTGGGTCGCACGGTATACGCCAACCAATGATGGATTACGCTATGAGAGTATGATGATTAGCATGCTTATTCCATGGAATAGCATCAGCGAAATCCGTGAAATTGACGCAGATAGTGATGAGTCCTTCCACGAACTACGACTCAAAAGCGATCCAACTCCACAGATTGTGAATCCGCTGTGGCGGTTACTCCATACACAAGCATATGGACGTACCGTACTACCAATTCATGCAGGGGTTGATCAGCGCGATGACCTGATTGACGAAATTCGTCGTCGCACAAACTTACATGCGTAGCGCGTGACACATCCAAAGATGCGTGTATGCCGTTGCCACTAGTGAGTGGGTTTTTGTGTTTGATGCGATCATAACGACGCGGTGTCGTTTCGATATTTGATAGATAGAGATGCTTTTAGAAAGGAGCAACAAGGAATCTAGTCTGATGACTAGCACAACTTGTACGGGAACAATGACAAAACAGCGTATGCGTGTGATTCCTTTGGGTGGTGCCGGCGAGGTCGGTCGAAATATGTGGGTGTTTGAGTACGGCGATGATATTCTGGTGCTCGATTGTGGGGTAATGTTCCCCGAGGCAGAAATGCTCGGTGTTGATTTGGTGTTGCCTGATATAGCCTATTTGCGCGATAACATGAGCAAAGTTCGAGCAATTATTCTATCGCATGGTCATGAAGATCATGTGGGTGCGTTGCCGTATGTATTACCTGAAATAGGTTTTCCACCGGTCTATGCGACGAAACTGACGATTGGGATTGCCACCAATAAACTCAAAGAACATCGTTTGTTGGATCGCACCAAATTTGTTGAGTTCGGCGCTGGTGATACACTCAAAATCGGCAACCTGTCGGTTGAGACGTTCCAGGTTGCACACTCAATCCCAGACACCGTTGGCCTAGCAATTAACTCACCTGCTGGGATTGCAGTGTATTTGACTGACTGGAAGTTTGATCATACCCCAGTTGATCGTAAACCAACGGATATTGCAGCCATTACAGCGTTAGCACAGCGCAATCCGGTAGTGCTTATCACTGATTGTGTGCGCGTTGAGGCATCAGGATTCACCCCGAGTGAAAAAGTCGTCGGTGATTCGTTTGATACGATTTTTGCGACGGCGCCTGGTCGTATCATCATTGCCACGTTTGCCTCGAATATCTCACGTGTGCAACAAGCAATTGACTCTGCCGAAGCCTACGGCCGTAAGGTCATGTTGGCAGGACGGAGCATGGAGAATAACTCGCGTATCGCTCAAGAGCTCGGCTATCTCAAGGTCAAACCGGGTACGTTAGTTCGTCCGAACGAAGCTGCTCAGCTCCCTGATGATCAGTTAGCGGTCGTCTGTACCGGGAGTCAAGGTGAGCCAATGGCTGCGTTGGCTCGCATGGCAAATCGTGAGTTTACGAACCTCAAAGTGAAACAAGGCGATACGGTAGTGTTGTCGGCAACGCCAATCCCTGGCAATGAGGTCTCGGTGTCACGCGTCATCAACAATTTGTTCCGCATTGGTGCTGACGTGGTTTATGGCAATGAGGCACGTGTGCACGTGTCAGGCCATGCAGCACAAGAGGAACTAAAGATGTTGTTGGCTATGTTACGCCCACAACATGTGATTCCATTCCACGGTGATTTTCGTCATATGATGCTATATCGCAAGTTGGCAATTGGCATGAATATGCACTATACCCCAGAAAACGTATTTGTGGTTGATAATGGCGCTGTCATGGAGTTTGGCCATAATTATGGCAAAATTGTCGAACAGATTCCTGTTAACTACATTTACGTCGATGGCACAACGGTAGGTGATGTTAGTCAAATAGTAGTGCGCGATCGTCAGCTGCTCTCACGTGATGGCGTGCTGATGGTAGTAGTTACGATTGATCGTCATACCGGACAACTTGTGGGAAGTCCGGATGTCATTACGCGCGGGTTTGTGCATATGCGCGAGTCTGAGGAGTTAATTGAATCAACCAAGCAAGTCGTTGCGCGATTGCTCTACAACAATACTAGTCGCGCAGAGGTTGATGCGGCATTCTTTATTCGCAAAATCAAAGATGCAGTTGGCGAGCATTTGTATTCACAGACACGGCGCCGACCTGTTATTTTGCCGGTTGTTACCGAAGTCTAAGTTGTTGGTAATACATATAAAAACACCGGAGCGACATTGTCGCTCCGGTGTTTTTATATGTACTTACTGAGGTAACTGGCGTAAGCGATGATGGAGGCGCGAGCGCATCTCGCGAAGTCGTTCAACAAATTTCGTGCTGTGGATGTTTTCCGTCCACATAATCATGGCATCTTCGTTGTTATCGGTATAATAGCGATGGCGGATGCCATGTTCGGCAAAGCCATACTTGTTATAGAGACGTTGTGCGTTCGTATTTGACACACGAACCTCAAGTGTAAGCTGTTGTGCGCCTAGTTCGTAGGCCTGATCAATTAATCCCACCACTAACAGTTCACCGATGCCACGACCACGATGGTCAGGGTGAACTGCAACGGTGGTGATATGACCTTCGTCGAGACTCAACCAAATACCGCCATGGCCTATAATGGGGTCGCGGGTAGCTAGAGGAGGACTTTGCGGTTTGGGGACAACGTGTTGCACAATTTGTTCAAGCCATGAAGGTTGTCGAAGCGGTTGCGGGAGTTGAGCTGAAACACGCGCAACCAGATAGCGACTATGCTGGCGCGCGTGTAATTCATTGCGATAAGTGCTGATTGACCATGGATGAGGGAAGCTCAACACGTCAATGGCGTGTACTTGCTCAAGATCCTCTTCATGCATTTGGTCAATGTAGTAGTACACCGTACAATCCGTTGCAAACGACTATTTAACTGGGTTTGCAGATGTGACTTGGAAGAGTGCATTATATACACCATCGCGCCCAAATCCACCACCACTCTGGAATTGGCCCGTGACCTCTACCTTGCCCCATACATAACTGTTATTGGGGCCTACCGTAAGTTCTGCAGATTTGTCAGGTGGGAATCCTTCCATCCAGATGATTTTGCCGATTGGTTGAGGGCTTGAACCATCTTCTTGGACTGCGATGCCCTCTGCAAGCACATAAATCACTGAATTCCAGAAATAATACCCCTCGGTGGTGACTGTTTGACCATTATAAGCAGTACCGTTGTCGTATAACTCATGAAGTGATACCTTACCAGCGGCAAGCGGTTGGTTGTCGATGCGATACTCGATACGATTGATTTGTTCAATAATCTCGGCTTGAGTTACTGCGATGCGGTGTTTATATGCCCCGCCTTCACCGTACTCTCCAGACTCAATCCGTCCAGTTAACTTTACAAATCCGTAGACTGCATCACCAGGTCGATGCAACCCCAGTTTGAGTTCTTCAGAAAAATTATCGACCCAGATAGCGTCACCGAGTGGCTGGGCATCAAGCCCATTATCGAGGGTACTTACGCCGGCTGCCAAAATAGATAATGTTGTGCCGCCAGTTTTGTTGATATAAGCACCAGCAACGGTGATATCTTGATTAACGTATTGCTGTATATCAGCGGTGACATCTGCGATATGGAGGGTATCGTCACCAAACAAACCACACCCTGCCATTGTAATGACCATGATGACGCCGATGACGAATCGATATATCCGAAACATGTTTTCCTCGCCCACATTACTTTGCTACCGTATTGTTTCAATAATAGCATAGAAACATCGCATTCGTGGATATTCAAGAATCTGATAAAGTAGTTGACCAATAGAGTTGAACATACGTATAATGGTGTATACATAATAGAGTGATGAAGGGAATGTCATGACCGCCCTTTTTGTTGCCTTGGGGATCATGGTATTAGCGCTACTTGCGTTATTGTTATGGTTTGTGCCACGATTGCTACAACAACAGTTATTGCGTACGAGTGATGAATCAGCTCAATTGCGCGAGATGTTGCTTGATTTGCTGAGTGAGCAAGAAGCCGTCACAATTCGCCAGACACAACTCGGCGCTGCAATTGCGCAACTTCAAGCACGACTCGATGTAGTTGCTCCGAGTGGTGAAGACACCTTGGGGATGATTGATCGCATCAATACACTACAGCAAACATTGCAAGAATGGTCAGAACACCGTACACCGACGAGTGCCACTCTTGATGGCGCTGGGATGCGTGAGACCATCGACGAGATTCTGCAACGCCTTGATGGTATGCAAGTCCAAATTCGTGATACGTCAACCTTACTTGATGATGGTGTCCTTTTAGGAGTACGTCAGTTGAGCGATCGTGTGCATGCACTTCAACAACAACTGGAAACATGGATTGAAGGCATGAGTGGTCAACATGATGCTGATACGAGTGTGCTTCAACAAATACAGGAGAATTTGACCATCATACGTAGTCGGTTACCTGATATCGATGATGTTGATCGTGATGACAACGATGAGTCTGTGCGTACGCAACGCATTGAAGATGCTTCGAGCACAAATGAACTGAATGCTCCCCAAAATAACTGATGTTGTTTGTTGTTGAATCCATATTGTCGATAAACACCATGACGTATATGTGATTGAGTATCGTAGTATACGCACTGCATATGACATAATATTTATCATTAGTCGTATGACATAATTCAACTTAGTGGTATAATGACTGCACATAATATTACTTTTGCACAACGAGATTGACTATGTCTGATATCGTGGCAATTAAGGGTGCTCGCGGTGGTGTTCGTGTCATCATCAATGATGTATGTCCATGGGACGAAGCATTGACGGCTCTACAACATCAACTCGAACAGGGTGCAGCGTTATTACAGGGGATGCGTGTATCACTCGAGGTTGGCAATCGACATCTTGATAGTGATGCGGTACAGTTGTTGCGCGATACGATGGAGTCTTATCAAGTAGTTGCCAGTACGATTCAGGCTGAATCGCGCGATGTGCGCCAGGTTGCACGGGCTGCAGGTTTTACCACGAGTGTTCCAGTCGTGCAACCTCCGGTTCAAGCTGATCTGCCTCCTTCGGTCGTGATGCGCACGTTGCGGTCTGGGCAGATATTGCGTCATCATGGTGACCTCACGTTACTTGGTGATGTGAATGCAGGTGCAGAGGTCATTGCCTCCGGGAGCATCGTGGTGTTCGGGCGTATCAGCGGTTTGGTGTATGCTGGAGCTATGGGCGATCGCAAAGCAATTATTTGTGCGCTCGAGTTATCAGCAACTCAAATTCGTATTGCAGATATTCGTGCGCGAGCCCCCGAAGATAACACGCACCGAGGCCCTGAGATTGCATGTATCGAAGATGAGCAAATAATTGTTCATTTATGGCAGGATTATCGACGCTAAATTAAGTCTGTGGTGAGAGGAATTGCGCTCATGGCCAAAGTAATTACAGTAACATCAGGTAAAGGTGGTGTTGGTAAGACCACTTCAACTGCAAATCTTGGCACCGCACTGGCGATGCTTGGTCACAAAGTAGTTGTGATGGACGCCGACATTGGTCTCCGCAATCTAGACGTCGTGATGGGGCTTGAGAACCGTATTGTCTATGATTTGGTCGATGTGATTGAGGGGAATTGTCGTTTGCGCCAAGCGCTGATTAAAGATAAGCATCAATCGGAGCTGTACCTGTTACCTGCTGCACAGACCAAAGACAAAGACGCTGTCTCTCAAGAAGAGATGATAGAACTTGTCGATCAGTTACGCGATGAAGCAGACTTTGTGTTGATTGATAGTCCCGCTGGGATTGAGTCTGGCTTCAAAAATGCTATTGCTGGTGCTGATGAGGTCATCATTGTGACGACGCCAGAGGTATCTGCGGTACGCGATGCCGATCGTATTATCGGTCTTTGTGAGGCGTACGACAAAGGACAACCACGACTGATTGTCAATCGGTTGCGTCCTAAAATGGTCAAAAGTGGCGAGATGATGAGTGTGGAAGACGTACTCCAAATTCTTGCTATTGATTTATTAGGTATTATTCCTGAGGATGAGGACGTGATTACTGCAACCAACAAAGGTGAGGTGCTCACGCTCGATAAGTCATCCCGCACCGGTCAGTATTATACTGATATTGCCCGTCGTTTGGCTGGTGAAGAGGTGCCAATCGAGCCAATCGAGGATAATCCTACATTATTTGAACGCATATCAGGAATCTTCCGCGGGGGGCGGTAAGACCTGATTTGGTGTTAAAAGGAGCCGTAAAATGAACTTCTTTCGCCGAGATAAGGGCTCTGCGGGTGTTGCACGTGATCGATTATTGACTGTGCTTGTGAGTGATCGTGTTAAATTGACGCCAGCCATGCTTGATAACCTTAAGCGTGAATTGTCGGATGTCATCAAGCGTTATCTGCCAAATATCGATTCGAGTATGATTGATATCGCGGTAACACAAACCGAGGATAACACCGATCAACTAGAGACACGCATCCCACTTGGGCGTGGACGCAAAGCATGATATTGGGGTGAGATACACAACATCTAGCGCCACACCACGACAGGTTGTAACCTGTTGTGATGTGGCTTTGTTGATTGTGATTGAGTCGTGAATTGCCTATACAATGGACGTGCATGCACGCAGTTATTGAGGTGTTCTATGGCAGTTCCTACTGCAACCATACGTTTCAGTCGATTGATGAAGTGGATTGTTGTGCTTGTCGTCATATTGATGTCCTATGTGCTTTTTGAAATGATTCATGAGGTTGCGTTGGCGCTGTTTGGATCTGTAGTGGTCTCGTATATCTTTTATCCGGTGATTACATGGATGACGCTGCAGTTCAAGTGGGCGCGTATTTGGGCGATAGTCTGTTTTTATTTGATTGTGACAGTATTCGTTGCTGGGAGTGTGATGTGGTTGGTTCCAATGTTAATGAGCCAATATCAATTGATGCGTCAAGAGCTCCCACAAGTACTGAATCGTGTACAACAAATCACATTTACGTTTGGTGACATAAATATCGAGATTGGCACTGAGTTGCGCCAAGTGATGAGCAACATTGTCTCTTCAGTGCCAGCACGCGTACCTCGTCTATTTGTGGGATTTATTGAGGGATTCTTGCATGCTCTTGCATTTGTGATAACGACCTTTTATTTACTATTGCATGGGCGTACGCTTGTCACCCGTATATATCATCTTGTGCCGAGTGTACATCATGGCGAAGTCAAGCATGTGATGTTGCAGATTCATAGCATCTTGAGTGGGTATATTCGTGGCACACTCCTTCTGATTCCGATTATGGCAGTGCTTACAACGGTCGCATTGTGGTTTCTCGGCGTACGGTACGCATTATTGATAGGTTTGATTAGTGGTATTGTCGAAATATTGCCAATTGTCGGACCATGGTCAGCTGCGGCGTTTGCTATTATAATGGCGTTATTTCAAACACCATTGCCATTTGGTGGCGAGGCCTGGGTTGTCGCAGCCGTGATTGGTTCAATCTATTTTGGTTTGCGCATGTTCGAGGATTATGTGATTATTCCGGCAGTAGTTGGCCCTGCAGTGCATTTGCATCCAGTGTTGGTGATTGCAGCGATTTTGTCAGGTGCAGCAGTCGGTGGAGTCCTTGGTTTGTTCTTGGCGATCCCTGTGACTGCCGTGCTCCAGTATGTCTTGCGTTGGCTCTATACAAAATTAATGGATGACACACATCTTCCGGTTGTGCACTAATCAAATACAAAAAACACGCAACCCCCTGGCACAGAACGCTTTCGTGCCAGGGGGTTATACATTTCACGCGATTACGAGTCGATACTCACGCTTATGGTGCGGAAACCGGCGTCCACGTACACAATCTCGCCCGTCGTGGCTGATGCCAGGTGACTACACAAGAAGAGAGCCGTATTGCCGACATCCTCTTGGGTGACGTTGCGGCGCAATGGCGCAACACCGGCAAATGATTTGAGCAAATCCTTGAACCCAGCAATGCCACTGGCTGCCAACGTGCGAATTGGGCCAGCGCTGATTGCATTGACACGGATATTTGACGGGCCGAGGTCACTTGCAAGGTAACGTACGCTCGCCTCGAGGGCAGCTTTGGCCACACCCATGACGTTGTAGTTCTGGGCAACCTGTTGTGAGCCATGATAGGTAAGCGTCAATACTGATCCACCACTGTTGAGCAATGAGCGTGTGGCTTTGACGACGGCCGTCAATGAATACACGCTGGTGTTCATGGCAATCTGGAATCCCTCGCGGGTGACGTTGAGGTATTCGCCGTTGAGCTCTTCCTTCTTGGCATAGCCAATCGCATGAATCAAAATGTCGAAGGTACCCCAGCGCTCTTTGATACTGGCAGCCATCTGGTCGATGTCGGCATCGCTATCAACGTTACACGGGATGACGAAGTCACACCCGAGACTAGCCGCAAGCGGGCGAACCCGCTTTTCGATGGCTTCATTGACATAGGTGAAGCACAACTCGGCGCCTTCGGCATGAAATGCCTTTGAGATACCCCATGCAATTGAATTGTCATTGGCCAAGCCCATAATCAAGGCACGTTTCCCAGTGAGTAGACCCATCGTTGCACTCCTCTGTCCACAAATGTTGATGCAATATACACAGACGGTACATTGTCAATCAACAATGTACCGTACTGATTAGCGACCTGGTAGCTGTAGAATCTCGTCAATGAAGCCGTACTCTTTGGCCTCTTGCGGTGTCATAAAGCGGTCACGACTGAAGTCGCGGGTAATCTCCTCAGGGGTGCGCCCCGTATCACCCGCCAATAACCCATTACCGACCGTCTGCAGTCGCAATAACTCTTGGACCATGCGCTCGACATCTGGAGCATAGCCCTGAGCACCACCACCTGCTGGGTGGAAGTGGATAGTTGAGTTTGGCAATGCAAAGCGCTTGCCCTTGGTGCCACCGGCCAACAGAATCGTGGCCATACTGCCAGCTCGTCCAATACACACCGTATTGACGTCTGGTGCGATGATGTGCATCGTATCATAAATGGCCAAGCCATCACGTACACTACCACCTGGACTGTTAATGTAGAACCAAATATCGCGCTTGGGGTCTTGATGTTGCAAATACAAAAGCTGGGCCACGATTGAAGACGCAATCTCGTCATCGATTGGACTGCCCAACATAATTACGCGCTCTTGGAGCAAGCGTGAGTAGAGATCCCACCCACGTTCGCCGCGCGGCGTGCGCTCAACAACACTTGGAATGACTGGCATACAACTCTCCTTTGCGGACGTCTGTTAGACAAACGTTCAAGCAAAAGTATAGCATAAACGCATACTATCTGCCCTTTCGGGATTGGGCATACAGTCTTACTTGGGTTGGACATATTTTCGTGCAGGCCTATGCATCGACGGTGATGCTTACTGTACGAAATCCCGCATCGACATAGATAATCTCACCAGTTGTGGCTGCGGCTAAGTGACTACAAAGGAAAAGCGCCGTGTTACCCACATCATCTTGAGTCACATTGCGCTGCAATGGTGCTATGCCTGCAAATGCTTTAAGCGTATCTTTGAATCCAGCTATTCCGCTTGCTGCTAATGTGCGAATCGGACCTGCACTGATTGCATTCACACGAATATTTGCTGGACCAAGATCACTCGCAAGATAGCGCACACTTGCCTCAAGCGCCGCCTTGGCTACTCCCATCACGTTGTAATGTTGGGCGACCTGCTGCGATCCGTGATACGTAAGCGTCAACACTGATCCGCCACTATTTAACAATGATCGGGTTGCTTTGACGACTGCAGTTAATGAATAGGCGCTCGTGTTCATTGCGATTTGGAATCCTGTGCGTGTGACATTTAGATATTCTCCGCTCAGCTCTTCTTTTTTTGAATAACTAATCGCATGAATGATGATGTCAAATGTGCCCCAACGCGCTTTGAGATAATCGACCATTTGCTCGATTTCAGTGTCGCTATCAACGTTGCACGGAATCACAAAGTCGCATCCTAGGCTCGCCGCTAGCGGTCGTACGCGCTTTTCAATGGCCTCATTCACATAGGTGAAACACAACTCGGCACCTTCGGCATGAAATGCCCGCGAAATACCCCATGCCAGCGAATTATCGTTGGCTAACCCCATGATTAAGGCTCGTTTACCAGTTAGTAATCCCATATGCTATCCCTCATTCTTGCTATTCATGGATGATTGTGTAACGAAGATTAAACATCGAAATGAACTGGCGTCTGTGTAAGTGGAATGACAAATTTGGGGGCATCTGCATTACCTTTAAAGTGTTGTTTGATGCGTTGGTATCCTGCTTGACTAAATGGGCAGACAGCCATACACACGCCACAGCCGAAGTTCCGTGTGAAATAATCACGACATGTGGCGTGATCAATGCTTTGATACCCTCCTCCTGTGCGTGGTTGAGGCTCTTCATAAATGGCATTCACCGGACACGAACGGACACATTTTCGACACATTGCACAAAAATCACGCACCCACTGGTGTGGATTGACTGTATGTTGTGGTAAGTTCTCGATATTTGTGTAGATAACATTAATCCGCATACGAGCGCCGTCGCTCGGTGAGATGAGTAGTCCGTGATAGCCGATTACGCCGAGACCTGCACGCTCAGCGAGGTGTGGGTAATCAGTCAACCCGCCTAAAGCCGTACCAGGATAGGCTGCAAATCCACGTTTGCGGAGAAATGTTGTGATGTTCCATCCAACAACAGCGAGATTTTTGTAGGCTGCGCTTACTTCGAGCATGCTCTCGAAACTCGGAGACGTCGCAATGACGTCTCTTTGCATCTCAACAGTGAAGACAATCGCATGGCGATGTGGTAACCGTTTTCCTTTGAAAATAAGATGGTTAGGCACATCAACATAGCTAATGTCTTTGGCGCCAAGCGAGCGAGCGAACGCTTCGAGTTCCTCAAGATGCGTTGTGGTAATGTGTCTGCGCTGTGCAATGAATGGCTTGCCATAGAGGCGTGCGCCACGCCACATATTGATGAATAGCGGCCCAATATGACGAAGAAACGCTAGTCGTTGCCTAGGCGTGAAGTTCATCATCGATACCTGATTTGCTGGTACTGATGAGGCAAATGGTGTCCGTGATGGCGCATCAGCTGAGGGTGTAATTGGGTTGTATATCTCTTTGAGATGCGCATCCATGATTTTGAGAATAGAATCCGTTGATATCGGTGCAGGTGCTGTCGATCTGTTTTTGGGGAATAAGAGAGAACGCACAATATTAAACATGGAATTCTCCGTATTAGTGAATACCACGCTTATGATATGAATTCCTGTAGCTGTTAACCATCCACCGAACGGTTGATTTATGGTTGAATGTGGTATTGCGTAGCGAGATGGACTAAGTCAGTACGGCGTTTGACTTGTAATTTGACATAAATATTAATAAGATGCGTCTTAACCGTGCTTAATGAGATGTAGAGTTGCTCCGCAATCTCGGGATTTGTCAGGCCGTCTGCCGCCAATATGAAGACCTCATACTCACGGGGAGTGAGTTGGTTTTGTAGATGAGTATGTTGCCGCACGTGTGTGGCATGGTGATGAAGCACTTGTTTCCAATCGCGCAGAATCCCCGGCATAAGTACCTGTGGATTCAGGTGAACGTATGCATCTTGAATGTGTTGCGGGATATGCGTCGATGTGTGATGCAATAATTGTACGATAGCAACCAATGATGCGTACCATTTGTGTTGGAGTGCTTGCTCTGCGATCGCCATTACATCAGATGGTACGCGTTTATCTTGTATCCAGGTTGTGTATGCACCCAAAATCTCTAGCTGGATTGTTATGTCGGCGGGTATATCAATTACCTGAATGTTTGGATATAACTGTTGCTTAAGCGTACGACACATATCAATTTGATGCGTGACGATTGCGTGTCTCCACAGCTCCTTGAGAATGTAGACACGGCCTAATGGAATCATATGTAGGTTGACGGCTTCGCGATATGTATCATCCCACAATACTTGGGCATCATTGTGTGCATTATTCACCCGTAAGGTGTGAACGCGCAGGGCGGCACTGAGTAGGCGCATATGATGATTGCCGAGGGTGGTAGCCAAGCTATGTGCAAGAGCTGCTAGCTGATCGGCGAGTTCGTTCAAATTAAGCGCATAGGTGGCTTCTGACCAAATACCATATATTGCAGCAAGGAGTGGGTGCCGTGGCGGGTTATGCAATGATTCATTGCAGAATAGGTGGATTTTGGCATATTCACCCTGTCTCAATAAGATCCGCGTACTACTGTACAACTGTGCAATAGGCTGACGAATGGTTTGGGTGGGATCTACTGTCATCTCCTCGATAAACAGAGCCGCTAAGCCATGAAGAAACGGATAACGTTTATATAATCTTGTAAATTCTGGTTCATTAAATACCGCACGATCAACGACACCAGTACGATAGAACTGACAGATTGTATGAACCACATAATAGTCATCACTTGACTGAATAGCATGGTTATGGAATATCTGCAGTATATGATGACAGCGCTCGTAATCCCCACGCATAATCAATGCCCATGCGTATGCAATGGCAACAGTTGGTTCTTGAATGAGCAATGATGAGGGCACGATTGCCATACTTGTGAGGAATTGGTCAAACTCACCGTGCTGGAGATATGTGTCAACGCGAGATTTGACCAGCCGTAGGATATGTTCATGTTGATGATAATGATGATGAATTACGAGTGCATCATCAGTGAATCCGTGCTTCTCTAACCACTCCGCTCCTTGTAAATGGAGTGATTGGTACGATGCAGCAAATGACGGGAGCAGTGTGTTTGTCATAAGACCATGGTAACGATGCCATTCACCTGATTCATCAGCGTGTTCAATAAATAATTGATTGGCGTACAGATATTGAAGACATGTCTCTACAGCGATGTCGGGAATTACATATTGGAGGAGCTGTGCATCAAATCGCGGGAATGCCAAGCTTGTCGCAAGTAAATGTTGTATGTCGGCTGGTTGCTGTTGTACTACACCCATAAAGAACTGAGTAAGGAGTTTATGTGGAGTAGTATCAGCCATCGCATGATGCGCTTCACTGAACAAACGGATGGCCATTATCCACCCTTCAGTTTGTTGGTGAATAGTACTCGCACTAGATGACACATGTTTCATCAGTTTGATGTATGTGTCAACATCCTCATACGAAAAGGTAAGATGTGATGTAGTAATGTGATTCACATGACCTTTTAGGTGTGCTTCGGTTAAATCAAAAGGCGGAATACGTTGTCCAATCAGTACCACATGTGTGGTGTGGGGTATTTGATCAACTAACGCACGAAGCATATGCCATGTGTCAGCTGATTGAATCAAATGAATGTTATCAAGCACAATAATCTGCGGTTTGTTAATAGTATGCAGGTGGTGTATCAGCGTATCTATACTGGCATTCGCCACAATTGTAGGGTCAATATGGGTGAGGAGCGTTGCGCGCAATAATGCAGTGTAGATGTGAGCCAAAAAAGCCTGATGGTTTTGGCTTTTTGTGGTAAATGTGACCCACACAATCGCCACGGATTGCTGTTGACACCAATGTGCAGTCAGCGTTGTTTTGCCGTACCCAGCTGGTGCATGCATGAGGGTGAGTGGCGATTGAAGGATTGCATTCAGGCGATCGTGTACCATACCGGGGTAGATGATTTGGGTGGGGACGTGAGGGATTTGAATGTGATGGACTGAGACTTCATTAAACATATCATCACTATGGTCACTAACACATATTCAATAGTGATTATAGTCTTTTTCTGTCGCACAGCGAGTGGATTCCCCACTCGCCGTGCGACTCACTTAATTACCGCTCGTACACTACCTGCCCACCCAAAATCGTCATATTGACCTTGATCTGTAGAATTTCTTCGGCATCACAGGTCAAGTAGTTGCGATCGAGCACTGCCATATCGGCCAACATGCCCGGCTGAATCTTGCCCTTGAGGTGCTCCTCACGCGTCAACCAAGTTGGTGAGGCGGTGTATGAGCGCAACGCCTCTTCACGACTGATGGCCTCTTGTGGGGCAATCACCGTGCCCTTGTGTGTTTTGCGCGTGACCAAACTGTACAAGCTGATGAACGGATTGTAGTGGAACGTGCTTGGGATATCGCTCGAGGCGATCATGGGAATGCCTCGGTCAAGATAGGTGCGAGCCGGCTTATACTGGTGCGCCAACTCATCGCCGACGTCACGGAACAAATCATCACCCTCGAAGTAGATGAACGTCGGTTGAATCACGGCACCAATCTGGTACTTGGCCATCGCCTGCAACGACTCCTCTGTGGCAAAGTAGGCATGAATCAAGTTATGCCGATGCTCGTGAGGGTTGGCAGCGATGATGTCAGCAAATGCCATGGCTGATTCGTGGTGGGCCCGGTCGCCGATGGCATGAATGCCGATGTCCCAGCCAAGACTATGACCACGCGCAAAGTAGCGGCGCAAGTCTGATGGGTTGAGTCGATTGAAATCGCGCACGACACTTTCGCCTATAAACGGCTTAAACATCCAGGCGGTACGACTGGTCGTGCCACCATCGACGGCCATCTTGAGGGCGGTCAAGCGCAACATATCGTCGCCGAGTCCACTCCACAACCCAAGATTGGCTGCACGATCGTCGAGCTCGTCCTCGATTTCTTCCTCGCGGAAGCCGTGCCATGATGGCATCAACGAGGTGCGCACATGCATACGACCAGCGCGATGGGCCCCCATGTAGGCGCGCATCTCCCAAGGGTACAACCCGGGCTCTTGGATACTGGTGATACCGTAGCTAAGATAGGTGGTTGAGGCCTTTTCGATGCCCAAAATAGCCTCGTCTTGGGTCACTGCTGGTAACAAGTTGCGGCAGAGTAACTTGGCCGAGGCCCGCAAAATGCCGTTGGGATGTCCGTCGCTATAGCGCTCAATCGAGCCACCGGCTGGATCAGGGGTGTTGGCATCAATCCCAGCTAGCTTGAGGGCTACGCTATTGACTGTGTCCATATTGAAAAAGCGCTTGAGCAAGACGGGGTGTTTATCGGTGGCATCGTCGATGTCACGACAGGTAGGAGGGCGGTTTTCTTTCAAAAATGACTCGTTCCACCCCTCGCCGATAATCCATTTGCCAGGAGGGGTGTTTTGGGCGGCGTCGGCAATCAAATTGCGCATCTCCTCGAGAGACTTACACTCGTCAAGCGCAATCCGTGTCATCTTGATGCCGACCTCGAGCATGTGGTTGTGGGCATCGTTGAGCCCTGGTACAACCATTGCACCGTTCAGATTGATTATTTTGGTGCTAGGGCCGCTTAGAGACAAAATCTCGTGGTCAGCGCCGGTGGCAATAATCCGTCCGTTGAGCGTTGCAACTGCTTGGACCTGGGGCTTGTCGTGGGACATGGTGAGAATGGTGCCGTTGTGGATGATGAGGTTTGGGGTTGCAGTCATCGTTCAGCTCCTTTGCGACGATTCAGAGTTGGTGCAGGGGTATGTCCCTGCACCGTGCGACCAATTGTGGACTAATTATGCGGCTGCCTGCGCAGATTCCTCAGCCAAACGACTGCTTGACTTCTGGCTGGCAGGATCAATATAACGCGTCGAAATCATGGTAATTACGGCAAAGACCATGGCGATTGCGAAGGGGATTTGGTAGCCATAGAAGTTCATAATATACCCGGCTGCTAATGGCACAATCACGGCTGCGACGTGTTGCATGGTCAAACCCATGGCAATCGATGGAGCGATGTCGGCTTGTGAAGCTACCTTGCGTAAGTAGGTGTTTGCGCCAATCCACGAAATCGGGAAGATGATGCTATAGATCGTATAACATGCCAATACAATCCAGATGTTGTTGGCAAACGCGTAGCCAGCAAGTGCAACCACATACAGCACATTGGCGGCTGCGAGCATTGGTCGCTCGCCGAATTGGTCAATCAATTTGCCGACGCGTCGCCCGAGAAGTGTGTTGATGATGTTCACTGCGATTAACAGTAAGGTTAGTTGACTCACGCTGAGGTCATAGTTTTCGACGAGCACATACAACCCAAACGAAAAGAAGATCTGCTGTCGCCCACCATCAAGCAAATTCAGCATGTAATAAAAGCGATAGTCCTTGTGGATGACAATGGGCTCACGCTTGGTCTCGGCCGGATGAGGAATGCCGTCTTTGAGATTGGGGAATGCGAAAATCGCTATGCCTGCGGCTGCAGCTGCCAACCCAAGCAAATAAAAGGCACTCGTGAAGTCAAACCAGCCATACTGGAATCCAAGCGCCATCAAGACCATCGCCAACAAGCCACCAAGATTGCCGAGCGCCGTCACCGTGCCCAACACCGTACCTGCTTTGTCCTCTGTGGTGGTACTCATCGCCAAGGCGTGTTGGGTTTGGAGCCAGGTGTGATAGCCCATCGAACTAACAATTACCCAAGGTGTGACAGTGGCGAAGTCGGTAGCAATACTAAACAGCGCATAACCCAAAGCAAGCGTCATCAATGCCAGTGTGGTCAGACGTGGCAGTGACAAGCGATAGAAGAGCGCTGTTAAAAACAAAATCAAAAAGCCAGGTATCTCTCGGATAGCTGTGATATAGCCGAATTGTGGTCCGGCTAAACCTAATTCATCACGAAAGAAGTTGGTGACGATGGCGTGTTGCCCTGACATGGCGAAACTCGCCAACAACGTGGTCATCGTAATCAAGATAAATCCACGCCGGGCATCGGGTGTGCGGAACTCTGCCTTGAACATAGTTAGGGATTCTCCGTTCGATGAAAGACTTCGGCCATCGGTACGCCATACTTCTCACCTAGTTCAGTTGCCCATTGATGCATCCGTGTATCAAGTTCGGGATTTTCTGCGCCGACTTGACTCGCATGTGCATGCAGTGCATGGAGTTTGCGCTCAAACACTGCACTAATATCAATCGCAATATTGGGTTGCGGTGTTCCTACAATGTAAATCTCGTTGACCTTGTGCGGTAACAGCCCTTCTTGGGTCATTAACTCGGGGAAGTCCCACGGGTTCTGACTCGCCGGATAAAGAGCTGCCAACGTCGCTGTTCCTGCCGCAATATGGTCAGGGTGGTAGCGAGCAATACCAAGAGGCATACCCCAGTAGCGCTCTGGCGACTGACAAATGACCCGATTGGGTTTGTAGGTGCGGAGCACACGCACGATGTCACGGCGCAGTTGGAGCGTCGGATAGAGTCGCCCATCCGGGTAATCGAGGTGAATCACACCTTTCAGTCCGAGTCTTCTGGCGGCCTCAAGTTGCTCTGCTTTGCGCGTGTCAACGGTCTTCTGTCGCTCGGCTGGGCTGAGGTCAGTAGCCTCATCAGGCCCACCGGCTGAGGCGTCGGTGATGACACAGATGTATGCGTCGTACCCTTCGTTAATCCAGGTCATGAGTGTGCCGGTGCTACTGAACTCGGCATCGTCGGGGTGCGCCATGATACTCATGGCAACAGGTTTGGTAGTAATAGTCATGGCTATGATTTCTTATTAAAATAGGGATCGAGTAAGAGTGATAATTGAGATAGACGCTCAGGCGGAATAGCCTGTGGCGCTGTCATAATGGCGCTTGCGAGTGCACTATGTGCCGGACTGCTAAATCCTTCACCAATGTGAGGGATTGCATGTCGAATAATCGACTGTGCCATGGCCGAGTTGGCGTGCATGGTTGCCACGACCGTCTCAACCGTGACTGCATCATGATCTGGATGCCAACAGTCATAGTCGGTGACGAGGGCGAGCATTGCATAGGCCATCTCGGCTTCGCGAGCTAGTTTGGCCTCTGGTAGCGCAGTCATGCCAATCAAATCAAAGCCACGCCTGCGGTTCTCGTTGCTTTCAGCAAGTGTTGAAAACTGAGGACCTTCCATACAGACATACGTGCCCCCACGATGGTAGGTGGCGCCAGCTTCTTGAGCTGCAATTTCAAGGCGATTACTCAGCTCGGTATCGAATGGCTTGTCAAACGCCACGTGCGCTACAACACCTTCACCAAAAAACGTACTTGGTCGGATGCCTTTGGTACGGTCGTATAATTGATGCGGAATGACGATATGCCCAGGCGCATAGTCGCCACGCAAGCTCCCTACAGCGCTTACGGCAATCAATGAGCGTACACCCAGCATGCGAAAGCCGTACATGTTGGCACGCACCGGTATCTCACTAGGTGTATACCGATGTCCTACGCCGTGTCGCGGTAAAAACGCCACACGCTGACCTGCAATAGTGCCTACCACAAACGCATCGCTTGGGGCTCCATATGGCGTCGTCAGATGAATGGTTTCGATGTCACTGAGGCCAGGCATACTATAGAGCCCACTGCCTCCAATGACACCAATCGTAGCCTGTGTCATGGGGAATCCTCGTTATTCTTGTCGCAATTGACGTTGTTGTAGCATCATTCTATACTGCATTTGCAGTTCTGTGAAATATACTGCCACAAAGGAGAATACAAATGACTACGACTCAATTCCATGTACCTGATATTTCGTGTGATCACTGTGTCCGTGCCATCACGAACGAGGTCACAGAAGTTAGCGGTGTGACTGCAGTCAAGGTTGACATCCCGACTAAGCTAGTGACTGTTGAGCACAACAATGCGCCACAACCTACGTTGGTTGCGGCCATTAATGAAGCTGGTTTTGATACAGTTAATCCGGTTGTGTAAGGTTTCCACTGTGAAGTGCGCCGCCGAGCATTTGCTCGGCGGCGTGTTTGTGGTTATGTAGTGGGTTGATTAAATCGATTCGTATAACAGACTCTCAATCATAACTATCGTTGCGGATGATACCTTGTTTGCGTTGAAGCTCTTCAATTACAACACCATGCATGGTTTCCTCGATGTGTACATTATTTATGGGAACATTCGTGGTGCTGACAATGATTACATACACCGTTATTAACATGCTCAAGATAGCAGTGCACTCCATCTGTGGTTGATGTCCTTGATGCGGTGTTTGGATAAAGAATCAGCACTTTTTTTGTTTTGACAGGTAGTGAGCCATATACATACTCACCCACGATTACAACGCATATTGCATGTGCAGCCCGTGGGTGAGTATGTATGCCATGAGGTGTGGAGTTTAGCGTCGCTCGTAGTTGGGCGCCTCTTTGGTAATCGTAATATCGTGCGGGTGACTCTCGGTCAAGCTCGCCATCGAGATTCGATTAAAGCGCGCCTTGATGCGAAGATCGTCGATTGTGGCAGCGCCTACATACCCCATGCCGGCGCGCAAACCACCCACTAGCTGATAGACGGTATCACCAACCGGACCCTTAAATGGCACGCGCCCAACGATGCCCTCGGCGACCATTTTGCGGCTCTCGCGCGTGGTTTGGAAGTAGCGCTCGCCACCACCTTTTTGCATGGCGTCAATTGAACCCATGCCACGATACACCTTGTAGCTCCGGCCTTCGTACAAAATCGTCTCGCCTGGGCTCTCATCAGTCCCCGCAAAGAGCGACCCCAGCATGACTGACTGGGCTCCGGCAGCCATGGCCTTGGTGATGTCTCCGCTATAGCGAATGCCGCCGTCACCGATGACCGGAATACCGAACGTGTCAGCCACCTTGGCGCATTCAGAGATGGCCGTAATCTGGGGCATACCCGCACCAGTTACTACACGTGTTGTGCAAATGCTCCCGGGGCCCTGGCCAACCTTAATGCCATCCACACCACGCTCACATAAGGCGCGTGCAGCATCGCCTGTCGAGATGTTGCCAGCAATAAGTTGCACGTTGGGGAATTGCTCGCGTACCTTGAGGATACCTTCAAGTACCCCCTTCGAGTGACCGTGAGCGGTATCAATCGTCAAAACATCAACACCGACTTTGATAAGTGCCTCGGCACGTTCGATGTAATCTCCACTTATACCAATAGCAGCCCCGACGCGCAATCGCCCTTGCTCATCTTTACATGAGTTTGGATATTCGATTTGCTTCATGATGTCTTTGACTGTAATCATGCCTGATAACCGCCCGTTGTTGTCTACCACCAATACCTTTTCGATGCGGTGCTTGTGCAACAACTCTTTGGCCTGCTCAAGGGTGGTGCCCTCAGGAACCGTGACGAGCTCGTCGCCGGTCATTAGCTCACTAATCGGTCGGGTGCGATCTGTCTCGAAGCGCAAGTCGCGGTTGGTAACAATGCCTACCAAATCGCCGTTGTGGGTGGTAATGGGGATACCCGAGATGCGGTATTCGGCCATCATATCGAGCGCATCGCCGACAGTGCGATCATGCGGCATGGTGATGGGGTCCGTAATCATACCGTTTTCGGAGCGCTTGACTTTGCGTGCCATCTCAACTTGATCGTCAATCGATAAGTTCTTGTGGATGATACCGATACCTCCTTCGCGGGCCATGGCAATCGCTAAGCGATGCTCAGTCACGGTATCCATTGCAGCACTTACAAGCGGTATATTCATTCGAATACCGCGTGTCAACCATGTACTGACATTCGTCGTCGCAGGCAAAACATCTGATGCCGCTGGAATGAGCAATACATCGTCAAACGTCAATGCCTCACGGGCAAATTTGTCAGCCCAATCGATAGTCACAAATCCCTCCTGCATGCGTCAGGTGCGAAATATATTCCTACTATCATACTCTAGCGGTTTGTTATCGTCAATGATAAAGATGTATACGTGTGTGAGTGATACGATGTAGTTCAGTAGTTCATAGTGTAGGCATGTTGCGACAACATAGGTTTACTATATGGTTCTGGTTTGTATTGAATGATTAATTAATTTTATAATATATACATTAATAATTACAAAAATGTAATTAAAAATATGAATAAATCGCATTTTTAAATAATTGTTATAGTGGTTCAATTTACCTTTCTGAAGTGATTGTCTTATAGATACGAATGAGGGGTAATGTGTTATGAATAATTGGCGGAGTATCAATTTAATTGGTGTATTTCTATTCATAATGATGCAATTTTCGCCTGTATCAGCACAAACTATGCCACGCACAATTCCTACTACATCAAATCCAACTGCCACAGGAGATGCCGGTGTACGTACCATGGCCAATACATCATTCGAGAATGTAACATCGGCATGCACGGTTGGTGTTGATCAATGGGTTTATTTACGAGAGTCTGCATTGAATGGGTGGTTCACGTCACATGCTCCATGGCAAGAATATTGTAACAGCGGCACACCATTTGGTATAAACACCTCACGTGTGATTGAGCTCAATCGGGGTACTACGGCTCCGGACGGCATTCAATATGCCTCATTAAATGCTGATCACGCGTCTTTTTTGTATCAAAAGCTATGCATCTCTAGTGGTGAATCATTTGACTTCTCGTTTTGGCATAATAGTACGCCAAATGAAACACATTCAATCTCATTTCGATTTGGTATTCCTGCTAAATCGACTGTAGGAACGCTTCCGGCAGATTCATACTCACGTGAAATTATTCGAATAAGTACACAAGTAGGTAGCACGAGTTTTTTGGCTACTGCTGCGAATATTGTCCAAAAAAGTGACGACACCACATCTGTTACCAATCAACTCTTATCACCTCCTAGTGCATCGACGAAGTGGGGTGTGTACACAGGTACGCATACGTTGCCAGTTACTGGCTGGGACGGTGTGTTTAATGTGGGTTTTGAGGGTATCTTCCCAACTGGTGGATATGGTAACTTGCTCGACAAAATCGAGCTGGGTTTGAATCCTATAGCTGATTTAGGCTCAACACGTGATACAAGTATTGGTGAACAATCAACTGGAAGTATCAATATTCGTATTAATGGACGTGTCTCTAGTACTACTAAGCTTGTCCTCAAGAAGAAAGAAGGAACTGCAGTCAGTGATACGGACTTCACGCTGGGCACAGCGGATGCTGGTGCATATGGAACAGCGACTGTTGCACATACAACGGGTAGTGATATTTGGGTAATTACAGTCCCTACTGGCGATTATGATGGTGGGATCTTTCCGGCCAATGATGTTGGTGGGATTACAATTCCATTCCAGCCGACATATGACATGATTAATGAGGCCAATGAATATGCATGGTTTGAGCTGTTAGATGAGACATCCGGACTCACCAATGGCGGTACGGATAACTGGATTTTTGCAGACCCAACCTGTGATGGCTCGTTTAAGTCGGATGGGGCAGTGTTTACGATTACGAATGTGAATCCGACTGCTACACCAACACTGACGCCATCAAATACATTAGCACCATCACAGACGTTTACGCTGACCAATACGTTTACGAATACACCGACGAATACCTTCACACCAACCAATACGTTTACCCCCACACCTCACCCATTTGCTATCAGAGATGTAGCGGTTGGAGCCTCTTTCACGTTGGCGGTGCTCCAAAATGGCACATTGGTGACGTGGGGATTCAATCGTGAGGGGCAAGCCAGCTTGCCACGTTGGATGGCAACCAAACAGGTGAATCAAGTCGAGGTCGGTTCAAACTATGCCATGGCCTTGGATACGAAGGGACGTGTCTATGGTTGGGGGGCCAATGATTTTGGGCAGATGCGCATCCCTGCAGCTGCCACGAGGGGTATCCGTACGATCTCCGCTAGTCTTGGTCACGTGATGGCTCTCAAGACCAATGGTGAATTGGTCATTTGGGGGCGTAACGACTTTAAGCAAACAAATGCGCCGCTGGCCGCACGCAAACGCCTTAGTGCCATTGCTGCGGGTCACTCACACTCACTTGCGGTTAAGGGTGGTAAGGTCATCGCTTGGGGGCGCAACACCTGGGGCCAACCGCGTGTGCCTCGGAACTTAGCTAATGTGACGGCGGTCGCCGGAGGGTTCGATCACTCACTCGCACTCCGTAGTAACGGTTCTGTTGTCTGTTGGGGACGTAATAACGAGGGGCAGTGTAACCTACCTAGAGGCATGAAAGATGTGATTGCAATAAGCGCTGGTGTCGGTTATTCACTCGCATTAGGTCGCAATGGTGAGGTCTATGGTTGGGGACGTAATAACTTTGGCCAAGCAACTATCCCAGAGGGTATTGGTAAAGCAGGTGCTATCTCAGCTGGCTACGTGAATTCGGTCATTGGTATGCGTGATGCTAATGTTATCGCATTTGGTAATGGATCATTAGGTGCACTCGTATCTCGCACACCGACGGCGAAGCGTTAACGGAAACGGTATAGTCGAAGACCCATAGTGGGACGTGACAGTCTTACCATGGGTCTTTCGCCTTTTACAGTACAATAACCATAATACATACGGTGATGAATCAACCGCTGCTGGGAGGTGTGTATGCCACTCGATGTCATGAGCTTGGCCAATCAAGTGCGCGATATGACCCAACTCGCTATTGATGGATCTGCTGAGCGCCTCGTGCGTCGACGCAAAATCCAACAACTCCTTGATCGTCATGTTGGCCACGAGAATCATTGGAACGACGCCGTGGTATTGAGTGAGCGGAGTGTGTGGCTCCAATCTACTATCGTCGATACGTTTGATACCGTGCACGATCTCCCTCCGGTGCCTGTCGATTATGCTTTGGTGGCTGCTGACGGCTCACAACTTGATGTCGAGCGCCACGGCATGGCGATTTGTTATCTCATCAATATTGGGCGAGTTTTTTTGCGGTATGGGGCACAACCACTCGCACGATTAAGTGCAGTCCCGACTCTTGGTTTTCGTGATCATGAGCTCTATATTACTGATGGCATGCGCCGTGTTGCTATTGAGGGGCAACTCCTCAACGCCAAGCGCGATGTGGCTGAGGGTACCGCGTTAGTAGGGTTGGTTGATGAGTTCATTGATCAGTCAATCCCGGCTATTGCACTTCAAGATGGCACACTGGTGCGTTGGAACTTGGCCAACAGTGAAGATGCCGTGCGTGAGGAGTTACTGACACCTTACCTTGCGGCATTAGCTGAACTCAAGGCGCGCCGTATTCCTATTGCCTCATATATCAGCCGCCCGCGCTCGCCCGAGATGATGGGCATGATTCGCTTAATGCTCTGTCCCGATGTCGATGTACCGGCACGTAAAGGGGCTGTGTGTGATAAATGTAGTGATGTAGCTGCTGGGCGACAACCCTCATGTATAGTCGCCGATGGTTTTGCGGATGCTGATATGTATGCCGATCGTCTTAAAGATGGTCAGCGCGGCCCGTTACATGTCTCGCTGGCACGCGCTAATCGTGACTACTACGGCGAGCACGAGATTCATTTCTTTTATATGCGTGTGGCTGATGAGATTGCGCGCGTCGAAACTCCCAAATGGGTGGCGACTGATAGTGAGCTCGTGAATCGTGTGCACGCCATTGTCTATGATCAAGCGATGCGCGGGCAAGGCTACCCGGTGGCACTTGCCCGCGCCCATGAACAAGCAGTAGTCAAAGCCAGCGACCGCCGTGTTTTTTTGGAGATGGTCGAACAGTCGCTTATCAAAAACGAAGCGCCTGCGCTGAATTCGCGCAAGCGCTCAAGCAAAGAGTTCCAAGCGTTATAACTGCATCAACTGAATGAATTAATCGCGGCGTAGGCGCTGGGTCATGTGGGCATAGAATGAGCTTGGTGGGTAGACGCGTGCAAACGTACAGGTGCGGTTTGAGCGCTTGATGGTAACGGTATCGCCCTCTTGCATGGGGTGATGATCGTCGCCGTCGGCATAGACCGCCGCGCTGTGGCGCCCACGCAATGTCAACTGCATGGTGGCGTCATCATCGAGCACCAGCGATTTGATGCTAGTCATGTGGGCTGCAATCGGCACCAGAATAATATTGCGTGAGCGTGGATCAACAATTGGGCCGCCGGCAGATAACGCATAGGCGGTCGATCCAGTCGCTGTCGATACAATTACACCGTCGGCGTGGTACGTCGTAAGGTGTGAGTCGTAGAGTCGTACATCAACATTGATGATGCGATTGATGTCGCGACGCGCCACAACGATCTCGTTGAGTGCTAAGAACTCAACAGATTGACTCCCGTCAACATGCTCAACTTTGCCCTCAATCATGGTGCGTTCATCGCGCCAGCCGCCACCATCAAGGACCGTGGCGACGCCGTCATAGAACGTATCGGGCTCGAGTTCGGCCATAAAGTTGAGTCGACCGAGTGCTACCGGCAAAATCGGCACGCCACAGCGCTCCGCTAACCGCGCAGCGCGCAAAACCGTGCCGTCACCACCTGCAGCAACGACGAGATCAACACAATCAATGGTGCCGTTCTCGCGACCGAGATGTGATGCTCCGCGCCATACGTCGAGCCCTCGTGCCCGCAACCAATCAGCGGCTGCTTCGGAGAAGCGCACACTAGTATCAGAAAACGGATTATAAAAGACTCCCACACGCATGGTTGTATCCTTTAGGCGTGCGTCATTGCATCTTCAAGGGCGTCGGCGACTTGGCTTATATCTTGTATGTGGTGAAGTGTATCACAAGCAGGTCCAACTACCAATAGTGGAACTGGATTGGTAGTGTGGCTTTTTTCATGGGGACGCTCAAAATTACCATGATCGCTGGAAATGACTAATGAATCGTGGGTGCGTAATTGACTGACAATTCCGCCGATGAGGCGATCAATGCGTGTGACGACTTCGGTGACATCTACATCCGTGCGCCCATGCCCTACCAAATCTGTCAAAAACGTCTCGTACAACGTGAGTACATGGTGTTGTGCAAGTGTGGCTAGATTGACTCCTGCAGTAAACGCATCGATGGGTTGAATTAGGTCTGCATGCCGCTGATGCATCACATGATTAGTGATATCCCATGAGAGTGCATGACCACGTGCCAGATCGTGTTGTGTGCGGAACAAGACCTCGGCACCCTCAGCAGCAATCACACTAGCTGATTTACGTAGCTTGCGCATCTCGATGGCGTGCCAAAAGCCCTCATCAAATGCATTTGCAAAGGCAGTTGTTCCGTACTTGCGACCACGCTGTAATATACTGTGTTGTCGTATGGTGTCATGCAACGCTGTCGGTGGAAAGTGCGTTTGGTGACGTTGGACAAGTTGTGCTGCATTGATTCCAGCAAATAATGCGGTTTGACCAGTCCCACTCTGAGGGAGGCCAGGCACGCCGAGTGTTGCATCGATTGGCTTGAGTAATACACGCTGCTCAGGCGCATAAATTATTGAATCTTGAATCAGCGGGCCGCCGATTAGTTGTTGGATATATGGCTGTGAGACATGAGCAAAGGGATTGTGGGGATGTGCACTATCTAGCCCAATACCATCAATAAACACAAAGATAATCGCCATACGGACTCTTTCTTTTGTCGTATATATCAGTATACTGCGATTTGCAAGATTATATATGAAGCCATCCAATCATGGTTGACATATGTCGCAAAAAGCGGGTATAATGTTAATTGGTAAAAATCCGCGGGACTTCAGCGTCCGGATTGATTCGGACGCTTGTTTTGTGTCTTGTATTCGCGTCTGAGCTACGCGCCGCGGGCGAGTTCAGCTAGTGGTTTTGGGCTGAGGAGAATCTCCAGCATGAGTCAGGGTCACGACACAAATTTCGATTGGACGCAACTACTCAACGAGTATGACTATGCTCGTCCGCAGCGCGGTGAGGTGCGTGAAGGCGTCATTATGAAGATCGAGCCAGATACGATTTTGGTTTCGATTGGTTCAAAGCGCGAAGGCATCATCCCGTTCGGTGATTTGCGCTCAATGGGCGATGATTTCATGTCGACGCTTAAAGTCGGCGATACGCTCCAGGTGTATGTGCAGGATCCCGAGAATCGCGACGGTGAGTTGATCCTATCGGTGGGCATGGTGCAAGTGGCTCGTGACTGGGAGGAAGCACTCCAGCTCCAGGCCGAGAGTGGCATTGTGCAGTCAGCTGTTATCGGCTGTAACAAAGGTGGTTTGTTGGTGCAGTTCAACCGCATTCGCGGATTCGTTCCAGCCTCACAAGTCGCTCAGTTGCATGGCCGCACTGCCGCCGAAGAGCGCCAGCACGCTTTGCAGCGCATGGTCGGTCAGACCATTCCGCTTAAGGTCATCGAAGTCGACCGTGAGCGCAATCGGTTGGTCTTGTCAGAGCGCTTGGCCACTCAAGAGTGGCGCAAAGCCCAGAAGCATCGCTTGCTCTCCGAGCTCCAACAAGGCGATGTTCTCAGTGGCCGCGTCAACCAACTCACCAACTTCGGTGCCTTCATCGACCTTGGTGGTGCTGATGGTTTGGCCCATATTTCAGAGCTTTCATGGCAGCGTGTCAATCACCCACGTGAGGTATTGTCACCTGGCCAAGAAGTACAAGTCATGATTATCGAAATCGATGCTAGCCGCGAGCGTATCGGTCTCAGTTTGCGCCGCTTGCAACCCAACCCTTGGGATACCATCGAGCAGCGCTACACCATCGGTCAAGAGGTCAATGGCCCAGTCACCAACCTTGCGCCGTTTGGTGCTTTCGTCCAGGTTGAGGATGCTGTCGAGGGCTTGATTCATGCTAGCGAGATTGACGACGAAAACGCCGTCATCCCACGTGACAAGATTCAACCCGGCCAGATGATTACGGCTCGTATCATCAGCCTTGATCGCCAGCGCCAGCGCATGGGCCTCAGCCTCAAGCATCCCGAAGAGATCGCTAAGATGTTGGCTGAACAAGCTGCCAAGAACGAAGCCGTCGAAGAGACGACCGAGGAATAAGCAGTCGTTTAATCTAAAAGGCAGTCGGTGGAATACACTCCACCGACTGCCTTTTTTTGACTTCGTACGGAGTTTAGCGCTTGAGTGCCTCGGGGTTGAGTCCCTGTAACTCAGGGATGACAAAGCGGCCATCTTTGCGGACAAGCACGTCGTCAAACCAAATCTCACCACCACCGACCGCAGGGTCTTGACGCGACACCAAGTCCCAGTGGATTTGGCTGTTGTTGCCGTTTGAGGCCTCTTTGTAGCACTGTCCCGGCGTGAGATGGAACGAGCCC